>JBCDBR010000065.1:0-1547 GCA_039183205.1 Pseudomonadota bacterium | reverse complement strand
GTGTGGAGTACAAGCATGTGCGGAATTATAGGCGTTCTGGGGTCCGGCGAACCGGCGGCGCCGCGTCTGGTGGAGGCCCTGCGGCGTCTGGAGTATCGTGGTTACGATAGTGCCGGGGTCGCAACGCTGGAGGGCGGTGCGTTGGCCCGTCGCCGGGCTGCGGGCAAACTGAAAAACCTCGAGGGCGTTTTAAGCGGTGACCCGCTTTCCGGCACTAGCGGCATTGGTCACACGCGCTGGGCTACCCATGGCGCGCCGACGGTCGTGAACGCCCATCCGCATGCCTCTGGTCCCGTCGCGCTGGTCCATAACGGGATTATTGAGAACTTTCGGGTGCTGCGCGAAACACTTGAGGCAAAAGGGCATGTCTTTGAAACCGAAACGGACTCAGAAACCGTTGCGCACCTGATTGCCGATCATCTCAAATCGGGTCTGTCACCTGACAAGGCGGTGCAGGAGGCCCTCAAGGCGCTTAGGGGCGCCTTTGCGCTGGCGATCATGTTCGAAGACCATCCCGGCCTGATGATTGGTGCACGCAAGGGTTCGCCTCTGGTCATTGGTGTCGGGGATGGCGAGATGTTCTTGGGCTCTGACGCCATCGCCGTCTCGCCTTTCACCAACCGGGTCATCTATCTCGAAGAGGGCGATTGGTGTGTGCTCTCGCAAAATGATTATCAGGTGTTCGACGCCGCCGGTGCGCCCGTTTCGCGGGGCGTTCAGACGGTTCAGAATATCGGTGCTGCGGCTGAAAAGGGCAATTACCGCCACTTCATGCAGAAAGAGATTTTCGAGCAACCCGACAGCACCGCCCGGACGATCGGCGCCTACGTCAATGCACTCGACCAGTCGATTGAGCTTCCTGGCGATAATGGTGATGCCATCGACTGGACGGCGGTCACGCATCTTCACATGGTGGCCTGCGGAACGGCCTATTACGCGATCTGCGTGGCGGAGTATTGGTTCGAGCAGCTTGCCGGTCTTCCGGTTAAAACTGACATTGCATCAGAGTTTCGTTACCGCCAACCAGCCTTGCCTGCGTCTGGCGGCCTTGCCCTGTTTGCAAGCCAGTCGGGCGAAACCGCTGATACGCTCGCGGCGCTTCGTTACTGCAAGGAAGCCGGGCTCAAAACAGCGGCGGTCGTCAACGTTCCGACGTCCACGATTGCCCGCGAGGTCGATCTCGCCTTACCGACGCTTGCCGGGCCCGAGATTGGCGTGGCGTCCACAAAGGCGTTCACAGCGCAGCTTTGTGCGTTGGCTGCGACTGCCATTGCCGCTGGGAAAGCGCGCGGGACATTGAACCGCGAACACGAGGTCTCGCTGATTGATGCACTGGGGCATATCCCGCGCTTGATTTTCGATAGTTTTCAACTGGATCAGCCGATTGCGGCGCTCGCAAGGGGGCTCGCAAAAGCGCACGACGTTATCTATCTCGGCCGCGGCGTGCATTATCCGATCGCGCTTGAGGGCGCGCTAAAGCTCAAGGAAATCAGCTACATTCATGCCGAAGGCTACGCGTCCGGCGAGCTTAAACACGGTCCTATCGC
>JBCDBR010000064.1:0-1587 GCA_039183205.1 Pseudomonadota bacterium | reverse complement strand
TGCAGGATGTCGGCGCGTGGCTCGAGGCCAAAGACCTCATCGCCCAGATCGACCGATCCGGCTTTCTTGCCGTCGAGTTTGATCACGTCGAGTTTCATGCCTCGCCATCCTTCTTCTCTTCTGCTGCAGGTGCGGCCTCTTCGGCCCCATCATCCGCGGTCGCTTCGGCTTCCTGGTCCGCTGCGATTGAGGCCTCAGCCTCTTCCATCGCCGCCGCCTCTTGCTCAGCTTGCTCTTCGGCCAGACGCTTGGCTTCTGCTTCGGCTTCCGCCGCTGCTGCTGCCGCTGCTTCTTCGGCCGCTTTCGCCGCCGCTTCTGCGTCTGATTTCAACGCCGCAGGCAGGATCGCGTTATCAGGAAACGGCTTTTTGACCGCATCCTTGATTGTGACCCAGCCGCCCTTGGAGCCCGGAACAGCCCCTTTCACCATGATCAGACCACGATCTGCATCGGTGCGAACCACTTGCAGGTTCTGCGTAGTAACCTTTGCCGCACCCATATGACCAGCCATCTTCTTGCCTTTGAAAACCCGTCCAGGTTCCTGACACTGGCCTGTGGAGCCGTGCGAACGGTGGCTGATAGACACACCGTGGGAGGCGCGCAGACCGCCGAAGTTATGGCGCTTCATAGCACCTGCAAAGCCTTTACCAATCGAGGTGCCAGAGACATCGACGAACTGACCCTCAAAGTAGTGGTTCGCGGTGATCTCTTCGCCCACAGCGATCAGGTTCTCGGGCGCCACGCGGAATTCCGCGATCTTGCGCTTAGGCTCAACCTTTGCCGCAGAGAAATGACCGCGCATCGCCTTCGATGTGCGTTTTGCCTTTGCCGTGCCTGCGCCCAGCTGCACCGCCGAGTAGCCGTGCTCGTCGCTGGTGCGCTGTGCCACCACCTGCAGTTTGTCCAGTTGGAGCACGGTCACAGGGATCTGCTTTCCGTCCTCCATGAAAAGCCGGGTCATGCCGACTTTTTTTGCGATTACGCCAGAGCGCAACATATCTGTTACCCTCCCTTAAACCGAGATTTGGACATCCACACCGGCGGCCAGGTCGAGCTTCATCAGCGCGTCCACGGTTTGCGGTGTAGGGTCAACAATGTCCAAGAGACGCTTATGCGTGCGAATCTCGAACTGATCACGGGATTTCTTGTTCACGTGGGGACCACGCAGAACGGTGTATTTCTCGATTTTATTCGGCAACGGGATCGGCCCGCGCACGTCGGCACCGGTCCGCTTGGCGGTGTTGACGATTTCCTGCGTGCTGGCGTCCAGAACGCGGTAATCAAACGCCTTCAGGCGGATGCGGATGTTTTGGCTTTGAATGGCCATTTTGATCTTCCCCGAACAAGGGTTGCAGCGGAGAGGAAGATCGGCTGCATTGCCGGGCTTCGTCGCGCCAAATATTTTAGGGCGGGTGTTGGACCCGCCCGGTTTTTCACACCATCACTGGATGATTTTGGAGACGACGCCTGATCCTACGGTTCTGCCGCCTTCGCGGATGGCGAAGCGCAAGCCGTCTTCCATGGCGATCGGTGCGATCAGCTCAACGGTGAACTTCAGGTTGTCACCCGGCATCACCATCTCGGTGC
>JBCDBR010000063.1:0-1867 GCA_039183205.1 Pseudomonadota bacterium | reverse complement strand
GTGTTCGGAGCTGGAGCGGCGTCGGACCCGAACGTCGCAGCGCGGTACTCGGACTTGATGGCAGAGAGCCAGGGGCTTGTGGCTGAGGAAACACTTCGCACGGTGTCGCTGCGGGGCGTTCAGCATCTTCTGGACGTGGGTGGCGGTACGGGAGCGTTCGCGATTGCCGCTGCGGCGGTTGCGCCAGAGGCTCGAGTGACGGTGTTCGATTTGCCAGAGGTCGTTTCTTGCGCCACACAGCGAATCGCGGCGTCCGGGCTGACGGAGCGGGTTTCTACGGCAGAGGGCAGTTTCTGTGACGATCCGCTGCCCGCGGGCGCCGATGCGATCAGCTTGGTGCGTGTGCTCTACGACCATTCTGATGACACCGTGCGGGCGCTTTTGGCAAAGGTCCACGCGACTTTGCCGTCGGGCGGCCGATTGATTGTGTCCGAGCCGATGTCCGGAGGCGCGCGCCCGACGCGCGCGGGTGACGCCTATTTTGCTGTGTATACACTGGCGATGGGAACCGGAAAAACACGATCAGCGAGCGAGATCGCGTCGCTTCTGACCGACGCGGGGTTCGAGTCCGCGCGCTCTGTCCCCACCCATCGCCCCTTTGTGACCAGTGTGGTGGTCGCAGAAAAAGCTGACGTCCGTACCTGACGCAAACTGTCTAAAAGAATTGACAGATATGAGTGTCAGTTTAAACTGACATATGCGACGTATTGGCGCAGTTGTGCCGGGTGCCGCCCGAGGCGCCGAACGAGAAAGAGGGAATGCTGAGCTTGCAGACAAGAGCTGTGATCCTCCAAGGGCCGAAGCGAATCGGTTTGGCGGACTTGGCGTTAAATAAGCCAGGTCCCGAGGATCTGGTCGTTGACGTCGCATTCTCTGGCATCTCGACAGGGACCGAAAAACTCTTTTGGTCCGGGACGATGCCTCCTTTCCCTGGGATGGGTTATCCTTTGGTGCCCGGCTATGAGGCGGCAGGCGAGATCGTCGAAGCCGGACAAGATACGGGATACCGGGTGGGCGACCACGTCTTTGTTCCTGGTGCGGCCTGTTTCGATGGGGCGTTTGGGCTGTTTGGCGGTGCGGCGCAACGCTTGGTTACTGCGGCTGATCGTGTAACGCGAATCGACCCGGAACTTGGGGCCCAGGGCGCACTTTTGGCGCTTGCCGCAACAGCGCGCCATGCAATTGCCGGGTTTGACAAGGCACCGCCGGACCTGATCGTTGGCCACGGCACGCTTGGACGCCTTCTTGCGCGCCTGACCATTGCCGCAGGTGCGCCGGCGCCGACAGTCTGGGAAATCGACCCTGCTCGTCGCGGGGGCGCCGTAGGATATGACGTCGTCGATCCCGAAACCGACGCGCGGCGCGATTATCGCGCGATTTACGACGCGTCGGGCAATGCGGGGCTTCTGAACCATCTGATCGGTCACATCGAGCGGGGTGGCGAGATTGTCCTGGCAGGCTTCTACTCTGACCCGATCAGCTTCGCGTTTCCGCCCGCATTTATGAAAGAGGCGCGCTTCCGGATCGCCGCCGAATGGACCCACGATGACCTCGCGGCCACCAGACAGCTTGTAGAGGCGGGGGCGTTGTCGCTTGACGGGCTGATCACACACGCCCGGCCCGCTGATGCGGCGGCCGGAGCATACGAAACGGCGTTCGGTGAGGCCGATTGCCTGAAAATGATCCTTGATTGGAATGCCGTATGACACTCGACGTCCCGAACCTAAAAGACTTCGACCAGCGGCTGCGCGACGAGGCGCACGAGGATCTGGCTGATCTTATTGCCGAGGAACCGACCAAGAAAACCCAGATCATTGCGATCTACGGCAAGGGCGGGATCGGTAAATCATTCACGCTGGCGAACCTC
>JBCDBR010000062.1:0-1938 GCA_039183205.1 Pseudomonadota bacterium | reverse complement strand
TCGGTTACGTTGCTCTCGCGAGACGGAATTGAGGTGGAAAAGCCGTTCCTGTCGCTTGAGACAGAGCTTTGGGACGCGTCTCAAACGCGTGCGACGCTGTTGTTTGACCCGGGCCGGTTGAAGGAAGCAGTCGGACCGAACGTTAAAGCAGGCACGCCGCTGCGGGCAGGAGAGAGTTATCGGCTTGTCGTCTCTGAACAGATGCAAAGTGCAGAAGGTGTGCCGCTCGGCGAAAATGTTGAGATGTCTTTCCGCGTCGGCCCTGACGAGCACGGTAAAATTGCCCCGGCGGCCTGGCAAGTCATGACGCCGCAAGCAGGTAGCAGCGCAGTGCTCTCCGTCGCGTTTGATCGCATCATCCATCGTTTTGCGGCGCTTCGGCATCTTTCGCTGCATGACGAAAACGGCGCCCGCGTGAAGGGTCAGGCGGACAGCGATGGCGGCGGATGGACGTTCTCACCATTTATGCCCTGGCCAGAGGGAACCTTCGTCCTTCGCATTGCGCCTGCTTTGGAAGATGTTTCCGGCAACACGATTGGCCACCCATTCGATGCACCAGAGGGAACAATAGGCAGCGCCGATAAAGCGACCACGATCCGCGTTGAAATCAAACCGCAATAGCTGTTTCTATTGTCGCCGGGACCAAGGTACCGCTCAGGCAGTATGGGCGCGCAGACGTCAGTTTGTAATGAGTGTGTACCGGTTTGCGGCGTCGCCCTTGTTGGTGATCTCGATATCGAATGATGTCGTCTGGTCTGGGACCCAGCCGCAGTAGATCCGATCACTGGCATCTGAGTCAGAGCAAATGAGTTGCCCGCCAACGCGGCGAATATAGAGATTCAGATCAGAAGTTCCCGAGCCTTCGACGTAGACCTCGGCGTAGTCTCCGCCCTGGAATGTCACGTCGCGATAGATCAGTTTCTCGCCGGTCGCAATTTCACCGCCGACCCGCGCCGGGCTTTCCAGTCGGCCGCGCGTAGATTCTGCTGCAACATCGTCGACGAGATCCAGCAAAGCGGCGTCGCCGCCCGCCATGGCTTTGGCGGTTTCAAGCATCTCTGTCCATTCTGTCCACTGCGCCGTCGCGGGTGTTGCGCCCTCGGGCACGAGAGTTCCCGGCGTGAAGTCGATCCTTTTACGCAACTTCGCCGCCGCGATCGCCAGAAGCGGATCGTTCATCCGCACAGCGACCTCAAAAAGATCACCGCTCAATGCCGACAGCTCAACGCCAGTCGGCTTCCTGTCTGCGCCCATCGCTACAGAGGTGAAAGCGCAAACCGCGAGGCCAAACCGGAAAAACCATCGCATAAAAGCCCTCCTACCTGCGGGCGTCGAACATTGCGCCCAGACCGCGGTCCTGAATATAGGAAACCCGTGCGGTTTGGGAGACTTCTGATGGCTTGGGCACCTGCAACACTTTTCGCGGCTGGGATAGCGTTGTGCGGCTGTGCGGCGCTGAACGCGCCCATAAATCCATCCGTTGCAGCGCAGGACCCGAGTGACGTGGTGGAGTTGGCCTGGAACGAGAACGCCCTGGAAAGCGATTTCATCGTGCTTGCCTTTTCGGGGGGCGGCACACGCGCTTCGGCATTTGCCCACGGGGTCCTGCAGGTGCTCGACGAAGCCAGAACGCCTGATGGCCGACCGCTGACCGATTTGGTGCGCGTCGTCTCTGGCGTTTCAGGCGGGTCTGTCACTGCAGCGTGGTTCGGGCTGAAGGGGCGCACGGGACTGCCAAGCTTTCGCGAGCGGTATCTGATCCAAGATGTCGAAAGCAGGCTGGCGCTATCGCCCTATAATCCGGTCAATCTTGCACGCGCCATCGGCGGCGGTGTGAACGATCGATCTACCTTTGCCAGATTCCTGGATGAGAGTCTCTTCGAAGGCGCGAAGTTCGGCGACCTGGAAATCACCGACCGGCAGACCTGGATCAATGCG
>JBCDBR010000061.1:0-2127 GCA_039183205.1 Pseudomonadota bacterium | reverse complement strand
GCAAACGCCCAAGATAGGGGTCGGCAGCGAGCGTGGTTGCGAGCATCGAGAAATCGTCCTCGGTGCGCGATTGTTGTCGCGGCGCTGGTACATGATTGACGATCAGGTCGAAAAGGGCAGAGAGGTCCTTACGCGGACCGTCAAGCTCGGCATCGGCCCAGCCAGAGCGGCCGGACGCGTACATATGCGGAAAGTCCAGTTGGTCTTCGTCCGCGTCCAGGGCCGCGAAAAGGTCAAACACCTCGTCCAGGGCGCGATCCGGCTCGGCATCCGGTTTGTCGACCTTGTTGAGCACCACAATCGGGCGCAACCCAAGGGCCAACGCTTTCGACGTGACGAACTTTGTCTGAGGCATTGGCCCCTCTGCGGCATCCACCAACAGGACAACGCCGTCCACCATGGACAGGATGCGCTCCACCTCGCCCCCGAAATCGGCGTGACCCGGTGTGTCAACAATGTTGACCCGGGTCGTTTTCCACTCGACGGATGTGGCTTTGGCAAGGATCGTAATCCCGCGTTCGCGTTCCAGATCATTCGAATCCATGGCCCGCTCGGCGACGGCCTCACCTTGCCGGAAAGCACCGGATTGCTTAAGCAATTCATCGACAAGCGTGGTTTTCCCGTGGTCGACGTGCGCGATGATCGCGATGTTTCTGAGGTCCATGGGGAGGGGTCCTTTTGGTTGCGGACCGCCTATCGGGTTCCGGAGCGCTTGGCCAGAGGGAATGGTGCCCCGGCAACTTGTCTTAGACCGGGGCGGCATTTTGCGAACTGTCACCGGGCTTTCAACGCGAAGCGCAAAAGGCCCCCTGATGCCAAAGGTTGAAGCCTTCTAGCCGAGGAGTTTGTCGATTTTGCCGCCCGAGATGCCGTTCAAAAGCGGACCGAAATCACCCGGGCCGAACATCGCCTCAGCGGCGTCATAGATCGCCTTGTGTGTCACGCGCGCGAGGGCAGAGCCAAGGGACAGGCGTGCTGCCCCCATCGCCGCATAATGCGCGCGACCCTCCTTCGCGTAAGGGCCAGCCACAAGGACATTCACGGGTTTATCGGTTGCCGCGATGACGCGTGCTAGATCGCCCATGGTTTTCGGGATCGGCACATAGAGGCAATCCGCCCCGGCCGCGTCAAAGGCGATGATACGGCGCAGCGCTTCTTCGATATCATAGTGCCCGTTCAGAACGCCGTCTGCGCGGGCGACCAGCACGAAGTCGTTGGGCAATGCGCGTGCGGCGGCTGAAGCAGCGCGTATGCGCTCGACGGCCTCGTCAAATGGATAGGATGCATCGTCTGGCAGTGCCGCATCCTCGATGCAAATGCCCGCCAGTCCGACTTCCGCCGAGAGGCGAACGGTCTCGGCGCAGGTCTCAGGCGAATGCCCAAAACCGTTCTCAAAGTCGCCAGACACCGGAACATTAACGGCGGCAACAAGGTCCTGCGCATGGGTGAGCGCCTCATCCCGCGTGACATGCCCGCCATCGGGCCGTCCCATTGTAAAGGCATGTGCCGCAGAGGAGGTTGCAATCGCCGGCGCGCCAAGTGCGGCCAGCATCTTGGCTGATCCAATGTCCCAGGCATTGGCCAAGATGAACGGATCACCCGGTTTGTGAAGCTCTCGAAAGCTCATGCGGCTTGCTCCGTCAAGGTCGTGTAGAGGATTGCCAAAGTGTCCAGCGCAGCATGAAGGCGATCATCGGCAACCGTAAGTGCAATTCTTATGTGTCCGCGCGCGGCGTCGCCGAAACTTTCCCCAGGCATGACCGCGATGTTATGCGTGTCCAGCAGGCGGTGCGCGAAGTCTTCGCCCGATAAGCCGGTCGGTCGTATGTCGGCCATCAGGTACATGGACGCGTTGGAAGGCACCGTGTCGATCCCGCGATCAGTCAACCGACGCATGGCGCTTGCGTGGCGACGGCGAAACGGTGCGGCGATTTGATCTTCAAGTATCTGGCCCCGTTTTAAGGCAAACTCTCCAGCATCCTGAATGAAACCTGCCACACCATAGGTGGTGTGCGTGGTGAGATTGATCAGGTTCTTGATGGCCACGTCCGGCCCTACGATCCAACCAAGGCGGCTGCCCGTCATCGCATGGCTCTTGGAAAGGGAGCCGATCACCAGCGTCCGCTC
>JBCDBR010000060.1:0-2209 GCA_039183205.1 Pseudomonadota bacterium | reverse complement strand
GCTGAAATCCGGCATTGTGTCCGGCAGTGCGAGGCTATCATCGGTCACGTAGTGCGCCAGCGCATCCGCCAGCACGGCGGGCTGTTCGGCGATTTCCTTGGCCATGAAATGTTTGTGCCCGCCCTTGTCGATACGCGATGTGTCGATCTGGATTTGCCTCACTTCACGGTTGGCCGCGCGCCCTTCGGCGTCCCAGATCTCGGCGCCTGCGCGTGTCAGCGCAGCCCGGTCTCCTTCTTCAAGATAGGTGATGCGGTCGGTCAGCGGGGCGAGCGCAATGGCATCGGAGCCAAGATACATCTCGCCTTCCCCCCAACCGATGGCCAGCGGCGATCCTTTGCGCGCGGCGACGATCAAATCGGCTTCGCCATCGAACAGAAACGCCAAGGCAAAGGCACCCTCGAGCCGTGCAATGGTTTGTTCTGCCGCATCGCGCGGCGCCAGCCCCTGGTCGAGGAAGCTCTGCGTGAGAAGAGAGATGGTCTCGGTGTCGGTTTCCGTTTCGGTCGCATAGCCTTTTGCAGCCAGGTCTTCGCGGAGCGTTTTGAAATTTTCGATGATCCCGTTATGCACCACCGCGACCGGACCCGAGCGATGGGGATGTGCGTTCGATACGGTCGGTGCGCCATGGGTGGCCCAACGGGTGTGGCCGATGCCAGTACGGCCTGGCAGGGGCTCATGGACCAGAAGGTCGGCGAGGTTCACAAGCTTGCCGACGGCGCGCCGTCGGTCGAGAGCGCCATCGTTGATCGTCGCCAGCCCGGCGCTGTCATAGCCGCGATACTCCAGCCGTTTCAAAGCCTCAACCAGGATTGGCGCGGCCTCGTGATCACCGAGAATTCCGACAATTCCACACATGTTTCAGCCTTTCTTTGCCGCTTTCGCCGCGCGTAACCGAGAAAAAAGTTTGCGGGCGAACCCGGGTTTGTTGACTTGCCGCGCGCGCGCCACAGCCATATCGCCATCCGGGACATCCAGCGTTATGACGCCGCCGGTGGCGGTCATTGCCTCGTCGCCCACTTTGACCGGGGCAACCAGCATGGTGTTCGAGCCGATGAAGGTATTGGCTCCAATTTCCGTCCGGTGTTTGAAAACACCATCGTAATTGCAGGTGATTGTCCCTGCACCGATATTCGAACGCGCGCCGACGCTGGCGTCGCCGATATAGCTCAAGTGGTTAACCTTAGCTCCTTCGCCTATGTCAGCATTTTTGAGTTCGACGAAGTTGCCAACGCGTGCGTTGTTTGAGAGCTCTGCCCCGGGGCGCAACCGGGCATAGGGCCCAACCACAGCGTGAGCGCCAACATGGGCGCCTTCAATATGGGAAAAAGCCCGGATATGTGCACCGCTTTCCACAGTTACACCCGGCCCAAACACGACAAAAGGTTCAACGACGGCGTCTCGGCCAATAACGGTATCTGCCGCAAAATGCACAGTCTCTGGGGCTTGCAATGTGACGCCACCCATGAGCGCGTCCGCCCGTGCGGTTTGCTGGAAAACGGCTTCTGCGGCGGCCAGATCGGCGCGCGTGTTGATGCCCAGCGTTTCGGCCTCGTCACAGGTGGTCACCTTCGTGATCAACCCCTCCTGGGCAGCGAGTGCCGGGATATCTGTCAGATAAAACTCGCCTGCCGCGTTGTCGTTTCCGACCGTCTGCACGACGCGAAGCAAGGTCTCAGTGCCCGCCAGAACCACGCCTGAGTTGCACAGCGTCACGGCACGCTCTGCCTCATCGGCATCCTTGAACTCAACAATGCGCGCCAATGTGTTCCCATCGGTGATCATCCGGCCATAGCGTGCTGGGTCCGCGGCTTCGAAGCCTAAGAAAACGATATCTGCTCCCGCGTTGCGCAGCCTTTGCATTCGGGCAATGGTGTCTGGGCGAATGAACGGCGTATCGCCATAGAGAACGAGGGCATCGCCTCCCGCATCCTGCAATGCGTCCGCGGCCTGTGCGACGGCATGGGCTGTTCCCAACTGCTCGGTCTGATCCGCAATTAGAATGTTTGGAGCAATTGCTTGGGCTGTACTCGCAATCTCTGCGCCACCGTGGCCGACCACGACCACACGCTTTCCATCCAATGCGGATGCCGAAGCAAGCGCATGCGCAAACATCGGCACGCCGCCGATCTTGTGGAGGACCTTGGGCGTTTCCGACTGCATGCGCGAACCCTCGCCTGCGGCGAGGAGGATTAAGTGCGTGGGCATC
>JBCDBR010000059.1:0-2361 GCA_039183205.1 Pseudomonadota bacterium | reverse complement strand
TAGTGATGTCGTAAAGGGCGTTCGAACGCGGCGTCACAAAGACCTCTACGACGTCATCGAGAACACTAAACCGGAACGGGGTCGCCAGGGGCGTCGACCCAAACCAGTTCAGCAACGCGTCAGGCAGACCGGTCGAACACCCGACGCTCTTGCGGCGATTTTGCTCAAACAGCAAAATGCTGGCGATCGCCGCAGTTTCTGCCGAAACGGGTTTTGCTGCCAGGTCGGTTTCCGAAAAATTCTCTGCAATAAAGGCGGTGGTCGCCCGCCCCTGAGTAAAGCCAGGGCGCTCAAGCACGTCCATCAAGAAACGCTTATTACTGACAACGCCAAACAGCGCGGACCGTTCCAGGGCCGAGACCAGCCGCTGTCTCGCCTCGCCGCGTGTCTGACCGTAGCCGATAACCTTCGCGAGCATAGGGTCGTAATAGGGCGAGACCTCGCCTCCGGTTGCAATACCATCATCAATGCGAATGCCGTTTCCGGAGACGGGCTGCCAGAGGTCAACTGGTCCAGTTGCAGGAAGAAAGTCTTGGTAAGGATCCTCGGCGTAAAGCCGCGCTTCAATCGCATATCCGTTTAGTTCGACATCGCCCTGCTGCAGCGGCAGGGGCGCGCCCATTGCGGTGTTCAATTGCAACTCGACCAGATCAAGACCCGTGACGATCTCTGTTACCGGGTGCTCCACCTGAAGCCTTGTGTTCATTTCGAGAAAGAAAAACTCGCCATTCTTATCGAGCAGAAACTCCACCGTTCCGGCGCCCACATAGTCGACATCTCGGGCAGCGCTAACCGCCGCCTGCCCCATCGCGTCGCGAAGCGCCTCGGTCATGACCGGGCACGGCGCTTCCTCAATCACTTTCTGGTGGCGCCGCTGAACCGAACAATCGCGCTCACCGAGATGCAGCACATGGCCATGCGTGTCGGCAAAAACCTGTATCTCGACATGGCGGGGCTGCATCACCGCACGCTCAAGAATAAGCTCGCCAGACCCAAACGCGTTTTCAGCCTCGCTGCGCGCCAGTTTAATCGCGCTCGCAAGGTCTTTCTTTTTCTGAACCAGTCGCATGCCGCGGCCACCGCCGCCGGCTGATGCCTTGACCATAAGGGGGAAGCCAACCTTTGCCGCCTCCGCAAGCAATGTCTCATCGCTTTGATCGTCGCCCTGATAGCCAGGAATACACGGCACGCCCGCTTCGATCATCCGTCGCTTCGACTGCGCCTTGTCGCCCATCAACTCAATGGCCTCGACATTCGGACCCACAAAAATCAAGCCTTCACTTTCGCACCGCCGCGCAAAAGCTGCGTTCTCCGACAAAAAGCCATAACCGGGATGGATCGCTTCAGCGCCGGTTTCCCGGGCCGCCTCAATCACACGATCGACTGACAAATAAGATTCGGCAACGGGCGCGGGGCCAAGCAGAAAAGAGCTATCTGCCATCTGAACGTGAGGCGCACCCCTATCCGCTTCAGAATAGACGGCAATCGCCTGCAAACCCATGCGCTGCGCCGTTCGCATTACCCGGCAGGCAATCTCGCCGCGATTGGCGACTAGCAAGTTTTTGAACGGTCCTGTTTTCTTGCTCATCAGCTTACCTAGCTCTGCTCTGCCCAGGACGGTTTTCTCTTCTCAATAAAAGAAGCAATTCCCTCTTTGCCTTCATCGCTTAACATGCAGCGTGCGAACCCTTCGGCGGCATAATCCTTCATCTCATCGGTAGACAGATAGGGTACGGCCTGAACAACCTGTTTGGTCACAGCGTTTGCACCGGGCGCGCAGCGCATCACATCCTTAATGATCTCTGCTTCAACGCCGTCGAAGCCGGACGCATCGTCAACAAGAAAGTCAGACAGACCGTACTCCTCGGCCTGCTGGCCAGAAAACCTCTGCCCGGTCAGCATCAAACGACGTGCGTGACGCAGCCCCAATCGGCGAACGATGTAAGGGGCGATCTGCGCGGGCACGATGCCGCGCTGCGTTTCGGTCAAAGCAAATTTGGCGCCTTTCGTGACGACCACGACATCAGCGCAACAGACCATACCCATACCGCCTGCGACGGCCGGGCCATCTACAAGCGCCACGACGACCTGCGGCATTGTGTTGATCAGTTCGAACAGTTCTCCGCCGGCGCGATTGGCTTTCGCAACCTGCTCGGGACTTGCAGCATCGCCATGAAAGCCCGACTGGAACGCCTTTAAATCGCCCCCGGCACAGAAGACGCCGCCTTTTCCGCGCAGCGTAATTCCGCGAACCGTTCGGTCGGGTCTAACCATCTCCAGAGTCTCGGTCAGCTCACCGACCAGCTCGTCAGTTAAGGCGTTGCGGTTTTCAGGGCGATTGAAGCTGAGGCTTAGCCATCC
>JBCDBR010000058.1:0-2541 GCA_039183205.1 Pseudomonadota bacterium | reverse complement strand
TCTCCGGCAGGTCATGTCACAGCAAGGCGTTGTTGGGATCTGGGCCGAGATGATCATTTAATGGAGGCCGCTTTGAAACTGGCGACCGAGAAACGGTGGCGCTGACCTGTATTCCGCGGCCACTTAGCCATGAGCTATAACCATGCATCTGGGCCATCCGTTTACCGAGCACATTGAAGGATATCGATATACCATCCGCACCCGCACAATAAGACCAGCGACCGCCGCGGGTGTGATGCACTGGCTGCAGAGTCAAGAGGAATTCGCGGAAAACCATCAGAGCGTTGCCGCCGATGAAGCAGCCAACCGCATCCTTACCCGCGTGATCTAGCAGGCATAGTCCAAAAACCGAAAGGGCATCTCCCTTCGTGAAGGCAAGCACAAGGGGCCTGTGAACGACGAGACCTATCTGAAGGTCCAAAGACGGCTGAAAGAGAACGCATAGGCACCGACACGCACCGGTCTCAGTCAGGACTTCATTCTGCAGGGAAACATCGCCCGCACATGCTGCGGGAACGCCATGGCGGGCTCTTGGTCCACCGGACGCGGCGGCAAGACGTATTGTTCTGTCTACAGAACGTCGATCAAACGCGATGCGATGGAGAACGCGTTCGCCGATTTGCTGCAGAAGCTCGAACCGTCCCGCCAGCTTATCACATTCCCGCGGCGCATGTTTCCGCGACATCTGGGTGCAGCTTACGGCGGAGGAAGGCGCCACACGCATACCGCTTGAGAAGGAAAAGACATCTGCGTCGCTTCTGGACCGCCTGATCGATGCAGAAGATCCAAAAGTCATTGCTGCTTAAGAAATGCGCCTCGCGAGCCTCGAATGCGACAAGCCGGTGATCGCCGAAAAGCTCGCGTCAAACACAAAACCGCACAGCACCTTCGAGGAGCTGTTCGAACCGGCTCTACGATCCCTCGCAATCCCGATAAACTCTGGGAAATCAGCAAACCCGAACACCGCAAAACCGTGCTCAAACTGGTTCTCGCGGACCGTTTTCAATACTGCCGAAATGAGGGGTTTCGAACCACCCGAACGTCGCTTCCCTTCAGGGTTCTGGCAGGGTTGAGTACCCATTATGAAGCGATGGCGGACAGAGAGGGATTCGAACCCTCGAGACGGTTTCCCGCCTACACGCGTTCCAGGCGTGCGCCTTCGACCACTCGGCCACCTGTCCGTCGAACGAGGCCCCATAGCGGCGCCTTCGGGGCATTGGCAAGCAGGGGTCGGGACGCTAATCAAGGAATGTGGGTGGCAAAGGCGGGTCGACATGAAAACCTTGCGAATGACGGCGTGGACCTTCGTCGCGCTCGCCTTGGCCCTGGTCGGAGCCGACCTGATCTCAACGCTGGAAGCGGGCAAGCCGGTGGTGCGCACGACCCGCGAGGTGATCAATTTGATCCCCGGCGTCGCGCTTGAGCCCCTCGGCACGTCCGGCGCCGCGGGCATTGCCAACCTCATGCTCGATTTTCCGCTCTGGGGCGTGCTCGGACTCTTCGGGGTGCTCGTGACCTTTATTGTCCGCCCGAGCGATTAGGCCGCACCGCTAGCGATCCTCAAAAGTCTTGCGCGAGAGACGCCCTGTCAGCATCAAACCCAGTGCGCCCACGGCGACAATCATGATCGGCAAAGCAGGATGTTGCAAAATGTCTTGCCGCCCGAACGCGAACGCGCCGCCGACCACGGCGGTGGTCAAGACCACGCCCACCACCGCGCCCTCAAAGGACGCGGTCAGGACCCTTCTCAAGAGGCGATGGTCTGCACCCATCACTCAGCCGCTTGGCGCGGCGCCTCCTCGGCTTCGGCAATGAGCTCCTCCGCGCGGCGCTGCAGGGTGATGTAATCGACCTTGCCTGTGCCAAGAAGCGGGATCGCTTCGATATGCATGACGCGCTTAGGCACCGCGAGTTCTGGCACACCGTGGGTCTGCGACCACGAGAGGAGGTCGTCACGGCGCGGATCCTCTTCCTCCGTAAGGAGAATGATCTGCTCACCTTTTTTGTCGTCAGGCAAAATGACCGCTGCGTGAACGGCATCAGGCCAGACCACGCTGGCGCAGTTTTCGACAACCGCAAGGCTCACCATTTCGCCAGAGATCTTGGCAAACCGCTTCACCCGGCCGCGGATGGCCATATAGCCGCCGCCATCAATCTGCACGACATCACCCGTGTCGTACCAACCCTCTTCGGGCGGATTGAGCGCTTTGGTCTTGGGATCGATATAGCCGGTCATGACATTCGGCCCACGGATAAAGAGACGACCGCCGCCTTCAAGGCCCGCAATCTCTTCGATCCTGGTCTCAATCCCCGGCAAGATTTTGCCAACTGTGCCAGGGCGGATATCGCCCGGCTGGTTCACCGCGATAACCGGTGCGGCCTCGGTCGCCCCGTAGCCTTCCAGGACGGAGAACCCGAATTTCCGGCGCGCAAGCGAACGGGTCTCATCGCGCACCTTTTCCGCGCCGCAAATAGCATAACGGAGGCTGTTAAGCGCCCCTTCCCGGGCCGAACGAAGGTAGCGGTGCAAGAACGTATCGG
>JBCDBR010000057.1:0-2675 GCA_039183205.1 Pseudomonadota bacterium | reverse complement strand
CGCGACGCATGGTAGAAGAGGGCGATAACCCCCCCCGATCCGCAAGTTCGATGTTGCTGATCCGCCCGTTGCGTGTTAGTTCACGCAATATCTGCTCGGATTTTTCGTCAATTTCTCCCATCCATTGCGAAAATAATCAAAAAACGGCCGTTAACGCAATCATCCGCTGACCGAGATGGACACTTATTGTGCTGACGCAATCAAGGCCGGCAAGTTGACAATGGAAATCCTCGCAGCGCTCACACTTTACGCTTTCGTCAGCTCCGCAACGCCGGGCCCAAACAACCTTATGTTGCTGACATCAGGCGCAAATTTCGGTTTCGCACGCTCGATACCGCATATGCTGGGCATTTCCATCGGGTTTGCGGTCATGATCATTCTGGTCGGCGCAGGCCTTGCGGGGCTGTTCGCTGCCTATCCAGTCAGTCACACCGTCTTGAAAGTGGTCTCAGTTATCTACATGGCGTGGCTCGCCTGGCGAATTGCAAATGCGGCCCCAGCACGCCCGGGTGATGCGGGTGGCCGCCCGATGACGTTTCTCGAAGCCGCAGCCTTTCAATGGGTCAATCCAAAAGCTTGGGCCATGGCCCTGACCGCACTCGCCGTTTATGCGCCGGATGCGACGTTCCTGGCGTTCTTAATCGTCGCCGTCGTCTTCGCAGGGGTCAATCTGCCCTCGGTCAGCTTGTGGACCGCGCTCGGTCAGCAAATGGCGCGGTTCCTGACAAACCCCGCCCGGTTGCGCGCGTTCAACTGGACCATGGCTGCCTTGCTCATGGCTTCGCTTTACCCGATCCTCAAGCCGGTCTGAGCCGATTGCATTGCGGCCCGCACCGCGCCATATAAAGGCGCGAGAGCGATGGAGCGACAGATGACGCAGTACATGGACTTCGAGAAACCCCTGGCCGAGGTCGAAGGCAAGGCGGAAGAATTGCGTGCAATGGCCCGCACCAACACGGAGATGGACGTCGCCGACGAAGCCTCTGGCCTGGACGCCAAGGCCCGCGCAATGCTTGAAGACCTTTACAAGTCGCTGTCTCCATGGCGGAAGTGCCAGGTGGCGCGTCACCCCGAACGGCCGCACTGCAAGGACTATGTCGACGCTCTGTTTACGGATTACACACCGCTCGCAGGGGATCGCAATTTCGCAGATGACCATGCGGTGATGGGGGGGCTCGCCCGGCTTGGCGATCGGCCAGTCGTGGTTTTCGGCCATGAGAAAGGCAATGACACCAAATCCCGCATTGAGCGGAACTTCGGCATGTCGCGACCCGAAGGTTACCGCAAGGCCATTCGCCTGATGGACCTCGCGCACCGTTTTGGCTTGCCGGTGATTACATTGGTCGATACGCCGGGCGCCTACCCCGGCAAAGGCGCTGAGGAACGCGGCCAGTCAGAAGCCATCGCGCGTTCTACGGAAAAATGCTTGCAGATCGGGGTTCCGCTTGTATCCGTGGTGATCGGTGAAGGCGGCTCGGGCGGCGCCGTTGCCTTCGCCACGGCCAACCGCGTGGCCATGCTGGAGCATTCGGTTTACTCGGTCATCAGCCCGGAAGGCTGTGCGTCGATCCTTTGGAAAGACGCGGAGAAAATGCGCGAAGCAGCCGAAGCGCTGCGGCTGACCGCACAGGATCTCAAGCAACTGGGCGTGATCGACCGGATCATTGCAGAGCCACTTGGCGGAGCCCATCGCGACAAACGCGCCACGATCGAGGCTGTGGGCCGCACAGTTGAAGAAATGATCAACGAACTTGCGGACAAGGATCCCGACAAGCTGATCGCTGATCGCCGGCGCAAATTCCTCGATATCGGATCAAAGGGTCTCGCCGCCTGAGGGTACGGCGCGCCGCGAAAACTTCGCGAGACCTAGCTTGCCAGCATGCGCAGCCCTTGCGTTACATCGGATCGCACTGCAAGTCTCAGGCCCGGCTCGTCGCCGGCGCGCAGAGCAGCGATGATCAGGCGGTGGTATTGAGGCGGCTCTTTCCGGCGCAACTTGCCGTAGAGCGCGCGCATGGTCGGCCCCATCTGGAGCCAAACCGTCTCGGCCATTGCCAGCATAGCGGGCGCCTGCGCGCGCAGGTAAAGCGTACGGTGAAACTCAAGGTTGGTGCGGATGTAGCTGACCGCATCTCGATGCGCGACGGCTTCGGCGACCGAAGTATTGATGCTTTGCAACCGCTCTATCAGGGCCATATGCGCCCGCGGCAGCGCCCGGCTGGCCAATTCCACCTCGATCAGCGCGCGCAGCGCCGCGAGCTCCTCAATCCGTTCATTGCTCAGTTCAGGCGTCGAGATCCGGCCGGAGGACGAGAGCGTCAGGGCGCCTTCGGCCACCAGCCGGCGCACCGCCTCGCGGGCTGGTGTCATGGAAACGCCATATGACTTGCCGATGCCCCGCAACGTCAAGGCTTCGCCCGGTTGGATCGCACCTTGCATAATCTTCGCACGCAACGCGCGATATACGCGTTCGTGGGCCAGAGGGGCTGCATCAGGCGGGCGTGATTGCATCATCATGAATCGATTTGTGATCACAAAAAAGCAGGCGTCAAGGCCTAATCCCCGAAGCGATACCGATGCAGCTCACCACCCTGGTGCCGCAGCCAAAGGCGCGGCGCGTCAAACGGCCCGTGTATGCGTTCCACCGCAGACCAGAATGCAGACGAATGGTTCAT
>JBCDBR010000056.1:0-3311 GCA_039183205.1 Pseudomonadota bacterium | reverse complement strand
GGACTGGTTGGCGTTGATGTGGGGGGCACGTTCACCGATCTGGCGATGATCGGGCCGGATGGCAGATTACAAATCGCCAAAGCGCCAACGACAGTCGAAAACCAGGCCTATGGGGTTCTTGCAGCGCTTGAAGCAGCCGGCGTGGAACTGCCAGCGCTTGACCTGATCGTCCATGGCACAACCACGACGACGAACGCGGTTCTTGAACGGAAGCTGGCCAAGACCGGCTTGATCACGACCGGCGGGTTCCGTGACGTGCTGGAGTTGGGGCGGCGGACCCGACCGCAAGCCTATGGAATGAAGGGTGAGTTTCACCCAGTCATCCCTAGAGATCTGCGTCTGGAAGTGCCTGAGCGCATAGACGCTGCGGGCCACGTCGTAACCCCGCTGGATGAAGCTGCGCTGCGCGAGGCTGTGATGCATCTGCGGGATGTGGGCTGTGAGGCGCTTGTCATTCACTTTCTGCACGCTTACGCCAATCCGGCGCATGAGCTTCGTGCCGCGGAGATCGCCGCCGCGCTTTGGCCGAACGACTTCATCACCATGGGCCATGGGCTTTTGTCGGAAACCCGCGAATTTGAACGGGGTGTCACGGCGGCCGTTAACGCCAGTGTTCAGCCGTTGTTGGAACGCTACATGGCGCGCTTGCGCGATGAACTCGCCGCAAAGGGTTATCCAGGCGATGTTCTGGTCATGAACGGCAATGGCGGGATGGTGTCTTCGAAACGAGTGGCGCGGGAGGCGGCAAAAACGGTCATGTCAGGCCCGGCTTCGGGCGTTATGGCGGCGGCCTACATTGGACGCGCCGCCGGCGTCGATCATCTCATCACCTATGACATGGGCGGCACGTCGACGGATGTGGCGCTTATCCGGGATGGGCTGGTTCCCGTTTCCAACGAGATTGAGATCGAATACGCCATGCCGATCCATGTGCCTATGGTGGATGTGCGCACTGTTGGCGCAGGTGGCGGCTCAATTGCCCGAGTGAACGCCGCAGGTTTGCTTGAGGTCGGGCCGGAAAGCGCGGGCGCCGACCCCGGACCCATCTGTTACGGTCGTGGCGGCACACGTCCAACGATCTCGGATGCAAATCTGTTGCTGGGGCGTCTTGATCCCGCGGAGCTTGCGGTGGTCGGCGGGGTCACGCGGGAGACGGTGGCGGATATCTTCGCACGCGAACTTGGCGCACCGCTCGGGGTCGACGCCGAAGGCGCGGCAGAAGCAGTGATACGTTTGGCCAATGCGAAGATGGCGGGGGCAATCCGTATGGTTTCACTGTCGCTCGGTGCCGACCCACGGGATTTTGCCCTCTTCGCGTTTGGTGGTGCGGGGCCGCTTCACGCCGTCGCGCTGGCGCGCGAATTGTCTGTGCCGCGCGTGCTTGTCCCGATCCGACCGGGCATCACCAACGCACTTGGCTGTGTCGTCGCAGACTTGCGGCATGATTTCGTGCGCACCGTCAATGCGCCGCTGGACGGCATGGATGTTGAAGCGCTCCATGCACTATTTGCCAGTCAGGCGACCATGGGGCGGGCCGCTTTGGCCGAGGAAACAGTGGCGATCCGTGAAGTGCATGAACGTTTTTCGGTCGATATGCAATTTATCGGGCAAAGCCATGTGGTTCGTGTTGATCTGGCGAGCGGTGTCCCGACACGGGGCGATCTGCGTGCCGGCTTCGAGGCCGTCTATTGGGAACGGTTCAAGGTGGCGCTGGAGGGCATTGAGGCGCGGCTTGTGAATGCGAATTGCTCTGTCATCGGTGTCTCGGACCCGATCGATTTAGCTTCTCTGGTCGATCCGTCAGGGCGGAGCGAGGTCGCAGAAGCCTCCGGCGCACGACAGGTTGTGTTTGAGGAGGGGGCATTCGAAACACCAATTTACCAGCGCGATCAATTGCCCTTGGACGCGGTGATTGACGGGCCCGCAATCCTTGAACAATTGGATACGACTATTCTGATCGAACCTGGTTGGGTTGCACGCGGCGATGCCTTGGGCAATCTGAGTCTTGAAGCTTCGGAATGACCGAGGCGCATTGCGTATGTTGAGCCGTCGGAGGAGCGTATTTGGGACAAGCTGAAGTGAACTATGCGATGCCGCCTGAGGTAGTGGCTGTGATGGACGGATATCCTGCGCCTGTGCGCGCTGCTTTGACCAAGGTGCGGTTGCTTTTGTTTGAGGTGGCAAGCGAGGTTGACGCGGGACCTTTGACCGAGACACTGAAATGGGGCGAGCCAGCTTATCTGACGGACGCAACGCGTTCGGGCTCGACCGTGCGGCTGGCGGCGAAAGATGGACGCCCGGCTGTGTTTTTCATTTGCACCACCGGATTGGTGGATGGGTTTCGGTCTGATTATCCGGAACTGTCCTATCAGGGCAATCGGGGCATCTGGCTGGACAAAGCGGTGGATCGGGGAGCGTTGGCGCAGTGCCTGGCGCGGGCGCTGACCTATCATCGCGCGAAGCGTGCGACGCCAACATGACGATTGATGCGATCACATTGTCAGTCATTCAAGCGGGTTTGAGCCAGGTCTGCGACGAAATGGACATGACCTTTTCGCGTGCTGCCTTTTCGCCCGTGATTGCCGAGGCCAATGACCGGTCGGATGGCATATACGCCGCGGAAAATGGAGCTCTGATCGCCCAGGGCGCAGGCGGCTTGCCTGTGTTTGTGGGCACGATGCAGGACAGCACGCGCCAGTTGATCGGGCGCATTCGCGACGGTGTGACTGCCGCGCCGGAGCCCGGAGATATATATATTGTCAACGATCCCTATCTGGGGGGCACGCATTTGATGGATGTTCGCTTTGCCCAGCCTTACTATCGGGACGGCGCGATTTTTTGCTGGTTGTCCAATACCGGTCACTGGCCGGACACTGGCGGTGCCGTGCCCGGGGGGTTCTCGGCCTCGGCCATTGCGGTGGAGCAGGAAGGGCTGCGCCTGCCGCCGGTCAAGCTGTTCAAGCGCGGCGTTATGGACGACGAAATCTATGCCATCATATGTTCCAATATTCGTGTGGCAGATCAAAGGATTGGCGATGTGAAGGCTCAGGCGGCCGCCTTACAAGTGGGGGCGGAGCGGCTCGATGCCTTGCTGGATCGCTATGGGGACGCCGTCGTACGGGTTGCAATTGAGGCGCTTCGCGATCTGGCCGAGGCGCAGATGCGCGTGATGATCGATGAGATTTCGGATGGGGTCTATCGTTCGGTAGCGTGGATCGACAGCGATGGTGTCGTCAATGAGCCGCTGGCCATCCGGTTGACGGTTGAAAAGACGGCTGGGCACTTGCGCTTCGACTTCTCCGAAAGCGCGC
>JBCDBR010000055.1:0-3345 GCA_039183205.1 Pseudomonadota bacterium | reverse complement strand
GGGCCTTGGGCGGTTCGGGCGTCGGCATTTGACGGGTCGGATTGGCTCTTTGCGGATGAGAACGGTGTTCTTGGCAAGATGGGTGGGTATCAGGAGGCCGGAGCGCCGCTAAGGCGGGTTGCGCAAAGCCGGAACATCTCAAACGGTGGCAGCAGGTTTGTCATTCCGAACTACGATGTCGAGGTTAGCCGGGGTTCTGCTGTCAGGGTCGGGGCGCAGTTCTCGCCCGATGAGGGCAGGACGTGGAAAAGGGAGATCTTCCGCGACCTTCCTGCAGGAGATTACAAGCGGCGCGTGACCTATCGCAGCCTTGGCCAATACAAGGATTTTGCGTCGCGCGTGATGTGTGCAGCCAACGCGGATTTCAGCATCCACGAGGCCGATATTGGCTGACCTGATCCAGCAGGTCGATGCACTGAGAAGATTTGTCGAGGCGGATGGCCGGTTGTCGTATGAAGGCCGGGAAATTATCCGGCTGATCGTGAATGCACTTGGTGGACAGGGCGCGGATCTGAGCGATGTGTCCGTCACCGACGAAAAGGTGGCAGTCAACGCGGCGGGCGCGGCGGATTACCTCGCAAACGTGCTGATTGCGGGAACGGGTGTCACGTTTGACATTCAGTCCAGCGCAATCACTGTTTCGGCCGGTCTGTCGGGCCTGGGCGATCTGGCTCCGCTGGATACCGTAGGCACGGCAGAGATTGACGACGCAGCGGTCACGTTGGCCAAGCTGGCAAGCGATGTGTTGCCTGCGATGCTTTACCTGATGGTCCAAGATGATGGAGCGACGGGGCAAACGACGACCGGAACAGCGGCGGATCTCGCGGGAATGTGGGCGGCGGCAACGCCTGCCGACACGGGGCTCGCGTGGGGCGGTCCAGCGGGCGAGCTGACCGTCACAACCGATGGAACCATGACGCTCAGCGCCATGATCGGAGTCAATAACGCATCCGGGTCGGACCATGAGTTGCATCTTGAATTGCAGGAAGACACGGGCGGCGGGTACTCGACGATCTTTGAAACCAAGTCGCCCGTTGTGGCGGATGGGTCAAACGGGTGGGCGATGATCCCCGGCTTTGTTCGGGCCGTCACCAGCGGGAACACATACAAGCTTCGGGTTTATGATACGGGCGGCGCTGGGACGATCGGCACCGGGCCACAGTCTTACGTTTCGGTGATGGTTTGGTGATCCGGGCAACGCCTGACGATGTGCCGTTTCTGTGCGTCGCGGGCGAGCGATTTCACGCGGCCCAAAAACTGCCGGGTCAGTACAACCCGCTGACGTTTTCGAGATACGCCGAGCACCTTATCGGGCACGGCGTGGTCTTCAGAACAGAGATTGGAATGATCGGAGGCTCGATCCGCTCGATGCCTTGGGACTCGACCTATCGGAGCGCTCAGGAGTCATTCTGGTGGTCGGAGGACCGTCAGGGAATGGCGCTTTTGGCGGCGTTCGAGGGTTGGGCGCAAGAGCAGGGCGCAGATGAGGTCAGGATGGCATTCCTCCACGGCCACAAGGCTCACGCGGTGATCCGAAAGCTATCGGGCGCTGGATATCAGAGCGAGGAAACCGGGATGGTAAAAAGATGGTCATAGGATCAATTGTCGGCGCCATCTCGGGGGCCGATGCAGCGGACGAGCAGTCTGACGCAGCCAATGCGGCGACCCGCGCTCAGGAAATCCAGTTC
Source organism: Pseudomonadota bacterium (assembly GCA_039183205.1). Classification (GTDB taxonomy): domain Bacteria; phylum Pseudomonadota; class Alphaproteobacteria; order Rhodobacterales; family Rhodobacteraceae; genus HKCCE3408. The sequence continues at coordinate 1,657 of JBCDBR010000055.1, read as the reverse complement.
AACAAGGCGCTGGCCGAAACGCGCCGTCAGTACGACACCAGCCTCAACTTTCTGAGGGAGGGGATCGGGGACGCAAAGGGGCATCTCGCGACCGAGTCTCAGCGTGCGAACAACGCGCTCCAGCAGTACGGCAATCAGTCAATCGGCACGATTCAGCGTTACAACAATCTCGCTGAAAACGCGTTGCGCAATTCGACCAACACGGCCCTTGAGAACGATGCTCGCGGTTACTCGCAGGCGCAGGGTTATCTCAATCCTTACTACCGCTCAGGCCTGGGCGCTCAGGGCGTCATTGATTACGAGCTGGGCTTTGGTGAGGCGCCCGCGAACTATGACGGCTTCAGCCTCACGCCCGGCGCTCAGTTCCTCCAGGAAGAGGGCGAGCGCGCCCTTCTGAGAACGCAGGCCGCGCGTGGCGGGCTTGACAGCGGAACGACACTTCAAGACCTGTCCCGCTTCAATCAGGGCCTCGCAGCGACGGATTATGACAATTACATCAACCGGCTTCTCTCGGTTTCGGGGACCGGGGCAAATGCGGGCAACGCGTTGGCAAACGCCGCGCTTTCCACGGCAAACACGGCGGGCAACCGGCTGCAATCTTTGGGCAATAATCTTGCGGGTTTGAGATCCGGGACGGGGAGCAATGTTGCGGGGATTCAATCCGGCATTGGCGCGGGCATCTCGAACAACATCTTCGGGGCGGGTCAGGGCATGGCGAACGCGTCGCTAGGCTTTGGTAACTCGGCCGCAAATCTTGCAACCGGTCTAGGCAACAATATCGCGAACCTGGGCGTGAATTTTGGCAATCAGCAGGCCAATAACCTGATCCAGGCCGGAAACGCCCAGGCTACCGGCTCGATCAACACCGGCAACTCAATCATTAGCGGCGTCAACAATCTGGCATCGCTGGCTGGGTTTGGGTTCGGCGGCGGGTTCTCGCCCAATGTATCGGGCGCCCCAAGCTTTGGGAGCTTCTTCTAATGCGAGTCGATAATCGGGTCATTCTTGCGCAGCGCCGGTCCAATCCCCTTGCGCGCTTCGCTCAAGGTGCGGACGCGGCACAGGGACTTCAGGCAAACAACCTTGCCCTTATGGCTGGCAGGCAGGAGCAATCGCAACAGACGGTCCAGCAGATCGCGCAAGGCGTCCTGTCCTCACCAGACCCCGCCGGTGCTTATCCTGTGGCTCTGAGGCAGGCGTCAGCAATGGGGTTCGATGTGTCCCGGCTCCCGCAGGAGTGGGGCGAGGACGCGCAAATGGCGGTGTCTATGGCGGCGCTGCCGGAAGCGCAATTGACCGACTTTCAGCGTCGGGCGCAGTTCATGACGCCGCAGGAGCTTCGCCAAGAGGCTCTTATCGCATCTGGCATCAAGCCTCGGGCGCAGCCAACCGACCCGCTTGACGGCCTCCGCGCCAGAAGAATGAGCGCAGAGATCGAGCAGCTTGAAAACCCTCAACCCGATTTCAGCGACAGGCAAGGCCTACGCAAAGAGTTTATCGGGCAGACGACGGTCAAGGACTTTCGAAAGCAGGCCGAAGCGTTTGGTCGGATAGACGCGTCCGCGTTTGAGCCAAGCCCGGCGGGCGATCTGGCGCTGATCTTTAACTATATGAAGGTCCTCGATCCCGGATCGGTGGTCCGCGAAAGCGAGTTTGC
>JBCDBR010000054.1:0-3798 GCA_039183205.1 Pseudomonadota bacterium | reverse complement strand
GGTCTCGATTGGTCGCGAAATCACGCACCTTTTGGTCATCAACGAACTGAGTGGATGCTGTGGTGCTACATGCACGGCTACGCGATGCTCGCGATTTCGGGACGGCTCGAACGGGATGCGCAGGGTCGTCCGATCCACGATGTGCTGAAAGTCATGCCGACCTTTGACTACGGCCGGTAGGCCACAATCTCCGGTTTCGGATCGTCGGGGGCCGCCCGGCAAGACACGCAACGAAATGGCCCCTGATCGGAGGCTCAGCAGCCAATTTCTCGATCCAAAAGCCCCGTTTCAACCAACATACAGCGATCCCGAGCCTCGAAATAATAACCACGCGCATACCACATCACCGCCGCGGCCTCATCGCCATCGGCAACGAGCCAGGCGCCCCGCAAATATCGCACGCCGTATTCGAGATTGGTCGCCGGATCGAGAAGGCTTTCGGGCGGGCCGCGATGCCCCATCGTCCGGGCGGTTTCCGGCAGGATTTGCATCAAACCCCAATAGGGCCCGTTCCGCGCGTCGGCACGATAATCGCTTTCGCGCTGGACGACACGGTGCACCAAGGATACCGGGACGTCATGGCGTGCAGCGGCCGCCTCGACAAGCGCGCGAATTTCCGGTGTCTCACCGGGATAGAGCGCAACCGGGGGAGGGCCGTCCGGCGCCTGTGCACAGGCCGACAGCAGGATCGCAAGTGCGGCCGTCACCAGCGCCCTCAATCAAAAAGCCCCCGCAAGCCCTCTTGCAGCCTGTCGGTCAACTCGTCTTCGAGTTGGTCGATCGCATCATCCGTGCTGGCATCATCGTCGATGCTTATCCCCAATTGATCGCGTACCAAATCGCGCGCTGCATCGCTCGCGGCATCCTCAAGCGCATCGATCCCTTCGCTTAGTTCCTCTTGCGCCAAAACCTCAAGGTCGGGCGCATAGTTGGGGTCTGACCACGGCCCGCTGATACGGATCGGCACGGTCAGCCGCGTAGTGCCGTCTTGCCGGGCCGACAAACCAGGCAGAACCAAATAGTCGAGCGTCTGCGCACCGATATCCACGACGCCGCGCCCGCGTACCCCGCCCCATGGCGCTGCCATGGCCAGATCGTCATTGCTCAGAACTCCGTCGACCACGCTGAAACTGGCACTTATACTGTCATAGACGGTGCGCGCGCCGGCACCGCGAAAGCCAAGGTCAAGATTCTGGAGCATGCCAGCAATATCGAGGCCGATGATGGCACCTGGCCCGAAATCCAAGGTGCCCGATCCGTTCAGATCGCGCATCAACGAGGCAACACTGGCGCCCTGGGCCAAGATTGAGATTTGGCCGCCGCCGGTGCCTTCCAGCCGGTCGTAGCCCGTCAAGGCCAGGACAGCCGGGTTGAGAGCCATCTCGTCCATCGCCAAATCCGCACGCATGGAAAACGTACCGCGCGCGTTCAGAACGATCTGGCCGACCAGATTGCCATCGAATATCGAAAAACTGCCGATATCGGCAACGGCACGTCCGTCCTCATTCGTGATCCGTGCGCGCAACGGCCCGAATGCCAGATCACCCCATTCCAAGGCCTCCGCAGTGATCGAAACGTCGGTATCCAATGAAAATAGCGCGCTGGCATCAATCGGCGTTTGCGACCACCCTGCGCCCGCCGACGCGCCGCTTGACGCCTGCTGCCCGCCAACGTCGCCTCCGCTGGCATCTAAATCGCCGTCGGAGACCTCAGGCAAAGCCAGTGCAGTCACCGTGACATTGCCACGAAGGAACGGCCGCTCCGCACCTGGTAGAAGGTCGAGCTCTGCCCGCAACGCCGTTTCATCTAGCGCCAGCGCGGCCTCACGAAGATGCAAACTGCCTTCCTCCGTGAAGGTGAGATTGCCGCTGAATTCCATCCGCTCTTGTCCAAATCCTCGTGGCAAGACAGGCGCGGGCAACGCAGCCAAAGCAAAAAGGGGCGCAATCGTGCTGGCCTGGAAATTCACCGTCCCGTCGGCAGCGGGCGACAGCCCTGCGCGACCGTCAAAACCGGCACTGCCGCCGGGCCATGTCAGATCAATCGTCAGATCGCTGACATCACCTGACATTAGCGCTGGCAAACCGCCAATGGTTGTCGTCAGAGCGACCGCGCCCGCGTCTTGACCAACCGTTGCCTCAACACCGATTGGGCCGCCGGCAGTGGGAGCTGTGACACGGATATCGACCGGATCATACTGCAAATTCCGGCCCGCAACGCGGTCGATGAACAAAACGGCCGCTTCGTCGATGACGACTTCGTCAACCGCGATCCGACCGGGGCCGGATATCCCCGAACCTTGTTGTGGCGCAGCAGTTGTCGTGCCCCCATCGGAAGCGCCCGCAGGCGCGGCGTCTTCACCGCCGAAATCCCATGACACGCGGCCATCTTCGGCCCGAACCAACGTCAATCTTGGTGCGACCATCCTGGCCGATTGGACGTGGATTTCCCGGCGCAGCAGAGGTGCCCAAGCAAGCCCAACATCCAGCGACTGCGCCACTAGCAAAGGGCCTTCTTCGACCCAATCGGGGTTGCCAATTTCAATCTCTTCGGCGCGGATGCCCAATACTGGAACCAATCTCGGGCGCACATCGCCGCGAATGACCACGTTGCGCCCGGTTGCCTCGGAAATCCGCGCCACAACTCGGCTCGTGATTTCGTCGGTGGGAATGGCGAACAGGGCCGTCATTCCCAAAACCGCGACCGCCGCGATGACAAGTCCGATCCGGATAATCCAGCGCATGGCAGCCTCCCCGTTCGATGGCCCCATGCTAGCGCCAAACCGATTGGCCGTGCAAAGCACAATCGCATGAAGCTTTTCGTCGCGGCACATTCCCGCTATGGGGCAGGTATGACTGCAAACCCACCCGACCTACGCCCCGACATCGCCCGCGCGCGATTGGCGGAGCCTGAGCGATCAGGTCAGCCAAAGATCGGCATGGTCTCGCTTGGCTGTCCGAAAGCCTTGGTCGATAGCGAGCGGATTTTGACCAGATTGCGCGCCGAGGGATATGCAATTTCGCCCGATTACAGCGGTGCCGAAGCGGTCATCGTGAATACTTGCGGCTTCCTCGACAGCGCCAAAGCAGAAAGTCTAGAGGCCATCGGCGAAGCATTGGATGCCAATGGTCGGGTTATCGTGACGGGATGCCTGGGCGCCGAGCCGGACTACATCACCGGCGTGCATCCCCGCGTGCTGGCCGTAACCGGTCCGCATCAATACGAACGCGTGCTTGATGCCGTTCATGATGCGGTACCGCCCGCGCCTAACCCGTTTGTCGACCTTCTTCCGGCTCAGGGGGTAAAGCTCACACCGCGGCATTACAGCTATCTCAAGATTTCCGAGGGCTGCAACCACGCCTGCAAATTCTGCATCATTCCCGATATGCGCGGCAAGCTTGCCTCGCGGCCCGAACGGGCGATCCTTCGCGAGGCCGAAAAGCTCGTCGATGCCGGTGTGCGCGAGATTTTGGTCATCAGCCAGGACACCTCCGCCTACGGCACCGATCTACGCGACCGTACCGAAAAAGCACCGATCTTGGGCTTAAGCGCCGCGCTTTCGCAACTCGATGCCTGGATCCGCCTGCATTACGTCTACCCCTATCCGCACGTGCGGGAACTGGTGCCGATGATGGCTGAGACAGGGCCCGGCCTCTTGCCCTATCTTGATATCCCGTTTCAACACGCCCATCCCGACACTTTGAGGCGCATGGCGCGACCCGCGGCGGCGGCCCGAACCTTAGATGAAATCAGATCGTGGCGTGCGGCTTGCCCCAGTTTGACCCTGCGCTCGACATT
>JBCDBR010000053.1:0-4108 GCA_039183205.1 Pseudomonadota bacterium | reverse complement strand
CGCCAAAGCGCCGGCGCCAGTTGGAGTAAGCCGCATCGCTGATCCCGACGCTGCGGCATGCCGATGCTACATTGTCACCAGCCGTCAGCTTCAGCTCAATCTCACGCAGCAGCTTCAAAATGTCTTCGTCTGAATGTCGCTTCCTCGCCATTCATTCCCCCCTTCGGTGCCCACTGTAATGGCCCAGTTTTAAGGGGGAAGGACACCAGCACATCATTGGCCTTAGCGTTGACCTTGTAGGCGTCAGGACACAGCTTCTTGCGGGTCTCATCGCGGACTGTTTCCACATCAGCGCCGCAGGACTGGTCAGCACAGTGTGGATCGTCGCCATATCCCCATCCGTCGCGGCTTTGATCGCTGTGTACGATGCCTTGCCGCCCAGAGACTTCAGATGGTTGCGGATGTCAGATCGCAACTGGTTGTCACGTCCAGTGTCGGTGCAGACTAGCTTCGCGTCCATCTGCTTCATCAATGCTGCCTGGTATAAGGCGACCTTGCGAAATTCGGCGTCGAAGACGTGTTTTCCCTTGTGAATGCTGAAGCCCTCTGATTGTCCGGCTTGCATGCTAGGGACGCGGCCGCGTGCGGTTCTGAGCATGTTGCATTTGCTTTGGCACATCGGGATTTTCGCCGACACGCCCGCAAAAGCACCGACATGTTAGGCCGAGCATTTACGGGCACCAATGTCCGATGTGAAGAAATTCAAGGCGCACGCATTCTGCGTGGCGCACACCCGTCATTCGAAAGAGAGGCTTACCCGCCCGAAGTCTCCGAAATCAGCGTCAAGGTGGCTTCCCGACGGGCATTCGATCGGCCGGATAAAGCTGCCAGAAAGAATGATTTGGCCTGGCTGGATGCTTTGGGCGTAATTCGCCATCCGGTGCGCCAGCCACACGACACTTTCGACGGGGTCGTTTAACACGCCAGCGCCTAAACCCGTTTCCTCAACCACGCCATCGCGTGAGACGATTGCGCCGACCCATCGAAGATCAATCGCTTTGGGGTCGTGGCGTGCGCCGCCCAACACAACGCCTGCATTGGCTGCATTGTCGCTGATCGTGTCGAAGACCTTGCGGGTTGCGCCGGTTTCCGCATCCCGCCGCTCGATCCGCGTGTCTAGAATCTCGATGGAAGGGGCGACGTAATCCGTTGCCGCCAAGACATCCGCGCGCGTCACACCGGTCCCTTCAAGCGGGTGTTTCATCACAAAGGCGATCTCAGCCTCGATTCGGGGTTGTATGAACCGTCCCCTTGCGATGAGGGCGCCTGGCCCAAAGACCATATCGTCAAATAGGATCCCGCTGTCGGGGATATTGATGTTCAGTGCGCTTTGCATCGCCCGCGATGTCAGCCCAATTTTCCATCCCACTACCCGGCGCCCGTCGGCCAGTTTGGCGCGGTAGATGGCGTTCTGGATCGCGTAGGCATCATCCATCGCCATCTCCGGGTGCCGCAGCGTCAGGAGGCCGATCTGCGTCAGGCTGCGCTCCGCCTCTAGCAGGTCGGCGGCGGCACGGGCGTGATCTCCGGGGGTCATGGCACCTCATCCTCGACGGTGTTGCGCAACGTGCCAAGACCCGTGGCCGCGACTTCCACCACATCACCGGGTTGTAGAAAGCGCGGCGGATCAAAGCGAGCCCCGGCGCCGGTGGGCGTCCCGGTGACGATAATGTCGCCCGGGACCAGGGCCATGAAAGTTGAGATATAGGCAATCTGGCGCCGTATCGGAAACACCATGCGGGCGACCGTGTCGTCTTGCCGAAGGTCGCCGTTCACGTGGGTCGTGATCCGCGCGTCATCCAATTGCCCAGGGCTGGTAAAGGGAACAAGCCAAGGCCCCATCGCACCGGATCGATCCCAATTTTTGCCTTGCGTGACATTGAATTTTGCATGCCGCACCCAATCCCGGATCGTCCCTTCGTTACAGAGGGTTAGGGCGGCGATATGGTCATAAGCGTCAGCTTCGGCAATGCGGCGGCCGCTGCGTCCGATCACAATTGCGATCTCGCCCTCATAGTCCAACTGGAGGCTTTCGGTCGGACGGATCACGGGGCGGTTGTGGCCGGTAAACCCGCTTGCAAAGCGCGGGAAAAGCGACATGTGCTGCGGCTGCGCGCTGCCGTCTTTGTATTCCGCGTTGCGGTCGGGAAAATTAACGCCGACGCACAAGATGCGACGCGCGTCAGGCAAAACCATGTCGTACCGCACGTTCATGTGCGTCACGGCGCGACCGCGGGCCGCGTCAGCCAATTCCGCGAGGCCATCGGCCTCAACGACATCGAGAAGAGAGTTCCAACCGGTGACCAAGCCATCAAGCGCGATCATACCGGCCGCTGTCACGGCACCGAAATGCCGCTCGTTCGCACTCAGATAAGTGGCGAACTTCATTTGATCTTATCCCAAACAGTTTCGATGACCTCGCGCGCGCCGATCACATCATCACGTGTGGTGTCGAATTGGCCGACCTGGAATCGGATGATCTTTCGACCCGCCAGCGCGCCCTGTGTCAGATAAATGCGCCCGTCATCGTTGATCGCGTCAACCAGGCGCTGTTGGGTCGCGTCATCGCCGGGGGCGCGGAAGCTGAAAATGCTCAGAATGGGATGCGACGAGATCTCAAAACCCTCGATGGTCGCGATCTGATCACACAGCTCTTCGGCCCAAGCCACGTGGTTTCGGATACGCTGGCGCAGCGCTTCCAGCCCGTAGGCGCGCAGCAGAAACCAAATCTTCAATGCCCGGAACCGCCGCCCCAGGGGGATGGTCCATTCGGAGTAATTGGTGACGGAGTCGCCCGTGGTTTTCAGGTATTCCGGTTCGATTTTAAGCGTGTTGAGCTGCGGTTGGGGATCGCGCAGGAATTGGATCGAGCAATCGAACTGTGCGCCCAGCCATTTATGCGGGTTAAAGACGATGCTGTCATAGCCGTCGACGCCGGGCCAAAAATCCGTGCGATACTCCGGACAGATCATCGCAGAGCCCGCCCAGGCGGCATCGAGATGTGTGTAGAGATCATGCGATTGCGCGACACTTAAAACGGCCTCCAGATCATCGCTTCCACCGACACCTGTTCCACCGGTGGCCGCGATCACACCAGCAGGTTTATGCCCGGCGGCAATATCTGCCCTGATGGCTTCGTTCAACACGGCCGCATCCATGGCAAAACGCGGACCTTGGGTTGGAATTTTGACCAGGTTGTCCTGCCCAATCCCGGCAACCCAACATGCACGATCGATCGAGGAGTGAACCTCTGACGAGCAATAGACGCGCAGATGACCCTGGCCCGAAAGGCCGGCACGGTTGCCAGTATACCCCGTGGCCCGCTCTCGCATCGTCAGCACGGCAGAGAGCGTCGCCGATGACGCACTGTCTTGGATCACGCCGGTAAATCCGTCGCCCAAGCCTAAGGCTTGGCGCAACCAATTGACCATCACGCCCTCCATTTCGGTGGCGGCAGGAGAGGTTTGCCAGAGCATGCATTGCGCGGCGACGGAGTTGATAAGTTGTTCGGCCAATATCGACGGCGGCGCGGCGTTGGCCGGAAAATAAGCAAAAAAGCGCGGGTGCTGCCAATGAGTCATCCCGGGCATTACGATGCGGTCGAAGTCGGCCAATATGGCCGACATGTCTTCCGCCGTTTCCGGTGGCGCGGCGGGCCGCTTAGCGGCGATCTCGCCCGGTTTGGTCTGTGCTCGGACCGATCGGTCACGGAGTGTTTTATGATACTGCGCACCCCAATCGGCGATTTCGCGGCCCCAATGAGCGAACTCGTCCCAATCCATGTCTCTCCCCCAGCTACGGCGCGACGATCGGCGTGGCGTTCAGCCGGCTTTCTTGCAAGGGCACGCCCACAAACGGGCTGCCTTTCGTGAACCAGCTTTCCGGGGCCGGGGCGCCCCACAGCGTTTGCCGCTGCGGGTCTTTGAGGTCCCACTTGATCGGCTCGTGGTCCGGATCGACAGTCTGGTAATCCGAGCAATAGATCTCAATCCGATGTCCATCCGGATCCAAGATGTAGAGGAAGAAGGCGTTAGAAATTCCGTGCCGACCCGGCCCGCGTTCGATGTGAGAGACGTATCCGGTGGTAGCCATCAGATCGAGCAGGTCG
>JBCDBR010000052.1:0-4718 GCA_039183205.1 Pseudomonadota bacterium | reverse complement strand
GGGATCACGATTGCAAATGCCCCGGGAACCGGCATCGCCGACGACAAAGCGATCTATAGTTATATGCCTGACATCGTAGAGTTTTATACCGGCGAAAAGGCTATTTTAAAGAATGTGCCGACCTGGCGATGCTCCGAGCCGGAGGCGCTGGCCTACGTGCTTGAACATCTCAGCGAATTGGTCGTGAAGGAGGTTCATGGCTCGGGCGGCTATGGTATGCTTGTCGGCCCGGCAGCCTCAAAAAAGGAAATCGCCGCCTTTACCGAAAAACTCAAGGCACGGCCTGGCAACTACATCGCGCAACCAACGCTGGCGCTGTCGACCGTGCCGATTTTGACCCAAGCGGGGCTGGCCCCCCGCCATGTGGACCTGCGCCCGTTCGTGCTGGTGTCGCCGAACCGGATCGACATCACACCCGGCGGGTTGACGCGTGTGGCCCTGAAGAAGGGCTCGCTTGTGGTCAATTCCAGCCAGGGCGGTGGCACCAAGGACACCTGGGTGCTGGAGGAATAGATGCTCGGCAAGACCGCGGGTGGCCTATTTTGGATGTTTCGGTACCTGGAAAGGTCCGAAAATACCGCGCGCCTGATCGAAGCGGGGTTTCGCATGGCGCTGACCCGCCCTGACGGCACCGATGATGAATGGGCCAGCGTGTTGCAAACGGCCTCTGCCGCGAAAGGCTATTCCGACCGACATGGCGACGTTGAGGCGACAAAAGTCATTGATTTCCTGCTGCGCGATCCGTCGAACCCGTCGGCCGTTTTGTCTTCGATCGCAGCGGCGCGGCAAAATGCAAGGCTCGTGCGCACGGCGATCACCCGCGAGGTGTGGGAGGCGGTCAACGACACCTATATGATCCTGAAACAGGCTTTGGCACGGCCAGTGCAAGCCCGCAATCTGCCCGAGGTTCTGGGCTTGATCCGCCAGCAATCGGCCTTGGTACGCGGCGCGCTGCACGGCACGATGCTGCGCAATGACGTCTTTGACTTCGCGCGCATTGGGACGTTTCTCGAACGCGCCGACAATACCGCGCGCATTTTGGACGTGAAATATTACGTGCTGCTGCCATCGATCAATCAGATCGGCTCCAGCCTCGATAATGTGCAATGGGAGACCATTTTGCGCTCGGTTGCTGGGCAACGGGCCTATCGATGGGTCGATAAGGGCGAGCCCAATCCCAAAGGCATTGCGGAGTTTCTGATCTTTGATGGGCGCATGCCGCGCAGCTTAACGTTTTCAATCGGCAAGATCGCAACGAATTTGGGATATCTCCAGGCCGAATACGGTGTGCGCCACGACAGCCAAGCGATGGTCGAGGAGATCTCAGCCCGGCTCGACCGGCTGACGATCGATCGTGTGTTCGAAGACGGGCTGCATGAATTCCTGCTCACGATGCTGCAACAGATCAATGCGCTTGGCGGTCAGATCTCCGATGACTACCGGTTCTTAGGATAACGTGCGATGCATTTGTCGATCCAACACATAACCACCTATCGCTTTGACGAACCGGCAAGTTACGGGTTGCAGCAATTGCGGCTCACGCCGAAAAGCCGCGCCGGCCAAGACGTGCACCAATGGCAGATGGCCATCGAAGGCGGCCGGGCGGAATGTGAATTCACGGATGAATATCTCAACCGGGTGTCTTTGATTAGCTTCGAACCGGGGGCGACGGAAATTGTCGTGCGCTGCCAGGGCATTGTGGAGACAATGGATCAATCGGGCGTGGTCGGCAAACATGGCGGCTACGCGCCGCTTTGGTTGTTTGAGAGATCCACGCCCGTGACCCGCGCAGGGCAACATGTGCGCCGTCTGGCGCGCGGGCTGCGCGATGAATATGCCGAAGATATCCCACGCCTGCATGCGCTTTCGGCGCGCATCGCCGATGCGGTCGGCTACGAGGTTGGCGCCACCGGCGCGGAGACCACCGCCGAAGAAGCGATCGAGCTTGGCCGCGGTGTGTGCCAGGACCATGCGCATATTTTCATCGCCGCCGCACGGGCGATGGGATACGCGGCGCGGTATGTCTCTGGCTATTTGATGTTGGACGACCGGGTACACCAAGATGCCAGCCACGGCTGGGCCGAAGCCCATTGTGACGGGCTTGGATGGGTCGGCTTTGATGTCTCAAACGCCATGTCGCCGGATGCGCGCTATGTGCGCGTGGCCACCGCGCTGGATTATGCCGGTGCTGCACCAATTTCGGGCGTTCGGCACGGTCCGGGCAACGAATCCTTGTCGGTCGATATCCAAGTGCAGCAATAATACGCCCCGAGGCGAGGGGACACAGATGACCTATTGTGTGGGACTTAAGCTCAATAGTGGCTTGGTCATGATGTCCGATACCCGAACCAATGCGGGGATCGACAATATCAGCGTATTTCGGAAGATGTTTTTATGGGAACGTCCCGGAGAGCGGTCGGTCACGCTGATGACGGCCGGCAATCTCGGCACGACGCAAGCGGTTGTGTCGCTGCTCGACGAACGCGCAAAGCCGCATGACGAGCGGGGACATAACTCGGTGCTCGAGGCGCCTTCGATGTTTCAAATTGCCCGGCTTGTGGGAGAGACGTTGCGCGAAGTCATTGCCGATCAAACCGGCGCGGCGGGGTATTCTGCGGATGCGTTTTCGGCGACCTTGATCCTCGGCGGGCAAGTCAAAGGCGGCGAGCCACGGCTGTTTTTGATTTATCCCGAGGGCAATTTCGTCGAAGTTTCCGAGGATACGCCCTTTGTCCAGATCGGCGAGACCAAATACGGCAAGCCGATCCTTGTGCGGGCCTATGATCCAGATATGAGCTTTGAGGATGCGGTGAAACTTTTGATGTTGAGTTTTGATTCGACCATCAAGGCGAATTTGTCGGTCGGTCTGCCGCTGGATCTGCATATTTATGAAAGCGACACCTTCACCCATGGCCGACAATTGCGGATCGACCGCGATGATCCGTTTTTCAACATGTTATCGACCGGATGGGGCGATGCGTTACGCGATGCGTTCCATGCCCTGCCCTCCTATTCCTTTGCGGCGGGCGGCGACTTCGGGGGGCCTTGAGCCCCCGCTCAGCCGCGATGCTGCCGCATGGGCTTTGCGTGGGGGCATGCGGCCCCCACACCCCCCTATTTGAGTATTTTCAGGATATGGAAGATGGGGGTTTGGTCACATCGTGATTGTAAAGCCAGCCATAGCGCGCCGTCAGGAGCTGCGGTGCGAGGGCCGAGGCCAGATGCAGGGCGGCATGTGCGGCGCGACGTTTTGGCCCAGGATGTAAATGGTAATGGGTCGCATTGGCTTGGGCCGCATCGATAATGCGTGTCGTGCGGGATTTCCGCAGTCTTTGATAATGTGCCGGCCCGGTGCCATCCGACAGGCAGCTGGCCAGAACCCAGGCATCCTCGATCGCCATATTGGCGCCTTGCGCTAAAAATGGCAGCGTGGGATGGGCCGCGTCACCCAGCAGGATGACGGCGCCATTATGCCAATGCGGTGCCACAGCGTGGCGGTGGAGGCCCCAGAGATAGGGTCGGTCGATCCGATCCAGCTCGTCCCGGATGGCTGGGGCGAACCCGGAAAAGGCGCGGGCCAGATTGGCCGGATCGTCCAGATGATGCCAGCCTTCGGCGGCCCAATCCTCGCGTTCTTCGACCGCCACGATGTTGACGCAGGCCCCGCCGCGCAACGGGTAGCGGACAAGGTGTCGGCCAGATCCCAGATGCACCTGGACCTCGGGTGGCTCCTGCCGGATGGACGGTAAGATCGCGCGCCACGCCACCTGGCCGGTAAATCGCGGCGTCAAGCCCGGACACACCGCATTGCGGGCCACCGAATGAAGCCCATCCGCGCCAATGAGCCTCGTTGCGCGCTCCGTGCGGCCATCGGCAAAGGTGAGCTGCACATGGGTCCCGGTCTCGATTTGGGTGACCTCGGCGCCCAAATGCAGCGGGATGCCGGCTTTACCAACGGCCGCGGCCAGAATGTCAATGAGGTCGGCGCGGTGGAGGAGAAGATAGGGTTTCTGCCGCAGCGGCACCCAAGCCACATCTCGCCCGGTTGGCCCGTCAATCAGCCGCACGCCACGCGCCCGGATGCCGGCCTTGTCAAGGGATGGGCCGAGGCCGAGCGCGTCAAAGACCACGCGTCCGTTTGGGCTGATCTGTAGCCCGGCACCGATCTCGGAGAGGTCCGGGGCGCGTTCCAAGACATGGGCGGCAAGCCCGTGATGGGAGAGTGTGAGCGCCGCCGTCAGACCGCCGATCCCGCCGCCCAGAACTGTGAGCTCTGTCATCGCACAGGACCGCGAGCGCGATCGCGGCACGTGTCGTTCTGTGCCGCGATCGGCCAAGCGGCGCCCGGCCGGACCCGCAGCTCCGGTGCGGCGGGCTGGTTTGCGCCAGACGTCACGCGCAGCCCGTTATCATGAGACGGTCGCATGCCGCCACTCAGCCACAAAAAAGGGCACCCCAACAGGTGCCCCCCTGCCGCATCTCCGCAGGATCAATCGTCGCGATGGACTTTTTCACGGCGTTCGTGGCGTTCCTGTGCTTCCAAGCTCATCGTCGCAATCGGCCGTGCATCCAGGCGCCGGAGCGAAATCGGATCGCCCGTCACCTCGCAATAGCCGTATTCGCCCTCTTCGATCCGCCGGATGGCGCTGTCGATCTTGGAGATCAGCTTGCGTTGCCGGTCGCGCGTGCGAAGTTCCAATGCGCGGTCGGTTTCTTCG
>JBCDBR010000051.1:0-8724 GCA_039183205.1 Pseudomonadota bacterium | reverse complement strand
CCGTCATCAGATCAGCCATGCTTTCAATGGCCGTCCCTTCGAGGGCGATCTTGGCGAGCCTGTTCTTGGCCACGCGAACAGACCCACCGCCTTCACGCATGTCGGCGCGCAGGTCCTGCATTTCAGCAACCGTGAGACCCACGTAGTGAGACACTACGACAACGCCAGAGCTTTCGAAGATTTGGCCGAGTTCCTCGACCACTTTCTCTTTCTGGGCTCTATCCACAGTTTCACTCCAAGTTCTTGGGGGTAAACCCCCGGCTCAACACGCCGAACTTGCGGATGGCAGGCTCGGCATTGGTCCAATGACGGTCCGCCAAGCTAGCCTAAGCGATGCGCCGAGAAGCGGTGCATCGTAGGAAACCGGTTTACCCATCTCAGGCAGGAATTATAGGGCCGCTGGCCCAACCCGCCGTCTCGGACGAATAACGGCCCGAGCGAATCGCCGTTCGGGCCGATGCCCGCGTGCTAAGCGATGCGATGGTCAAAGTGAAGGGGAAATCAAGCGGCACAACAAAAAGGCGCGCCGTCTTGGCGCGCCAAACCTGCAAGATCTCAAAAGCGATCCTGGGCCTAACGGAACGTGGCCACGTACCCTGCGATAAAGCCGGTTGTCGCAGGCGCCACAGGCGCCGCCGTTGTTGTGGCCGTTTGCGGCGGCGGCACCGGTGCTGGTGCGGCTGACGGCTCCGTCGAGATCAGAGGGATCGGCGTGACAATGACAATGGCCCCACCCGCGGCGTTACCAGTCGCCGCCGGACCGGCTTGGACAGCTGTGCTCAGCGCGAGGATTGCGGTACAGGCGGCGAAAATCAAATTCATCGGCATGTCTCTGCTCCTTTGGGTCGGGCATTCATCCAAACATGCGCAAGGCGCACATCCTTGCGTGCCGACCCACCATCATTGGTGCCCACCGCCGACGTATCGAAGGAGATTAAAAGCTACGTCGAAACTGCCGAAAAGTGTATTGAAATTGTAGGAATTGGTTAACGCGCCGGCATGCGTTAGAAGCCGAGCGACACGCCGAGGGAAAACTGGCGGCGCTCAACGTTGTTGGTGATGTCGAAAACACCCATCGACACACTGACAGAGGGCAATTCCGGGATGCCAAATCCGACCCCTGCATTTAACTGCGTTTCGGTGGCGGAGACCCCTAAGCTGAAATTTTGCGCAACACCGACGCCAAGCCCGACAAACGCCCCCTCACCGATAGTCTCGCCATCTTCATCAAAGGTGGTTTCGTCGCCGTAACCGATGGTAAATTGAACCGGAATTTCGCCCGCGCCGGTCGGGAGAGCGCGCAGATGCGAAATATAGGCAGCATAGCTTTCCGGAGACTCCTGCGCATCGCCCCAAGCACCGAGATTGCCGGCGCTGGCGCCAACGAATGTCAAAGATTGCTGCGTGATCGAGACCGCCCGCGCGGCGCTAACGCTGAAGGAGCCGCTATCGGCGAAGTCCTGCAAGCTCGTGATCGCAACGCCAAAGGTGACCGAGACGTTTTCAACCGGATTGCCAATCGTGTAGCCTGCACCATCGTCGCCATCGGCGCCGTTGCCTTCGATACCTTCGCGCGGATTGACGTAATTAAGGCCCGCAAAACCGGTGCCGCCCGGCGACGGAAATGCACTGGGCGAGCCAAAAATGCTGGGAAAGCGGCGCGTGTCGCGCCCGTCGGGACCAGTAATCTGTGTGGGCCCCTCGCGTGATGCACCGGTCGCTTGCGCAAATGCCCCAGGCGCAAAAAACGTCGTCGCGAAAAGCACGGCAAATGCCGTGAGTGTTTTGAAAATCGGCTTCATGGCAATTGGACAGCCTTAGATCAATCTGCTCGTTGTCAAAGTGATACCAGCCCAGGCTGCCAATACCTCAATTTACACAAATTTAACCTTTCGCACTGTGTCCAATCGACAACTTGCGCGGCCTCTGAGACGTCGCGCTTTGGGCAAAACGTTCTGTAATGGACATCCCGCGCCGATTGGCGACCCGAGCAAAAAGGCCGGCACTGTCGTGCCGGCCCTCGTCATCAGCTGTCCGTGGCGCTGTCGACCGAGATTGAGACACCGGGACCCATGGTCGATGAGATCGCCACCTTTTTCATGTAAGTGCCTTTTGCACCGGCCGGTTTGGCGCGCGACACCGCATTTACGAAGGCACGAACATTTGCCGCCAGCTTATCAGCTTCGAAGCTCGCTTTGCCGATACCGGCATGCACGACACCTGCCTTTTCGGCTTTGAACTGGACTTGGCCGCCTTTGGCCGCAGAGACCGCGTCTTTGACGTCCATGGTCACGGTGCCGACCTTGGGGTTCGGCATCAGGTTGCGCGGACCCAAAACCTTACCCAAACGACCAACAATCGGCATCATGTCTGGCGTCGCAATGCAGCGATCAAACTCTATTGTGCCGCCTTGGATCGTTTCCATAAGGTCTTCTGCGCCAACGATATCGGCACCAGCTTCCTTTGCTTCGTCCGCCTTTGGACCGCGTGCAAAAACCGCCACGCGGACGGTTTTGCCGGTGCCGTTCGGCAGCGTGACCGTCCCGCGCACCATCTGATCGGCGTGTCGCGGATCGACACCCAAATTCATCGCGATCTCAATGGATTCATCGAATTTCGCTTTTGCATGTGCCTTGACGAGCTCGACAGCCTCTTCGACGGTCACATCGTCTTTTCCGGCGAAGGCTTCGCGCGCGGCGCGGGTGCGTTTTCCAAGATTTGCCATCGTCTTATCCCTTCACCTCAATACCCATCGATTTCGCGGATCCAAGGATGATCTGCATTGCGGATTCGACATCGTTAGCGCTCAGGTCCTGCATCTTGGCTTCGGCGATTTCACGCAGTTGCTTTGTCGTGATCGTCGCCACCGTTTCACGGCCAGGGTTTTCAGCACCGCGCGGCCGGTTCCGCTTACCCACCGGCTTCATGCCAGCCGCCTTTTTCAGGTAGTAAGACGCCGGGGGCGTCTTGATATCCATCGTGAAGGACTTGTCCTGGTAATACGTGATGACGGTCGGGCAGGGTGCGCCCGGCTCCATATCCGCGGTTTTGGCGTTAAACGCCTTAGTGAATTCCATGATGTTGATCCCGCGCTGTCCAAGGGCGGGGCCCACGGGCGGCGAGGGGTTGGCTTGGCCTGCGGGTATTTGCAGCTTCATCGTGCCAGCAAGTTTTTTGGCCATTTGGGCCTTCTCCTGTTCCAACAGCCCACATGACGCGTCATAGGGCCTTTGTTAGCGTGGTCCGGCCTGACGCGCGCGCGCGCAGCACCTCCCACAGGGATGTCGCCATCGACGACAGCGCGCGGCATACGTCGCGGCGCGCTCAAAAGCAAGGGGCATCATCCGACAAGCCGCGATTGCAACCAAAGGGTCGATGGCAAAACTGCGAGCCACGCCCAAAAGAAGCGGTTTAGCCCCAAAAGCAGAGCATTAAGGAGGTGAAAAACCGCCGCCAGGCATACCGCGACACTCAGTGTGATGGGCGTGATCAGAGCCAGCGGAAAGGCCAGCTCAAATGCGATCACGACCCTTGATGTCCAACGCATCGCGCTCTGGTGACGGGCCAGCGGTCTGAGGTCTTCGGCGCTGGGATAAACGGAATACGCAAAGACCTCCGCCAGAGCATGACCGGACCACCAATCGCGATTGCGGAGCTTGACCCAGCCCGACACAAAATACGACAGAATAACTTGTACCGCGAGGTAGCCCAATGCCACAGGCGCCAGGGCCGGAAGCAGATTTGCGACGGTCAACGCGCTGACACAAAGCAGCACCATCTTGTCGGCGCCGCCATTATATGGACCACAGAAGCGACAAAGCTGCGCCAGTCCGAGCAGCCATATGCCGATCAGGGCCAAATGTGGCGCAAGTCCGCCTGCCAGGGCCAAGGCAAGAACGATCTGGGGCGCAAAAAGCGCAGGCTCTCGGGCCAGATGCTCTGCCCCGCGCTGCAAGAGTGCAATCGCCAGAAGGACTTCGGTAAGACGCAGCGTCGCCTCAAGCCCCATTCGGCGGGCTCTCATAGGCGACGGCCTGGCCCTCAGGTGTCACAAACAGCAGACGAATGTCCGGCGAAGCCCGCAGCCGATGGCGGTGGCGGGCGCGCTGTTTGATTTCGTCGACCAGCCAAGGCGCGGGCTCAACGACATAGCGTTCCGCACAGGCCGCAAGAAACAGCGCCTCGTTGCCGTCTGGGTTCCAGAAAACCCGCCCCAAACGGGCGATCAACGATAGCCGCCTAGGTCGCGCAATTGCAGCGCGCCACGGGCCATTGGCAATGCGATATTCGACGCGCGGACTGGCACCGATCTCTGCAAAAAATCGCCAAGACGGAAAGAGAACGGGCAAATAGAGCTGAACTAAAATTCGCATGACCGCTGCCTAGCGCGGTGGGATTAATGCGAGGTTAGCCATGTTTCGACAAGGCAGCCCACGGCACGGGCAGCGCTTCACGACATACGCCGCGCCCTTTTCGCCGAACTTAGGACTGCTTGGATACTTGAGTATATTCCAATTCCACCGGCGTGGCGCGGCCAAAAATGGAAACCGTCACCTTCAGACGCTGATTGTCGTCGTCAACCTCTTCGACCATGCCGTCGAAATCCTCAAACGGCCCATCATTGACCTTGACCCGTTCGCCGACCTCGAAGGTAATGGTCGACCGCGGGGCGGCCTCGCCTTCTTCGACACGATTGAGGATTTGGTTCACCTCGTCGTCTTTCATCGGCATGGGGCGTCCCTGCGGACCAAGAAAGCCGGTCACCCGCTGGATCGAGTTGATCGCGTGATAGGCGCGATCCGTCATTTCCATGCGCACGAGCACATAGCCCGGCATAAACCGGCGCGGTACGGTGACCTTCTTGCCCCGCCGAACCTCAATCACGTCTTCCTCCGGGACAAGCACCTCTTCGATCTCATCTTCGAGCGCGTTTTCTGCAACAGCAGTCCGGATTTGCTCCGCCACGCGTTTCTCGAAATTCGACAGGACAGAGACCGAATACCACCGTTTCGCCATGACTTCCGCTTCCAAATTGATCGGCCATCACAGGCCGGGTCACACCAAGCCCCGCAGACATGCCGGGATCGCGTTGGTCAGAGCGGGCAGCAATGTCAGGAGATGCGCCTACCTACAAGCGCCCCCGAGCAAGATCAAGGGCAGAGATCAGCCGCCGAAAAACAGCAATACCTGTTCCAAAACGGTCCGGATGAGGAAATCGACGCCAAAGAAAAAGATGGCCGCAATCACTGCCATCAGAAACACCATGAATGTGGTCATCATCACTTCGCGCCGCGTGGGCCAAGTGACCTTTGCAATCTCTGCGCGCGACTGCTGAAGAAACTGGAAAGGATTGACGGCCATGATCGGCTCCGACGGTTCTAATTTGGCGTATTGCGGCATATACGGATGACTGTGCCCGATAGCAAGATGGCCGTGACCGGAGAATGCGACGCAAGATCATACTGACCGTAGCGCTCCTGCTGCACTTGCCCGGCATGAGTGCCGCGCAATCCTTGCATATGGCGGCAGTTCCCGGGGCGGAAGACGTCAATTTCGACGGGGCGCTTCTGGCCTGGCTTTCAGGAACAAACGACCTTACGGCATTGCAAGCTTTGCAGGTTTTGGCCGAGCAGGATGACAATGCCGCCGCACAGATCATGCTCGCGCGTATCGCTGCACTGCCGCATTTGCACGGGCACGTCTCGGGTCGTTTGCCGCCAGCCGGGCGCACGGCGCTGTTCGGCCAAGCAGAGGACTTGACGGGCAATGGATGGCTGGACATCGCCCGCACCCATAGCCCTTTGGCCCAAGCCCTGATTGACATAGATGCACCTGAGACGCGCGCCAATGCGCTCGCCGCGCTTTTGACGGCGGGGGAAACCGCCATCGCCGCGCGCGCGTTGTACAGCGTGCTTTTTTTCGATGGGTCTGGCATCTCGCTGGTTGCGGCGCTGCAATCGCAAGAACGGTTGCCGGACGAGATTGCATATCTGCTGCAAAATGCGCAAGCCAACGGCTTGCTCGACCAAGATGGCGTGATCGGTGCCAACCAAATTCCGGCCGGCGCGCTTGGGGCCTGGCTGCAAACGCCGGCGATGTATTTGACGTGGTTTCCAATCACGTTGGACCAATACCGCGCCGATCCTCAAGTCGCGGCTGTGGCTCGGCGGCACGCACAAGACGTCCCCTCGCTCGCCCCTTTGGCGGCATTTTGCGACCGGAATTGCCCGTCAAGCGCCGGCGCCTGTGCGGCGGCGGGTGCGGCCATTCTTGCGCGTCAAGACGCGATGGCGCTGGCAAGTCCAAGCCAAGTGCTTTTGCCCGACGCAATCTATTGGCAAAGCGATCGCATCAATGCTGACCTGCTGCGCCTTCTGAGCGCGGTCGCCATGGGCACAGGCAACCGACCGACATCTCTGGCGGGATACCGAGAGATCGACGCCTGTTTGGTGCGCGCTATCGAGGATTTTACAACCGAGTGAGATTGGCCTGGCAGGGGCGACAGGATTCGAACCCGTGGCCTGCGGATTTGGAATCCGCTGCTCTACCAACTGAGCTACACCCCTAAGGCCGGCATCTGATTAGACGGCCCGAATGGCCAATGCAAGCAGCTTTGGTCTATCGCGGGGTCTCGCGAAGCCGGTACAAATCGACCAAGGACCGCTCTTTGGAATGTGACGAACAAACCGGCTTCGCGCATGCTAAGCTCGCGCCATCCTGTGCAACCGGAGAGAACCCATGCGCATTGCACTTCTTGCTTTCGCCCTCTGCCTTTCGGCGCCAGCTTTTGCCAATAGCCCTAACCCGCAATCCGATTGCTCCAGCCAATTGCTGGCATCAGTCATTGCCGATCTGCCGTTGATTGCGCGCGACCTGGACCCGCGGCAACTAAGTTGTTTGGGCCTGACGCAGGTGTTCCTCATCCAAACGAGTGGGAATCTTCGGACCAGGTTCGAACAACTCCAAGACATCGAGGCGGTGTTTCGCCGCGAGGGCTTGATCCGCTAAACCCTTGACGCAGGGTCGGCTTGGCGCGCAAGTGGCGCCGCAATGGGACGAAAATCGAAACTGCATTCCTTGCGCCGGAGCATTGCCGATTGGCCCGGATTGACCGAGGCGGCCGCTGCACCGCTGGCGGCCTGGTTGCGCCTGGTGCGCGCCACGTCCCGGTGGGACGAGGACGGCTATGACGCACTAGTCGCAGCCACAAAGGAGCACGGCTCCGTCATCATCGTGTTATGGCATGAACGTATCTTCGCCACGCCATACGCGTTTAAGACAGAGATCACCCGGGCGCGCTCGCTCAACAATGACAGCCGTGCGGGAACGCTGGCGCGGGCCATTTTGAAGCGCTTCGGTTTTAAGACCATCGGTATGCGCAAAGGGCGCAATGGTTTGGCCGACACGCGCGAGGTCCTGCGCGAGCTGGCCAAGGGCACGTCCATCGGGATGGCGGTAGACGGGCCGCGCGGCCCTGCTCGACAGAGCAAGACCTTCCCGGTGCAATGGGCGCGCTCCAGCGGCAAACCTGTCTTTGTCTTTGCGTTTGCCGCCCGGCATTATGTGCGTTGGCCCAGTTGGGACAGGCTGGTCCTGCCGCTTCCGTTTTCACGCGTTTCGCTTGTTTGGCGGCCTTGGCAGACCCAGATACCACGGCGCCCGACACCAGCTGAATTCTCAGCCTTGATCGCTGATCTCAACAACGCAATCGACGGCGTGACCGCAGACGCAGATCGCAGGGTGTCCGGTCACGCCATCGCGCGCAACTGATCGCGGCCAGTCACGCAAGGTTAACTGGACGTCAACCGGCGGCGACAGATAAGCTCACGTCAGCCCATGTCAGGAAGGAACCCAGCATGACCATCGCATCGACCACACGCCGTAACTTCTTGGCAAGAACGGTCGCCGTGTCGACTGGCGCTGCGATGTTACCCACCGCATCACGCGCAATGCCCGGCGCAGAGGATACCTTTGCCTACGAAGTGACGCGCACCGAGGATGAATGGCGCGCGATGCTAAGCCGAAATGAATACCGCATCATGCGCGACGGCGGAACCGAATGGCAACGCTCGAGCCCGTATTGGGACAGCGAAGAGGTTGGAACCTACTGCTGCAAAGGCTGCGGCCTGCCGCTCTATTCCAGCGCAACGAAGGTCGTGTTGCCCATTGGCTGGGTCTTTTTTCGGCACTCGATTACCAATGCGATCCTAACCGATCTTGACCCGGTCAATCCATACGGCAACACCGAGATGACCCCCGCTTCGGAGGACATCGACGCCATCATTGAAGTTCATTGCCGCCGCTGCGGGAGCCATTTGGGTCATTTGGTCTCCATCGGCGGGGCTCCGATGCATTGCATTAACGGTGCCGCGCTTGATTTCGTGCCGGAAACGGCCTGACCCAGCCGCAACATGAAAAAGGGGCGGCCCATCGCATGGACCGCCCTTCGTCGAACGTGTTTTTCCCGTTTTGGGTGTGTTTTCGGATGGTTTGTCCGCTTTACTCGATGATTTTCGAGACGACGCCTGCGCCGACGGTTCGGCCGCCTTCGCGGATGGCGAAGCGGAGGCCGTCTTCCATCGCGATCGGTGCGATGAGCTCGACCGAGAAGCTCACATTATCGCCCGGCATCACCATCTCGGTGCCCTCTTTGAGCTGCACCGTGCCCGTCACATCCGTCGTGCGGAAGTAAAACTGCGGCCGGTAATTGCCGAAAAACGGCGT
>JBCDBR010000050.1:0-9786 GCA_039183205.1 Pseudomonadota bacterium | reverse complement strand
GGGTTTGTGGTCTTTGGGGCAAACGGCGACGGGAATTTTGATCGCTCTGATGGCCCCGGTCTTGGGTGCGCTCGCCGACAATGCCGGCAGGCGGATGCCGTGGATTATCGGGTTTTCGCTGTGCTACGTGGTTGGCGCCTATGCGTTATGGTGGACGATGCCCGATGGCTCGAACCTGGTATTCGCCCTGTGTGCCTTTGGCCTTGGCCTGATTGGTGCGGAGTTCACTACGATATTCACGAATGCCTTGCTGCCCGATCTCGGCTCAGAGACGGAAATCGGGCGGATCTCAGGCACTGGGTTTGCCATCGGTTATGCCGGCGGGATGCTGGCGCTTTTTGCCATGCTGCTCTTTCTGGCGGAGGGGGAGACGGGCCGGACATTCGCAGGTTTCGACCCGGCCTTCGGCCTCGATCCGGACCTGCGCGAAGGTACGCGATCGGTCGGGCCGTTTGCAGCCATTTGGTATGCCGTTTTCATGGTTCCGTTCTTTCTTTGGGTGCGCGAGGTTCCGGGGGCGTCGAAACCCGGCGGCGTCGGCCGGGCCTTGAAGGACCTCCTCACGACGGTGAAATCACTCCCGCAGCGCCGCAGTCTCTTTGCCTATCTTGGCTCATCGATGTTCTACCGCGACGCGCTGAATGCGCTTTACGGCTTCGGCGGCACCTACGCGGTCTTGGTCCTGAATTGGTCGATCACCCAAATCGGCATCTTTGGTATTTTGAGCGTCATCACATCGGCGGTCGCCACATGGGTTGGCGGCCGCATCGACAGTGCCCGCGGACCGAAGCCATTGGTTGCGACCATGGTCGTTCTGCTTACCGCCATTTGCGCGTTCATTCCTGGCCTTACTGAGACGCAGATATGGGGGATATCAACGACGCTGACGGACCCGGTCTTTTTCCTCTGCGGGGCACTGATCGGCGGTGCGGGTGGTATTTTGCAATCGGCCTCTCGCAGCTTGATGGTGCGGCATGCAGAGCCGGACCGGCCGACCGAAGCCTTTGGCCTTTACGCGCTTTCCGGTAAAGCCACCGCATTTCTCGGCCCGTTTTTGATCGGTGTGACAACGGTCGCCCTGGGCGATGCAAGATTTGGCGTTGTCCCACTCATCGCGCTTTTTCTAATCGGGTTAATCCTGTTATTCTGGGTTCATCCTCGCGGTTTGAAAGCGGAGGCGATATGAGGTTTCTTTCCCTAATTGCTACGGTTGCGCTCGCAGGTTGCGTTACCGAAAGTCTGCCGCCCTTGTCGCCGACAATGTCTGGACAAGAGGCGCGTCTTTTGTTCGGCGCAGAGGCGGCCGGTTCGGACGGGCCGACCGAGGCGATTGGCGGATACGCTGCCGGCTGCATCGCGGGCGCGCAGCAATTGGCCGAAACCGGGGAAACCTGGCAAGCGATGCGGCTTAGCCGAAATCGGAATTGGGGGCACCCGATCCTGATCGACTATCTTCAAGGCCTGTCGGCCGATGTCGCAGCATCGACCAGTTGGGAGGGTCTTTATATTGGCGATATGTCTCAGCCCCGTGGCGGTCCGATGCTGAGCGGTCACCGTAGCCATCAATCCGGCTTGGATGCGGATATTTGGATGCTTCCGGCTCGGGATCTGAGCCTGAGCTTCGCGGATCGGGAAAACCTGTCTTCCATCTCTACGCGGCGAGCCGAAGGTGCCTATATCGGCGAAAACTGGACGGAAGAGCATTGGCAAGTGCTGCGTCTGGCCGCGTCCGACCCGCGCGTCGCCCGCATTTTCGTCTTTCCCGGCGCAAAGGTCTGGATGTGCGAAAACGAAACGGGCGACCGGGACTATCTGCGGCAGATCCGTCCATGGTGGGGGCACCACTACCATTTCCATGTAAGGCTGAATTGTCCCGCTGGCGACCGCAACTGCACCGAACAAGCCCCGCCGCCGCCCGGGGATGGATGCGACGAGGCGCGCGATTGGCAAGCCCAGATCCTCAACCCGGCGCCACCGCCACCGCCAGACCCGGACGCACCGCCCCCGCTGCCGCGACGAGAGCTCACGCTTGCGGATTTGCCCCGGCAATGTGCGGCCATCCTAACCGAGCTTAACTAAGCCTTTGGCGTCGCTGTGCAGCACCTAGCGTCCGGGGATATCCCCGCGGCGGCCGCTGAGCTGCCAATTGTCCATGACGTCAAGTGCTTCTGCCGCGGTCTCGACAAAGCGAAAGAGTTCTAAATCGTCCGCCGAAATCGTGCCCGCATCGACGAGCATCTCAAAATTGATCAAGCGTTGCCAAAACTCTTTGCCAAACAGAATTACTGGCACCTGATCCATGCGGCCGGTCTGTATCAACGTCAAAGTCTCAAATAGCTCGTCCATCGTGCCGAAACCTCCGGGAAAGACGGCAATGGCGCGCGCGCGGATCAAAAAGTGCATCTTTCGAATGCCGAAATAGTGGAAGTTAAAGCATAATTCCGGCGTGATATAAGAATTGGGAACCTGCTCGTGTGGCAAAACGATATTCAGTCCGATCGAACAGCCGCCCGCATCGGCAGCCCCGCGATTGCCGGCTTCCATGACGCCGGGCCCACCGCCAGTGACCACCACATTTTCCCGGCAGCCCGAAACCACAGAACGCTCTGTGATCAAACGCGCGAATTCGCGGGCCTCGCCGTAATATTGGCTCATCTGGCGCAAGGTTTCGGTCGGCGCGGCGACGCCGGGCGCACGGATGCGGGCCCCACCGAACAGGACCACGGTCGAGGCAATGCCGCGTTCGTCCATCTCCAATTGTGGCTTTAGGAGTTCTAGCTGAAGGCGTACCGGGCGAAGCTCATCGCGGCACAAAAATTCCGGATCGGCGAACGCCAACCGGTAGGCTGGCGAATTGGCTTGCGGGCTGTCGGGAACATGGCGGCTCGATTCGATGTCCTCATGGGCATCGCGAAATGGACCCTGACGGGGATCGTCGCGCATAGCGTTCTCCTGTGATTGCCGAGACGTGGTGACAGGACTGTTGCCACATGTCTATCCTGCTCTCCGAAAATGGCCCCAAGGAGCGTGTAAAATCAATGCGTAGACGTATAGTAGCTTTTGTAGCGGCAGGTTTCTTGGCGGCGCCAGTCCAAGGTGAGGAGGATCGTTTCACCTGGCAGGGGGAGCTCTTCTTTGACGCCACAATACCTGTTCCTGGGGGAACCCTAGGGACGCTATTGGCCGAAATCGCCGGTCAGAACACGTTGGACGGCCGCATGGCGGTGTCAGGCCAGATAACCTACGAAGACACCACAGAACGAGCCGCCTTCAACGCCAACGTCGCCGGTTTTCGCGGCGCAGTGGTTGAGATGAATTTGCAGTTTGGCGTCGTGCCGCTAGTCGCGGACCTGCCGCGCATCGCGGATCACGCCGAGACAAGCGACATTGGCGTGCTTGCCTTCGACAACGGCGCGTTTTGTTCCGATACGGAACACTGCAATGCTTTGGGTGTTGTGGGGCCAAGCTGGGGCAATATGATGCTGCTGCACAATAGCACCGGTCATTTCTTCATCGACGAAACCGGCACGACAAACCAGTTTGGCGATCTGTTTGGTGCCGCGGTCGGGCGCACGGATGCCCCGGCGGACTTTCTGCCGCGGATCGAAACCCAAGATCATGGGATCGTGGCGGTTGACGGCGTCTATGTGGCGCTTTTTCCGGCGCCCAACCGCGAGTTTTTCGCCACGCATGACAGGCTCCCGCCAATCGAGACCTTTCAAGAACCCGATCTGATCGGCCGCACAGAGATCGCCATTTTTCTCGAACTGCCGGACGGGTCGGACCCGTTGCGTATCGAAGGCATCGTGCATGCGGTCGATATCCTTCCATGATGGCCCTTGCCGATCCGGTAAAGGCGCAGTAGGCGAACGCGACCCCTAGCTAGGAAACCGCTATGCCGAACACCGATCTCGAAGCCGCCATCGAAGCCGCGTGGGACGCCCGCGACACGATCACCCCGGCCACCACGGGCCAAACCCGTGAGGCCATTGAAGATACGCTGAACGCACTCGATAGCGGTGCGTTGCGGGTCGCCGAACGTCAAGACGATGGCGCGTGGCAGGTCAACCAATGGGCGAAAAAGGCGGTCCTGCTTGGGTTTCGGTTGAAGGACATGGAACAGCAATCGGGTTCCGCACAAGGCGGGTCTTGGTGGGACAAGGTCGACAGCAAATGGAAGGATTGGGGTGACAATCAATGGCGCGCTGCGGGTTTCCGCGCGGTGCCAAATTGTGTGGTGCGCAAATCCGCCTTTATCGCGCCGGGCGTGGTTCTGATGCCGTCCTTTGTGAACCTTGGCGCCTATGTCGATAGCGGCACGATGGTCGACACTTGGGCCACTGTTGGGTCCTGCGCACAGATCGGCAAAAACGTGCACCTTTCGGGCGGCGTGGGCATCGGCGGCGTGCTGGAACCGATGCAGGCGGGACCTACGATCATCGAAGACAATTGCTTCATCGGCGCGCGATCAGAGGTCGTGGAAGGCGTGATCGTCCGCGAAGGCGCGGTGCTGGGGATGGGCGTTTTCATCGGTCAATCGACCAAGATCGTTGATCGGGAAAGCGGCGACGTCATGTATGGCGAAGTGCCGGCCGGGTCCGTCGTTGTCGCCGGATCCATGCCGTCGAAAAACGGGATCAACCTCTATTGCGCGGTGATCGTAAAGCGCGTCGATGCGCAAACACGATCCAAAACCGCGATCAACGAATTGCTGCGGGATTAATCGAAACTGTTGATCATCACGCAGGGCGGCCCAAATGATGCCCCGTGTACGCAAAAGGGAATTGGCATGTACCGGTCCACAAGCGCTGGATTGATCTGGACAATCGCATGCCTGCATGGTGCGCAAGCAACGGCGCAAAGCGCGCCCGAGGGCTGGCAATTGGGGGCAATTGGCGTGTTTGACGCCTCACCGCTAATCGGCGACGACCTCGACGTTTTGGGTCTGCCATTCGTCGCTTATCGAACGGAACAATATTCGATCGGCTTGAACGGGGCGCGCTATACGGTTTTGGACCATGAAGGCCAGTCCGTGGCCTTCGTTCTGGCGCCGCGCTTTTCTCAGATTGACGATGACGAGGCCGAATTCGCAGGGATGGATCGTGACATCGCGCTCGATTTTGGGGTTGCCTTTGCGCAAACGTCTCCATCAGGTTTCAGCGTTGCAGTGACTGCGCTCGCGGACGTGACCGATGCCCATGCCGGGCAGGAAATCGACCTTCGGTTCAGTCATCGGATGAGTGGGCTGCCGCTTTCGGTCTATGCCGGTGCGACATGGCAAAGCGACGGGCTTACCGAATACCTCTACGGCGTTCGCAGTGACGAGACCGCTGCGGGGCGGCCAGCATTTTCACCCGGAGCCGCAATTACACCCTATATCGGTGTCAGTGGCGCCTTTCCCGTGACGGATCAGGCCGCCATCATCGGCTCGATTGAGGTACGGCAATTGCCCGACGACATCACCGACAGCCCCATCGTAGATCAAAGCAGCGCAAGCCGCGCGACGATCGGTGTTGTTTTCAATTTCTGAGATATCACCCGCCGCGGAAATCGGCTCCGAACCAGCGATCCAAGAGCGCATCATAGGTTCCCGTTTCACGAAGGCGCAGCAGACTTTGATTGATCGGCTCGCGCAGATCGCTGCCAGCGGGCAAAGCGATGCCGTAATTTTCAGGCCGGTAAATGCGATCCAACAAGCGCACATTCCCAGCCCCCTCGGTCTGCGCGTAAAACGCCAGGATCGGTGCATCGAACACAACCGCATCCAAAGCACCCTCTTCGAAATCCCGGATCACCGCGGCGGGATCGGGGTAGCCAATAAACGCCACATCGCGATCTCTGAGAAAATCGGCGGTCGTTGAACCGTCGACCGTGCCGACGCGGCGACCATCGAGATCGTTAAGCGAGGCCACATTTCCTTGCAGCGCCTCGACCGTGACCGAGGCCGTGATCGCGGCCACAAAGATCGATACCAAAAACAAGCTGCCAACGACCAATACAACCGCAAAAAACCGGCCGGGCCAAGATTGCGGCATGCGTTCTTCAAATCCGCCGTTGACGACCAGGTTCAGCGCCCACCAAAAGGATGGAAACATCGCGTCGCGGACGGGGCGGTCGAAATAAGGCTGCACGCGGCGCTCAAAAAACCACATCAGCATCCCGCCGCCGAACAGCAAACCAATGGCAGCCAATACAGATAGTCCTACGTCGCGGGACAAAAGCGCCTGGATATAAGGGTTTCCGCGATTTTCGGCCGGCACCATGATCTGCATGCCAGCGGCAAAGATCGGCTGGCTGAAGTCCATAATTTCTTCGCGGCGGGAGGTGATCGAAATATTCGCAATAGCGCCGTCAACGCGGCGTGCCGCAACCAAATCGAGCATGTCGGAGAATTCTTGCTGCGTCTGAAAGATCACCTCACGACCCAGATCCTCAGCGATGGCGCGCATCAAATCGATCGAAAACCCACGATGTTCCGTGTCGATCTGCTGTGAAAACGGCGGCCGGTCCACGGTTGCAAAAACCAGGGGTTGCTCCTGCGCGGAGGCCATTTGAACGGCACAGGACAGCGCAAGCGCAACCAGCCAGAACCAAATTCTCATGCGCATCACCCCCGGAGAAAAAGCCGCGGAAAGATGCGCAAGCCGTGTCCTTTGGTCAAGCGCCCGTTTAAAAAAGACAGGCGTATCGAATTTCAGGGGCTGGATATGGGACTTGGGTTCATTGCATCGATCATCGTGGGCGGCCTCGCGGGATGGGTGGCTTCTTCCATCATGCGCGCTGATACCGGCCTTTTGCTGAACATCGGTTTGGGTATTGCCGGCGCCTTCGTGGCCAACGTGGTGTTCCGGTTCGTCGGCGTCAGCTTCGCCGCTACATGGATCGGTCAAGGCGTTGCCCGCTTGGTTGGCGCTTGCCTTCTGATCTTTGTGTTTCGAGCCATGCGCCGCTAGTCGAATGGGACAAAGCGAAAGGCATCCCCGAACGCCACCGCATGGCCAAGCCCTGGCCATTTCCAATGCACGCCGCTCATGAGATGGCCGCTCGAGACGGCTAAATCCAACAACCGCCTGCGCGATACACGGGCCAGGTCGGCGTCAGCGTCAAATCCGAAAGCCCAGTCGGGGCATTCAAAGCTGATCCGGTCATGGATCAGCGCATCGCCCGTCAGAATTATGCCGGGCCCCGCATCCAGCATGAGCGAAATATGCCCCGGCGAATGACCCGGCGTATCCATCACCGTAAGGCCCGGTATGATCGCATCGCCGTCCTTGACCGCGTGAACCCTATCGCCCAGCCCGCGCAAAACGCGTTGCGCCCCAAGAACGGTGTCGCGAAAGGCGGGATTTACCTTGTCGGCGAGCCCAGGTTGTGACCACAGCGCATGCTCAGCCGCACCGACAATATATCGGGCATTAGGAAAAGCCGGCGCCCCTCCAGTTGTCAGCGCGCCACCGGCATGATCGGCATGCATATGCGTGAGGACGACATGGCTAATCGTCTCGGGCGCGATTGCATTCGCGGCCAAGTTCCGGATGAGTTGGCCCGCACCGCTTTGCCAAGTTGAACCGGCACCGGTATCGACCAAAACGATCTGGTTTCCAGCATCGATCAAGGCGCAAGTGATTTCTCCGCGTGCGTATTCGGGGCGCGCGCCGGCCGCTGCTATGCGATCGAGCTCCGCAGGTGGGGCATCAGGCGCAAGTGCCGCGAAGGGCAAAGTCATCGCCCCGTCGCTGATCAACCTGAACGTCACACCTGGCCATTCCCAGCGTGCCAAACCAGCGCCCTGAAAGGTTTCCGGTGGCGGCAATCCGGGTAACATCTTCGCGGCGATACGGGGATCAAAACGTGCAGGCATGGCCAAAGCCTGCGCTTTCCGTCACGGTCCCGCAAGTAGATGGTGCCAGATGCGGACGTGTGCGATGAAAGTGTATACATTGTTGGTACATGTTGGCCGAAAGGCCGGGGATGGCTTACCTGACGGCTGCATCGGCGCGGCCTTGTTATGCTACTCATCCGGCCGCGACGAGGCTGAGGCGGTCCGAGAAACCGTCGCCGTGCTGAAAAAAGCCGATCTCGCACCGCTTGAAGTTGAGGGCCACGGCGCGTCCAACGATGCCGCTGACATTCCGGCGGAGGAACGCAAATTGATGGACCGGGCGCTGGCGGAAAATGCGGTGATTTTGGCGCAGATGACGCCACTTTTCGAAGAGGATTAGGCGCTAGCCGATCAGGCCGCGCAAATCTTGTTCCATCGCGAGCAGGCTTTGCGCGGCACCGCGATCAATCGCGACACTGTCCGTATTTACCGCCGCAGAGAAGATACGCGCATGTCCAACACAAAGCGCCCCGGGCCGGTCCAAGCGAACGGACACAAAGTCGCGAAGCGGCGCGGACAGATCGCGCAAGATCGATTGGTTGTCGACCAGATCGCCGGCAGAGGCTGCGACCGTCTCAGAGCCGCAAAGGTAATCGACAGATGCGCCGCGAAGTTGGATGGGCGTGTGGCGCGCTACAACCACATCGCGTTGCAAGCCGAAATAGGGCGCGCAAAATCGCACCGCATTCATTGAACCAAGGGTTACTGCTTCGTCGCTCTCGCACGACTGAACGACGGCAGGCGCGCCGTCATCGATCATCACGATATCGCCGGTCCGCAGGTCTTCGACCGGCAGAAGCCCAGCTTGCGTCATAACTTGCGTGCCGCGTTCCAGGCCTATGCCGTCGTGGATCGGCGCCTCTTGGTTTGCCAAGGCGCCAAGACAGCCGAATGCAGACATCACCGGCTGCGCGGGCACGTAATCCTCAACCAGTCGCGAAGCGGCAGCCGAGCCATGGCATACGGCAAAAAGGCCGGGCCGATCCAGGCTGCGCACTTCCAAACCGGCTGTACCGTCCGCGCTGCTCCGGTACACCAGCCGATAGGTTTCGTTGGGCTCCAATATACCTGGGTCCGTGCGCAGATGCGCATCGCGATGGCGCAGGTCGATCGCGCCATTTTCCAGTTGGCGCAATGCCACAGCGTTTTCCCCGAGGCCCGCCCAAACCATACGATTTTTTGACAGATCAGCCGTAGCACGCCCCTCCAGCAGGAGCGTGGCGGCCTTCATACCTGAAGGGGCCTCAGCACGGGCGTAGACTTCCCCGTCGCTGTTCCAGATCGCGGTCCAACTCATAACCCAGGGCCTTCACACATGGTCACTGACACAGGGTTAACGATGCATTGTGCACGATCTGGCACACAATTGAGGTGAAATTGCGGTATTATCCAAGGAGCGCCACAACCTCATAACTTTTTAGCCCTATACGAGCCGAAGGACCGTAACCGTGTCCTGTTTCTGGGTCTAATTCAGGAAAAATTGAGACAATTTCTTCGCGAATTTCTGCATCAAATCCGGGCAAGGTCTGTGGACCTGGTAGAAACGACTCGGTCAATAAGCCCTCGGACCACACCATTTGATGACGGTCGAAAAGCATATGAAAATAGGTGACTTCGCCGCCCTCAGCGACATGCACGCTGACACCGTTGACCAAGTCCTTTGCAGCAACGAGAACCTCATCCTCGCCAAAGAGAAGCTCAGCCATGTGGTGGCGGATCAACACGCGATGCTGCGGTGACAAGACAATGCGCCGGTTCTGCCCAAATGTGCCGGGTTCGATCACGATGGGGGCGAACTTT
Organism: Pseudomonadota bacterium; assembly: GCA_039183205.1. Taxonomy (GTDB): domain Bacteria; phylum Pseudomonadota; class Alphaproteobacteria; order Rhodobacterales; family Rhodobacteraceae; genus HKCCE3408. The sequence continues at coordinate 104 of JBCDBR010000050.1, read as the reverse complement.
CCTTCCGCGGCGACCGTTCGGCGGCCAATCCAACGGATCGGTTGTGGTCCACTGTCCCGGGTCTCGACCAAGTCGCCCGGCACCAAAAGGTCGATCGGAACCTC
>JBCDBR010000049.1:0-10885 GCA_039183205.1 Pseudomonadota bacterium | reverse complement strand
GCACCAAGGGCGGCATGAACACGAAGCTGCACGCCATCTGCGACAGCCGGGGCCGCCCCTTGGACCTCTTCGTCACCGCCGGGCAGGTCAGCGACTACATTGGTGCGCGGGCCTTGCTGAGCAGCATGCCGGATGTCGATTAGCTGCTCGGGGATCGCGGATATGACGCCGACTGGTTTAGAGACGCGTTGAAAGACAAAGGGATACGCGCCTGCATCCCTGGGCAGAAACAGCGGAACAAATTGGTGAAGTACGATAAGCGCCGCTACAAACGGCGCAATCGGATAGAGATCATGTTCGGGAGGCTCAAAAACTGGCGACCTGTGGCAACGCGACACGACAGATGCCCGAAGGTCTTCCTATCTGCAATCGCACTCGCCGCTCTCGTCATCTACTGGCTATGAGTCCTGACCCTAGCGCTCAACGTCCTTCGAAGCGGGCCGGCCGTTTCTCCAAAAACGCGACGACGCCTTCTTTGAAATCGCGCGTCTTGCCACATTCGCCCTGCATCTTGCCTTCCAAGATCAACTGCCCCGAATAGTCGCTTTCATAGGTCGCCCGGATCGCAGATTTGGCGCGCGCATAGGCTTGTGTCGGGCCATTGGCCAAATGCGCCGCACGCGCCCGCCAATGGCTGTCGAACTCATCTGCTGGCACCGCTTCCCAGATCATGCCCCAATCGCTGGCCTGGCGGGCCGATATCTTGTCCGCAAAAAGCGCTGTCCCCATGGCTTTGGCCATGCCCATCGTGCGCGGCAGGACCCAGGTGCCGCCAACATCGGGGATCAAGCCGATCCGCGCGAAGGCTTGGATGAAGCTTGCATCCTCCGAAGCGATCACAACATCTGCGGTCAAGGCGAGGTTTGCCCCGGCCCCTGCTGCCGTTCCGTTCACCGCCGCGATCGTCGGCACCGGGCAGTCCGCGATGGCCATCAGCATAGGCACATATTCGTCCCGCAATGTCCGTTCGAGGTTGATATTGGCCGCGTTGGCCCGGTCGCCCAAATCCTGACCCGAACAAAAGGCGCGGCCCTCACCGGTCAGGACCACCACCCGCGCCGACTGGCCCGCGGCACGCACGGCATGAGTAATCTCGGCGCGCATTTGCGTATTCAGCGCGTTCATCACATCTGGCCGTCGCATGGTGATCAGGGCGATGCCATCGGCATCTTCGCGCGTGATTGTATCGTATTGCATGTGCCGGGCCTCCTCGTTCGCGGGCCACGATAGGCGCCTTGGCGCCATCCGACCAGACGGAACGCAGCGTTATTTCCGCATAAGTTCGTCCAGGCGCGCCTTTTCTTCCGTGCTGAGCGCGGCGGCGGGCTCCGCAGCCCGCGCGCGCTGGCGCAAAAACGCCACGGCCAGGGTTGCACCGGCCAAAGCCAAGGCCGGGATCGACAGAAACAGAATCCACGTAGACCCACGGGCCGGTGGGTTGAGCAAGACAAACTCGCCATAGCGCTCAACGATATGGGCAATCACGGCGGCATCGCTGTCCCCGGCAACCAAACGCTCTCGCACCAACAGGCGCAGATCGCGGGCGATTTCTGCGTTTGATTCGTCGATGGACTCGTTGCGACAGACCGGGCAGCGCAGACCGGCCGAGATCTCCCGTGCACGGTCCTCTAAAACCGGGTCATCCAAGACCTCATCGGGTTGCACGGCCCAAACCGGCGCGACCCAAACCAGCAGGAGGATCAAAACGAGGCGCGTCATTCTGCCGGCACGCCTTGGCGCGGTTTTGCTGCGCCGGCGGCGACGCGATAGCGTCGATCAGACAGCGATAAAAGCCCGCCCAAAGCCATGATGATCGTGCCGCCCCAGATCCAATTGGCAAATGGCTTAATCCACACCCGCAACGCCCATCCCCCGCCGATCTGAGGATCGCCAATCACCACATAAAGGTCCCGCGTGAAGCCATTGGCAATGGCGGCCTCGGTGGTGGGCATACCAGCGACCGGGTAAATGCGGCGTTCTGGATCAAGGATCGCGACCAAATCACCATCCCGCGACAGCCGCACATGCGCCATGGTCGAGATGTAATTGGGCCCTTCCACTTGCCCAACCTCCAGCAATTCCACCTCCCAGGGCCCCACTTGATAGGGCACGCCCGGCATGGCCACGCGGATATCCTCGGTCTCAAAAGTCACTAAGGCGGCCACACCAAAGATGGTGATGCCGACCCCGGCATGGGCGATCGCTTTGCCCCAATCGGCTCCCGGTAGCCGCGACAATCGCACAAACCGCCCAGCGACCGGGCCGCGGCCTGTGCGCTGCCACAGATCGGTCGCGCTTCCGGCCACAAGCCAGACCGCCAGGCCCAGCATCAACGGCCCCAAAGCAGACTGCCCGGAAAAGACCGCATAGACCAGGACAAACGTGGCCAAGCCCAGGCACCCCGCCGGGATCAGCGCCACCGCCACACGTGCCAGCTTTGCGCGCTTCCACGGCAAAAGCGCGCCGAAAGGCAGCGCGACGGCAAGCGCCACCACAAAGGGGGTAAAGGTGGCATCGAAAAACGGCGGCCCGACCGATAGGGTGCGGTCAAAGAACATCTCGGCAATCAAGGGCCAGATCGTCCCGATAAAGACGACAAAACACGACACCGCCAGGATGAGGTTGTTAAAGACAAGACCGGCCTCGCGGCTGACCATACCAAAGACGCCCTTTGCCTCTAGCGCGCCGGCGCGGAACGCGTAAAGCACTAGGGCGCCGCCCATGAACACCGCCAAGATCAGTAAGATGAACACGCCGCGCTCGGGGTCGTTGGCAAAGGCATGCACGCTTGTCAGCACACCCGAGCGCACGATGAACGTGCCGATCAGGGAAAAGCCAAAGGCAAGGATGGCTAGCAAAACCGTCCAGGACTTCAGCGCCTCGCGTTTTTCCACAACAATGGCCGAATGCAAAAGGGCCGCCGAGATCAGCCACGGCATGAAGGAGGCATTTTCCACCGGGTCCCAGAACCAAAACCCACCCCAGCCGAGCTCGTAATAGGCCCACCACGACCCCAAACCGATACCGACGGTCAGAAACATCCAAGCCGCAAGGGTCCACGGCCGCACCCATCGGCCCCAGGCCGCATCGACGCGGCCCTCGATGAGCGCCGCAACCGCGAAGGAAAACGCCATCGAGAGACCGACATAGCCCAGGTAAAGAAACGGCGGGTGAAAGGCGAGACCTGGATCCTGCAACAGCGGGTTCAGATCCTGGCCATCGAACGGGACCAGCGTGGCGCGCAAAAACGGGTTCGACGTGAACAGGATAAAGGCGAAAAACGCTGCCGCCACCGCGCTTTGCACCGCCAGCACGCGAGCGCGAAGCCGCGGCGGCAATCCCGCGCCGAACCAGGCGCAGGACGCGCCAAACAGCGTCAAGATCAGCACCCATAGCAGCAACGAGCCTTCGTGGTTGCCCCAAACGCCGGTGATTTTGTAAAGCATCGGCTTGAGCGTATGGGAATTGGCCGTGACCAAATGCACCGAAAAATCCGATGTAACAAAGGCATAAGTCAGCGCCGCAAAGCTAAGCGCCGTCAGAGCAAACTGCGCGGTGGCCGCAGGACGGGCTGCCGCCATCCAACCACGCCAGCCATAGGCCGCCCCGATCATCGGCACGCTCATTTGGAACAGCGACACCGCAAAGGCCAAGATCAGGGCAAAATGTCCAAGCTCAACGATCATGGGGCAAGAATATCGCCCTCACGCGCGGCGTCCAGCGCCGCAGCACGGGCGCAATGTCACATGCTGGCGGCCCTTGATGCGGCGCGCGCCGATCTGGAACAGATCGGCCGCGCGGCCAAGGGCTCGGCTTTAGCCGGGCGTGCGGGTGCGCGTCTACCGGCCGCGAAACAGCCCGCCCAAGACGCCGCGCGCCACCGCGCGCCCGGCTTGCGTCCCAAATTGGCGCGCAAAACTCTTGGCCATCGCCGTGCCAACGCTGTCGGACCGGCGCGTGCGCTTGGGACGACTGGTCGATCGCCCGACCCGCGCCCCGGAATACCGCCGCGCGGCGTTATATTCCCGTGTGGCCGCATCGGCACCCTCCTCCGCATCGATCGCGTCCTCAACCTCCGCAGCCGCAGCCGCAGCTTCGGCCGCACGCGCTTGGAGCACTTCAAACGCGCTTTCGCGGTCGATCGCTGTCTCGTATTTGCCCTGCACGGGTGATGCAGCAATGCAGGCCGCGCGCAGCTCTGCGCTGATCGGACCAAGCTGCGAGGATGGCGGCCGTATCAACGTGCGCTGAACGATACCGGGGATACCCTTTTTTTGCAGCATCGACGTGACCGCTTCTCCGACGCCCACTTCGCGGATGGCATCCTCGGTATCAAAGGCGGGGTTTTCGCGATAGTTCTCCGCTGCCTGCTGCAACTCGCGCCGGTCTTTTGCGGTGAAGGCCCGCAAGGCGTGCTGCACGCGGTTGCCCAATTGGCCCAATATGTCCTCCGGCACATCTGCGGGGTTTTGCGTGACAAAATAGACGCCCACGCCCTTTGACCGGATCAGCCGAGCGACCTGTTCCACCTTGTCGACAAGCGCCTTGGGTGCATCCTCAAATAGCAAATGCGCCTCATCGAAAAAGAAAACCAGTTTGGGTTTTTCCGGGTCACCAACCTCCGGCAGGCTCTCAAAAAGTTCCGACAGCAGCCACAAAAGGAACGTGGCGTAAAGGCGCGGTGCTTGCATAAGCTCATTGGCGGCCAAAATGTTGATCCGTCCCAGACCGTCCGCATCGGTCGCCATCAAATCCTCAAGCGCCAGCGCAGGCTCGCCAAAAAGTCCGGCCCCGCCTTCGTTTTCCAGCACCAAAAGACGTCGCTGGATCGCGCCGATGGAGGCCGTTGAGATATTGCCGTAGCGCAGGCCGATTTCTTTGCGGTTTTCACCGAGCCACACCAACAGGGCCTGCATATCCTTCAGATCGAGCAATGCCATGTTTTGCTCATCCGCGATCCGGAACCCAATATTGATGATCCCCTCTTGCGCCTCGGATAATTGCAAAAGCCGCGACAGCAAAAGCGGGCCCATCTCGGTGATGGTGCAGCGAACCGGGTGCCCCTGGCGGCCAAAGATGTCCCAAAACGTCACCGGGAACTTTCTATAGGTGTAATCGGCAAAGCCTATCTGTTCGGCCCGCGCCGTGAAGGGGGCATGCAATTTGCTCTGATCAGACCCTGCCGCGGCGAGACCAGAAAGGTCACCTTTGACGTCCGACAACAGCACCGGCACGCCATGGGCCGAGAATTGCTCGGCCAAGATCTGCAAAGTCACTGTTTTGCCGGTTCCGGTTGCGCCGGCCACAAGCCCGTGGCGATTGGCGTATTTGAGCGCTAGATATTGTGGGTCTTTATAATCCGCGCCGGCACCGCAACCGCCGATAAATATGGCATCCTCGCGCCAAGTCCCTGCCGGCATTGCGACCCCCCTATTGAAAATGCCCAGATATTGTCACCCGGTGAGCATAGATTGTTAACCATTCACGGTCAGAGTGGCGATTGTGCCGCTCTCCCTCCCTTGGGCGGTACATCTTCCTCCCTGTCAACTGGCCGTGCCCTCGGGCGCGGCTTTTTTTCGGGCCATTGGGCGGGTTGGCGCAGATTGCTCCACAGGTGTGAACAACGCTGTTGACGGATCGCGACGGGTCGCATACCGTCCTGCGCACAAAGTCGGCCAGTCCGACAGGGAGAGAACAATAAATCAAGAAAAGGGCCTCACTCAGGCCCTTTTCTCGTCTTTCGGCCCCCGTTTTCGAAAAATCGGATTTTGCGCTGACAGCCGCGCATGTGCGTGATAGCCAACGGCCGAGAGATACCGCCCTTGGGGACACGATGATCCGTCCCGCGACGGCGCAAAAACAGGATGACAGGAATGACAGGTAAATCATGGGCAGCCTTGATCGCGGCAGTGGTTTTTTCGACGCAGACAGCCGTCGCGCAAGAGACAGGCTCATCGCCGAGTTCGGTTGACACTGTGCAATCGGACGATCTGCCGATTGGCACCCCGGACAGCAATGGGGTCGGAGAAACTTATACCGCCGAGACCCACGGTGATTGGGAAATCCGCTGTATTCGCGTGGCCGAAGGTCAGCCCGAGCCATGCCAGCTTTACCAATTGTTGGTCGATGCAGGCGACAGCCCCGTTGCCGAAGTGAACATCTTCGATGTGCCCGATACCGACCGGGTGATTGCCGGCGCCACGATTGTCACGCCGCTCGACACGCTTTTGTCGCAGCAATTGCGGCTCCAGGTGGATGATGGTCAGGTTCTGCGCTATCCGTTCACGTTTTGCCAAACGATCGGCTGCTTTGTGCGCATCGGGTTGACGGAAGAAAATGTCGATGCGTTCCGCCAGGGCGGTGAAGCGATCGTGTCGATTGTACCGCTTCAAGCGCCCGACCAGGTCGCGGATCTGGCGATGTCGCTGACGGGCTTTACGGCAGGTTATGAGGCGCTGTCGGTCCGCGCCGCGGCGGCACAAGACGCGCTGGAGACCTTGAGCCAAACCGAATGAGCCCGCGCCGCGGCAGCCGCGCTGACCGAGGACTTCCCGGGCCTGGGCCCGGGGGGTTTGAGGGCAGCGCGACCGGCCACATCCGTTAGGCTTTGCGCAACGCCAAGACCGCGTTTGCGCCGCCAAAGGCAAAGGCGTTCGACAAAACCGCGCCAATCTCTGCATCGCGTGCGGTATTGGGCACCACATCCAACGCACATTCCGGGTCGGGCTCCTCATAGCCAATCGTGGGCGCGATGACGCCGTCGTTCAAAGCCAAGATACAGGCGAGCAGTTCCACCGCGCCGGTGCCGCCGATCAAATGGCCGTGCATCGATTTGGTCGATGACAACAGAACCTGATCGGCATGGGCGCCAAAGGCGTCCGCAATGGCGGCACATTCCACCTTGTCATTGGCGGTCGTGCCGGTGCCATGCGCATTGATATACCCGATCTCTTCGCAGGACATATGGGCATCGCGCAGGGCGCCGGTGATGGCCCGCGCAGCGCCTTGTTTGGACGGCATCACGATGTCGCCCGCATCCGAAGTCATCGCAAATCCCGCCACTTCGGCGAAAATCTCCGCACCGCGCGCCCGGGCGTGGTCCCGCTCTTCGAAGACAAAAATGCCGGCCCCTTCGCCTTGCACCATGCCGTTGCGGGTGGCCGAAAATGGACGGCAGCCATCCTTTGACATCACCCGCAAACCTTCCCACGCTTTGACCCCGCCAAAGCACAGCATCGCCTCCGACCCCCCGGTAACCATCACATCAGCCATGCCCCACCGGATCATGTTGAAGGCCTGGCCCATCGCATGGTTCGAACTGGCGCAGGCTGTGGCCACAGTAAAACTCGGCCCCTTCAGGTTCCATTCCATCGAGACATGGCCCGCGGCGGCATTGTTCATCAGCTTGGGCACGATGAAGGGATGAACGCGGTTTTTTCGCTCCTCATAGACGGCGCGATAGTTTTCGTCCTGCGTCGAAAGCCCGCCGCCCGATGTGCCCAACACAACGCCCGACCGGCTGGCCAATTCGCCGGAAAATTCCAAACCCGCTTGGCCAAGTGCTTGTCGCGCGGCGATCAGCGTGAATTGCGTGAAGCGGTCATAAAGCGCGATTTGCTGGCGATTGAAAAGCTTCTCGGGCTCATAGTTTTTCACCTGCGCACCAATTTGCACCACCAGCCGGTCCGCATCGCGGATATCGAGCGGCCCAATCGCACAATGTCCTTCGCGCATCGCCGTTTGAGTTTCGGCCACATCATGGCCCAGCGGATTGATCGTCCCCATCCCGGTGATGACAACCCGTCTCATGATTTTTGCGCAGCAATGAGCCCTTCGACGGCCGCGATAATCGAGGCTACGGTCGAGATGTCGAACTCCGACTCGGTCGGCGCGTTTGCATTGAACGGAACCTGAATGTCGAAGGTCTCTTCGATCCGAAAGATCGCCTCAACCAAGGTCATGCTGTCGATGCCCAAATCGGCCAGTTCCGCGCCATCGGAGACCTCGGCAGGGGCCATCAGCGCCTGATCGGCGAGAATGGCGACCACTTGATCCCGAACGCTATTGGACATGCGCGCCTCCGCAACTGGCGCGGGTTTAATCGCCATCGCGGTCGTTGGAAATGGCTTTCTTGAGTGCCGCGACGGTCTGTGTCAGGCGCGGCAAGCGGCGCAAGGCTTTATACATCTCGACATGGGTTTCCATCTTGACCGCGGGCGCCCCCATCAGGATGCGGCCGGGCGGGACGTTGGAATAGATCTTTGTCGCGCCCGCGCCCACGACGTCGTCGCCGACAACGATATTGTCTGACACACCGCATTGGCCGCCCAGAACCACGCGATCACCGATCTGCGCCGATCCCGCCATGCCGACCTGGCCGCAAATCAGACAATCGCGCCCGATCTTCACGTTATGGCCGATATGAACGAGGTTATCGAATTTCGTCCCGTCCCCGATTTCGGTATTTGCAATCGTGCCGCGATCGATGGCGCAATTGGCGCCGATCTCGACGTCATCGCCAAGCCGCACCGCACCGAGCGAATGAATCCGGGTCCAGCTTTGCGGACTGCGCCGCAGGTCTTCTTTTCCAAGACTTTCGCGCGCCGCTTCGACATGCGATTTCTCGGGCGTAACAAAGCTGAACCCGTCACTGCCGATAACCGCGCCGGGATGGATGATCACCCGATCCCCGACCACAACCCGCGCGCCAATTTTTGCGCCCGCTAAAACCAGCGCATCGGCGCCAAGCTGTGCCATTGCTCCGATGACCGCATGGGCATCGATCCGCGCCCGGGGGCCGATCTGGGCGCCAGCCGCGATGACAGCAAAGGGCCCGATGGCGGCACCGGGGGCAATCTGAGCCTGATCATCGATCAGCGCGGTGGGATGAATACCAGGCGCAATGCCCGGTCCCGCATCCATGGCCCGGGTCAGGCCAGACATCGCAAAACGCGGACGCCGAACAAGGATTGCGGCTTCGAGCCCAAGAGCCTGCCAATCCATGCCATCGGCAATCAGCGCCGCCCGGGCGCGCCCATCTGCCAGGCCCGCCACAAATTCCGGCTTCATTGCCAAAGCAAGATCATCGGGCCCGGCCTGCGCGGGCTCGGCCGCACCGGTGATTTCAATGGAAACGGCGCCAAAGGCTTCGCCGCCAAGCGCCGCTGCAATCTGATCGATCCTATGGCCCATGGCCGCACGCTCCCGCCGTTACGGGGCGGGTTTAGCTGCTGATGGCGCGAACCTCTACCCCTGAGGCCCGCATCGCCTGCCAAAGCTGCGCGTTGCGGCCATATACGTCGCGGCGGTATTGCGGTCGACCATCTTCATCGACCCACGCGGTCCAGTACACGATATGCACAGGGATTTGCTCGTCGAGGTAGACATAGGTCTCTTGGCCGGAGTTCAGGACGCGTGTAAAATATCCCTCTGCATCGGCCTCTTGCGGCGCGAGCAAATGATAGGCGAGCTCCAACGGGCGATGCACCCGGACACAGCCGTGACTATAGGCGCGCACTTCGTGGCCAAAGAGGTTCCGCGCCGGCGTGTCGTGGAGATATATGTTCCATTGGTTTGGAAACATGAACTTGACCCGGCCCAAAGCATTGCCCGGCCCCGGTGGCTGACGCAGATCAAAGGGAAAATTCCGCGGGCTGGTTTCGGCAAACGCGGCCCAATCGACAGCCGCCCGGCTGACCGGTTGACCGCCCTGCATCAGTTGCAGATGGCTCGACGCCGCGCCGCCGCTGGCCAAAATGCCCGGCAAATATTCTCCAACCGCAATCGACCGCGGCACATACCAACTTGGATTGATGACCATATGCTCCATGACGTCGGAAAATTCCGGCGTCATGCGGTCGCTGGCCCGGTGACCGACAACCACCCTGGTCTCAAAGCTGACATGCTCATCATCGATGACATAGGCATGAAAATCAGGGATATTCACAAGAATGTGCCGATCACCGCGCGCGCGGTTCATCCAGCGCTGACGTTCCATGCCAAGGATGACTTGCTCAAGCCGCGTGCGGACACCGACATTGATCTCAGAAATTGTATCCTGGCCGGCCACGCCGTCAGGTGTCAGGCCGTGATCGTCCTGAAACAGCATGACCGCATCGACCAGCGTGTCGTCATACGTGGCCGATGCGGACCGGTCCAGATACCCCATCCGTGTCAGCCGGTCGCGTAACGCAACCACCGCCGGGCCCGCATCGCCCGGCTCAAGCCGCCCGGCATTGACCGGCGCGCCCCATCCACCGTTGCCGAGCACGCGTTCAAGCCGGAGCTTTTCGCGCATCAGGCGGATGTAATCGGGATGCCGCGGAGGAAGTGCCCGCATGAAGGAATGCGGGTCGGCGGCGACGAAGTGTTCGAGCTGTTCCAGCGCGTCGCGGCGCGGCACGCCCATGACGATGCCCGGTACAACCGTTTCCGGATCCAAAAGCCCGGTTTGCACGTCTCGGGCATAATCGAGGAACATTTGAGAGGCCAAGACCTCCGCCAGGCCGCGCGCATAGGGCGTATCAGCAGCGCGGAACGCAGCCCGCAATGCGTCGGCATCATAGCGTTGCACCGGCAGCCCGTGATCGCCGGCCTGATCGAGCGCTGTTAACAGCGCCGCCCGCCGGTCAGCTGCATCTGGGCTGGTCCAAATCGGATCAAAGTCTCGCGCGCGGTAAAAACTGGCCATCGCGTCGTGACCCGCGACACCTTCGGCGATCGCCTGGTTCATGGCGGAAAATTGCGCATGGACAGGCGCGCCAAAGCCCATAGCGCCTACCAGAAAGGCCGACATCACGATCACATGTTTAAGATTTTTCATCACTATTCCACGGTGTTCAAAGCGTCATACCCCACTTAAATCCAGTTTCCCCTGACAAATTGC
>JBCDBR010000048.1:0-12562 GCA_039183205.1 Pseudomonadota bacterium | reverse complement strand
CGCTGATGGATTCGATCCCGCTGGTGGTTCTGACCGGTCAGGTGCCCACATTCATGATCGGCTCGGACGCCTTCCAAGAGGCCGATACGGTCGGCATCACACGTCCTTGCACGAAGATGAATTGGCTCGTCAAAGAAACGGATGACCTGGCCGGCACTATTCATGAAGCATTTCACATCGCCACAGCCGGCCGACCCGGCCCGGTCCTGATCGACATCCCCAAGGATGTGCAGTTCGCGACCGGCACTTATGTTGGGCCCACATCGGTCTCATCGCATTACGCCCCCAGGGTGAAAGGCGATACGGCTGCCATCACCGCGCTGGTGGACGCGATCGAACACGCCGAGCGGCCGATTTTCTACACCGGTGGCGGCGTGATCAATTCCGGCCCAGCAGCGAGCACGCGTCTTCGGGAGCTTGTCGATGCAACGGGCTTTCCCATTACGTCGACGTTGATGGGGCTGGGCGCCTATCCAGCCTCGGGCAGCAATTGGCTGGGTATGCTGGGCATGCATGGGCTTTATGAAGCCAATCTGGCGATGCATGGCTGCGATTTGATGATCAATATCGGCGCCCGTTTCGACGATCGGATCACCGGGCGGATCAACGCATTTAGCCCCGATAGCGTCAAAGCGCATATCGATATCGACCCGTCATCGATCAATAAGGTCATTCACACCGATATCCCGATCATCGGCGATGTGATGCATGTTCTGACCGACGTTTTGGAGCTCTGGAAGGCGCGCGGTGCGAAAACACAAAGCGCGGCTGTGGCGCAATGGTGGCAGCAGATCGAAGATTGGCGCGCCGTGAAGTGCCTAGCCTACACGCCCGGTGAAAAAACGATCAAGCCTCAGCACGCACTGGAGCGCCTGCAAGCGCTGACCGCGCACCGAAAGGACCGGTTTATCTGCACAGAGGTCGGTCAGCACCAGATGTGGGCGGCACAGTATTTGGGCTTTGAAGCGCCAAACCTCTGGATGACCAGCGGCGGTCTCGGCACGATGGGCTATGGATTTCCGGCATCTGTTGGCGTGCAGGTTGCGCATCCCGATGCGCTGGTCATCAACGTGGCCGGTGAAGCGTCGTGGCTGATGAATATGCAAGAAATGGGAACGGCGGTGCAGTACCGCCTGCCGGTGAAGCAATTCATCCTCAACAACGAACGCCTCGGCATGGTCCGGCAATGGCAAGAGCTATTGCACGGCGAGCGCTATTCACACAGCTGGTCAGAGGCTCTGCCCGACTTTGTGAAACTGGCCGAGGCATTCGGCGCGAAGGGTATCCTTTGCAGCGATCCGGCCGATCTCGATGACGCGATCATGGAGATGCTGAATTACGATGGCCCGGTCATCTTCGATTGCGTGGTGGAAAAGCACGAAAACTGCTTCCCGATGATCCCTTCGGGCAAAGCGCATAACGAGATGCTTTTGGGCGAAAGCGCCGACACGGCCAACGCGATCGATGCCGCGGGCTCAGTATTGGTTTGAACGCGGTCGTCGCGAAGCTCGAAGGATGGGTCGCCGCCGGTTTTGTCCTCCTGGCCGGCGTCTTGGCCATCGGAGGCGTTGAGGCGCCGCCGCCCGTTAGGACATGCCCGAAAACCAGGCGGTCGTTGCCGGGTTCAATTCTGGCCTCGGCCTGATCCGCGGCGTGACGATACCCTGGGCGCATTGGCGTCCGGCCAAGGTCTCAACGGCAGGTGCCGATGACGGCAATACTCGGCGTCCAATTGAAATGCCTGGGCGGCGGCTTCGGACAGCTTTTGGTCCCTTTTGCCGCGTCGCTGATCTTGCGCCGTGTTGCTCAGGCCACCAGCCAGACAAATGCGGCGCCTGAACCGGCTAGACCGTATTGGCCAAGCGGATCGGTTGGGCTTCGGTCTCTTCTCGCCTGACACAGCCCACAGGACCGCAAGCATCCTTTGGTTCAGGCATCGTGCCGGGGGCTTGGGGGCTGGCCCCGAACACAACTGATCTCTTCACGCCAAAGGCGTGGCCGCTAAATTCGCATCGCTTTGGCCATTGCGCACCGTACGCTCTGGCATATTTCTGTGATGACACATCTTGAAGGTGCCAAAGCATGACAGTCGCAAAATTGACCGCAACGGCGCTGTGCCTTATGGCCACCGCCTTACCGGCCACCGCACAAAGTGCAGTTGATATTGTGGAACTTTTATGTGGCCGGACGGTGCAATATTACTCTGTAACGATCGGCAACCAGATTGAGTTCACCGATCCCGATGGTACCGCTTATCTTTGGCATCCGTTTGCCGCCGGTGGCGTTGTGATCGGCGATTGGCGCATTGAAGTTCCCGACAATGCCGATGTCCAGGTGTGCTATACCTATCCCGATGGGAGCTTCGGTCCGGATACGGGCGGGGATCACTGCTTTACCTATGCCGGCCTGATCGACGATATTGTCGAAGATGGCATTCGCGATGGTGACCCGTTTGACCTCAGAACCGGGGTTGCGCCGTTCCCGTTGCCGCTGAACCCGCCGCTTCCGGCAGCGCGTCTGTCGGAAATGTACCCCGACCAAGACCGCGGCCCGGGCTGTTCGGCTTACGTGTCCTGAAACGACGCTGCAAAAAAGCGGCTGCCGAGCCCAGTCCGTGCGTTCAAATTCCAGCGCTTGCTTTGGCCCGGCGCAGGCGGAGCGCCCCAAGTCCGAAGACCCCGGCAAGCAACATCCACGCCGCTGCCGGCAGAGGTGTCGCCGCGATCCGAACGTTATCCAAAAAACCGCCTAATGAATCGTCGCGTCCCGTTGCCGCAAAGCCGAGCCGAATATAGCCATCGCTTGTCACGTTGAAGCTCGACACGACTTGTGTCCATGACCCCACCAACACTGCGCCTCCTGGACCGGTCACCGTGTCTGCAACAAGCGCCAAAGGCGACGCATCGGTGATCGAATAGGCAATACCATTTGTCGAGGCATCCGAACGACGCGGGCTGTAATAGAAGCTCAGTTCATACCGGCCGGCAGACAAGAAAATGTCTTGAAACATCGCGCTATTGGTGTCGGACCCGCCATGGCTGTCCAGTTCTACATAATGCGACCCGTCATAGGCATCGATCTGGCCCAATGTGCGGTTACTTTGGATTTCGATGCCCGGGCCATCAGAGGTGGTCCATCCGGGCAGGCTGGACCACACGTCCCAGCTTCGACCGGATGAATTGAGGGTGGAAAACGACCCGCCTAGATTACCGGTCGCACCCGGATCAAGTTCAAAACTTCCATTAAATACTGTAGCTGCCGTAACCGGCGACGCGGCAAGCAAGGCCACGGCGAATAAAATAGGCTTCATGATCTTCCCCAGAAACTGGTCCTTCGGTGTTCACACACCCTCACCCGTCACGCGGCGGTCTTAGCGCGCATTCGCAAAAGTCACAATGAAAATCCCTCTCGCTTGAGAACTTTTTTGAAGGCTTTTGCGCGCGCATCGCGGTTGACGATGGGCGGCCACACCGTCTACGAGAAACGACCTGATATCACGGAGTTCGGCCATGTCGCCGCTAAAGATCGAAAAAGGGGCGTCGAGCCATTCCGCCTACGACCTGCGCAGCCATTTGGCTGACGTTGAGGAAACCCACACGCTGGCCGTGCTCGTGGCGAACGAGGCCGGCGTGCTGGCCCGCGTGATCGGGCTGTTTTCCGGCCGTGGCTACAACATCGAAAGCCTGACCGTCGCGGAGGTTGACCATGAAGGCCACCGCTCGCGCATTACAATTGTCACCTCTGGGACCCCGCAGGTGATCGAACAGATCAAGGCGCAGCTTGAACGCATGGTGCCGGTATATGAGGTGAATGACTTCACCGTCGAAGGCCCGGCCGTCAGTCGCGAATTGGCATTGCTGAAGGTCAATGGCTCGGGCGAATTGCGCGTCGAAGCGTTGCGTACGGCCGAGATCTTCAGGGCCAAGGTCGTCGACTCCACCCTTGAGAGCTTTGTCTTTGAGCTCACAGGTACACCAGAAAAGATCGATGCTTTCGCGGATCTGATGCGTCCCTTGGGTCTGGCCGAAATCGCCCGGACGGGCATTGCGGCCATGGCGCGCGGCGGGAAATAGACAGAAATCGGAGATTTGTGCCGGCGCGGCCAAGGCCAGGTGGGCCGCGCCGGCATCTTGAGCCTTGCCTTGGGGCGTGGACGGATGGGGGCTGCGTCCTTCAGGCTCGTCCACTTTCTGCGCCATCGTATGGGCCTGGCACACAAGTGACTGCGGCGGGAGAGTGACGAACACCGCGTATTCGTAATGACAGCGCACCGATCCGCTGTCTTGTCGCCTCTGCCCAAGCCATGCGCATCGGCAAAGCTGCGCCGGTGTCGTCGATTGCGCGGGCAAAGCGTTGCCGAGGCGCGACACAGCGGCAACTCTTTGCCGATGCAAGCATTTGCCTCGGCTCGCTGCCGCCGACCCAGTAAAGCTTGACCTTACGGTATTTCGAAACTGAACTTTTACGATAAAGGTTCGCGCACTGAGAACCGTTATATTTGGCGAGCAGTTTCCCATGTCCTTTTCAGACCGTCCGCCCCACGGGCCGTTGATCTTGGCTGCGACCATGCGCGCAGCACCCGCACGGCTGTCGACATCGGCCGCGCGGCAGATCGACGCGTTCTTACCGGAGCTCCGGCGCGCCGCACGCAGCAAATGCGCAACTTGGGCGGCAGCCGATGACCTGGTTCAGTCAACCCTGCTGCGGCTTTGGTCGGACCATACCGACCCGATCGATGAGGCCGATCTTCGCGCGGCGGCCTTGCGCATCCTTCTCCAACTCGCCGCACAGCAAGATGGCCGGTCGCAAACGAACCAAAACGTCGCATAACGGCGAAACCGACATACACGCGGTCGCAACTTGGCCAGACGGCGCGCGTCTGTGGCGGGCAATCTTGGCGGTACCGGAGGTTCCGCCATGCCAAAAGATAACGACCTGACGACCCTCGACACGATCCGTGCGCCGATTGAGCACGCTCGTGGTCTCCCGAACGCGCACTATACCGATGCGGCCACGATTGCTGTGGAATCCGAGGCCGTTCTCGCTAAGCAATGGGCCGGCATAGGTGTCGGCGCCGATGTGCCCGAACC
Source organism: Pseudomonadota bacterium (assembly GCA_039183205.1). GTDB lineage: Bacteria > Pseudomonadota > Alphaproteobacteria > Rhodobacterales > Rhodobacteraceae > HKCCE3408. Next base: position 7,472 of record JBCDBR010000048.1, on the reverse strand, counting down.
GGGCGATGCAAAACCCATCGAATTTCTGGGCGAGCCACTTTTGCTGCTGCGCGACGATAATGGCGCGCTGAGGGTCTTTCACAATGTCTGCCGCCACCGTGGCATGGTGCTGGTCGACCAAGCCCGCAAGATCGAAGGCGCGATCCGGTGCCCGTATCATTCGTGGTGCTATGCCAAGGACGGCCGGCTTGTCGCCACGCCCCATGTTGGGGGGCCGGGCCAAAACGCCCACGATGCGATTGATCGAAAATCGCTTGGGCTTTTGGAGGTTCGCAGCCATGTCTGGCGGGATGTGGTTTTTGTCAACCTCTCCGGCGATGCAGCCGGTTTTGAACAGGTGCAGGCCGATCTCATCGCGCGGTGGGCAGAGTTCGACCAACCGCTTTATCATGGCGGCGAAAACAGCACCTTCACGCTACGCGCCAATACCAACTGGAAACTGGCCATCGAGAATTTCTGCGAAGCCTACCATTTGCCCTGGGTGCATCCGGGCTTGAACAGCTATTCGCGCCTGGAAGACCATTACAATATCGAAGCGCCAGGCCGATATGCAGGCCAAGGCACAGACGTCTATCGACAGATCGAATGCGAAAACGGCACGCGGTTTCCCGATTTCAAAGATCTCTCACCGGTCTGGAATACGGCCGCCGAATACATCGCTGTGTTCCCGAATGTGCTGTTGGCCGTTCATCGCGATCACACGTTCACGATGATTATCGACCCGGTGGCAAAAGATCGGACCGAGGAACACGTGCATCTGTACTACGCTCAGCCCGATACCGACCCGGAATTGCGCGCTGAAAACGCGCGGCGCTGGCAGGACGTACTGGAAGAAGACATCGCGGTTGTCGAAGGGATGCAGCGTGGCCGGGCCTGTCGCGGGTTCGACGGCGGGCGGTTTTCGCCGGCCATGGATGGCCCGACCCATGTTTTCCATGCGTGGGTTGCCGGCTGTCTGGCCGATGACGCGGGATGACCTGAATTCGGCGTTGATGGAGGCATTTGCCGCCGATGATCGCGATCGGATCGCGCAGCTTTACGCCGCTGCCGCCGAAGAGACCGAAGATGCCAGTGAAGCTGCGTTTTTTCTAACGCACGCCTATGTGTTTGCGCTCGAATGCGGCAGCCCAGAAGCCCCAAACCTGCGCAAGAAACTGGTCTTACTGGGCGCCGAGCGCGAGGCCTAGTCGGAATAGCCGGCCCTTCCCTGCCTGCCCTGCTTAGCTGTCGCCAAGAATGACACGAACGTAATTTTGCGTCTCTGCGTAAGGCGGGATGCCGCCATGTGAAGTTACCGCCTCGGGGCCGGCATTATAGGCCGCCAGCGCCAATCGCCAGGAGCCAAAGGCCTGATATTGGCGCGCCAAATAGCGCGCGCCGCCATCGAGGTTTTCCGAAGGAATATCGGCATCCACGCCCAAAAGCGCCGCCGTGTCTGGCATAAGCTGTGCCAAACCCTGCGCACCTGCATGGCTGACCGCGCCGGGGTTCCACCCGCTTTCCTGGGTGATCAGCCGCAAAAACAGATCCTCCGGGATGCCATGGCGGCGCGCCGCGGCCCGTGCAAGGTCGATATATGGGCTGTCGGTTCGCCCGGTATATCGGGGTATCTCTTCGCCGGCATCCTCTTCGTAATCGGGCCGCAGACGGACGGAGGCTGCATATTGGCTCGACGCACGGCCGTCCAGCACCCGCGTGGCCGCCCCAAACCGCTCCATCGCGTCGGCCCCAGCAAAACCAGGTAGAACGAGCAAACTGAAAGCGATGGCGCAGCGCATCACGCCCCCTTTGAGCAACACCGGGACGGGCATACACTAATTTTGCGCCTCATTCCAAGGCCTATGCGGCAAACAAGTGGTTTGCACTTCCAAAGGCCCCCCCATGGTGGAATAACGAGCAAAGCAGCGACACGGGCTTTTTTGGAGGGCGACGACATGGCCGGATCGGTCAACAAAGTGATCTTGATCGGCAATCTGGGGCGCGACCCGGAGGTGCGGACATTCCAAAATGGCGGCAAGGTGTGCAACTTGCGCATCGCGACGTCAGAAAACTGGAAGGACCGCAATACCGGTGAGCGGCGAGAAAAGACCGAGTGGCACTCGGTCGCGATTTTTTCCGAACCCCTGGCGCGGGTGGCCGAGCAATATCTGCGCAAAGGCTCGAAGGTTTATATCGAAGGCCAACTTGAGACCCGCAAATGGCAAGATCAATCCGGACAGGACCGCTATTCTACCGAGGTGGTGCTGCGCCCCTACAGAAGTGAGCTAACCATGCTTGACGGTCGCGGCGAAGGCGGCGGCAGTTACGGCGGCGGTGGCAGCTATGGCGACGATCGCGGCGGTCCGCCGGATGATCGCGGCAGCTTCGGCGGCAGCGGCGCCGATATGGACGACGAAATCCCCTTTTAGGCCAGGTGGTCAGACGCGCGCGCCCGGACCGCGCCTGACCGCTATCAAGCCCCAAAACCGATCAAAGGACTGGCCGAGATGTCTTGGGTGACGCCTGCATTTCAAGCAACGATGGCGCCCCCGGTCATGGAGGCACGGCGTTGGATCGACGGGTTGAACTTTCCCGCAGATCGTCCGCTTTTGAACCTCAGCCAAGCCGCACCGGTCGACCCGCCCCCCGAAAGACTGCGCCAGGCCATGGCTGAGGCGGTGATGAACACGCCGCAGGCACATCTTTATGGCCCGGTCCTGGGTCTGCCAGCTTTGCGCGAGGCATTGGCCGCCAAATGGTCCCAGGCCTATCGCGGCACGATCACCCCCGACCAGGTGGCCATCACCGCGGGCTGCAACCAAGCTTTCGTAGCCGCCATGGCGACGCTTGCCGGTCCCGGCGATGAAGTGATCTTGCCGACACCTTGGTATTTCAATCACAAAATGTGGCTCGATATGGCGGGGGTGAGCGCCGTGGCGTTGACGACAGGCCCGGGGCTCTTGCCGGATCCTGAAACGGCTGCGACGCTGATCACACCGCAAACCCGCGCTATCGCGCTTGTCTCACCGAATAATCCAGCGGGCATCGAATACCCTGCCGATCTAATTGCGGCATTTCGCGATCTGGCCCGAAGCCGCGGCATAACGCTGATACTTGACGAGACGTATCGCGATTTTTTGGCACGTGATGAGCCGCCCCATGACGCCTTTGGCGATCCGGACTGGGATGACAGCTTTATTCATCTTTATTCGTTTTCAAAGGCCTACCGGCTGACCGGCCACCGCGTGGGCGCGCTTTTGGCCGCGCCGGAGCGTTTGGCGGAAATTGAGAAGTTCCTCGACACCGTCGCGATTTGCCCGCCGCAACTGGGCCAGATCGCTGCGCTTTGGGGCATGCAGAACCTGGGCGATTGGTTGGCGGGTGAGCGGCAAGAGATTTTGGCGCGACAGGCTGTCCTGAACCGCGAATTCGACGCGCTCACGGGTTGGGATGTGTTGGGATCTGGCGCTTATTTCGCCTATTTGCGCCATCCCTATGCAGCGCCATCCGATCAGGTTGCCAAGGCCTTGGTCCATCATGCCGGCATCCTGGTTCTGCCGGGCACGATGTTTGCCCCCGGTCAGGATGCAGGCGGCGACGGGCGCGCCGAGGCGACCTTGCGGCTCGCATTTGCCAATGCCGATGCCGCCGGCCTGCGCGAAACCGCAGCCCGGCTGGGCGCATTGCCGCCGGGGCCGGGCTTGCCCCCGGCGGGCTGACCCCATAAATCGGGCGCGACGGTGCGACGCAAGGGAGGGTCACATGGCCACCAAACTGACCAAAAAGGCCTCAAACTTCTTCGTTTGGGTCATCTTGGGCCTTTTGCTTGTGGCGCTCGCGGGCTTCGGGGTGACCTCGTTTACAGGCGGGGCGAGCGTGGTCGGTCGGGTCGGCTCGGCAGAGATCACGGCCGAAGACTATTTTCGCGCCATCGACAATGAAATCCGCGAGCAATCGGCGCTGCGCGGGGAGCCGGTCCGGTTCGTAGATTTACAGGCGGCCGGAACGGATGCGCAGATTCGAAATCTGCTGATTGCCCGGGCGGCCTTGCTGAGCGAGGCGCGCGAAATGGGTCTGTCTGTTGGCGATGAGACCATCGCAGAGCAAATTCGGGCGATCCCGAACTTCCGCGCCGCGGACGGCTTTAACCGCGAAGCCTATGAATTTGAGCTGGCGCGCAGCGGTCTGACCCCAGCCGAATTCGAAACAGATATCCGCGAGGATACAACCCGCAGCCTGTTGCAGGTGGCGGTGATCTCTGGCGTTGCCGCGCCCGGTCTGCTGGCCGAGACGCTGACCGCGGTTCAGACCGAACGGCGCGATTTCAGCATTGTCCGGATCGCAGAGAACCAACTTGACGCGGAACTCTCGGCGCCCGACGCGGATGATCTTCAGAGCTATTACGACGAAAACGGCGATGACTTTGCGCGGCCATCGGTGCGACAGATCACCTATGCCTGGGTCACACCTGAAATGATCATGGACGATATGGAGATCGATGAGGCAACGCTGCGCCGGCTTTATGATCAGCGCGCTGATCTTTACGTACGACCGGAACGCCGCTTGGTCGAACGTTTGGTTTTTCCCGATGCCGAAGCCGCAGATGCGGCACGCGCAGCGCTTGATGCGGGCGAGACGGATTTTAACGCGTTGGTCGAGGCTCGTGGCCTGAGCCTCGATGACATCGATCTGGGCGATGCCCGACGCGAAGACCTGACCGAGGCCGCGGCGGCGGCCGTCTTTGCCGACGACGCCGATGAAATCGTGGGCCCGGTTGACAGCGCCTTTGGCCCGGCACTCTTCCGCATAAACGCGGTCTTGGCCGCAACGGAGGTGAGCTTTGAGGACGCCTTGCCGGATTTGCGCGCGGAATTGGCCGTCGATGCCGCGCGCCGCACGATCGCCCAAGAACGCGAGCCGATCGAGGATGCATTGGCCGGTGGCGCCACCCTGGAAGACCTGCCGGGCGAGACGCTGATGGTTCTTGGCAATATCGACTTTTCCGATGAAAGCGATGACGGCATCGCTGCCTACGACAATTTCCGAGACGCCGCGAGCGATGTGCAAGACGGTGATTTTCCCGAAGCGCTAGAGCTCTCTGACGGCGGTCTTTTTGCCTTGCGTCTTGACGGCGTTATCCCCGAAACCGTACCACCCCTGGCCGAGATCGAGGACGAGGTCGCGGTCTCCTGGGAAGACGCGGCATTGCGCGACGCGCTGGAAGCGCGGGCGCAGGATTTGCTCAGCGAGATCGCGACTTTGGGCGCGAGCTTTGAGGACCAAGGCCTTGAGGCCCAGATTGAGACCGGTATCGGACGGCAGGATTTCATCCCAGGCGCGCCGCCGTCGCTGGTTCCGCTGGTTTTCGACCTGGAGAGCGTGGGGGACATGGCCGTCGTGCCCGGATCGGGCGAGGCATTAATTGTGCGGCTTGATGCGATCCAGTCCGGCAATGTCAACGATCCCGAGGTTGCCGCTATGCTCGATCGGGTCCAGCAACAGGTGAACCAAAGCGTGGCACAAGACCTTTTCGAAGGGTTTGGTCAGGCGATGGAGGCAGAGGTCGGGCTGACACTGAACCAGCAGGTCATCAATGCTGTACATATCAGTTTTCCTTGATGGCACAGCTCTCTGACTTTGCGGCGTTTGAGGCCGGTTGGGCGCGGGGCGACAACCAATTGGTATTCGCGCGCATCGCCGCCGATCTCGACACGCCGGTATCGCTGATGATGAAACTGACCGATGCAGGGCGCGACAGTTTTATCCTGGAATCGGTCACCGGCGGCGAAGTGCGCGGGCGTTATTCGATTGTTGGAATGAAACCCGATTTGGTCTGGCAATGCCAAGGCGCGCAATCGCGGCTCAATCGCAACGCGCGGTTCGACCGCGACGCGTTCGAACCCTGCACCGCGCCCCCGCTTGCCGCCCTACGCGCGCTTTTGGCCGAAAGCGCCATCGAATTGCCCGACGGGCTGCCGGCGGCCGCGGCGGGGCTTTTTGGCTATCTCGGCTATGACATGATCCGCCTGGTCGAGCATCTGCCGAACGTGAACCCCGATCCATTGGGCCTGCCCGATGCAGTTTTGATGCGCCCGTCCGTGATTGCGGTCCTCGATGGTGTCAAAGGTGAAGTTACATTGGTGGCTCCGGCCTGGCAAAGCTCGGGCCTCTCGGCTCGTGCAGCCTATGCCCAGGCGGCCGAACGGGTGTCGGACGCCTTGCGCGATCTTGACCGCGCGCCTTCTGCCACGCGGGAGATGGGTGGCACCTGGCACCCGGCAGAGCCGGTCTCGAATTTTACCCATGACGCGTATTGTCAGGCGGTAGAAAAAGCCAAGGCCTATATCCGGGCCGGCGATATCTTCCAAGTCGTGCCCTCGCAGCGCTGGTCGATGGCCTTTCCGTTGCCGCCATTTGCGCTTTATCGGGCGCTGCGGCGCACCAATCCCTCGCCCTTCATGTTCTACTTCAATTTCGGCGGCTTCCAGGTAATCGGCGCGAGCCCGGAAATCCTCGTCCGCGTGTTCGACCGCGAAGTCACGATCAGGCCGATTGCCGGCACCCGGCCACGCGGTGCAACCAGCGATGAAGACCGTGCCCTGGAGGTCGATCTTCTGGCCGATAAAAAGGAGCTGGCCGAGCATCTTATGTTGCTCGATCTCGGCCGCAACGATGTCGGTCGTGTCGCCAAGATCGGCACCGTGCGTCCAACCGAGGAGTTTATCGTCGAGCGCTACAGCCACGTGATGCATATCGTTTCAAACGTGGTCGGAGAGCTGAGCCCCGACGAAGACGCGCTCTCGGCCCTGTTGGCAGGACTACCGGCGGGTACCGTATCTGGCGCCCCAAAAGTGCGCGCGATGGAGATTATCGACGAGCTTGAGCCGGAAAAACGCGGCGTCTATGGCGGCGGCGTGGGGTATTTCAGCGCCGGCGGCGATATGGATATGTGCATCGCGCTGCGGACGGCCGTGATCAAGGACGAGACGCTGTTTATTCAGGCCGGTGGCGGTGTGGTGTATGACAGCAACCCCGAAGCGGAATTCCAAGAAACGGTGAACAAGGCCCGTGCGATCCGCAAGGCTGCTGAGGATGCAGGGTTTTTCGGCCAAGATGGCAATGCCTGACGCGCCCGGGTATCGCGGCGCGTCACCTCCCCCACAATGGGGAGGGCTCCTTGCCGCGGTCACCGCTGACGCGGCTCCGGCGCACCGGACCTGACCGCGACGAAAGAGCCCGCGCTTGGCTTGGCTTGGCTTGATCAGCGATTTTTTTATATGTGAAGCCAAGGCGATGGATCAGGTGGCGTGAGCGCATGGCCGGGGTCGCGCCGATATCGTGCGCGACCTTCAGGGCCGCGGCCAGCTCTGGCATTGTGATGTCAGGCTCTGCTTCGACACGCGCTCTGAGCCTATCCGAAACCGCATCCAGCTTGCGGCGTCGCGGCCGCCCTTGCGGCGCAGCCTTGACCCCACCCGTTCGCGTCTTGCGCT
>JBCDBR010000047.1:0-14682 GCA_039183205.1 Pseudomonadota bacterium | reverse complement strand
CGGCGCGTCGATGTTTGGCTTTGGGAGGGGCTGTTTTGCAAGCGTTCTTGGCGCCCAGATTGGGGCGGAGGTGGGTCGGCAGGTTTTGTCCCAAAACCGCCTTTTCCCACGCGCCCCAAAAATGGCCATCCCCGGGGCTCCGCCCGTTCGCGCCGCAATCGCTCCCCCGAAGCGATTGCCGCTGCGCGGACCGGCGCTCACCCATCCATTTTTAGGGCGTTAATACACGCCGATTGGGGGATTTCGACTTTCCCGAACTGCCGCATTTTCTTTTTACCGGCCTTTTGCTTCTCCAAGAGCTTTTTCTTTCGCGTGGCGTCGCCGCCGTAGCATTTGGCAGTCACGTCTTTGCGCAGGGCGGCCAGGGTTTCGCGGGCGATGACGCGGCCTCCGATCGCCGCTTGGATCGGGATTTTGAACATATGCCGCGGGATGAGCTCTTTGAGCTTTTCGCACATCGCACGGCCCCGTCCTTCGGCGCGGTCCCGGTGCACCATGATCGAGAGCGCATCCACCGGTTCCTCGTTCACGAGGATCTGCATTTTGACCAAAAAATCTTCGCGATAGCCGATCATCTGATAGTCAAAGCTCGCATAGCCCTTGGTCACCGATTTCAGCCGGTCATAAAAGTCGAAGACCACTTCGTTGAGCGGCAGGTCATAGACGACCATCGCGCGCGTGCCGGCATAGGTCAGGTCAAGCTGAAGGCCGCGGCGGTCCTGTCAGAGTTTCAGCACCTCGCCCAGATAGTCATCGGGAACCAGGATCGTGGCTTTGATCCGCGGCTCCTCAATTCGGTCGACCAGCGACATATCGGGCATGTCGGCCGGGTTATGCAGGTCCATCTTGGTGACGTCTTTGAGATAGACATGGTAAATCACCGACGGCGCCGTGGTGATCAGGTCGATATCATATTCGCGTTCGAGCCGGTCGCGGATCACCTCAAGGTGCAAGAGCCCCAAAAATCCGCAGCGGAAGCCGAAGCCGAGGGCCGCGGAGGTCTCCATCTCTGAGGTGAAGGACGCATCGTTCAAGGCCAGTTTCTCGATGGCGTCGCGGACGTCTTCGAAATCGGCGGCATCGACGGGGAAGAGCCCGCAGAAAACCACCGGTATCGAGGGTTTGAAGCCGGGTAGCGGGTCCGTACTGCCCTTTTTCTCGTGCGTGATCGTATCGCCGACGCGAGTGTCGCGGACCTGTTTGATCGAGGCGGTGAGAAACCCCATCTCACCCGGGCCAAGCTCCGCGATATCTTGCATGGTCGGTTTGAACACGCCAAGCCGATCAATCGGATAGACGGCATTGGTCGACATCATGCGGATGCGGTCGCCCTTGCGGATCACCCCGTCGATGACCCGGATCAGGACGACGACGCCGAGATACGGGTCGTAGTAGCTGTCGACAAGCATCGCCTTCAGCGCGGCGTCGCGCGTGCCGGAAGGCGCGGGTAGGCGCCCGACAATGGCCTCCAGCACGTCGGGGATGCCCAGGCCGGTTTTGGCGGAAATCTCCAGCGCGTCGGTTGCCTCGATGCCAATCACATCCTCAATCTGCTCGCGGATGCGATCGGGTTCCGCGGCGGGGAGATCAACCTTGTTGAGGACCGGGACAATCTCATGGTCGGCATCGATGGCCTGATAGACATTGGCGAGCGTCTGCGCCTCTACCCCCTGGGAGGCGTCCACGACCAGAAGCGAGCCTTCAACCGCACGCATCGACCGCGAGACCTCATAGGCGAAATCCACGTGGCCGGGCGTGTCGATTAGGTTCAGGATATAGGTGTGGCCGTCTTGGGCGGGATATTCGATCCGGACAGTATTGGCCTTGATGGTAATGCCGCGCTCGCGTTCGATATCCATACTGTCGAGCAATTGCTCCTGCATGTCGCGTTCGGTCACCGTACCGGTCATCTGGATCAGCCGGTCGGCAAGGGTCGATTTCCCATGGTCGATATGTGCGACGATGGAGAAATTACGGATGCGGGAAAGCTCGGTCATAGGGGCCTGCAAGATACGCGTTGCAGGGGGAGATAGCGGATGACCGGGCCGGCGAAAAGGGGGCGGTCATTCGCGTGCGGTGATCGCGGTCACAGGGCCGGTGCCGGCCAGCATGTCGGCGCAGGTCGCGCGGTCGATAAAACGGCTGTCTTGCATGCAGGCATTGACGACAAAGCGGTATTCATCGGCGGTATCGCAAGGGCTGTGCGGCGCCTCCATCCGCGCGGTGGCCTCAGTGCCGGGGGTCAGGGCCAGAAACGAGGACCCGCGCGACCGCCCGATCTCTTCGCCGGCGCGGTAAAGGAGGAAGTAACCGTTGACCTCTTGCAGCGTGGCCTGGCCGTGATTGGTGAGCGTCCCTTCGGTGACGCAGTAATATTCGCGAAAGCCCGCGTGCTGGGCATCAAGCGTGAAATCCTGTGCGGCGGCGGGGCTGGCGAGGAGGAGTGTGATGAGGGCAGCGCGCATATCGGGTCTCCGGATGGGGCCGGTGGCAGAGGGCTGCGGCATGTGCCGAGAGCGTAATCCGATTGGCGCGGGGTGAAAAGTGCTGGTGTCGGCGCGTCAATGCCGGGCGTGGTCTTTAGGTGGCGGGCGATGAATTTGAGTATTTGAAGGATATGGAAGATGGGGAGAGACGTCGTACGCGAAGGGCAAAGGCGCCGCTGGAGCCTTTGCGGTTTGAACCGGCCGAGCCTTGAGAGCCGGCGCTCAACCCCAGCCCGGCGCGGGGATGTCCCTTGGTCGACATGGACGATCACGGGCGATCATGGCGGCATTGCGCATGCGGGACGGCGCGGTCATCGGGGGCCATTGGACGTGCGCTTTGGACGTGGAGTTAACCGCGGCGACGTGATTGGCGACATCGGCCAATTGCGCGGATTGGCGTGCATGCGAGCCGCGAGATTTGAGCCGCGCGGTGTTGGAACATGAATGGCAAGCCGCGTGGACCAAGCCAAAGGCGCCGCGCATTCGCGCTCGCCCCGGGCCGGCGATTTCTTTGCGCGGAGCGCGCCACCAGGCGCCCGTTCTGGTTTGTCCGAAGACATTGAGTTGAACCGGCGTTGGCTTGCCGCGCCTAGGCCAGACGTGGCGCTGCGGAGCTTTGGGTGACCGATGCGCGACCGCGCCATCTCAGGGTGGGTTTTCGGCAAAAATGGTTGGCGATAGGGTGCAGAGATTGGTGGGTCAGGATTTGCCAGTGGCAAATGCAAATTGGGATGCGTTTTGGGCGCGTTGGGCGGATTTTTCGCCCGAGTTTTGTAATGTCATCGCATTTCGTGCGGCGATGCGGGTGTTCCCGTTCGTCTCTCGTGCCGAGGGTGATGACGACAGCAAGCGACGAATAACGTTGTATTGCCTGCGCGCATTGTCCGCAGGCGGTGTGGTGGCGGCTCGTGTTCCGGCGGACACGCCAACGGAGAGAAATCGCAGTCTTGCGGATCATGCGGCCGAAGCCCTCATGGGTGTGTCCCAAGATATGGCGGATTTAACCGCCGCGCGGGTCGTCAACGCGGTGTTTTATATCGGCTATGTTCCCTATTCGACAACCAAAGAGGCGGCGCTAGTCGCCGATGAATTCCATTCGATCACCTCCTGAGACGCCGAGACTTTGGCCGACGCGCCAGAACTTTTAGCAGCACCAAATCTGGTCCCCGAAGCATTCATGCGCGAGATTGACCTGGCAACGAAGGGCCGCGACGATATCCTTCGATCCGGCGGGCCCTGGACCTTTTGGGCCGAGTGGTACGATCGGGCGATGGCGGGGGATCCGTTGCCTTGGGATCTGGTCGTGCAGATCGCGCGCATTCCCGATGCGGTTTGGCAGGCCGGGCCGGAGGCGGTGGCCGACGCGATAGACAAGATCCGCGCCCGGTACGATGCGGCGCAAGCTGCAAAAGCGTTGCGCGACCAAATGGAATTGGCCGGGGCCAGGCCGGTTCCAGCGTCTTTCGGCGGAAACTCCGAAGCGATGGCTTACGATCCGCATGCCGAGGACCTGGAACGTGCAGGGGTTCGCCGCGCGGAATTTGACGCGCTGACGGCCGCTGTCGCTCGATTGGCGCGGGTGGCGGATGCGCAGTCCCCGCAGGAGGCAGAGACCCGGCAGGATGCCGCAAGCGTTGACAGTGTGCTGACCAAGCTCTTGCGGTACTTCGCGCGCAAACTCGACATGGATTTCGACGCCTTTCGGAAAGGGTTTTGGGGTGCTGCGGGCGTTGGCGCCTTTGCGGCCCTTTCGGGCACGCTATTCGTCTTTGCGCAGGCGCTTGGAGCGCTGTCAAAGCTTGTTGGCATCTCATCGCGACCGTGTTTTAGGCGCTGGTCTTCGGGCTTTTGATCGCTTGGACGGGCCTTGACCGAGCGGAGATCGCGCATGCCGTAGCCGCATTTCGGTGGATGTGGCGCCGGGGATGCGCCCAGACTTTTCCCCACAAACTCCCCCGTCCCCGCCCAATCTTCGCCCCATTGATCGGCAAACATCGTCATTGAACAGTGATCTAGGGGATTGCGCATGGGCCAGGCGGCAGAAGCGGCGGTTTCGACGGTGTCAAACGAGGCGGAGCTTTCGGATTTCCTGAATGCTCAGTCGGCGGAGGTCAGCGGGGAGTTGGCCTATCGGGCCGGTCTGCGCGCGTTGGGTGATGCGACGCGGTTCGATGCTTTAAGCGATGCCACGGCGATCTATGCGCTTGCGGCGTGCCGCGCCATCCTAACCGCTGGCGTCATGGCCCGCATGCCGCGCGATACGGCTGTCCGCTCCGCCGCGGCGGAGGCGGCGAAGGGCACCGCACCGGTGCGCGCCCATCATCGGACCTTCCTGCAAGACGGGCAGGCTGCGTCCTATGCGATGGTCCGCGTCATCTCCGCGCTTGAAGCGGTCTACGCGCAGGATGCGGCGGCGGCGGCTGAACTTGCAAGCCATGCGATGGCCCATGACCGCTATGCCTATCAGGACTGCGATCTCGATCCGGCAGAGTTGCCCTCGACCGTGATTGACATGCCCGCGGCCGATCCGGCGTTGCGCGACCAATTGACCGGCGGGGATGTCTGGGCGTTTTGGCGCGCCTGGCACGAACAAGCGCTGAAGGGCAGCCCGCTGCCATGGTCGTTGCAGCGCGATATCGCACTTTTGCCGAAAGATGCGTGGGAGGCTGGAGCCGCGGTGATCGCGGCCCGCATCGGACGCATCTTTGCGCGGATGGAACTGATCGCGCGGATCGACGCGCTTGAAAAGCGGATGGAGGCGCATCCGGAAACCGATGATGCCAGCGATGACGATGTGGCGGAGGATCACGCCTCGGCCGGGTTTGGCGCGCTGCGCCTCATTCGAGAGCCCGTGGCCGACCTACTTGCCCAAACGCAATCACCACAGCCGCAGCCATTCTTGATCCAGAAAGCAACGGCGCGGTTGGTGACCATCCTGGCGGCCAGCAACAAATGGCTTGGCCGCGCGGCTGACGGCGATATCAAGGATATGGTGCGCATGATCGGCAAAGGCGGTGGGGTTGCCACGGCGACATGGATTGACGGCCAAGCGCCGCAGATCCGGGCGGTCGTGCGTGCCGCTGAGGATTGGCGCCAGCGTCTGCCGGCCTAAGCAATCGGCACGCCGTCACGCCCGACCATCTGACGCAGCGAAAAGCTCGTCCGCGTGGCGCGGATGCCGGGAACTTGCAGTAAGTTATCCTCAAGAAAGGCGTCAAACGCGGCGAGATCAGCGGCGGCGATTTTCATCAGCACGTCGCGGGTGCCGGTCATCAAATGGCATTCGATAACCTCGTCAAATCGAGACACCGCAGTTTCGAACGTGGCCAGCGCCTGGCGGCCATGGCCTTCAAGCTCGACAAAGACAAACACGGTGAGCGGCAGACCCACGGCGCTTGCATCTAGACGCGCGCCATAGCCTTTAATCACGCCGTCCGCCTCAAGCCGCGCCATGCGCCGCGCACAGGGCGTGGCCGAGAGGCCGACACGCTCCGCCAATTCCAAGACGGGCATGCGTCCGTCGCTTTGGAGGATGGTGAGGATCTGTCGATCGATCCGATCCAAGATTGATATTCCCTAAAAACGTATGCCCTTTTAGGCATATACATTAAAATAGACCGCGATGAAGGGCTGATTTGGCGACTTTCGCTGCGTACTGCGCGCTAGGCTGGTGGAAATCGTTGCCAAGAGGTCACCATGAAAATCACCGAACTGCACCACCCCAGCCACGAAACGGTATTGCAGGTCGAGGATCGGCCAAGCGGGCTTAGGGGGTTTATCGCGGTGCATTCGACGCAAAGAGGGCCTGCGGCTGGCGGTTTGCGCATGCGCGCCTACAAAACGCCGCAGCATGCATTGACCGATGTCTTGCGGCTATCCGAAGGAATGACGTTCAAGAATGCGGCCGCTGATCTCGCACTCGGCGGAGGCAAAGCGGTGATCATCGGCGATCCGGCGACGAAAACGGCGGCGCAATTGCGCGCCATGGGTGAGGCCATCGATCGCTTGGGTGGCCAGTACTGGACGGCCGAGGATATGGGCATGAGCCCGGCGGATATGGGCATTATTCGCCAGAGCACGGCTTTTGTGGCCGGTCTCGATCGCGTGGCCTTTGGCTCAGGCGATCCGTCCCCGATCACCGCGCGCGGCATCTTTCAATCGATCCGGATAACGGCAAAGCACCGTTTTGGCAACCCATCGCTTGTTGGCCGGCGGGTTGCCGTTCAGGGTTTGGGCCATGTCGGTTGGGCGCTTGGAAAGCTCTTGAAGGCGGCGGGGGCGGAATTGGTTGTGGCCGATATCGACCCGTCCCGAACCGCGCAGGCCGGCCGGTGCCTGGGTGCCGAGCCCGTTCCAGCAGACGCCATCTTGACCGTCCCGGCCGACATATTAGCCCCTTGCGCCATTGGCGGTGTGTTGAACGCCGACACAATACCGGCGCTTCGCGTGGCGGCGATCTGTGGCGGGGCGAATAACCAACTCGCCACTCCGGCCGATGGCGACACCCTGGCCAGGCGGGGTATCCTGTATGCCCCGGACTACATCGTGAATGCCGGCGGCATCATCAATGTCGCCACTGAGGTTCTCCGGATACGGGCGCGCACAGCCTTTGTCGAAGAAAAGCTCGCCGCCTTGGATGCGACGCTCGACGCGATCTTGACTGAGGCGGGCGATAGCGGCCGCGCACCGGCGCGGCTGGCCGACGCATGGGTCGCGGCCCGGATTGCGCCACCCCATGCCGCGTAAGGTGAATTGACCTAAGCGGATAATTTGCCATGTTGTCCGCAGTTCGGGGCAACAGGGTTTAGTTTGCGATGCGTGGATTGGCGATTGTGGCCGTGTTGTTGACGTCGCCGGCCCATGCGAACGCGGTTGAGCGGGCGTGTATTGCGGCCGGTCGGGCACCGGAGCGGGAATTGTGCACATGTATCGGTGTTGCGGCACAACTGACGCTGAATGACCGCGATCAACGCATCGCGGCGGAGTTTTTTAGCGACCCGCAGGCTGCGCAAGACACCCGTATGTCCGATCGCCGCCGCGACGAGGCTTTTTGGCAACGATATCTGAGCTTTGGTCAGATGGCAGAGGATATGTGCGGCTGACGTGCCCAGGCCTCCGCCGCCGCCTCGATGAGGTCAAGTGTGTGCTCAAAATCCCCGGTATAATACGGGTCCGGGACATCGCCTCCGCCAAGCGGTTCTAAAAATAGTAAACGGCGCGCTGTTGAGTCCTTTGGCGCGATGGCATGAAGGTCCGCCAGGTTTTGCGCATCCATCGCAAAGATCATCTGGAAGTCATAAAAATCCTGGCGCGTGACCTGCCGGGCGCGTTGTTGGCTGAGGTCATAGCCGCGCTGTGCGGCAGCTTTCTGTGCCGGTCCGTAGGGTGGCGCGCCGATGTGCCAATCGCCCGTGCCGGCGCTGTCGACCCGGATACCGGGCAGACGGGCGGACAATACCGCCTCCGCCGTGGGGGAGCGGCAGATATTTCCCAGGCAAACACAGAGAATTGACTTGGTCACGGGCGCTTTCCTTTGTTGCTTTGGCCGCCATGGGCCATGATCAGCTTTGCCGAACTTGCGCCTGATGGAAAGTCAGCGGTAGGTATCAAGCACGTCCCGCAGGAGCGGCCATGACCCTTAGACCCGCCGCGATCGTCGCCGTTTTGGCCGTGCCCATCGCGGCAATGGCAGAGGAACAGCTTGCCTTTGTGCCGCCGCCTGGATTTGTGATCATGGCCCAGACCGGTGCGGATGGCGCATTCGTGCGCGAATACCGGTTTCCGGACGATCCGGGTGAACCTTGGCGCGCACGACAGGTCCACCAACGTCTGCCTGATTGGGCAGGCGCAAACCCAATAGAGTTTCTGCGGCTACGGGCGGGGGAATTGCAGGCCGATTGCCCCGAGATCGCGTTTCGTGTCACCAATGGCCGTGTGCCCGGAGGCTATCCCAATGCCGCAATATTCGGCCGTTGCCCATCAGAGCCGCAGGAATGGTTCGTGAGTGTCGCCGTCTCGGGCGATGCAGCACTGCATGTGGCTGAACATGTCTGGCAGGGGACGCCCGCGCCAGAGGTATTTGAACAGCGATTGGCGGCGATGATGGCCACACCACTTTGTCAAGCCGCCCGCGCGCCGGGGCCCTGCCCATGAGCCGCATTTTGGTTCTGACAGGGGCCGGTATTTCGGCCGAAAGCGGGTTGGGCACGTTTCGCGATGTCGGCGGGTTGTGGTCGCAATACGACTTAGCCGAGGTTGCAACGCCCGAAGGCTACGCCAAAAACCCAAGCCTGGTCTTGGAGTTCTACAATGCACGGCGCGCCAATGCGTATGCGGCCACACCCAATGCCGCGCATGTCGCGCTGGCACGGCTAGAGGCGGCGATCGGCAACGATTTGACCCTGGTCACGCAGAACATCGATACCTTGCACGAGGCGGCTGGAGCAGCGCGGGTCATTCACATGCACGGGCAGATCGATCGGGCGCTCTGTGCGTTATGCGGGCATCGATGGCCCGCGCCCAAGGTGATGGAGCCGGCTGATCTTTGTCCGCGATGCAACCACCCCGCTGCGCGGCCGGATATCGTGTGGTTCGGAGAGATGCCTTATCGCATGGATGAGATCATGGCCGCGATCCAGGGCGCGGACCTTTTCGTCTCTATCGGGACATCAGGCGAGGTTTATCCCGCGGCCGGATTTGTCGAAGAGGCCAAAGCGTTAGGGGCGCGCACGTTAGAGATCAATCTGGAGCCATCGCGCATGCCAGGCATGTTCGATCAAGTGCGCATCGGGCCTGCGACCCAAGCCGTGCCAGCTTGGGTCGAGACGATGATGTAATTAGCTATCAGTGCCGTGATTGCCGTGGCTGCTGTGGTCGCCATGACCTCCGTGGCCACCATGGCCCTGCACCCGGTCATTATCGACCGCGAAAGTCACGGTCACCGGATCGGCATATTCGAATTCAATCGTGAATGTCACTTCGTCGCCATTTTCCCAAGGTGCGTTGAGGCCCATGAACATCACATGCGCCCCGCCACGGACCAATTCCATGGTTTCGCCGGCCGCAATCGGAAAGCCGTCTTCGACCTCGACCATGCGCATCACGCCGCCGGTATCTTCGATATGGGTGTGAAGCTCTACGCGCGCGGCGGAATCTGAGGACACCGAAACCACCCGATCATCCGTCGATGAATGGTTCTCGATTGTCATGAAAGCCGCCCCCGCCTGAGGGTTCGAAGAGCGTGCATAGCCGTTTTCAACGATCATATGGGCCGAAGCGAGCGAAGGCAGGGTCGCCAAGGCGGCTGCGATGGTGAGGTGTTTTAAAGTCATGGAACGTCGTCCTTTAGTCATCTGATCAAGTTTCGGAAAGGTCTCGGATCAGCGGCATAGGCGGGGCCCTGGCCAAACGGCGAAACGCCTGGCCGCTCCCCGGGATTTGATCGGCCATGCGCGGCTCCGCCCACCCTATGCGCGCCGGCCTGTCGAGCTCGGATTGCGCATCGGGAACATGCATGGGTCCGATCAGACACTCCGCACAGACGTGACGGTCGGTTTGCGGTGTGCCATCGGCGTCGAGATAGACGGTGTGGACCGCGCTGCCCGCGCATAAGTCGATCGTGCCGTGCAGCGACATCCCTGCCCGGGCCACAGCCATATGCACGCTTGTTAGAGCGATCAACCCCGCAAGGGCCAAGGACAGGAAAGGAGACGGGCGCCGCAGCATCAGGTTAACCAGCTATCTGGCCCCCGCGCACACTACAACTCACAATCGCGTCGATGTCTATGGTCTGGGCCATGCAAAAAGGGCCCCAGACGGGACCCTTGGCCAAAATCGGTGATAATCCGCTTAAGCGCTGGCAGCCTGTGCCTTGGTTATTTCCCGCTTGATCTTGAGCGCTTTGGGCGAAAGATCGGTATCTTTGGCTTTTGCCAAGAACGCGTCAAGCCCGCCGCGATAGTCGATTGTGCGCAACGCCGCATTGGAGACGCGCAGCTTAAAGCGGCGGTCCAGCGTATCGGAGGCAAGCGTCACTTCCGTCAGATTCGGCAAGAACCGACGCTTGGTTTTGTTGTTGGCGTGGCTGACATTGTTGCCAACCATCGGGCCTTTGCCGGTCAGTTCGCAAACACGCGACATGGATTAAGTCCTCGGAGCTGAGCCATCGAAAAAAGGCGCGGGTTCTGGCCCACGCCCCAGATTTGGACGCGGGAATAAAACTGTGCTCGCCCAGTGTCAACCCGACAACCATATGCGGCCCGGGACTTGTTTCGCAGCCCCGTGCTGGGCCATCATTGGGCATGGGACGCGAGCAGCGCGAAAAAACAAAAACGGCCCAACGCGAAACGGTTCTTTATGCGCCGGTCAAGGCGTTTTTGCAGGCCGCTGGCTATGAGGTAAAGGCCGAGGTCGCGGCGGCCGATGTCGTGGCTGTCATGGCCGATGTCGAACCGGTTATCGTTGAGCTTAAACTCGGGTTTTCGTTGCAGCTTTTTCACCAGGCGATTGCGCGGCTTGCGATCACCGATTGCGTCTATATCGCCGTTCCGCGCGGTGCGGGGCGGCGGTTCCAACGCAGTCTGTCAGACAATATCAAGCTTGCGCGCCGGTTGGGCTTGGGTCTTTTGACGGTGCGGCTGACAACGGGCCTTGTCGAGGTTCATTGCGAGCCGGGCCCCTACGCGCCGCGGCGATCCTCGACAAAACGTCGCGCGCTCTTGCAGGAATTCAACGGCCGACGGGGGGACCCCAATGTCGGCGGCGCCCATGGGCCGCGGGTCACGGCCTATCGTCAGGATGCAATGGCCTGCGCGGCGCATCTTTTGTCCCAAGGCCCAACCAAGGGCGCCCACGTCAAGGCGGCGACGGGCATTGACCGTGCAACGCGGATCATGTCGGACAATCATTACGGCTGGTTTGAGCGGGTTGAGCTTGGAATATACGGTTTGACCGAGCGCGGGCGGGCTTCGGTGGGGCAGGTGCCGTGCTGACGGAGTTTACCTTGGCCACGCGAGGGCCCGGGATGACCGAGTTTACCGCTGAGGTCGCGGCCTGGCTTTCGGGGTCTGGCGATGGTGTGCTGACCTTGATGGTGCGTCACACCTCCGCGAGCCTTCTGATCCAGGAAAACGCCGACCCGGACGTTCAAGTGGACCTTATGGCCTGGCTGTCGCGGATGGTGCCGCCGGGCGATGACCCGTCGATGCGATGGATGCGCCATGTGCTGGAAGGTCCGGATGATATGCCGGCGCATATCAAGGCGGCGCATTTGCCGGTCTCATTGCAAATTCCAGTGGCCGCGGGGCGCATGATGCTTGGGACTTGGCAGGGTATCTACTTGGTCGAACATCGATCCCGGCCGCATACCCGCAAGATCGCGGCCCATTTCCTGGCATCCTGAAGGCTGAGCGGTGAACACCGCGCCCGGATCGCAGCCGGACGGTCTACCCGATCAGCACCGAATGGCCGTGGAACGGTTGTTCGATATGGTGACGCCCATGGCTGGCGCGTTCGACGAAGCCAGCCCCTTGGGCGTCCGTGGCGTTGGTGAAGATCTCTTCGATGGCGTCGCGGTAGCACGCCGCCTGCGTACGATGGGCCAAAAAGAGCTTATTGGCGATAAAGGCCACCGGAACGATGTGCCGCGGCTGCGATAAAAATGCGTTCACGGCCTGGTTCACGCCCAGTGTAAGCGGGTTGAGAAAGTCATCAGCCGCAACAAGGCCATCCACAGCCAGGATCGCATCGGCCAAGCATAAATCGCGATAGACATTTTCGTAGTCATGCGCACCATCGATGCTGATGAATCGCGGGTGACCGATGGACGCGATAATCTGGGCCGCGTTGACCTTAGATGACATGCATTCCCATAAATCGTACCGCGCTTTGATCGCTTCGCCGAAGACTTTGGTCATTTCCTGGTCGACGCGCGCGGTGTTGGTGTATTGAAAAGTGTCGATACCCAAGACGGTGTTGCCGCGACGTTCTGCGCTGTCGAGCAGGATGGAAAAATATTTCCCGCACATGACGCCGATTTCCATCAGGTTCCCCGATATCCCGCGCGCGCCTTGCCAGTGCAAAATGTCGGTCGTTCGCCGGGCGGTCACCGGCTCCAACCAACCGTGGATTTGCGCCGCTTGGTCGCAAATCCAATAGCGGTTTTCGAGCTCGGGGCGGGGGCGAGCGGGGGCGAAGTCAACGTGGCTCATGTTCGTATTTTGTTCTCATCTCAAGTGCGGCGATTATCGGCGCTCTGATCGGGCGAGGTCTATGAGTTTAGGGTTAAAGCGAGGTAACCTTGGGCAGATATCTCGCGATATCGATGCGGATTTGACCCGCCACATGCTGTGCTGTTTTTTTGCATCTACCCAACATCTTTCCACAGCCCTATAGTGGCGGTAGATGTCGTGGTGGTCCGGGCTAGGCGGGCCGACAGGTGAGGATGTTCGGTCATGCGCTGCCCGTTTTGCGGAAACGTCGATACGCAAGTGAAGGATTCCCGCCCGGCTGAGGACCATGTTGCGATCCGGCGCCGGCGCTTCTGTCCACAATGTGGGGGCCGCTTCACCACCTATGAACGGGTGCAATTGCGCGATCTGGTTGTCATAAAATCCAATGGCAAGCGCGAGGATTTCGACCGCGACAAGTTGGAACGTTCAATCCGGATATCGATGCAGAAACGCCCGGTTGACCCTGAGCGGATCGACCAGATGATTTCGGGCATCGTGCGCCGGCTGGAAAGCATGGGCGATACCGACATCCCCTCGACCATCATTGGCGAGATCGTGATGGAACGGCTCGCCGCGATTGACACTGTGGCCTATGTGCGGTTCGCCAGCGTTTACAAGAATTTCCAGGCCACGGACGATTTCGAAGAGTTTCTGGCGCAATTGGCTCCGCCACAACCGTCCGAGAACTGAGCGATGACGGCGTCGGCGGAGGACCGGCGCTGGATGGCGCTTGCGCTGACGCTTGGGCGGCGCGGCATGGGGCGGGTTTGGCCGAACCCGGCTGTGGGGTGCGTCATTGTCTCGGGCGGCCGGGTTGTCGGTCGCGGTTGGACGCAAGCGGGTGGGCGCCCCCATGCCGAAACCGAGGCTTTGGCGCAGGCCGGGCCGGCGGCGACGGGTGCGACCGCCTATGTCACCTTGGAACCCTGTTCGCACCACGGCAAAACCCCGCCATGCGCGGATGCGCTCATTGCCGCGGGTATCGCCCGGGTGGTCGTGGCGCTGAACGATCCCGATCCACGGGTCGACGGGAGCGGCAATGCACGGCTTCGCGCTGCGGGTCTGACGGTGACCGAAGGTGTTCTGGCCGAGGCGGCGCGCGCGGACCATGCTGGATTTCTACTGCGATTGAGCGCGGGGCGGCCGTTTGTGACGCTGAAACTTGCCAGTTCCGTTGACGGGCGCATCGCAACGGCAACGGGCGAAAGCAGATGGATTACCGGTGCCCACGCGCGTCATAGGGTCCACGGCCTTCGGCTGCGCCATGATGCCGTGATGATCGGCGGTGCCACCGCGCGACAAGATGATCCAATGCTGACCGTTAGAGGCATGGGTGTGCCCAGCCAGCCCGCCCGCGTCGTTCTGACCCGCCGGCTTGATCTGCCCAGGGGCGGTCAACTGGCCCAGACCGCGCGCGATGTGCCGTTATGGCTCTGCCATGGCGATGATGCCGCATCTGAGGATATCGCGTTTTGGCAGACCCGTGGCGCTGAAATGATCGTCTGTCCTACGGGCCCGTCAGGCCAGCTTGACCCCGCGGGCGCGTTGACGGCGCTGGCCACGCGAGGCCTTACGCGGATTTTTTGCGAAGGCGGCGGTGCGCTTGCCGCCTCGCTTTTGGCGGCCGACCTGGTTGACCAATTAATCACCTTCACCGCTGGCGCGGTGATCGGTGCAGAGGGAAAACCCAGCATCGGCGCGATGGGGCTTGAAGTCCTTGCCGACGCGCCCCGTTTTGCCCTGCACGATGTCGTCGCTGTCGGCGGCGACACGATGCATATTTGGCGCCGCGCGTGAGCACGGCCCTGTGGCCCTAGAGCGCCATTCATTTAATCTGCGACATAGCCGGCGGCCTTGAAGAGGTTTTGGCGCTCTTGTGGTGGGAAGAGTTCGCGAGTTTGGGCGACAGACTGGAAGAGCGCGTCGAATGTTCGGGCCTTGAGCTTTGAGAATACCCTTTCAATTGG
>JBCDBR010000046.1:0-16030 GCA_039183205.1 Pseudomonadota bacterium | reverse complement strand
TAACCCCTTTTCGACCCTTCCGGGATACGGCATCGATTATTGGCCAAGCGCTGCGAAAATCATCCAGGTCGATCTCAATCCCGACCGGATCGGCCTGACCAAATCCGTCACCATCGGCATCGTAGGTGACGCCAAAAAGGTAGCGCAAGGTCTGCTTGTGGAATTGAGCGAAGGGGCCGGGGATGCCGAAAGATCAGATCGTAAAGCACGGATTGCAGATAAGAAATCGGCCTGGGCCCAAGAGCTGACATCGCTGGATCACGAAGAGGATGATCCAGGGACGACCTGGAACGCGCGCGCGCGCACGGCCAAGCCTGACTGGATGAGCCCTCGCATGGCGTGGCGTGCGATCCAAGCCGCGCTTCCGGTTGAGGCCATCATCAGCTCAGACATCGGCAATAATTGCGCCATCGGCAATGCCTATCCAAGCTTTGAAGCGGGGCGCAAATACCTCGCACCGGGGCTGTTCGGGCCGTGCGGCTACGGTCTTCCGGCCATTGTCGGCGCCAAGATTGCGTGCCCCGATGTCCCGGTTGTCGGATTTGCCGGCGACGGTGCGTTCGGGATCGCTGTGACCGAGCTCACAGCCATTGGTCGCCCGGAATGGCCCGCAATCACAATGATTGTGTTTCGGAATTACCAGTGGGGCGCTGAAAAGCGCAATTCAACACTCTGGTACGATGATAATTTTGTCGGCACCGAGTTGGACAACCACGTCAGCTATGCCGGGATCGCGCAGGCTTGCGGCCTTGCTGGCGTCGTGGCCCGAACGCAGGACGACCTCACCGCTGCCTTGGCGCAAGCGCTCAACGACCAAGCGGCCGGCAAGACGACCCTGATCGAGGCCATGATCAACCAAGAACTGGGCGAGCCGTTCCGGCGCGATGCGATGAAAAAGCCCGTCAAGGTCGCCGGAATAGACGCCGCCGACATGCAGCGCGAAACGGCCTGATCAAAATCTTTGGGTCGGCGCGCGCACCGCGCCGTCAACCGGTCATTTCTGCCCCAGGCTCTTGCGATACTTCGCGATAAAGAGGTCACGGCCTTTCATCATGCTTGTGATCCAGTCGCCCGCGGTCAGCATGACCAAAAAGGACGCGCCGCGCTTGGGGCCGAGCGGCAGCAGGATAGGCGCCTTGTCCCACGGTGCATAGGGTTTTTGGTCCGTTATATCCGCGCCCCCGGCAACGGCCTTGAGAAGCTTGACCATCCATGGGATCTGGCGCGATATCGCGACGATGGTCATCAGGTCGCCGTTATTGGCGGCGTCGCCTGCCGCAAACACGTTTGGCAGATTGCACGGACGCATCCATTGGTCGGTTTCAACCCGGCCATCGGCGCCGTAAGACACACCGGGCAACCCATCGGCCAGCCGCGCCTGCGGCGATGCGCCGACCGTCGGCACGATCACATCGGCTTCAATCTTCTGTCCATTGGTCAGCTCAACGGTGCCACCAGTTGGCGTATCGCCCGGCGGCAAGTCTTTGGCGCGCACGCCCAAAACGACGTCGACGCCCATCGCGCCCAACTTTTTCAGAAGAGACGCACCAAGCTTTGGTGAAAGTGACGGAAACAAGGACGCGTCGCTTGAAATGAGCGAGACCTTTTTGTCCGGATAGGCATGGGCGATTTCGCCCGCCAATTCCGTGCCAACGGCGCCGGCGCCAATGATCGCAACGCTTTTGGCATCACTGATTGCGCTATTCCAATCGGCCTGTGCGCTGCGCAGCGATGTAATTTCCCCGTTCGACGATTTGAATGGGGCGGTGTTGGATGATCCTGTCGCCAAAACGATGTAATCGGCTGGAATGTGCTTTCCGTCCGCTAACGTCACGCCGGTTTCATCGATGGCCTGTGCCTCGGCTTGTACAAACGTGCCCGCACTTAGCAATTTATCATAGGGAATCAGCGCCTTATCCAGCAAATCTGGTTGGACCAGCGCGCGGATCATCGCCGGCGCATGTGTGAACGCCTCGGCGCGTTCAATGAGGGTGACGTTCAGATCGTCTTGAAGCGCCTTTGCAAGTTCCGCCCCGAAATAGCCGCCTCCAATAATGGCGACTGATTTTTTGCCGTTAGATGTCACACATCCCTCCGTTCAATAGCGCGAGGCCTTTGAGCCGGTGGCAGGCACCTTGCGCATGGCCGCGCGTAAAAAAAAGCGGGTTGGACGTTATGCCAACCCCTCGCAAGTCTCTGGGTCTTAAGAGTAGTAACCCTGACAGGAACGGTAGGAGCGATCATGGACTGCGTCAACTATATGCGCAGTGCAGCATGGTTTACCCACATGATTTCGCCTGCCTGCCAGCGATTTGATCGTTTACGGGACAAATTCCGGCGGTGGAATTGCGGCGATGCTGCGAATGCCCGTCTGCCGCCCCGGAATATTGGCCACCGCAACCGCGGCTACAACCGCTCCGTCCACCGTCTGGGCGATGACGGGGCCGCCGGAAAAACCGGATTGAACCGTGCAAGACAGGCCCAATAATGCCTCTGCCAGCTGTGTCGCCGGACAGTCGCTATAGCCACGCAACACGGTGTCCGCATCCGCCAAATACCCATAGACGCTGAAGCTTGCCTCAGTCCCATCGGCGGCCACCAAGGGGATCGGCGTGACAAGTTCGGCAGGTACGGGGCGCGGCAACCGGATCAGGGCAAGATCGTGGGGCAGCGATTCGAGCGCATGGTTTCCGGGCCGATAGCCAGGGCTCAAGATCACTTCGGCAGCTGTTCCGCGCCATAACGGCGGCCCGTCGCGTCGCCAGCCGAAGGTGATATACAGGTCTTCTGGATTGCGCACGCGGCCTGCGGCACAATGCGCAGCTGTCAAAACGAGATCGGCATCGATCAACGTGCCGGTGCAGCCGCCCATGCCCGTCCCCGCCCCCGGTGCGGGGCGCCGACCCGCCACATGTCCGATCGCGGCGAGTTGGTGTTCGAGATAGGCCGGCGCAATCGGCGGCTCTGCTGCTGCCGGTGGCGCACCGAATGCCCAAAGGCTGAGAGCGCATAGCCATAGGCGCGCGGGTCCCGCCGTTCTTGCGGTCATTCTGCGGCCCTGACGGTCGTCTGGCTGCGCCGGTCGGGCTGGCGCGCCTCGGCCATATCCAACGTGGCCTGCATTCGCGTCAAAAGGATCTGTGCGGGACGGGTCAACGGCACACTGCGGCGGCGCATGATCGCGATTTGGATCTCTCCCAGGCGGACAATCCCCGGGGTTGCCGCATCGTGGGGCAGGGCCATCGCCGGCAGGATCTGCGCCTCGGGCCGGGGCGCTGTGGCCAAGGTCGGCCATAGACCGGCAAATGCCGCCGTCGCCTCTGGCGCCAATCTATACGCACGGATCATGTGGTCCGCCACCGCGCGCGATCCGCTGCCCTCGGGCGGCAGGATCAATCGATAACCGGCCAGATCAGAGACTTGGCCGATGGGCGTACCGCCGGTCCGCGCGACGAGGGGGCTGCGGTGGCTGAGCAAGACTTCCACCCGGTCATCTGTGCCCGGCAGCGTCACAATCGCCAAATCAACCTCATGGCTACGCAGGCGTGCCGTGGTGTCAGAGACCAATACCTCAAGACCAACGCGCGGCGCATCCGCCTGGAAGGCCGCCAACACTTCGGGCATCCGCCCGGTCATCAATTCGCTTGCAATGCTCAGCCGCAACGCGCCCATCAATCCGCCGCGCATATCCGAAACGAGGGTCTGGAAATCATCGAATGCATTGAGATGCGTATCGACGATCTGCATCAAATGCTCGCCCGCGGTGGACAGCCGCACTCCGCCAGCGACACGGTCGAAAAGCGGCACGCCCAGCTCTTCTTCGAAACCCAACAACGCACGGTTGAGCGCCGAATGCGAGACCGACAGCGCCTCGGCCGCTTTCCGGATCGACCCGGTGCGCCTAATCAACCTGATCGCGCGGTATAGTCGTAAATGTCGCATCAGCCCCCAGGTGGTGCAAAAACCGCACCACATCATGGCAAACTTTGCGGCAGACAACAACACGCGAATGCGGTCCAACTCTGGTCGGTTGAAAAGAAATCACCAGACTTGGAGGGATACTCTTGAAGAAACTGCTTCTGGCCAGCGCCATGGCAACCCTTGCGGCGACCTCAGCACAGGCAGAGATCCGCGTGGGCATCCTGCATTCGCTTACCGGCACAATGGCAATCTCTGAAACCACGTTGCGCGACGTGATGCTGATGCTGATCGAACAGCAAAATGCCGCGGGTGGGCTTTTGGGCGAAGAGATCGTTCCGGTTGTGGTCGACGGCGCCTCTGATTGGCCGACATTCGCAGAACGGACGCGCGATCTGATCGCGGTCGAAGAGGTCGATGTGATTTTCTGCTGCTGGACCTCGTCAAGCCGCAAGGCGATCCTTCCCGTGGCCGAAGAGCTCAACACGATGGTGTTCTATCCGGTTCAGTATGAAGGCGAAGAAAGCTCGCTGAACGTCTTTTATACCGGCGCGGCCCCGAACCAACAGGCAATCCCGGCGGTGGATTACTTCCTCGAAGAACTGGGGGTTGAAAGCTTCGCGCTGTTGGGCACCGACTATGTCTATCCGCGCACCACGAACCGCATCTTGGAACAATATCTTCTGGATGCCGGGATCCCGCAGGAAAACATCTTTGTAAACTACACGCCGTTCGGTCATTCCGACTGGTCGTCGATTGTGGCCGACGTTGTGGCCTTGGGTGAAACCGGTGAGCAGGTTGGCGTGATCTCAACCATCAATGGCGATGCCAATGTCGGCTTTTATACCGAGCTTGCCGCACAAGAGGTGAGCGCCGATGACATTCCCGTCGTGGCGTTTTCGGTCGGCGAGGAAGAGCTTGCCGGGCTCGATACCGGCCCGCTTGAAGGGCATTTGGCGGCCTGGAACTATTTCCAATCCGCCGAAAGTGAACTCAACGACGAGTTCATCGCCAACTGGCACGCCTTTACCGGTGACGACACCCGGGTGACCAACGACCCGATGGAGGCCCATTACATCGGCTTCCAGATGTGGGTCCAGGCGGTCGAGGCGGCCGGCACGACCGATATCGACGCGGTGCGGGAGGAAATGTATGGCCTGCAAGTGCCGAATTTGACCGGCGGGATTGCCGAGATGCTGCCGAATCATCACCTGACCAAACCGGTTCTGATCGGCGAGATCCGCGCCGATGGCCAGTTTGACATCATCAGTCAAACCGAGCCTGTGCCGGGCGATGCTTGGACGGATTATCTTGAGGAATCCGCCGTGTTGGTCTCGGATTGGCCAGGTTTGGGCTGTGGCATGTACAACACCGAGACCGAGACCTGCGTCCAGCTTGAATCAAACTACTAACGAACCAACCGGGGGCGGCGCTAAGCTGTCCCCGGGCATTTTTTGGGGCGCGGGCTACAATCAAATGATCCGGATGGGGTTTTTCGCGCTGCTTAGCGCGGCTTTATTGTGTCTCGCACCAGGCATCGCGCGCGCACAGGACAGCTTGCAGGCGCTTTTGCAGCAAAGCACCGAACTGGTCACCGACGCGTCGCGGCGCACCGTTGGCGAAGTTCTGGCTATCTTGGTCGAAAGCGGCTTGCCCGAAGTGCCGCTGTTTCTTGAAACCTGGGCCGCGCGAGAGGTGTATTTTCGCGACGCCGACGGGATGTTTTATTATGTCGAGGACGCAGATGCCGATCCGCTCGTCTTGATCGATATCACTTCGGGCGAAGCCGTCGGAGAGGTTGGATCGCGCGAGATCGATCAATTGCTCCCCAATGGCGGCGTGCGCCGGGTGATTGCGGGCGCCTTGGTGCAATTCCAACTTTCAGCCGAGGATCCTGCCGCGCGTCTTGCCGCGCTTGAGGCCATCGATGACAGCCCAGATGAAAGCCATCTGCCGCTTGTATCCGAGCGATTGGAGCTTGAGGAAGACCCCCAGGTTCGCGCCGCAGTAGAGGTCTTGCTGCCCCGGCTGATCATTGCGTTTGCCGAAGATGAGACCGAGAGGGTCGAGGCCATTGAAAGCTTGGCGGGCAATATCTCTTTGGCGGCGCGGGCGACGCTCAATCCGCTTTTGGCGACAACGCGAGAGGTTGCCCAAATTGTCCCGGACGATGCCAATGTCGCCCGCATCCTAGAGCCGGGGCGGGATATCGGCACAATCGAAGCTTACGTGCTTCTGGCTGAAGCGGAGCTTGTCCCGCCGCTGGTCAGCGCCGATCAAATTCGTGCGGTGCTCGAAGCGAATATCGAAGGGACCGAGGTTGGCGGCGTGCAGGTCGCCACGCTGAACACCGATGACGCACGGGCTGCGGCCTATGCCGCTTTGGTCGCCGATGGCGTGGTCGAAGCCGCACCCGATGCGGATGCGATTGCCGCCGCACTCGAAAGCTACGTCATCTACGACACCTATCGGGAGCCATCGCAGGCGGTCACGGATGCTGCGGCAAATACGTTGGCGGGCATCGAAACGCGGGTCGGTTTTTTTGAGGCGCTTGATCTATCCCTTGACGGTCTATCGCTGGCGTCGATCTATTTCCTGGCCGCGATCGGCTTGGCCATCACCTTCGGCGTGATGGGGGTCATCAACATGGCCCATGGCGAATTCATCATGATGGGCGCCTATACCGGCTTTGTCGTGCAGTCTTATGTGGCCAATGAAACGCTGTCGATTGCCATTGCCATTCCACTTGCATTTGTGGTGACGTTCGCGGCCGGGGTCGCGATGGAACGCTCGGTCATCCGCTGGCTCTATCACCGGCCGTTGGAAACCTTGTTGGCCACCTTTGGCATTTCCATCGCGCTCCAACAGATCGTGCGCCAGATCTTCGGCCCGCTGACACAGCCTCTGACCCCGCCGGATTGGCTGGCCGGATCGGTGGAGCTCAACGACGTTGTCTCAATCAGCTCCATCCGTGTGGCCATCTTTATCCTTGGGGCGATTTTCTTCGTGCTTTTGTTGTTGGTTCTGAACAAGACGCGGCTGGGCCTAGAGGTGCGGGCGGTCACGCAAAACCCGGCAATGGCAAGCGCCATGGGCATCAACCCCGACCGCATCAACATGCTGACCTTCGGACTTGGCTCCGGGATCGCAGGCATTGCCGGCGTGGCCATTGGGCTTTTCGCCCAGGTCGTGCCCGACCTGGGCGCCAATTACATCGTGCAGAGCTTCATGACGGTGGTTGTTGGCGGTGTCGGCAATATCTTCGGCACGCTTGCCGGCGCGGCGCTCATCGGGTTTTTGCAAAAGGGGATCGAATGGTTGAACCCGTCCAATACGTTGGCGGCACAGACCTATATGATCCTGTTTGTGATCCTCTTTATCCAGTTCAGGCCGCGCGGGATCATAGCGCTGCGTGGACGGGCGGCGGGGGATTAAACCATGTTGCGGTCCACCACCATCTTTCTGGGTGTCCTCTTTTTGTTGACTTTGCTGGCCACCATCGCATCCGAAGCCTACGGGACTGGCGCGATATCGGTCAGCTTCACCAAGGTTCTGGGCATGACGCTGTGCCTGTGCTTGGCGGCCTTGGCGATGGATTTGGTCTGGGGTTATTGCGGCATCCTGTCCTTGGGCCATTTCGCCTTTTTCGGACTTGGCGGCTATATGATCGGCATGTGGCTGATGACCGCACGGACCGAGGCGGTGGTGCGGGCCAATCTCTCCAATGGCGCCATCCCGCCCACCGAGGCGGAGGTCTCAACCGCAACCGCATTGCAGATCTTCAGTGTTGTCGGGGCCGAGGACTGGCCGTGGATGTGGGCGTTTTCGGGCTCTTTGGCCGCGCAACTGGCCTTGGTTGTGCTGGTGCCCGGACTATTGGCACTGGTCTTTGGTTGGTTGGCGTTTCGCTCACGCGTTACCGGGGTCTATCTGTCGATCCTGACCCAAGCGATGACCTTGGCGCTGTCGCTTTATCTGTTTCAGAACGATACCGGTCTGCGGGGCAATAATGGCCTGTCGGGTTTGCAGAACATCCCAGGGCTCGAAGACCAGGGCCAGGCGCGTCTTTCGGTTTGGTTTCTTTGGGCCTCTGCCGTTGCGCTTGGGCTTGGCTATCTGGGCGCGTCCTGGATCGTGTCGGGCAAGTTCGGCAACATCGTCCGTGGCATCCGCGATGACGAGCCGCGGGTGCGGTTCCTGGGCTATCCTGTCGAGGGCTACAAGCTTGCAGTCTTTGTGCTCACGGCCGTTATCTGCGGCATTGCTGGCGCGCTTTATTACCCGCAGGCGGGCATCATCAACCCCGATGAGATTGCACCGATCGCCTCGATTTACCTGGCGGTTTGGGTCGCGATCGGGGGCAGGGGGCGGCTTTATGGCGCGGTGATCGGGGCGGCGCTGGTTTCGTTGCTATCGACCTATTTCACATCCGGGCGGGCCCCAAATGTGCCCCTTGGCCCTTTGGGTGAGATCTCCTGGGTTGACTGGTGGCCGGTCCTTCTGGGTCTTGGATTTGTGTTGGTGACACTCTTTGCGCCAAAGGGTTTGGGCGGTTTGGTCGACCGGATCGTGAGGAAGACATGAGCACGCTTTTGGAGGTGCGCGGCGTGTCGGTTACCTTTGACGGGTTTCGCGCGATCAACGATCTCAGCTTCTCGATCGGCGAGCCTGAGATGCGCGCCGTGATCGGTCCTAATGGTGCCGGTAAAACCACGTTCATGGATATCGTCACCGGCAAGACCCGGCCCGATACCGGCGAGGTTCTGTGGGGCGATGAAAACCGGTCCTTGCTGAAACTGTCGGAGGCCGCGATTGCGCGTCAGGGCATTGGCCGCAAATTCCAGCGCCCGACCGTGTTCGAAGATCAATCCGTACGCGATAATCTGATGGTCTCTTTGAAAAAGGACCGTGGTCCAGTGGCCGCGCTGTTTTATCAAATGTCCGATGACGATGACTTTCGCATCGCCGAGCTTGCCGCCGAGATCGGGCTGACGGATCAACTCGAAACCCCGGCCGGCATCCTCAGTCATGGGCAAAAGCAATGGCTAGAGATCGGCATGTTGCTGGCGCAGGAGCCACGGCTTTTGCTGGTCGACGAGCCCGCCGCAGGCATGACAAATGCCGAACGCGACCACACGACCGAGCTTTTGAAAGAGGCCGCCAAAACCCGCGCCGTCGTTGTGGTCGAGCATGATATGGATTTCGTCCGCAAGCTTGGATGCCGGGTGACGGTGCTGCATGAGGGCAGCGTATTGGCCGAAGGATCGCTCGATCATGTGATGGCCAATCAAGACGTGATCGACGTCTATCTGGGGCGCTGAGCGATGCTAGAAACCCGCGACATCACGCTCCACTATTCCGGCAGCCAAATCCTCAATGGGATCAGCCTGGAGGCGCTGAAGGGCCAGGTCACGTGCGTGATGGGCACAAACGGCGTCGGCAAGACGTCGTTGCTCAAGGCGATCTCGGGCACGCATGCACGCTCAAGCGGCGACGTCGTCTTGGATGGCGAAGCCTTGGGTAAACTGCCGGCCCATGCTTTGGCTAAAAAGGGCATCGCTATCGTACCGCAAGGGCGGATGATCTTTCCGCTGCTCACGGTGCGCGAGAACCTTGAAACAGGTCTGGCTTGCCTGCCCCAATCCGAACGGGAGGTGCCGCAGACGATCTATGACCTTTTCCCGGTTTTGAGGGACATGGCCGAACGGCGCGGCGGCGATCTATCGGGCGGCCAGCAACAGCAGCTGGCCATCGGGCGAGCGCTGGTCACACGGCCGAAACTTTTGTTGATGGATGAACCGACCGAAGGCATTCAGCCCAACATCATCCAGGATATCGGGCGGGTGATCCAACATTTGCGCGATGAGGGCCAGATG
The DNA here is from genome assembly GCA_039183205.1 of Pseudomonadota bacterium. Lineage (GTDB taxonomy): Bacteria > Pseudomonadota > Alphaproteobacteria > Rhodobacterales > Rhodobacteraceae > HKCCE3408. The sequence continues at coordinate 6,236 of JBCDBR010000046.1, read as the reverse complement.
GCGATCTTGCTGGTTGAGCAGTATTTCGATTTTGCCTTTGATCTGGCCGATCGATTTTACGTACTGACGCGGGGTTCAGTGACGTTTTCATCGGAAAAATCGGCAACAGACCGTGCAACGGTCGCGGCCAGCCTGCACGTCTGATCCGATCACAGACGCGCCGGCTCGGCCATCTCTGTCGCAGCAAGTATGACGGGCCCGGTTTCGATCCCGAGCACCGACAAAAGCGGACCACGCGGAATGAAAAGCTGATGTTCACCGACACGATCGGCCAGCTCTGCCAGATGTGGGTGGGCGCCCATCTCATCGAGATATCGGCGCACCGCCAACATCGCCGCCAAGGTGGCATCGGCCAGCTCAGCCGCCGAGACATGCGCTTGGCCTGCGGCGGGATAGATGCGGTGAAAACCCAAGATACCGGTATCACCCAGCTCACGGTCCACACCGCCCAAAAAGGCATACGCGCAAGAGGAGGCACACAGGCCCGGTTCCATCTCGATATGCGCAGTGCAGGTCTCGGCTTGGCCGATGCGCGTGGCCAAGCCCGCCGCACGGATCGCCCGGCCCAAGGCCAGCCCGCCCATGAGGCGGCCGCCGGGGGAATGTAACACGATGGTATCAGGGTGATCGCTCAGCCCCGCCAGGAACTGCTCAAGCCGCGCCGCGCTTTCGGCGGTGATGCGCCCCTGCGCCGCAATCCAGCGTGTCGATCCGTCCGAGACGACCGAAAACGTCATCCCGTCCGATACCGACGATGCAGCGACCGAGCAGCGCGCAGCGGCAGCGGTCGAGAAGAGTCCCAGCAGGGCAAAACCCAGCAGAACGCCAAGAAGATTGCGGCGCATTAGACGAACCAAGAACACAGAACACTCATTACTACGCCATACGGCTACCACAATTGTGCCACATTGCGCGCCCCCGAAGTTGGAAACATTCTGTTCGGCGCTGCGCAATGGATGGAATGGGCATTCACGACTTCTTAGCGCACCGACTGTATCGACCTTGCAAAGTCCTGTTTCAGGTTGAGTGGTCACATGAAGCTTCGATTGTTGATGACGCTAATTCTCACCCCGATGCTCGTCATGGCGGGGTATTTTGCCTATTATGAATACGAACATCTGTCGGAGGCGCGTGACGATGCGCGCAAATCGGCGGCGCTGTCGGCCGAATACCGTTATATCTCTGATCTCGTGCACGAGCTTCAGCGCGAACGGGGCTATTCCGCCGGGTTTGTATCATCGCAAGGCGCGAATTTTCCAGCAGAGCTGGCAAATCAACGGAGCCGAACCGATGCCGCACTACAAGCAGCGATCGACCAGGTCGACGTATTGAATGGCTCCACACGGGTGCATTACGATGCCGCGATCGCACATTTGGGCGCGTTGCAGGCCACGCGCGGCGGCATTGATGGATTATCCGCGACGGTGCCCGAATTGGCCGGCTACTACACAACCGCCATCGACGAATTGCTGATCGTCGGGGCGCTTTCGACGCAGTATGTCGCCAATAGGGACCTTTTGACCTTCGCCGTGGCCGCGGTGCATGTCGCTGCCGCAAAGGAGGCCGCGGGCTTGGAACGTGCGATGGGGGCGACAGGTTTGGGGCGCGGCACGTTTGACGTGCCGTTGTTTTCGCGCGCCACAGCGCTGATCGCCCGGCAAGACCTCGCGTTGCAAATCGTCGGGGAAGAACTGGCCGATGATGGCTATTTCGCCCGATTGCAGCTGCATCAAAGCTATCTCGATGTGCAAGCCATGCGGGATCAAATCGTTGCGAGTATGCAAGGCGGCAGCTTGGCGGGCCTCACTGCGGGGGATTGGTTTGCAACATCAACCGCTTGGGTGGATCATTTGCGCGAGATTGAGCTTGGGATGATCGATCTGGGCACGCAATTGGCATTGCAGCAACGCCAGGCGGCGGATGCGGCACTGCGCCAGCATGCGATCTTTGCGGTCGTCATATTGCTGGCCGTACTTGGAATGGCCATCTCCGGTTTTGAATACATGATCTTTCGGATCAAAAAGCTGACCGATGCGATGCGACGGTTCACTGAGGGCGAATTCGATGTCTGGATCCCCGGTATCAAAGGCCGCGATGAAATCGCGCATATGGCACGCGCTGTGTACCGCTTCAAGCAAGAGACCTTGGCGCTCCGCCGCGCGGCGGAGGAGCAAAAGGCCAGTGACGAGGCCCGCATCATTGGCAAAGCGCAACAGGTCGTCGATTTGGTCACCGAGGGACTTGGCGCCTTGGCCAATTCCGATCTGACGCGCGATTTCAACGAGCCTCTCGCCGAGGAATACGACTCGATCCGGGGCGACTACAATTCTGCCGCAGAGACATTGCGCGTCGTGCTGCTTCAGATTGCCGATACCGCGGGCTCGCTTGAATCGGGCGCAGCAGAGCTTCAATCGGCCTCCTCGGATTTAGGACGGCGCACCGTGGAGCAGGTGGAAACCATCCGCGATACCGCCACGCGCGTGACCGAATTGTCCGATGAAGTTGTCGGCTACGGCGATGATGTACGGACGGCCTCCGGGCTCGCCGGATCGGCGAAGGAAAAGGCGGATCGTTCGGGCGAAGTCGTCCGTAGCGCCGTCGAAGCAATGGACCGTATTTCCGCTTCCTCCAGCCGGATTTCTCAGATCATCGAAATGATCGAAGATATCTCGTTTCAGACCAACCTTCTGGCCCTTAATGCCGGCGTCGAGGCCGCACGCGCGGGCGAAAGCGGCAAAGGCTTTGCGGTTGTGGCGCAGGAAGTCGGTGAGCTGGCGCGTCGGTCATCGAATGCGGCAAATGAGATCAAAGCCTTGATCGATGAAAGCGGCCGTCATGTCGATGAAGGCGTGAACTTGGTGGGCGAGGCGGGCACCGCGCTCAACAGTATTTTCGAGGAAATCATGCGGGTTGATGATGTCCTGTCGCGGGTGTCGGAGGCTGCCGAACGGCAGGTTGGCTCGCTCCAGGAATTTGCCGGCTCCATGGCCCGGATCAATGATTTGGCCGGTCAAAACACCGAAATGGCTGAGGCAACCGCCCGGGCGTCGGTCGAAACCGCCGAAGGCGCCCGCCGCCTCAGCGCTTTGATCGGGGACTTCAAGCTTGGCAGCGGATCGCCAGATGCGACCGGTGCGACGACGCGCGCGGCGTAATCGCGCTGGCCCTTCCCACGACGCGCCGTTAGCCTAGACAGAGGATAGGGGCGCCATGGGGAGGGGTCGATTTGTCAGATGGTTTTGAGGCCATGGTCGATGCCGCGCAGCCCTTTTTTTCGCAGTTGCGCGCGCAGAATACAAAAGACTGGTTCACGCCGCGCAAAGATCACTACATTTCCGAAATCCGAAAACCGGCCGAACTTTTTGCCACGCTGTTGGCCGAAGACCTCGCGCGATTGACCGGCGAGGCGCATAACGCAAAGGTGTTTCGCATCTACCGCGACGTTCGGTTTTCGAAGGACAAGAGCCCTTACAACGCCCATCTCCATATTCTTTGGTCCACCCAAGCGGCAGCCGCGCCGTCCTGGTTTTTCGCGCTCAACCCGGACAGTATTTGGCTTGGGATGGGGCTCCTTGGCCTCTCGGGGCCGATGCTCACGCGGTACCGGCAATTCGTTGACGCTGAAGGCGATGCATTGGCGCAGCATCTGGACGCGCTGGCGGATGCGCATGGCACGCAGCTTTCAAACTTCGGACCGGAGCCGCTGAAACGGGTGCCAAAGCCCTATGATCAAGACCACCCGCAGGCCGATCTGCTGCGCCGAAAAGGCCTAGCTTTGGGTGCTGATCTGCCCGCGACATGGCGCGAGACCGGATTGACAAGGGCGACCCGCCACTTGGCCGAGGCCCATCTTCCGCTCTGGCGGCTCGTTGCCGACCGGCTCTGACTATTCCGCCGCGTTCCGGTGCGGCAGCACCCAATGCGGTCGCGGGAAATGGCAGGTATAACCGTTCGGAAAGCGCTCCAGATAATCCTGATGTTCGGGCTCTGCCTCCCAAAAATCGCCGACCGGCTCGACCTCGGTGACAACCGGGCCGGGCCACAGGCCACTGGCCTCGACATCCGCGATCGTCTCTAGCGCAACTTGGCGCTGATCGTCATCGACATAGTAGATCGCCGACCGATAGCTCATCCCGATATCATTGCCTTGGCGGTTTTTTGTCGTGGGATCGTGGATCTGGAAAAAGACCGCCAGAATGTCGCGATAGCTGATCTTCTGGGGATCGAAGATAATCTCGATCCCTTCAGCATGCGTGCCATGGTTGCGGTAGGTGGCATGCGCCACATCCCCGCCGGTATAGCCGACCCGCGTCGAGATCACGCCAGGCCGTTTTCGGATTAAATCCTGCATGCCCCAAAAACACCCGCCGGCCAGAACTGCGCGCATGCTCATGCCACATCCTCCACTTGGTCCAAATATGCCCCGTAGCCCTGGGCCTCCATCTCTTGGCGATGGACAAACCGCAAGCTCGCGGAATTGATGCAATAGCGCAGCCCGCCGCGGTCCCGCGGGCCGTCGGGAAAGACGTGACCGAGATGGCTGTCACCATGGGTCGAACGCACCTCGGTCCGGATCATGCCATGGGTTGTATCGCGAAGCTCCGTGACGTGGTCGGTCTCAATCGGCTTGGTGAAGCTGGGCCAGCCGCACCCGCTTTCGTATTTGTCCGATGACGCGAAGAGCGGCTCTCCAGAGACGATGTCGACGTAAATGCCCGGCTCTTTATTATAGAGTAATTCACCTGTGCCGGGCCGTTCGGTGCCGCTGAGCTGCGTGACCCGATATTGCTCGGGCGAAAGCTTCGCGATGGCATCTTCGGATTTGTGGTAGCGCGTCATCGAACCTCCGATATCTGTCGGCTTCAGCCAGATATGGGGCGCAGGAGGCGCGTGTCCAAGACGGGTCGAGAGATTGTTTTAGCGGCCCCAGGACCGTACCGGCCCGCAATCCATGTGCACGAAGTTTGACCCGGAATAACGACCGACGCCACCGGCATGAAAGGCGCTGGCCGCGCGGGCCACTTGGACCACAGATCGCGAGTTTAACCGCAAATCCGCCGCTTGGCCTTGCATGTGCAAGGAATTCCGCGCCACGCCCGAGGATTGCGACCGCAATAGCGCATTCGTTTCCGGCGAGCGATACCCCGAGAGCAGCAAATACGGCTCCGACACGTCCAGCATGCGGTGCGCGGCGGCCATGATGTCAATGGTCCGGGTATCGATGGCGTGGACGCTATCGCTGCGCCAATCGCGCATGAAATAGGCGACCTCTTCGAGTGCGGGGCGGATGTAATCGCCATCCACCCAATAGGTCATATTCAAGCTTTCGCCGGTCCGGCCGTTATGCATACGCAATGTCCGGATGTCGCCCGAGCCCCGGAGAAAACCAAACGCATTCGCGCAAACCGGTGCTGCGGTAACGGTCGTTGCAGCAAAAGCGCGCAAGATTGCGCGGCGCGACAAACGTGTTTCGGTCATAGAAGACTGTGCCCCGTCTTTATCATGCCCGTTTAAGAACACTTGCACCCCTTTCCCAGGTTGCTCAGCGTCCACCCCCACAGACACTCGCGGTCTGACATAATGGTGAGATCATTGAAAGTGTTCGTGCGTGACTTGGGCATTCTGCCTCCTCGAATCGGCGATAATCCGCCAAACCGCGTTCTGCGGCGCCTGGACACAATGGGGCGCGATCATCTCCGGGCAGCGTTGCACGCGGGAAACAACCGGCTAGAAATACAAGATATCCACAACCGCTTTCGGGATTGTGAATGGACTTTGCAATTTGTCAGGGGAAACTGGATTTAAGTGGGGTATGACGCTTTGAACACCGTGGAATAGTGATGAAAAATCTTAAACATGCGATCGTGATGTCGGCCTTTCTGGTGGGCGCTATGGGCTTTGGCGCGCCCGTCCATGCGCAATTTTCTGCCATGAACCAGGCGATCGCCGAAGGTGTCGCGGGTCACGACGCGATGGCCAGTTTTTACCGCGCGCGGGACTTTGATCCGATTTGGACCAGCCCAGATGCAGCTGACCGGCGGGCGGCACTGTTAACGGCGCTCGATCAGGCTGGCGATCACGGGCTGCCGGTGCAACGATACGATGCGGACGCGTTGCGGGCTGCGTTCCGCGCTGCCGATACGCCCTATGCGCGCGGCCAGGCAGAGGTTTTGGCCTCTCAAATGTTCCTCGACTATGCCCAAGACGTGCAAACCGGGCTTTTGGATCCGGAAACG
>JBCDBR010000045.1:0-16538 GCA_039183205.1 Pseudomonadota bacterium | reverse complement strand
GATGTTTACTGGTAAAGCGCGCGAACCTCGGCTGCGGTCATGTAGCTGCTGGGCACCGGATAGCCGCGGTTCAAGAGAACCTCTTCGAGCACCGTCAGATGATCGACGCTCCGTGCGGCGTAAGCATCGGTTGTCGGATCGCCATTAACCGCGATGTTATAGTCGCCCATGTAATGCGCGATCAGCACATCGTCATCGAACGCGTCATAGCCCGCATAGGCCGCTTGCGCCCAATTCAGCCCCTCTTCATCAAAACCGTTGATGCCCCAGTTCACCCCATAATCGTCGGAAAACGCGACAAAGCCGCTTAAATCGATCATCGAGGAGATATCGTCGAAATAATTCCGCGTCGGGTCGTCACCTTCCAAATCGGTCGCGACCGTTTGTGCAAGGTGTTCGACCCCGGCGGACGTTCCATCGCTGACCAAAACACCAAGAACCACACAAGCGGATGAAAGAACGACCCAATCGACGGATGCGGCGCCGGTTTCATCGCGTAGAAACGCTGAGAACGTCATCTTGTTACTCCATGTACTCGCTACGGATTAACAAAGGTTGTGCCGGCCAATTCTTTCAATTTTAGGGAAATTCTAGGATTTTTGTGTCCACCGCTCGCCACGATTTTTGTCGATTGCGTCCGGTTTGCGGCGGATTTTTCCGCCGCGCGCCAAACTTGTGTCCGGAAAATCTAGATGTTCAAACGACTGCGCATGGCGGCCACACCCTCGTGGGTCACACTGTGGCCCGCGCCGGGCACCACATGCAGTTTGGTCTCTGAACCTAGCTGTTCGAAGACGGCGGCACTGCGCTCCGCGCGCGCCAGCGGGATGTGCGGATCCTGTTGGTGCACCTCGATGTAAACAGACGTGCCCGATAGTGCGGTTTGGTAGTCAAACGACTTCTCTGCATAACCGTAAAGCGCTGGATCTGGCTGAGATGCCGCATCATCGGTCCCGATCAATCCGCCCGATAGACCAAAGACAGCTTGCACGTTGCCCTTCCGCGCGGCGTATTCCAGCGCCAAACAGGCGCCCTGACTGAAACCACAAACTGAAATGCGATCTTTGGGCACGCCGTCTTGGACCAATCCCTTGATCGTTGCGTCTATTGCAGCAATCCCAGCTTCGACAAACGGGGCCAGTGTTGCGGCGGGCGCCAAAAAGCTTGTGGGCCACCAACTTTGCCGAGGATGCTGTGGGGCTGCCAGTGCCAGATCAGCGATGCCGAGCGCTTTGCCAAGGCCCAAGATGTCTGCGGCTGTACCGCCGCGACCATGCACGAGCACGAGACCATGGCCGGCCCGTGCGGGGCCGGCCTTCACAATGTCGATGCTCATGACGCAACCGTCAAGGATGGCAGGGATTGCTCAATCCGGCTGCGCATCGGCTCGTATTTCGCAGGCAACTTCAGCGACCGGCCGAGTTCGTCGGGGCTTTCGTCCACGGCGAAGCCCGGTGGATCGGTCGCGATCTCAAACAACACACCGCCGGGCTCGCGGAAATAGATCGCGTTAAAATACTGTCGGTCGATCACAGGCGTCACGCTCATGCCGGCACTTGCAAGTTTTTCACGCCATGCAAGCTGCGTGTCATCATCCTCGGCCCGAAATGCGATATGGTGGATTGTGCCCGCGCCTTGCCGCCCGATCGTCCGCACGTCAGAGCGGATCAAATCCACAACGGCGCCGCGGGCATCGCCTGGTGCTTTCAGGCGCAGGCGTTCGATGCCACCGGTGCTTTCGTGTCCAAGCTCAGAATAGCCAAAGACGTCGGTCATAAGCCGCGCGGTCGGTGCTATGTCATATTCCCACAGCGTCACGGAGTGAAACCCGTCAAGCGGCTCGTCTGATTGCCGTGCAGTTGCGATCAGTTCAACCGGCGCGCCGTCAGGGTCATGAAGCGTCAGCACACGGTCTCCGAACCGTTCGGTCGGGCCGTCGAAATCAATCGCATCCGTTGCGAGCCTTTCCATAAGACCGTCAAAGGCCCCCTGCGTGACGGCGTAGGCGTAGGCGGAGGCCATGCCAGGCCCTGCCCTGCCGGGCCCTGCATCGGCAAACGGAAAAAACGTCAGGATCGTGCCAGGGCTGCCCTCCGCATCGCCGTAATAGAGGTGATACGTACCGGGATCGTCAAAGTTCACGGTCTTCTTTACAAGCCGTTGGCCGATCACACGCGTGAAGAAATCGACATTTGCTTGCGGCGGTCCAGAAATGGCCGTCACATGATGCAAACCTGGGATGGATTTAGTCATTGGATGCTCCTTTCCGCCGCTTGGTGCGGCCGATTAACCTCGGAGATACGTGATACTCATATGCACATAAATATGTGAAATACGATATTTTATGTGCAAAAATGAACAGAAGGCACTTTCTGCTTGGACGCCATAGCCAGCAAAGTTATCACGGCCGGATGACGGATACGATCTTGCTGATAAATGGGCCTAATCTGAACCTCCTGGGCCAACGTGAGCCTGAAACCTACGGCGCCACAACCTTAGCGGAAATTGAAAGCGCGTGCCGGGCCTCCCTGCCGGACGGCTACGATCTCGATGCGCGCCAATCCAACCACGAGGGCGTTCTGGTTGATTGGATCCACGAAGCGCGCGGCTCAACGGTGGGAATGGTGATCAATCCCGGCGCATATTCCCACACGTCTGTGGCGATTTTGGACGCGCTCAATACGTATACAGCGCCTGTGCTTGAGGTGCATATTTCCAACATCCACAAGCGCGAAAGCTTCCGGCATCATTCCTATGTCAGCCAGCGCGCCGATGGTGTGATTGCAGGATTTGGCACCGGCGGTTATTTGACCGCCCTCGCCCGCGCGGTCGCGCTTCATCAAGGCTAGTTGCCGCATCGAACCTTTCTGGCCAGACCGGTATCTTCGTCCTACGCCGCATTATATGGGCGCGCCAATAGGCCACCTAAGGGGGACCGCGAGCAATCGAACTCGATCCAAGGGTCGCGAAAAAAGGGTCGCTTTAAGAAGTTACATCCGCAGCCGCCCAGGAATTGCACATGCTCCGACGTTTCGACGCCTTCGGGAGTTGTCATCACACCATGTGCTTGGGCGATGTCCATGATGGACGAACAGCCTCTCGGCGTCATTTCGTCGTCAGCTCTGGTCATAGGCTGCGGGATTGCACTGATCGCGAACCGTCTGATCCGTGGGGTGCATCCGGGGACGCTTTACACACGTAAGATCGCGCAGGATCATTCGTTGGACGGCAGTTTCGCTCGGCAGCGCGGCGCGCCTTAGCGTTCAATACTGAACGATGCGATCTCCAGGTCCGCCGTTGCGTGGTGGCCTGACGGCGCAGATGGCCCAAACAACCGAGGTCGCTTAATTGGCTAAAGCGGCCCAGCGCCGGTAGGGTTCGACCAAAAAGGGCGCGTATCGCGCAACCGTTGCGATGTGTTCGGGCCTATACCAGCCTTCTTCGTGCAACAGGTTGATCGTACCGATTACACGTGGCCCGCCGTCCGCGTTTTCGTCGATGACCGGCACATTTAAGCAAGAGGCGCATCCCAGCTGTTCAATTGTTTCGTAATCGAAAAAAGCACCCTTGATGTCGGAAAAATCGGCCGCGATCCATGGCTTTTGGTCCTGCAAAACGACTTTGCCCCATTCTGTCAGTGCACCAAGAGGTTTGCGCCCTCCGACCGGATACTCAATTGGATGACTTGTGTAGATCCGCGCCGCCTCACCGCGTGCATGGTCGATGGCCATCAGGGTAAAAAGTTTGTGGCCAACGCGGTCGCCAAGATCTGACTCGATGGCGTGGAACCGGTTAGAATTGTCGAGGATTTTGTCAAAATATTCGGTCATAGCTCTCGCTTTTTCCGCATGAACGGGCCGGGCGGCGTTTCCGGCAGAAGGCCCAAGGGGCGTAATTGCATGATCGCAATCAGCGCGACACCGATGACGATTTCCCGCAGCGCCGCTTTCTGGACACCGCCCAAAACGGAGACCCAGGCCTCCAAAAACCGGCTGCCCTCCAAAACCGTGACAACAGCTATCGCGCCGATTACCGCACCGGTCGTGTTGCCGGTGCCGCCGGCGGTCAGGGCCAGAAAAATATAAATCGTTATGAGCGGGCGAAAGATATCAGGCGCAATATAGCTTGTGTAATGGGCATAGAACGCTCCGGCGAGCCCCAATATTGCCGCGCCAAGCGCGAAGGCTTGAACCTTGAAGCGTCGGACCGGTTTGCCCGCAACAGCCGCGGCAACGTCATCGTCGCGGATCGCACGTAGCGCCCGGCCCCAGGGCGCACGGCGCAGGCGTTCCGTCAAGGCCCAAACCAAGACAACGGCGATGGCGACCAGGCCGCAATTCAGCATGTTGAACTGAAACGGCGACAGCTCCGCTCGCCAGGGCCCTGGCACGCCGGAAATGCCATCCGATCCATTTGTCAGCCAGATTTCATTTGCCGCGATGAGCCGTACAAGCTCCGAAAAACCAAGTGTGACTATGGCAAGGTAATCACCACGCAGTTTCAGGGTCAGCCGGCACAGCATCCCTCCGGCCAGGGCGGCCAATCCCGATGCAAGGACAAGGCCCAGTGCGATGGGCAGTCCGCCAGCGGCCGTTGCCAAGGCCGAAGCATAGGCACCGAGGGCAAAAAAACCGGCCATCCCCAAATTGATCATGCCGCCCATGCCCCAGATTACGTTAATCCCCAGGGCCAGAAGCGCATAGATGCCTGCAAATGTCGCAACGGAAAACAACCAACTCAACATCAATACGCCCTTTCGCCCAATAGACCCCTCGGCCGGATCGTCAGGACCAAGACAATCGCAAAAAAGCCGACGGCGGATTTATAGGCCGGCTCGAGGACGAGTGCCGACATCTCTTCGCCAATTCCGACGATCATGGCGCCGAGGACCGCACCAGGTATCGAGCCTAACCCGCCAACGACCGCTGCTGCGAAAATTGGCAAAATGAACCGAAACCCGGTGAGTGGATCAATCGATGTGCCAAGGCCAAAGAGCATGCCCCCGACGCCGACCAGCCCCATGCCAACAAACGCAACCACGCGGCCAACCAAATTGGCATCGATCCCTTTGAGATCGGCAAGGCGCGGATTGTCGGCTACTGCCCGCATTGCCTTACCCATACGGGTGAACTTCAGCGCCAGAAACACCGCCGCCATGATCGTGATGGCCAGCGCTAAGTTATCCAATTGCTGCGGGTTGACGCGGATATCGCCGAAACGCATGTCGCGCACCAAGGGCAGATCGTAGCCACGCAAGCTGTTGCCAAAGAAGAAGCGAATGATGTTCTCAAGCACAATGGTGAGCGCGATGGACGCAATGGCCGTCGTCAGCGCGCCGTGTTTGCGCAGCGGCTTGAGCGCAATCTCGTCGCTGACAAGCCCAACAAATCCCGCAACCAAAAACGCAAACAGCAGCGAAGGAACTGCCGGCAAACCCCAGCTGACATTTGCCACCAGACCCGCAAATGCCCCTACGGTGGCATGGCTTGCCACAGCGAAATTTGGAAACCGCAGCACGGCGAAAATGGCGGTAAACCCGATCGCCGGAACCGCTAAAAGTGCGCCGGTGATGATCCCGTTCACCAAAAACTGCGGTAAAAGGTCAAGCATGTGGCCTTACGAAATCAGCTGCGCACGCCGGCCAGTTGCGCGCCAAAAGCGCCCAACCCGCGTGCGCATGGCGCAATCAGACGCGTTCAAAATCCGACGGTTCACCGCCCGAGATTTGGCGGAACAAGAACTGCGTGCCGGTGATGTCGCCGATGTCGTCGAAATCGCAGGGACCAGACGCACCGCTGTAATTCACCGATCCACCGCCTGCGAGAATTTCAAGGCCAGCAAGCGCGTCGGACACCTCCTCGCCGCTGCCTTGGCTGATACCGCGCAACGCATCGCGGATCGCAGGACCACTGGCATCGCCCGCGGCGGCGGCCGCAAGGACCGCAAGACTGGCATGGTCGTAGGTCTGTGCCGAGTACGGATCCACCGTTTCAACGCCGAGAGAGGATTGCACATTGGCATAGGCTGAGCTGCCAATCGCGGGCGCGCCTTCCCATGTGAAGACGCCCTCGGTGACATCGTCTGGCAGCGCCTCAAGCACGGTTGGGTTGACCGCATAGGCCGGAGCGATGATCTGTCCTTCATAGCCTGCTTGCCAAATGTCGCGCAGAACAACGGTGCTATCGGCGGCGTAGCCGCCAAGCATGATGAAATCCGGGTCGCTTCGGAGGATCGTATCAACCTCGGACCGATACGTGCTTTTGTCAGCTTCGTAGATCAGACTTTCCATGCCAAGTCCGGCTGCGGTGGCTTGCCCAGCCAGGATGTCGATTGAGGATTGCGCAAATGGCGTTTGCGGCCCGATCCATGCCAAACCGGAGGCCCCTTGTCCCAACATGAAATTGCCTGCGACCTCGATCTGGAGGATCGAATTTGGCTGCGTCCGGGCGATAAAGCCCTGATGCGGCAATTGGGTGATACTGTCAGCACCGGAAACGGTGAACAGCATTACACCGTTTTCCCAGCAAAGCGGGGCAACGGCCGTCGTGATGGACGAGGCCCATGTGCCCAAAATGACCGAGACCCCGTCGACGTCGATCAACTTTCGCGCCGCGCGCACGGCAGCTTCGGGATTGGTTTGGGTATCTTCGGATACCAGGTCGATTTCTTGACCCATGAGCCCGCCGGCCGCGTTGACCGCAGAAAAGACATTTGCCGCTGCATCGCGCATATACGATCCATACGTGCCGCCCACGCCAGTCAACGGCGTCAACGTTCCAAAGTTGATTGCCGCGCCTTGCGCCCGAAGGATTGCCGGTGCGGCGAGCGTTGCCGTGGCGCCGAGCATCACCGCTCGCCGGGACGGCTTGAACAGATGGGTCGTGTCAGTCATGATCGATTACTCCCTTGTTTATCCACCTAGAAAAGCGCGGCGAACCTCTGGATCGGCCGCCAAGTCCGCTGCTTTACCATCAACATAGTTTGCACCGGCCGTCAGAATGTAGGCCCTGTCGGCAAGTTCGAGCGCATCAAGCGCGTTTTGTTCCACGAGCACGACGCCAACCCCCTGGTCGCGGATGTCGCGGATCGTGTCAAAAAGCTCACCGGTGGCCACCGGTGACAGCCCCGCCGACGGTTCGTCAAGGAGCATCAGCGCAGGCGCCACCATCAAAGCGATGGCCACCGCAAGCACCTGCCGCTGGCCGCCAGACAGCGTTCGCGCCGCATCCCGGCGTTTTTGCGCCAGCATTGGAAAGCGTGAAAAAATCTCATCAATCCGGTTACGCACTTGGCGCGGGGCGAGATAACCGCCGATCTCGAGGTTTTCTCGGATCGTCATGGTTGGAAAGACGTTTGCTTCTTGCGGGACATAGGCAACGCCGCGTCGAGCGATCTCACGCGGTTTTCGCCCGTCCAGTCGCTCTCCGTTTAGCGATACAGACCCGTCGCGCACATCCAGCTGCCCCGCGATTGCCTTAAGCAGCGTGGATTTCCCGGCGCCGTTCGGTCCCAAGACGGCAACAATCTCTCCGACATCGGCTTTGATCGAGACGCCTTTGAGGATGGTATCGACGCGGCTGTAACCACCGACGACCTTGTCTGCCGTCAGAAGGCTCATCGCCGTCTCCCCAAATAGGCGTCTTGAACCTGCCGATTGCTCGCGATCTCCGCGAAACGACCCTGCACAAGCGTCACACCATCGGCCATCACGATGACGGGATCACAAATCCGGGCAACGACGTCCATATCATGCTCGACGATGAGAAAGGTCAGATCGTCTTCCTCGCGCAGTGCTTGGATGCGTTCGGCGATCTCAGCGCTTAGTGTCGGGTTTACACCTGCGACAGGTTCATCCAGCAAGATAAGGCGTGGTTGTGCCATCAACGCCCGACCAATTTCCAAGAGCTTTTTTTGGCCTCCCGAAAGCGCGTCTGTGAGGTTTTCAAGCACCTGGTCAAGCTTGAGCCGCCTGGCGACCACATGGGCCCTTTCGAGCAATTCAGCCTCGCGCAGGCGGGCGGCTCTGGGCGAAAACACTGCGGATACGAGGTATTCGCCCGGCTGCCGCTCACCATGAAGTAAGAGGGTCTCCAGAACCGTCAACGTCGGAAAGCCACGGGCGATCTGAAACGTCCGCACCACGCCGTGGCTGTGGATCTGATCTGGCGTTTTTCCGGTGATGTCCGCCCCTTCGAAGATCACTCTGCCGCCCTCGGGCGGGATCACCCCGGAAATGCAGTTAAACGCAGTGGTTTTTCCCGCACCGTTCGGCCCAATCAGTGCGGTAATCGTGCCGCGATCTACGCTGAAACTGGCGCCGCTGAGAGCTTGCACACCGTAAAAGCTGCGTCGAAGGTCGCGGACCTCCATCAGCGAGGTCGTCGCCGTTGCAGCGGACGGCGCGCCAGATAACAACTCGACGGACATTGCGGTAGAATGCCGTGTTGCATCGGGCTTGCAAGTGAAAAACTCAATTGGGTTGCATTATTCGTCCGTATCGGGCTCGCTGACGATGAACCAGACCGACGCGGCCGCCAAGGAGCACTCAATGCGCGTAAAATTTGAGAATTGCGGCTTATTCGACGGGCACGGGGCAGAGATCCAGCCTGGTATGCATGTTCTCGTCGCGGACGGAAAGGTCGCCGAGGTCTCGGCTCAGGCAATCAAAAGTGACGCCGAACGGGTTGTAGCAGCCGACGACTATACGCTGATGCCAGGGCTCATCGACGCCCATGTCCACATCGCCGCGGCAAGCCCCAACCTCGCTTCGCTTGAGGCTATGCCACCGAGCTATGTCGCCCATTGGACGGCGCAATATTTGTCAGAGATGCTTGATCGGGGCTTTACGACAATTCGGGACGTCGGTGGCGGCGATGCCGGCACAAAGTGCGCCCAGGCGGAAGGTTTGATCCGCGGACCGCGTATTTCGACTTCGGGCAAGGCCCTTGGCCAAACCGGCGGCCATACCGATTTCAGAGGGACAAGCCGGGCCATATTGGGCGATTTGCAGCAGCGTCATTTGCCCGCCTTGGGCCGCATCGTCGACGGGGTTCCGGCATGCCTTGCCGCCGCGCGGGATGAGCTGCGACTTGGCGCGGATTTCCTCAAGATCATGGCCAATGGTGGGGTTGCGACCCCTACAGATCCGATCGATTGGATCCAATTCACACCAGAAGAAATCCAAGCGGTCGTTGCCGTGGCAGAAGCCTCTTGCACCTATGTCGCCGCGCATACCTATACCGCCCGTGCCGTCGAACATGCGGCGACCAACGGTGTACGCACGTTGGAACATTGCAATCTCATCGATGATCGCGTGGCCGGCATCCTCAAGGCCCAAGGGGCCTATGCTGTGCCAACCTTGGTTATCTATGATTGCCTGGAACGGCACGCCGACGCGATCGGGTTGGGCGGTGAGAACCGGGAAAAGAACCGCAAAGTACGCGAGGCCGGTCTGCATTCACTTGAAATTCTGCGGCGTGCGGATGTGCCAATGGGTTATGGGACCGATCTGCTCGGGTGGATGGGCAAGGACCAGTCGCAGGAATTTGCCCTGCGCGCGCAGGTCCTGCCCAGCGCCGAGGTGCTGCGGTCTGCGACATCGGTCAATGCAGAGATCCTGCGGCGCCCCGATCTTGGCCACATAGCACCGGGTGCAACGGCGGATATCATCCTTGTAAGGGGCGATCCGATTGCGGATATCGCGTGTCTCACGGGTCAGGGCGAACAGATCGAGCTGATCCTTCAGGGCGGGCGCATCGTCAAAGAACTGACCTAGCCCCAAATTGTTTGATCATCCGTTCGTGCAGATATGCCGAAAATTTGCCTTATTGGTGCCGAGGTCTGCCGCGAAAAGGGTCCCAACTTCTTAGGGGGCCATGATGCTAAAAGCCACTTTGGGCCGGGTTCACCAAGAGGCGGTTTTCCACCGCCGCGTCGACGCGATCGTCGAAACGATGGTCCCGTTGGTGCCGGTCAATTCGCGCATCCTTGATGTCGGCACCGGCGACGGTCGGATTGCCTCAATGATTGCGTCCCGGCAAATTGGAACGGTTGTCGAAGGCATCGATGTGATGCTGCGTCCGACAACGAAAATCCCTGTGACGCTTTTTGATGGCACCACGATCCCGCATCCGGACAAGAGCTTTGATGTTGTCAGTTTTGTCGATGTTCTGCATCACACCGACGATCCGCAACAGCTCATCGCCGAAGCCGCCCGCGTTGCCCGCAAGGCCGTTTTGATCAAAGACCACCTGTCCGAAAACGTGCTGGATCACGGCACGTTGCGCCTAATGGATTGGGTCGGCAACGCGCCGCACGGGGTTGTGCTTCCCTATAATTACGCAGCGCGCGCGACTTGGGACGCATGGTTTGACGCCGCCGGCCTGTCAATTGATTGCCTGACCCGAAACGTGCCGCTTTACCCGGCGCCGTTTTCCTGGGTGTTTGGCCGCGGTTTGCACTTTGTGGCGCGCCTTACCCCGCAGGCCTAAAGGCAAATCGGCTGCTGATTACGTAGCTCAGGATCGCTGCGGCGCCGGCAGAGCCGAAAAAGATCAGCGCATCAATCCACAACGAACCTGTGACAAATCGGGTCGTCAAGGCTGTGACCATGGCTAGGCAGGCGAGCTGCGTGGCTGCGTAAATCGGAAATCCGGCGGCCCGTGTCCGGCGCATCCCGAATGTAACGCGCATCTGGGTAAAATACGCGGCCGGAATGCAAAGCGCGTATAGAACGACCGATGTGGCATAGGCTGGCAAGCCAATCGGGCCAACCAAGATCGCGGAGATCAACGCATAAGCGGCCGCAAACGCACCGCCCACCGTGGCGAAACGGAAAAAGCGCTCAGGCAGCCTCGGCGATGGATCGTTCACCTCGATCATACCGAGTCTAGCGCGAAGACCATAAGCTGATCATCGGCGACATTAAGAAGACGGAAGCCTTCGATGATTTCACCTGAGGCGAGCCGTGTGCCTATGGCGGCCTCGGACAGGCCGTAAAACCCATTCCGGCAGACGACCAGATAGTCCGCTGACGTTTCAACGAGCATCTGGCGGAAGACATCGATATCCGTCTCCCAGGTCAAAAGGAGCGTTTGCATCGCCATTTCGCTACGGTGATAGGGCGAATTGATAATGCGGTGATGGGTTAGGATAAGGGTCGGCCGTCCAAGATTTCCCATCAACATAAGATTGCTTGGCGGCAGGTCATTCAGCGTCCGCACAACGTCGGCCTGATGGCGACAATGGTTGAAGGCAACGTATCTGCCGTCGGCGGTTTGCTCCGCGTCCGTGCCAAGATCAAAGGTACGGAAGGCTTGTTTATAAATTTGCCCTGGGATCAACATAACAGCCAGACCGAAGATCATTGCCAAACTTATGCCGCGAGACGTCGGGTTCGCGCGCCACGCGCCGATCAACACGGCACCAACATACGCCATGAGCAGGGGAATGACAGGCTCAGCCAATGCCATCATTCTGTACTGGTGGAACGACGCGGCAATCCCAAGCCAGGCAAACCCAAGCAAAACGGCGACGGCCGTTCTGACCTCTGGCGCGACGTGGTCATTCGACTGATGTCGCAACAGCAGAAACGTCGCGAACGCGACGGTCGCAAAGGTGGGCAGGACAAAGCGAAAAAACGTGCCTAGCCCGGCTTCGGGGTTGAGATAGGACAGCATCGACCGCGCTTCGGGGATCGTGGTAATCACATCGCGCAAGTGTTCCGGCAGGTTGCCATAGGGTCCAGACAAGCAGGGCTCGAGCCAAGGCAGACTTATGGCAACGGCCACCACCGCGAGCCCCGAGCCGAGGATTAATCTCCACCGGATTTCTGCAATGAAGGGTGCGGCGATTGCCGCTGCCAAAGCGGCGCCGCCGCTGGACCCGACAAGCACCAAAAAAGGCGCGGCCAATTCATCGCATCGCGCCGCCGCCCATTCCATTTGCGGTGTTTGGCCCAGAAAAAACCCAAGCGAAGCGATCGGCAGAGCGAGACCAAATGCGGCAAGTTGCGCGGCACTCTCGCCGGGAGACACCAAGCCACGCCACATGAATACGATGCCAACCAGACCGATCGCGGGGAGCATTTCCAAACCGACAGCCAGCGACAATGCGCATAAAATGCCGGCCAGGACAGCCGCAGCTTTCGCTCGTGCAGGATGTATTAGCACCAAGATCGCGCCAAGCATCAAAAGAACCTGGAACCCGTGGTGGTCCAGGCTAAACGGACCAAAGCGGGAGCCGTTCAAAGTTTCCCATAATGCGACGCCGAGGACCGAAATGGCTGCGCCGTCGCGACCGAACATACGGTACGCAGCACGCGCCGTTGCCCACAGAAAAATGACCAGAAGCAAAGTGGGCCACAGCACAATCGCGGCGCCTTCGGCAAATTCCTCCGAGGCGAAGAGCGAGAAAACACCAATCATGCCGGCGATACCGAGATCGAAATACCGCGACCAATGCAAGGACAAGCCGTCCGGCGGCATGACACGATCAATCGTTGTATCGAACCAGCTTGCCCCTGCCATCCATTCACGGACCGCCACCAAGCGCATACTGGAATCGTAGCCGATTTGCGCCAGCATATCGATCGGCGCATGAGCCGCGCCGATCACATCCGCCACGATCATTACGGAGGCTAAAACGATCGCAGCCGTAAGGAGGTCAAATTTGATGCGCCGAAACGTTGTGCCGATCATCGCCGAATGTCCAAGCCTTCTGGCTACCCTGCCGTTTGATTTTTTCCAACGTGAAATCAGGTCGATATTATGGCCTAAACGCGGAAAATCCGGCGGTTAGCGTCAGAGTTGGTTCGGTTCACAGGCCCAAGCGGAGATATCGCGGAGTGGCCATTGCGGTGCCGCAATCTCGCCGCGTTCTCTTGGCTTGAAAGGGTTGGTTAACCACGATCCTACAGCCGCCGAGATCCTTCGATGACAGAATTGACCATCTTGATGCCCTGCTTGAACGAGGCGGAAACGCTGGAAACTTGCATTAAAAAGGCCCGCCGCTTTTTGGATCGCTCTGGCATAGAGGGCGAGATTGTCGTCGCCGATAACGGATCGACCGATGGCAGCCAGATCATCGCCGAACGCCTTGGTGCACGGGTCGTCTCGGTGCCCATCCGCGGTTACGGCGCGGCGTTGATCGCCGGCGTGGAGGCCGCAAATGGCTCGTATGTCATCATGGGCGACAGCGATGACAGCTACAACTTCCTCGAACTCGACGCCTTCGTCGAAAAGCTACGCGATGGCAGCGACCTGGTGATGGGCAATCGGTTCCGCGGCGGGATCGCAAATGGTGCAATGCCCGCGCTACATCGTTACTTCGGGAACCCGGTTCTGACCGCCATCGGTCGCGTCTTGTATCGCGCACCAGTCGGTGATTTTCATTGCGGCCTACGCGGGTTCTCACGAACCGCGATCCAACGCCTGCACTTGCAGACACCGGGTATGGAATTTGCGTCCGAGATGGTTTTGAAGGCTGCAATCATGGGGCTGCGCATTGACGAAGTGCCAACCACACTATCGCCCGATGGCAGATCACGGGCACCGCATTTGCGGAGCTGGCGCGACGGCTGGCGGCATTTGAAGCTGTTGCTGACATATGCGCCGAATTGGCTGTTCTTGTTCCCTGGTCTGGGCATTTTGGCCCTTGGAATGATCGTCTACGGAGCGCTACTGGGCGGCCCGATCACCCTTGGGCACGTGACGTTCGACACCGCCACGCTTTTGCTTGCCAGCGCGTTGATCTTGGTCGGGTTCCAGATGATTTGCTTTTACGGGCTGGCGCGATTGCATTCGGTGAAGTCCGGCATGCTGCCATCGACGCCACTTTATGAAAGACTTTCTGGCCTGGTGTCGGTCGATCTGTGCTGCAAGGTCGGAGGTATCTTGTTCCTGGCCGGCTCCCTGTCGACGCTATGGGCCTTGGGAATTTGGGGCGCGTCCGGTTGGGGCGATCTTTCAGCCAGTGAGATCGCGCGACCGGCTTCCTTTGCTGTGACCTGCTTGGCTTTGGGCGTGCAAAGTGTGATGGCTGGTTTTCTGGGCGGCTTCCTGACCCAGGGCAAAGGCGTCGAGCGCGCGGCTGAAGACACGGCAGGTTTCCCCCAATCGGCGGCCTCAAAAGCCTGAAGCGATCTAGCGACAAGCTAAAGTGTTGCGCGCGTGTCGGGCGCCGCAGAACCGCGCGCAGTGCTAGGATGCGCATAAAGCGCCCACCCGCAGCCTTCGAACCAACCATTGAAAAACTGACGCTCCGAATTTAGGCAAAGGGAGCCAGAACAAAAACAGAAGCGGGCCGTACGGGGAGCAGTTCGATGGGGGTATCTCAGCGGATAACGATCGCTGAAGCCAAAACGCGCCAGCGCAGTTTGGATTTTGCCGAAGAGTTTCGTCATCAGTTTCTATTGGCCAAGGACCCGGCGCTGATCCCAAAGGCATGGCGGCGTTTGGAACTTGCTGGATGGCATCTAGGCTTTGGCGCCGCGATGCCCGTGCACGACATTCTCGATGCGCAAGGCAAGCCAATTGGGTTTTTGTTGGGCGTCGCCTGGAATGCCGCAGGCACGCTTCAGCAGCGCGTCGCACGCATCCCAAAAACCAATCAAAGTACCGACATTGCTGCAACGTTTGAAAATTTCGCGCTCCGTTTGGGCGGGCGCTATGTCGCGCTTTTGCTGACCGAAGGCGATGCGCGTCTCTATGGCGATCCTTCGAGCGATTTGTCTTGGGTCTATGACAGTGATTTACGCGCCGTCGGCAGCACCGTTTCGGTCTTGGGCAGCTACCCCCTAAACCCGAACCCCGAATTTCGTCTCCGGAGCCTGGTCAACGGGTATGCCGTTGCCGCCTTTGAGCACACGATCGACGCGCGGATCAAACGTGGCAGGGCAAACCATTATCTCGACCTCAACACCTTTGAGCTGCGCAGGTTTTGGCCAAACTCTGAATTCGCACTCGTCTCAAATGAGGCTGAAATCGACGAGGCATGTCGCAAGATCGCGGAAAAACAAGCCCGCATACTTAGGTCCCTCACGGCGGCGTTTCCCTGCATCTTGCCGGTGACTGGGGGGCATGATTCGAGGGTTTTGCTTGCATGCGGCACCAGATTTTTGGGCGATTTCGTGGAATTCTGCGGCTATCGGTTCCACAACCCAAGCAAACGCGACACGCGGCTCGGAAGTGAATTGGTCCGTGGCCTCGGCCAAGACTATGAATTCTATTTTACCCACGGGACAACAATCGGAAGCTTGCGCGATTTTCGGCTGCGCAACGGCTGGGCCTGCCAGCGCGCAGAATTGGCAGCGCTGAATTGCCTTGAGCAATATGCGCAAGACCATCTGGTGTTGCGCGGCGGCGTTGTGGAAATGCTGCGCGCCAACCAATGGCGATCCGACCGGCTGGATCGTCCACCCCTGGCTCGCTATGGACTGAAACGGTTGCGTTTGCGCGACGGCGACCCCGACGCGATCAAAACCCGATGGGAGCCGGAATTCAACGCATGGCTCGAAACGCTGCCCGAGCCAGCGCAGCATCGGTCCTACGACTTTATGCATGTCGAGCTTTGGCTACCGCATACGCTTGGCGCCTATTATCAAGGGTTTAATCGAAATTTCTTCATGAACCCATATAACGACCGCGAATTGATCGGGTGGACGGCAAGCATTCCACCGACATTCCGAAAGACCCAAAACGCGGTGCGCAAAGTGATCCGGGCCGCATCACCGGATGTCCCGGTTGAGGTCTTTACCTAACCTGCTGCGGCCGCAGACACGCCCAACGGTTGCAATCAACGGCCGTCATTGGTTTAATTCGGGACAAATGGCAGCCGCGGAAGAGCTGCGAGATGAGGAAATGGCGAGTATGAAATCTCTCGTAATTTCGTCCATGAAGGACGAAGGTCCGTACCTGTTGGAGTGGATCGCGCATCACAGAGCCGTCGGTTTCACCGACTTTCTAATCTACACCAACGATTGTACAGACGGCACCGATTTCATGCTCGACCGCCTCGCAGAGCGCGGCGTCGTTACCCATAACCGCACCAAAGTTCTGCGACGCGGACCGCAGAAGTCCGCATTCAAAGAGGCTGTCGAGACCAAGGACTACGCAGCCGCCGATTGGGTTTACGTGACCGACGCAGATGAGTTCTTATGCATTAAGGTGGGCGATCATCGGCTTGACGGTCTGTTGAATGCCTATCCGGACGCGGACATTGTTCCGGTCACATGGCGGCATTTTTCGACCTCGGGCGATGTTGCCTTCCCGCAGGGGCCAATTTGTGACCGCTATGCCGATGCGGAACGGGCGGCCACCAGCTCCGATGCGGGGCGGTTCGTGAAATCCGTGTTTAAGCCGACCAAAATGATCGAAGGCCTCGGTCTGCACGCGCCGAAGATCCTGGAGGATCATGAGAACGAAATCACCTGGGGTTCGGCCGAATGGCTGGAAGATAGCGATGCCAATCCAACGCGCCCCAAATCGGCCTTTGGCTATGAGATTGCCCAGGTCAACCATTATCCATTGAAGTCCGTCGAT
>JBCDBR010000044.1:0-17294 GCA_039183205.1 Pseudomonadota bacterium | reverse complement strand
TACGAAATTAGCCTCTTTGAGTTGCGGCTGGACCGCGAATTTTGAACAGCTACAATTGTCCAATGGGTCGGAAGAAAACTAGATTAGTTGCGGCTGGACCGCGAATTTTGAACAGCTACAATAGCCCCTCGGTTAAACCATTGAAGAAAGTGCGTTTCTGCCGGGGCGCTGTTGTGGTTTTCCAAACGAATCGCGTCAAAACATCACCAGTTGCTGCGGATTTTCGCGGGCGCGCTTTCGGCCCTGGTCCGAGAAATGAACGATATCACGATATTGGCGGTCGGTAAAATTCAGGATTTGCACGTCGCCGGCATCCGGCAGGTTCCGCTCGATCCGGTTCACGCGAGTTGCGAACGCCTCCTTGCCGTTGACAAAGCGGGCATAGACCGAGAATTGGCTCCGCTCAAATCCCTTATCCAGTAGGAAATTTCGAAAATCCGTCGCGGCCTTACGCTGCGGTTTGGTGTCGGTGGGTAGGTCGAACATTACGAGGATCCACATCAGACGATATCCCGAGAGGTACGTGACAGAAGTGCTCATGATCCCAGCCCAGCAAGGGTCAAGGGATCCGGCGGGCGCGGCAGGGCAAGGTCAAGCATTCCTGCCTCGAAACTCTGCCCAAGTGACGTGGCCAATTTAATGCATGCGACCGATACCGGTGTCAGGCTTTCGCCCAAGGGCAGATCGACCGCGATGAGGCGTGCAAGTGCCTGTTTGGCATGGGTGTCCACCTGTGCCCCCTGCGAGGCAACTAACGATCTAACCGCGCAATCCACCAGGGGTCGAAACGGCTCCATCAGGTCATCGGCGAGCGCGAATGCGTTGCCGCGGTTGGAATGAAACAGCCCGATTGTTGGGTGCAACCCGGCCGCCACGACCGCCCGAGCGGTCGCGGCGCGCAATACGGTGTAGCCGTAGTTCAGAAGCGCATTTGCGTCGTCTGCTCCTGTGTCACGCCGGAAATCAGACCCCATCATTCGGGGCCAATAGTGCCGGGCAGCCTGTGCTTCGATATTGCCACTGTCTCCGGACGTGACCTTCCGGGCCATCATGGTCAGAGGTGCCGATACTTCGCCGATCGCCTACAAAGCCGCAGCCTGCATCAGCACTTTCGCCGTCACAACCTGTTTCCAGGCCTGTTTGAGCAAAGGAATCTTTGCCTGCCACTGCGCACGCATCCGCGCCCCTTGCGCATGGTGGCCTTCAATCGGCAGCAGCACAGATTTCGGCGCATGGTTCGCGGCGCAAAGCACCACCGGCGCGCCACGCTCTGCCAATTCGGTCAAAAGCGATGTGGACCAGGTGGTTCCATGCGCATGGACGATTACACCGGCAATCTGGTCAAGGGGTGTTCGGCCGATCTCTGCCCCGTCTTCGGACACTTTCAGAAAGCCGCGATCCCGCGACAGATGCCGCCCGTCGGTCGCAATATCAATGATCTGATCCAAGAAAGCTCACAAGCAACGAATCGTTAAGTCGTTAATTCTAATGCGAATTTCCTATTTCTCAAAATTTAGCGCAGTTTGGGCGGGCCCGGGTCGCGCAGACGCCCCATCTCGTCCACGTAGACACGGCGTGCATTTGCCTTGACGAGCGGACCGGCGCTCATCTGAATGAAACGGAAAGGGTCAGCGCCGTCACGGTCGCGCTTATCCGCGTTCGCCTCTGTATGGGGCGCGATGAATAGGCCGTTTTTCACGTGCATGGATTGCACATACCCGGTCACGGTCTCACCGTCTCGCTCCAACCTAACCATATCTCGCTTGAACACTCGCAAAATTCGCCGCGCCGCGGGATGCGGTTTCTTCTCGAACCCGGGCTGGTGCGCTTCGAAAGTCGTCACAACCTGAGCCTTGATTTTGCCGTCGGGCAATTGCCAGATCTCATAGCAATGGTTGCTGTCACCCTTGTAGGCCTTAACGGGTTTGCCAGCTCGGTCCGGGATCTCAATCCTCGCACTTGCCTGCAAACTCTCTTCCAGCCTCACCCGGCGCAAACCTCGATAAGGATTTGGCGAACCATTGGGGAGTTTTGCGACCGTCGCGAAATCCGACAAGGCCTTCTCGAACGCCTTACCCTCAAGGCCGCGCGTGACACGTTCCAGGTGCCGTTGCAAATCGGCGTCGCGGATATTCGCGCCACGCTTTGTCACGGCAATATCGCCGGGTTTCAGCGCCAAAAGCGGCTTGCGACTGACGACCGTGTCGCCATCCACAATACCATAGGCGGTATCGTTATGAAGCTGCCCGGCCGTGCTGTCGCGCCCCATTCGCCGCAGGGCTGGATCAATGCGCCCGTGATCGGCTCGGTGACTGACTATGATCCGAGCCACTTGCGCACCGATATCTTCGCGGAAACCCGACCATGGCGGCGACACCGAACGCGCGACCTCCTCCGCTCCGGCCAGTTCATCGATCTTGGCAATCTTGGCGATCTTTTGGATCAAGCTGCGGTCCGTGGCGGCGATGACCGCAGCGTCAATGGCATGATGCCGGTGATCGGTGCGATTTTTAAGCTTCACTGTCTGCTTGTCGCTGTCGGTCAGAGCAGTCAGCCCATTAAGCCCCCAGTGGCGGCGCAGCATTTCCGTCAAGCGTCCGGGCACAACCCAGACATGAGACTTTTCGTCGCCGCCGTCAAAAAGCGCATCAAGATAGGTTCGTGCGATACGCGAAAGGTATTGCGTGTCCTTCAGGGCGCGAGCAGAGAAGTCGTTTTCGCCCTCGAACCGTTTCATCGCATCAGGTGCAAAACGCCACGCCTTATTGCCTGGCAGGTTCTTGAGGTTTGCCGAAATTGCTTCCCATTGCGGCGTGTTACCCCACGCCTCCCACGGGGTTCTGTTCGTCTTTTCCCGGTTCGCCTCCTTTAGACACAAGGTCTTATTGGCGAAACCATCGTCCAGCGTACGGGAATAGGGCAGGATGTGATCTACGTCGACATCCGGTGTAAAGATCATGGCCGCAGAGATCGGTTTGCCTGTGTAGGGACAACATCGCGGACCAATCGCAGGGCCGAGGTCCTCCCATAGCCGAAGTTTCATCCGGTTCGCGCCGGTATTGGGCACGCCCATCTGTTCGAGTTTCTCCCCACGAGCCTTCGCCGCCGCGGTGTTCTTCCCGATCTCCCGTTGCATCTCGCGCTTCTGATCTTCTGACAGTTTCAAGTCGCGCGACACCTCCACCACGATCTGATCCGGCTTGCCGTAGACGGTAATGATCGTGTTTACGAGACGCCGCAATTGGTTCAGCCCGATATGGACAGTCGGATTGGTGATGCGGCCATACCGTGTGATCTCGTCATCTTTTTCATCATACGTGCCGGGGATCACGTGGCGGTCGAGGATTTCGCCGTAATAGGGCAGTTGGTTCAGAACTTCTCCCGTCCGCCCGTCCGAGTGATGCCAGCCACAGGCTGCAACCGCATCGCTATATGGGATCACATCGGCCTTGAGTGCCGCTAATATTTGCGTCGTCGCAGTCAACCCCAATCTGCCATAGCCTTCGGGCAGCGGGGCGTTTGCGGTCGCCTCGGCATGGTACCGATCAAGACCGTGTTCATCGACCAACCAGCCCATGAGGTCCGCGAATTCCGCATCGCTTTGCACTGCGCGAATGCGCCTGACGATCTCCCATTGGGCGTCGTTGTCCAGCGTTGACCAGCGCGGGCCGAACCGGTCCGGATGCGACAGGCTTGCCCGCACCGGATCGCATTTGATCGCGTCGCGATTGGCGGTCTCCAATGTGAAGGATTGGTCAGCCCTGAGTTTGATGACCTTGCCAAGCGCCTTCAGCTTCATCGTCATGCCAGACATGCCCTTGGTGTGCTTTTTGTTGTCGAGCGCGTGCACGATCTGGTCACGTTCTTCGCGCGTGAGACCCCGCGACGGCTCTCCCCGCGCGGCGACGCGCAAGCTGTTCACGGTCTCGTACAAAATGCGCCGCTGGTTCAGTGGATGCGCGCTTGGGATGCGCTTTTCATCGGTGAACAGACACAGGCCGACCTCGGGTGACTTCAATGGGCGTTGATGGAAGATGATCAGGCCAATCTCGTCCCTTAGATCATCGGTCAGGACGTTAGGATGGTGCCGCGCCTGTGCCGCCCAGAGTTTATAGAACTCCTCCGACAAATGACGCCGGTCAGGATAGAAGTCATATCCTGCTTCTTCCTTTTCGGCATTGTCCCGCCGCGCAACCGACAGTCTCGTCCGCACGCTCGGCACTTGCTTAAGGTCAGTCGCCTCAGCACGCCGCAGGTGCAAAAAATGCCCGTAGGTGCGCTTGTTTTCGTCGGGAATTACGATGGCCATCTCTTCATCAAGCCGCTTGGTCGCATCCTTGATCTTGCCGCTCTCGTTGTCGCCGCGATCCGTCTTGCGGTTCGACTTGAAACCGCGCCGCTGGTTGAGATGAAACAGCGCGCGCCCGAAATGGGCCAAAGGTAGGGCTTTGTCCAACCCCTCGGCGCGCAACTGATAGGGATCGAGCGCCTCAAGCGACTTCGCCTCCTCGGGGTCGGAGGGCATCAACCCGGTCTCCGCCATCCGCTTCATTAGCGCCGCCTTGCGCCGCAGGAACCGATCCCGCCTGCGCCGCTGCGCGCGTGCTGCACGACGGTCCACTGCCAGTGATGCCCCGGATTTCGGATCGCGCCCATCCGCGAAAATCCGCACGCCGCCGTCAATGACGGAATCAATATTTTCTCTATTTAGCCCAAATAGAAACCATCCGATGCTATTCGTCCCAAGGTCGAGACCCAATCTGTAACCAGCCGACATAAGTGATCCAAAATAATAATTTTAATGACATTTGCAGGGGTCGACATTTCCACAAGAACCAACCATTGCCAAGCCGTCGCTGGCCGATGCTGGTGAGGTTGCTGCCTGGGTCCAAACCAGGTCGCGAACATGTTTGACGGCAACCATCTGCATGCTTTCTACGGTGAAAAAAGTCTTCCATCGCGACGCGAGGGGTCCACACCTCTCGCCACGACTTAGACAAGCGCTCGCTGTTTTTCGGCAACGAGACAATTGTGTGTTGCGGCTTGACCATGAGTTTTGAGATGATTACCTTCACCATGTTCAAAATTCGTGGTCGAGCCGTTAACAAGCATTCGATTGCACCACATTCAAACGCGGGCCACGGCCTGCGTTTTTTCTTGCGATGATCAGATGTCTGCTTTCGACACCTCTGCCGGCGGGCTCGCAACTGCAGAGAAAGTTCGATTTCCGCCAATTATGCAGAAGAGCAACAACCTGCTGGCCCAGAAAGCGGTGCGTGGCGCTGCGCACGACCGCCTTTCTGATAAGGCTTTGCGCAATTGCTGTAATGCTGGAAAGACCTTTGCCGGCTTGCGGTGGTTCTGGCTGGTTGCTGCGCGCCGAAAAACCATCCCACACGCCGATGTTGAGACCGTCATTGGATCACTCCCCTGACGGATGCGCCCATCTCATACCCTGTCGCATGTGCGGCGGCTTTGTGGTGCGCCCCTCAGGAACAGCGCAAGGCGATCAATGCGCAGCAGATTAAGATTACGAAGCGAACGGACCGGCTGATTGAGGCGGAGCGCAAACACGCAACCTGCGCTTGACAATCCAAGCTCGAGACAGGTGAAACCGACCTGTTCGCGATGAAGGAAAACCGGATCACTCGAGCAACAGCCAGGGGGACCTCAGGCAAGCCTTTTGAGCCGCAATGTCCCTTCCCCGAAACCCCTGTAGAATCTGGACTTCCGATCACGTGAAAGATCCAATAGCCGGCCTTAGACCAGTCTTTTCGGTCTCACTTCACCACGTGCGAAATGAGGGCAGTCGAACCGTAAAGCCCAACGTACCATTCAAGGTGTTAGGCAGCGTCCACACCAAAGAAAACGAAATGGCGACCCCTGAAGGACTCGAACCCTCAACCTGCTGATTAGAAGTCAGCTGCTCTATCCAGTTGAGCTAAGGGGCCGCTCGTATGCTGCTCGTTTACCCCAGGGATGTGTGTCGGTCTATCGTCAAAGCTCTGCCGCCATAAAGACACTCAAAGCATCGTCCGGATAGTCGCCAAAACGCGGGCAAAACGCAAAGCCGGCGGCCTGATAAAGGCGCCGTGCCGCCGCAGAGCCCGGGTCACTGCCGGTTTCAAGCAAGATGCGGCAATGGCCGCCTGCGCGCGCCTCGGCCATCAAATGGGCAACCATTGCGCGACCGTATCCTTTGCCACGCGCAAACGGTGCGGTGTACATTGATTTTATCTCGCATTCCCGGGGCGAAAGTGCACGAAGCCCGCCGATCGTAACGGCGATATCTTTGAGGCGCCCGACATATAACGTAACCTGATTTGCCTTTAGGGTCGCCACGTCATAGCTGTGCTCGCTCGTCGTGGGATACAGCGCTCGGGACCTTTCAAGATGCGCGGCAATGAGTGCGCCAACCTCCGGGCAGACAGGGTCCGCCACCGTGATCGACAGCGTCAATGCGTCCAGGCCCCGCGTCGGTTCGGTGCAAAGTTCTCCCCGTAGCCGCGCGGCCGAATGTTGGGTTTGCGCTTCCTGGGCTGAAGCACGGTTGCTACGAGGCCATGGTCGGCCGCATAGTCTTGCGCCGCTTGCAATGTATCGAAGCGCAGTTTGACCTGGCTGTTCATGTCGTCCGAAGACGTCCACCCCATCAGAGGATCAATCCCTCGCGCCGATTTCGGGGCGAATTCCAACACCCATCCTTTGGTCTTTGCCAGTCCAGATGACATCGCCGTTTTCGCTGGCTGATAAATCCTTGCGCGCATGGTCCGGCCCGTGGTTGGGGTTGGTGGTTTATTTTATCCTGCAACGTTGCGTCCATTGCAACGGGCAACCGATAGCGATCTGCGGGGAACCACGAGCATCAGAGGGTTGCCGGCACGTCCCGAGGGAGCGAGGGGTGGGGTGGGTGGTTCGAGAAGGCCGACAACCACTTCTGCTGCTTGCATCCCCAGGATACGCATCGGCCGTTCGTAAAAGCAACATGATTTCATAGTTTTACGCTGCAAATCTTAGTCGTTTTGATAACCTTTTGTTAACGATTATTAAGGCGATAGCTTATGCGGATTGTCGAAAAACTCCCAGCCCCTTGAATTGGAACAAAATACGACCAAAGTGATCAACGCTTGGAGGTCGTAAGATGCACAACAATAACCCCGAACAAATGCCGGATCTGGGTACATCTGTGGATGAAATTCGAGCGCGGATGAAGCTCGAAGGCGGTAAAGCCTTTGCGATGAACACAGAATTTCAACCTGCAGGCGACCAACCGACGGCAATTTCGGAACTTTCTGAGGGAATCAGATCACTTGAAAAGGATCAGGTTTTGCTTGGTGCGACAGGGACCGGAAAGACCTACACAATGGCAAAAGTCATTGAGGAGACGCAGCGCCCCGCGATTGTCCTTGCGCCAAACAAAACTTTGGCGGCACAACTTTATGGCGAGTTTAAGGGCTTTTTTCCGGAGAATGCCGTCGAGTATTTCGTCAGCTATTATGACTACTATCAACCCGAAGCCTACGTGCCGCGGTCCGACACCTATATCGAGAAAGAAAGCCAGATCAACGAGCAGATCGACCGGATGCGCCACTCTGCGACCCGGGCCCTGCTCGAACGGGACGACGTGATCATTGTGGCGTCGGTCAGCTGCATCTACGGCATCGGATCGGTCGAGACCTATGGCGCGATGACACAAGATTTGCATGCGGGTCAAAACTACGATCAGCGTAAGGTCATGGCCGACCTCGTGGCCCAGCAATATCGGCGCAATGATCAGGCTTTTGCACGTGGGTCGTTCCGGGTGCGCGGCGACAGTCTGGAAATCTGGCCAGCCCATCTGGAGGACCGCGCCTGGAAGCTCAGCTTCTTTGGGGAGGAATTGGAGGGGATTACCGAATTCGACCCCCTGACCGGCGAAAAAACCGACACGTTCGAGAAAATTCGTGTCTATGCCAACAGCCATTACGTAACACCGCGTCCAACGATGCAACAGGCGATCAAGGGGATCAAGGCGGAACTCCAGGTTCGGCTCGATCAGCTGATCGGCGAGGGAAAGCTGTTGGAAGCGCAGCGGCTTGAGCAGCGGACCAATTTCGATCTCGAAATGCTGGAAGCCACCGGTGTCTGCAACGGGATCGAAAACTACAGCCGTTATTTGACCGGCCGTGCGCCGGGTGAACCGCCGCCGACTCTGTTTGAATACATCCCCGACGATGCCATCGTTTTTGCCGATGAAAGCCATGTCAGCGTGCCGCAGATCGGCGGGATGTATCGGGGCGACTACCGGCGGAAATTCACGCTGGCAGAACACGGGTTCCGCCTGCCATCCTGCATGGACAATAGGCCGCTCAAATTCGAAGAATGGGACGCCATGCGCCCGCAATCGATCTTTGTCTCCGCGACACCGGCGGCATGGGAATTGGAACGCTCCGGCGGGGTTTTTACCGAACAGGTAATCCGGCCCACCGGTCTTCTCGATCCCAAGGTCGAAATCCGCCCCGTCGAGATGCAGGTCGACGATTTGCTGGACGAAGTGCAACAAGTCGCGGCCGATGGGTATCGGGTTCTGGTGACGGTGCTGACCAAACGCATGGCCGAGGACCTTACGGAATACTTGCACGAACAAGGCGTGCGCGTGCGATACATGCACAGCGACATCGATACCTTAGAACGGATCGAAATCCTGCGCGACTTGCGGCTGGGCGCCTTCGATGTGCTCGTCGGCATCAACTTGCTCCGCGAGGGGTTGGACATTCCCGAATGCGGCCTGGTTGCCATTCTGGACGCGGACAAAGAGGGCTTCTTGCGGTCTGAGACCTCACTTGTTCAAACAATCGGCCGTGCGGCGCGAAATGCCGATGGGCGTGTGATCATGTATGCCGACCACGTCACCGGATCGATGGACCGTGCAATACGTGAAACCGAACGCCGCAGGGCAAAGCAAAACGCGTATAACGCCGAACACGGCATCACGCCCGAAACCGTCAAGAAAAATGTCGATGACATTCTTGCCGGCCTTTACAAAGGCGATACCGACCAATCCCGCGTCACCGCAAAGGTCGACAAACCGATCGTGGGCGCGAACCTACAGGCCCATCTGGATGGGCTTCGCAGCCAAATGCGCAAGGCAGCGGAAAATTTGGAGTTCGAAGAGGCCGCGCGGCTCCGGGACGAGGTCAAGCGGCTCGAAGCGGTTGACCTTGCCGTGGCTGACGACCCCCTGGCGCGGCAATCGGCCGTCGACGCCGCCGTCGAAGCCAGCGCACATGCATCGGGCCGATCCACAGCCGGCCGACCCGGCCAGCGCGGAGGAAACGTCAAACGGCGCAAACGATCGGCGGGCTAGCCTTTGGTATGCACGGTGAAGATATCCACACCGTCCTTATCCTCAATGCTGATGGTTCCGATCTGGTCGAGATCTTCTTCGGATTTGAGGTCCTTAATCTCGTCCACGCGCACAAAGACAGGATCGCGCCCAACCGAAAGGTTGGTTATCGGATCGCCGGGATAATAACACAGCCCCGGCGCGATCTCGATGCAATCCTGCCGCGCCGCCGCTGCGGTCACCAGGGACATCGTGATGCCGCTGCCGGTGGCTTCGAATTCCAATTGCGGCGCGTCTTGAGATGCGGTGGCGGTTGCCGCAATCGCAGCTGCATTTGGGTTGGGTTTTCTCGGCAGGCTCCGTACGACGCGCACCGGTTCGTTCTTTTCGTCCATACTCCGCTCCTTTATTGAAAACCGCATGTGCCATTCGGCTCAAATGTCACTCCGTCAAAGGCGAAGGCGACGGGTTCATTGAAATCCTGGCGAAAGCCAAATTGCGTGCCTGTCGCCGCGGATGCGCCAAAGCCCTCATCCGTGGGTTGAGACGCTTGCAAGATACCCGCAATCGCTGCGCTGAGTTCGTCGGCACTCTGATCCTCACCGTCGAGATTGACGTCCAAATTGACATCCGCGCGCGAGCCACCTGGCCTTGCGCCAACGCCTGCATTCAATCCACGCGCATTGGACACCGTGTAATCGATTGTCCGTGTGTACAAGGCCTCGGTCACCACGACGATATCGCAAAACCGGTCCTGATCCGAACCGAAAGGCGCAAATCCAACGAGATTTGCGCAATTGACGCCTCGGCCCTGCGCCAATCTGGCGATGACCTGCACATTCGGGCAGAACTCGTGGTGCACGGTTCGCTGCACATGGGCAAATAGGGCTGCGGAGTTTATTTCGACCGCGCTACGCCGCGCATTTTCGAATTCGATATAAACACTGGACTGATTGCCAAGGCCCAAACCGGGAATACCGAACACGCCGCCGCCATAGGCGGTGACCACCGGAAACGCCACAGGCGCCATGTCTTCCGGGTCGGGGCCGCGCAGCGCGCCGCGACCCGATTGATCCCGATCAAAATCGTTTTGTTCACCGCTTGCCACCGTTTGCGTCAACGCCGGGCGCGTCAAAGCATTGCGCGCCTCCGATTGCATCAAAATCGGCACTTGGCCCAAAAATACGCGCTCTCGCGCCAGCGGGTTTAGCGGATCGGACCGGTCGTACATACGGAAAAAGGCGTAACCGACACGGAAATCGGCACGCGGCGGATAAACCGCTGTGTAGCCGAGATCGTTAAGGTCGCGAACGTATTCTCGCGGCAAATTGTCCAACGCCGGCGCGCCGCAGCCGAAAACCAGAAATAACGGTAAAAGCCGCACCAAAAGACACCGTCTCAACACTCTTCCCCCCGGAATAAAAATTAAAGGCTCGTTCGATTCGCTCGATTTGGCAATTGTTTCACTTAATTCTCATTAGCTTTTGGCCTGCCAATTTCCCTTCCGTTGCCACAAAACCGCCCCACCCAATGACTACCCAAACGCATCGCCAAACATCGTCTCGGTGGGAAAATGCAAGTGATGTGGTTTTTGTCAGGAGCTTCCGCGCGGCTGATCGGTCTATTGGGCCTTGCGGCGACAGGAATTCTTGCGGCCAACGCCTATGTCATCGGACAGCAAAACTTGGTGGCCGTTGCGCTGATGGCGGTAACGGCTCTGTTCTGTTTTGTTAAATCCGGCCAGTTCTTGTTGCCGCGCGTGCATGCACTGACCCTAACGCGAACCGTACGCGCCCTGCCGCGACTTATTTTCATCGCGATTAGTTTGGCCTGGCTGTTGGTCTCGGCCTATATCGTGCTGGACTATGCCCGGACGATTGGGTTCTGGCCGGCATCGCCATTTGCGCGCGCGCTTGACCTGGGCATAGTGTGCCTGCTCTTCCTCTTTGTCTTCTTTTTCATGTGGGGTGCGGGGTATCGCGCGGCAGCAGCCCGCGGCCTGATGGCCACCCCCGTACAATCGGATGAGCCGGAGGTAGAATATTTTGCGCGCTCTCCGATGACAGCCGATGCGCCGCCGCCCCGGCAATTGCCCAAACGGTATGAAATGGTGTCGAGCATGGACCAAAACGGCCCCATGCTCCGCCGTCGCGACGTCTGGGATTACTATGCCGCCGTGATGATCCTGGTGGCGATTTTGGGCGGATATTATGCCTTTCGCTTCAGCACGACCGTACAATCGGCCGAGTTTGACCGGATCATCGACGCCAATATGCTATTTGTATTTGGGGCCGTGACGGCAGCGTTTTCGGCACCGTTGTTCCTCTTTTCGGTGTTGCGTCCGGCCTCAACGCCGGCATTGGCCCGGATGGGGTATTTCCGAAAATCATTACTGGCGTTGTTCGCCACACCGTTTATCGGGGCGCTGTTGACGCTTGTTGTGCCGTTCGACCTCGTGCCGCACGCTTGGAACGCGGTGACCCCGAACGAGCCAGAGACGATCCTCTATCAAGTGGTGTCGATCGAAGAGACCGGACGCGTGCGCGATTGCATTCGGATCAAACCAGTTGAAACGCCCGATACAGAGATGCTGACATGCGGTCTGGGCGCCGATCTCGCCGCAAGCATCCGCCCCGGCACAACACTCGAAGCGACTGGCGAGCTCAGCTTTTTTGGCCATACGCTGGAATCGGTCCAGATCCTTCCGTGACGCCGCCTCGGTGCGGGCTACCTTTCCGGCATGCGTGCTTTTGCCCTGACCCTCATTTGCCTCGCCACGCCGTCTGCCGCTTGGACGGTAGATGTTGATGGCGGCATCTGTGTTCTCGAAAACAGCCAAGACGCCGCCGATCTACGCATGACGTTCGACCCATCCGGACCGTTATATTCAATTGCACTGACCACGTCGGACCCCTGGGATAGCGGCCCCATCTTTTCGATGGATTTCCGCGGTCCACGCGGCCAGATAATATCCACGACGCGACACATATTGGATCAAGATGACCGCCGGGTACGTGTGGAGGACACCGGATTTGGCAACGTCCTCGACGGGCTGGAGTTCAACAGCACCGCAACAGCGAACCTCGGCCTGGTATCGGTTACACTCGACCTGACGGGTGCAGCGCCCGCAATCCAAGCGTTTCGTGACTGCACGGTGAGTCCATTCGCCTAGGCCTTGTGTTTCCATTGCTCGATAAATGGCCGATAATCACCTGCTTCTGTCTCGAAAACCGAAATCGCGAAACAGTCGGCCTCGTTTGATGACCGTTGTGCGACAATAATGGAAAAAAATATCAGGAATTTTTTCTATTATTATCAGGACTGTGGAAATCGATGGGCAAGACCTTGCCCATGTCACGCAAGCAATTGCCGGAATGTGGCCCAGTTGCGACTTGGTCGCCAAGAAGGCGCCACAATTGCCGATAATTTGAAGCCAATTAGTGAGTATCCGCGGCGTTCGTCCTCACAAAAGAGACGCTGCATGTTTCGACTGAGTTCTTGAAAAAATGAAACGACGGGACTGATGGCGCCGGACCCAGCCGCGCGCCCAAGGGAGACTATTGCCATGAACACGACGGCGTTTTTCGACCCCGATGATGTAAACACGCCAGCGGGACTGGCACCGGTTGTCGCGGTGGCCGACATCTCGGGCGTGCCGAGCCAAGGCACCGGGCTTGCCGGCGCAGCGTTCGTGCCGGGCACGCGCATCTCAGACATCGACAAGGCCGCCGAAGCGGCCACCGGTGTGGCCGATGCGACATTTGTATCGACGGAACTCGCCTATGGGGCCAGCAAATCAGATACGACGGTTGCGGAATTCCTGGGCGTCGATGGCGCGTCGGTGCAGGGCAATGGCGATCTGGAAATGGGGCCATCCGCGCTCACTTTTTCCGGCTATATTTATATACCGGCTGGTATCCACGAACTTTCGATCAGTTCTGACGACGGATTTGACCTGCAAATCGGTGGCGTGGATTTCTCGGAATTCGAGGGCAGCCGCGCCACCGATGAAACCGCGCGTGTCGCCGAATTCGAAGGCGGTCTTTACGAAATCGATCTGCTCTATTTCGACCAAGGCGGTGCGATGACTCTGGGACTTTCGATCGATGGTCTGCCGGTCGATCAAAGTGCGTTCTACCAATCGGTCGACGATTTCCAGAACCCGCCAGCGGATGTCGCGACGATCCCGACGGAAGACTACCATCCGTCCTACTATATCGGTGAAACCTCACTGCCAGGTCCGGTCGATGGCACGCCAACAGAGGCGCGCGATGTGATCACCGGCGCTGGTTCGGACGACACCATCGATGGTTTGGGCGGCGACGACGAAATCTACGGCGGCTACGGCGATGACAGTCTCAACGGCGGCGACGGCGACGACGTGCTGCATGGCGGTCGCGGCTCCGACATTATGATCGGCGGGGCTGGCGATGACATCCTGATTTCTGACAGCGACGCGGGCGAGCAGCGCATCGGCCAATTGGCCATTGGTGACCCAACCCGGCCCGACCCGGATGGCGAGGTCGACCCGATCACGCAAAAGCTCGCGATCTATAACGACCAACCGCTTCACGCCGATGACGTCATGGTCGGCGGAGAAGGAAACGACGTCTTTTTGCTCAAGTCGCAGATCAATGCCAAGCTCGACATTATCCAACAGCATGTGCGCGACGACGGCAGCATCAACTGGGCTGGCGTTGCGGGCGAAAACGACGAGTTACATGACCACTGGGTCGACAGCGCCGGCATCAACATCATCGCCGACTACAATGCCGAAGAAGATAAAATCGCGGTCATTGGCCACACCGCGGTGCCGTATGTCACCTACGAGGACGTCAATGGCGACGGGATTGAGGAATCGATCATCACCACAATCTCGGTTCAGCACGGCAATGGCGGCGCGCATGACCGTGATCTGATTGACCAAACCATTGTGTTTGGCGACCGGGTCGAGGTTGACGACATCGAAACCGACGACATGGTCACCTACGGCATCGTCGACAATTACGCCGATGTCGCCGAGGCGCTGTTCCCGAATGGCGATCCGAAGATGACGGGGGACATCAAAGGGTACGACACGCGTGAGCCGATGCAGATGATGCAAGGCATGGGCGGCGGTGATCACGGCGGACATGGCGGACCTGGCACGAACGTGTTGGGCGCGGTCACCGGCGATCCGTATTCGGCGTTCGAAAACCCGTATTGGAGCGAGGGTCTGATCGGGGCCCCCACGCCGGCCGAAAACGAAATGGAGCCCACGCGCGAACCGTTCGAGCAGGAAGGATTCGTCGAGGTTGCGGGCCAGGATATTGACGGCACAGGCGCGTCCGAAAACCTATCTCCCGAGACCACACCGGAACCAGGCGGTCTTCCCGGCGCCCTTGGGTTCTGGAGCCTTTCGGGCGGTGTTGACGGGGCCTATGAGGATGAAAGCGCCAGCGATGCCGGAACGCTAAAGGCTTATACACTCTGGGAAAATGCGGCCCTCATCAATGACAACGCGGTCACCGAAGGGCCCGGCGGGCCAGGGAGTGAGGCGCTTTACTTCAACGGCGAAGACAGCTTCGCGTACCTCCAGCACGATCCGGGCTTCAACGTCAGCCAAGGCACGATCGCGCTCTGGGTGCGGCCGGATGATCTCGGCGAGAAATCCGCCATCGTGACGAAGGACCATTCGGGCCAAGTAGATGGCGGGCATTTCCGCCTTGGCCACAATAACGATGGCAGTATCTTCTTGCGGTTTGCGCAAGGTGATGGCGACAAGAACCATGAATGGAAGACCAACGCCGACATCCTCACCGAAGGCGAGTGGCAACACATCGCGGTGAATTTCGGCATGGGCGGCGTGACGGTCTATCTTGATGGCCAAGCGATCCCCGACAGTGCTTGGACCAAGGTGGACGGCAACGTCAACAAGCCGGGTGAGTTCAACGAAGCTTACCTGATCAACAACGACGAACCCTTCGTTCTCGGTGCCGATCAGCGCACGACACAAGGCAATGACACGGCCGGGGAATTCGCGCTTGATCGCGAAGACCTTGAAAATGAGTTCGAGGGTGGCATCGCCGATTTCGGTATCTGGGGCGGCTACACTATGGCCGACCAGCTCAACCCAACCGAGATCAACGACCTTATGAATAACGGTCCCGGCGCTGCCCTGACCAATCCAGCTGGGCCGCAGCCGATGGAGGCCGGCAACGACATCATCGACGGCATGGGCGGCAACGACACCATCGATGGCGGCGCCGGCGATGATGAACTGAACGGCAACGGCGGCAATGACAGCATCCTTGGCGGCTATGGCAACGACATGATCGATGGCGGCGCCGGCAACGATACCGTTGACGGCGGCTGGGGCTCCGACCTTGTGATGGGCGGCGACGGTGACGATGTGATCCGATCCCGCGCGGATGTCGGCGAAGACCGGGCCGGTCAATTGGTTCTCGATGATCCCTCGCGCCCATCCAAGGCCATCGATGAGCAGTATCTCAAGCTCTTTGATTGGATCGATCAACCGCTTGTTGGCGACGACGTGTTGGTTGGCGGCGCAGGCAACGACCATTTCCAGATCGAAACGCTGATCAACGGTACGGATGAAAGTATCTTTGACAATGTCATGGACGGCACGCGCATGATCCATTGGCATGGCGTGGCGGGTGAAAACCAATTTGTCCATGACCACTGGGTCGATGGGATCGGGATCGATGTCATCGCCGATTACAACGCCGCCGAAGACATCATTTCGGTCATTGGCCACACCACGCAGGTGAAGGTGGACTACAAAACCATCGATACCGATGGCGATGACATTGCCGATGATACCGTGTCGGTCGTCACCATCTATTCCCAACAGGGCAATGGCGGTGGCGCCCATGACGAAGACTATCTGGGCTATCTGGTGGTCCATGGCGACCGCGTCGAAGAAGACGACATCATCACAGATGCAGGCGCACATTACGGTGTCGTGGACACCATCGACCAGCTTCAGACCGCCTTTGCCCCCACCGGAGAGACCAAATATACCGATTTCGACGGCGATGGCGTGGCAGAGCATCTGGGCTACGATACCCGCGATGTTGACGGTGATCCCATGGGGACCAGTCCGTGGCTTTATTCTGACAATTACTGGCTGAATAACGGTATGGTCGATCTCGCCTCAGGCGTTCCTGAAGGCCTCGAAAAGCCGGTGGTCCTGTCATCCCATGATGGCGCTATGTTCGGCGGCCCGGTCAGCCCAATCGAAATCGAAAACGACGGCTCTATGTCAGCGCCGGAGGGCACCATCGCGGCGAGCTTTGTCGCCTATTCCCCCGGCAACGATCAGAACCAGGCGATCTTTAGCCAAGATCATTCCGGCTACAAAGACGGGGGTCATGTCACGGCCTTCATCAACGGCCAGGGTGTTTTGAAGCTTCGCTTCCAATCCACCGAAGGGGAAAAGTACCTCTACGATTGGGACGTTAAAATCGAGGCCGGTGAAGAATACCACATGGCCTTTACCTTCGATGCCGATGAGATCAAGCTTTTCCTCAATGGTGAGCTGATCGACAGCGATGAAGGTTACGCCGCCGGGATGACCGGAAATGATGAAGACATGGTCATCGGGGCAGCAACCCGCACCCGGCAAGGCGAAGACGACAATCTGACGTGGCATTTCAACGGCTCGGTCGAGAACTTCTTGTATTTGGATCGGCCGATCTCAGAAACGGAGGCCGTGTTCCTGTCGGAGGCCGACGGCGATCTCGATGCGCTGAACGTGCTTTATGGCCTCGACCCTGAGGACTCCGATGACCCTGCGCCGCTGCCGCCAGAGGAGGAACCGGCCGAGGAGGAGCCCGCCGAGGAAGAGCCTGCCGAGGAAGAACCGGCTGAGGAGGAGCCCGCTGAGGAAGAACCGGCCGAGGAAGAGCCTGCTGAGGAGGAGCCCGCCGAGGAGGAGCCTGCTGAGGAAGAGCCCGCCGAGGAAGAG
>JBCDBR010000043.1:0-18117 GCA_039183205.1 Pseudomonadota bacterium | reverse complement strand
CTGATAGCGCTTGCGCAACAAGACCATCGCTTCGGCGGCGTCACATCCATGCGGCATGCGGGCCTCCATCTCGCGCATGGACAGGGGTTCG
This sequence comes from Pseudomonadota bacterium, assembly GCA_039183205.1. Classification (GTDB taxonomy): domain Bacteria; phylum Pseudomonadota; class Alphaproteobacteria; order Rhodobacterales; family Rhodobacteraceae; genus HKCCE3408. The sequence continues at coordinate 18,026 of JBCDBR010000043.1, read as the reverse complement.
GATGAGGCAAACAGCATAGCCTCCAACATGCGCTCCTGCTCGGCCAATGGCGGGGCCAAGAAGAGACTGGGATCGTCCTGGTGCGGCGTGTCGGTCATCCGTCCTCGTCCCGGCGGCGCAGTTCGATCGGCGCAAAGGTCTCGTCCTGTCTTATCCGCACACGACCCGCCTTCACCAATTCCAGTGCCGCGGCGAACGTCACGGCGGCCGCCGCCCTGCGGCGTTTGGGATCGTCCTGCCAATCCACAGGGATATAGGCCAAGAGGTCGGTCCAATCCCCGGCAAAACCAATCAGCCTGCGCATGCCCTCAAGCGCCTCTTCCATCGTCAAGACGTTTTCGCGATCCATCGTATACGGGCGGAAATCGTCGCGCGTGCGGATGCGGGCATAGGCCTGCATCAAATCAATCAGCGTGCCGGAATAGCGGATGGTGCGCGCCGTTGTCAGGTCTTCGGGCAATCCGCGGGCAAACCTATCCCGGCCCAACCTGTCGCGCGCAAAGACTTTGGCAGCCGCTTCCCGCATCGCAGCCAAGCGTTCCAGCTGAAACGCCAGATGCGCGGCCAGTTCTTCGCCGGAGGGGCCCTCATCGGTCGGATCAGGCGGCAGCAAAAGCCGCGATTTCAAAAAAGCCAGCCAGGCTGCCATCACCAAATAATCGGCCGCCAATTCGATACGAAGTTTCCGCGCCTCCTCAACGAAGCTCAAATATTGCTCGGCCAATTGCAGGATCGAGATTTTGGTCAGATCGACCTTTTGCGTCCGACCCAAGCTCAGCAAGAGATCAAGCGGGCCCTCAAAGCCATCAAGATCGACGATCAGCGCCTCAGAGGCCTGCCGGTCACGGACCGCACCCCAATCGCCGTCATTTTCATTCGCCGGTTTGGGCGGAGTTTGCGTCATCGGCCGGTCCTGCCAGAAGGCCGTTAAATTCGGCGTCGAGGGCACCGATGTCAAGCGGCTCCGGCGCGCGGCGTTGCTCAAGCGCCAATCGCGCCCGAACGCGCGCGCGCCCCTTCATTTGCCCCACGGCCGCAATCACATCCTCCATCTCCATGAGGTCTCCATTGCAGTGCAGGACCACATCGCAGCCGGCCGCGATGGCCTTTGACGCCCGCCCCGCCAGGGCGCCCGGCAACGCGTCCATCGAAATGTCATCCGTCATCAACAGCCCGCCGAACCCGATCTCTTCGCGGATCAGTTGCACCAGGGTCGGCGATAGCGTCGCCGGCAGATGCGGGTCGATCGCGTCATAGGCAATATGGGCCGTCATGCCCATCGCGATATCGGCTAACGGCCGGAACGCTTGAAAATCGATGGCCTCCAAGTCTGCGCGCTCTGCGGTAACGCGCGGCAAAGCCACGTGACTGTCGACCGCACCAAGCCCGTAGCCGGGCAGATGTTTCAGCACCGGGAGAACACCGCCAGCCATCAGCCCGTCGGCAACGGCGCGCGCAAGGCGGGCCACGGCCGCCGGATCGGTGCCGTATGTGCGGTTTTTCAGGACCGCATGGGTCATCGGCCGCGCCACATCGGCCAAGGGCGCGCAATTGACATCGATCCCGGCCTCAAAAAGCTCATGCGCGATCAAGCGGGCCCGGAGCCACATGGATCGTTCCGCGCCCGGCCCCGCCCGCGCGATCTGGTCCAAGGCCGGCAGCCATTCGCGCCAGGTGGGTCCGCGCAGGCGCTGGACCCGTCCACCTTCTTGGTCGATCAAGACCGGCGCGTTACGTCCCACGGCCTCCCGCAGATCGCCGGTCAAGCGGCGCAGCTGAGCAGGTGTTTCGACATTGCGCGCAAAAAGGATGAAGCCCCAAGGCTGCGCATCGGCGAAGAATTCAAACTCTTTTGGTTTCAGCCGCGGCCCTGAGGGCGCAAGGATCGCGGCGGACACCATCGGCGTTAACGGACAGTGACGGGGATGCAGGGCGCGCCTTCGGCCAAGAGCGCGGTGCAAAACCGCCGTGCATCCATGAGATCGGCAAAGCCATGCGCACGCAGGCGGACGAAATCCCGCCCGCCAGAGGTCGCCTCTTGCACAATCCGGCTGCGCGCGTCGAAGAAATCGGGATAAGCCAATGCCAGACGATCCCATTCGGCACGCGCCTCATCCATCGCATCGAAGGCGCCAAGCTGCACCAGCCGCGTGCCGCGGGGCAGACCCTCGGGGTCGATCTCCTCGGGTTGCGCCGGGGTGCCATCGGCGGCGGCCTCGGTGACGCCAGCCAATTCGGCTGCGGCCAATTCGAGCGCTGAGGGGCGCGGCGTCGGCAAAACCGATTGGCGCAGACCCGCCACGGAGATCGGAATGGACTGGATCGAACTGAATTGGATCGAACTGGCCACTTCGGCCGCAACGGTTGCCTCTTGGGCGACATCTTGGTCCGGTGCCGGCGCCTCTTCGGTGAGCAATTGATCAATGAGTGCAAGCGTCGCCTCGGCCGCGGCCTCAGGTGTGGGCGGGCCTTCGGCTGTGGCGACCGGCAAAGCCGCTTCGGCGCTGTCGGCGGCCGCAACCAGTCCAATTTCCCCCTGCCCGGTTTCAACCGCGCCATCGGTAGCTGCATCCGCCGACCCATCTGATACCAGCGGAGCCACCGGCGCCGGCTCGGCCTGCGGCGCAATCTCGGCCAATTCGACCGGCGGTGGTGCCAGCACGATACGGTCGGCCGCGGGCGCGGCCTCCTGCCCTTCGGCAATCCGGTTGACCGAAAGCCCCTGGTGGTCGGCCTGGCTGCCGCCGGGATCGGCCGGCTCAATACGCATCGGCCCCTCCAGTGCCTCGACCACCGGCACGCCCGACACATCACGCACCATTAACTGCCAGCCCCAGGCGACCATGCCCGCGATCAGCACGATCGACACCAGCCCGCCGGTGAAATTGATCAGTTTTTGGATGGTGCCGGAATTCAATTCTTCGGCCGCGTCCATCTCGGATTGAGAATACGCAAAATCTGCCATGCCTGCCCTCACTTGCCCGCAATCCGACACGGCAGGCCAAAGCCTGTTCCTGCTGCCCGGGGCGTGTTTATTCCTGCTCGTCCCCGGCGTTTGGATTTACATTTTTTCCGCCGGAGTTATCCCCAAGATACCTAAACCGGCTGAAATAACAATGGAAACTGCATGAATAAGTGCAAGTTTACCGGCCGATGTGTCCGGCTCGTTCTCTTGCAGGAACCGCAAATGCGGCGCAGTGGTGCCCTTGTTCCACAAGGCATGGAATTCCGATGCCAGATCGTAAAGGTAAAAGGCGACGCGATGCGGTTCGTTGCCTTTGGCGGCAATCTCCACCAAGCGCGGCCATTCGGCAAGCTTGGCGATCAATGCAAATTCGGCCGGATCGGAAATCGTGCCCAAAGCCTCAAGGTCTGGCGCCATGTCGAGCTCCGTCGCCTTGCGCAGAACCGAGCGGATCCGGGCATGCGCGTATTGCACGTAAAAGACCGGATTATCCTTGGATTGTTCGGTTACCTTGTCGGTGTCGAAATCCAGCGGGGCATCGTTTTTGCGCGTGAGCATGATAAAACGGGTGACATCGGCCCCAACCTCACCGACCACATCCGCCAGCGTCACAAACGTGCCGGCACGTTTGGACATTTTGAACGGCTGCCCGCCCTTTTGCAGCTTTACCAGCTGCGTCAGTTTGATGTCGACCGGCACGCGGCTATCGCTGAGCGCCGCGACCGCGGCCTTCATCCGTTTGACATAGCCTCCGTGATCGGCACCAAATACATCAATAAGCGCGTCGAACCCCCTGGAAACCTTGTCAAAATGGTAAGCGATATCAGGCGCGAAATAGGTCCAAGACCCGTCGGATTTCTTAATCGGGCGATCGACATCGTCGCCAAAATCGGTTGCCTTAAAGAGGGTTTGCTCGCGCGGCTCCCAATCCTCGGGCGTCTTGCCCTTGGGCGGCTCCAAGATGCCGCGATAGATAAGCCCCTTGCCCTCCAGATCACCGATCGCCGCTTCGATCCGTCCCGTGCCGTAAAGCGATTTTTCGGAAAAGAAGACATCCATTTCGATGCCCAAGAGCGCAAGATCGGATCGGATCAGATCCATCATCGCATCGGTGGCAAAGTCACGGATCTCGGCCAGCCAAAACTGCTCGCCCTTGCCGATAAAGGCATCGCCAACCTTGTCTTTGAGCGCCTGACCGACAGCGACAAGGTAATCGCCTGGATATGTGCCATCTTCGAAGGCCACATCCTGACCATGCGCTTCAAGGTACCGCAGATAGACGGACCGCGCCAGCACATCGACCTGCGCGCCCCCGTCATTGATGTAGTATTCCCGCGTCACCGCAAAGCCGGCAAAGGCCAAAAGGCTGGCCAAGGCATCGCCGAACACAGCCCCGCGCGTGTGGCCGACATGCAAGGGCCCGGTCGGATTGGCCGAGACATATTCGACATTGACGCGTTGTCCGGCGCCGAGATCAGACCGCCCGTATTCCGCACCCTGCGCCACGATCGCGGCTGTGACCGCGCGCCAGGTATCGGCCGATAGGCGCAGATTGAGAAAGCCCGGGCCGGCAACATCGGCCCCGTCGATCCGTGGATCATCGGCCAGTTTTGTCGCCAATGCCTCGGCAATTTCGCGGGGTTTCAGGCCCGCCGGTTTCGCCAATACCATCGCGGCATTGGTCGCCATATCACCATGCGCGGCATCGCGCGGTGGCTCCACGGTGACGTTGCCGCGGTCCAGCCCCTCCGGCAAAACGCCCTCGGCCTCCAACCCGTCTAGCGCGGCAAGAACGGTGGTGCGGATATCGGTGAACAGGTTCATGAGCCAAGGCTTTCCTTCCGTCCGCAACCGTGTACCACTCTGAGAAGGCGCTTCAACTCGGATTTTGTGGCGGGGTGTGATGGGGATGCTGGTGTTTTTTGCTGTTGTGGTCCTGGTGACCGTCATCAGCTACTTTTTCACACCGATATTCTTTCCCAACAGCGTAACCGTGTTGGGCATCGCCGCCGCTGCGTCGGTGTTCTACATCATTTATCTGGTCTTTGAAGCGCTGCAAACGTCCCGCAAGCGGACGGATGTGACCGCCTTTGTCCTGCATGTCTTACTATCGGCCGTCTTGGTGATCTTCGTGTGTGCCGGCGTTTACCAGCAAACCGGCCTCAAGGAGGATATGGCCCCCGGCGCGGGGCTAGCGTTGTATTTCTCGGCTGTCGCGTTTTCAACACTGGGCTTTGGGGATTTTGCGCCGGCGGGCGGATTGTCCCGCGGTGTTGCGGCAACCGAAGCCCTGATCGGCAATCTTCACCTTGCACTGATCGCGGCATCGGCGTTCTTTTTGCTCACACGGCCACTGGATGTTGTGGAGGACGGACAACCACTTGATGATGCGGAGGGTGGACGGCCTGATACCGACAATGAGGTTGATGCCATGCAGATGCTGAGCCAAATCGACGACGTCATTGCCGCTAAGCGGGAAAAGGTCACGGAGCTCTCTGAAGCGATTGAACGGATGAAAGCCGAGCAGGTAGAGATTGAGACGGCGATAAAGGACGCAGGGGAAAAGACCAACGCCCAGACGCGCTTAGCGGATGAAGGCCCGTAAACTCTCCCAGGCTTGACCGATGGTCTCAGGTGATCGCTCAACAACAAACGCGCCGAGTGTCGCAAGCGCGAATAGAACACCAATCCGAACCGCGTTTTTCTCGAAAACGTCGGTCATTTTGGCAGCAAATTGGGCGACCAAATGGTCCATCCAGTACTCCTTGCGTTCTGGCGTTAATATATCGTTAAGGGCGGTTTTATTCAACCGTCGCGCGCGCCGTTAATGAACCGGCGATGACACTCCAGCGCAAAGCGATCGGTCATACCGGCGATATAGTCTGACACAAGCCGCGCGAGGCTGACCTCATCGGCCGCTTGCGCGACATCCTTGCGCCACTGCTTTGGGAGATGTTCGGGATGGGCGAGATAGAAGGGAAACAAGGCATGCACGACCCCGGTGACCTCTTCACGCATGTCTATGACCGAAGGCGCGCGATACATCCGATCAAAGAGAAAGGTTCTGATCACTGCGAGATCGGCAAGTAAATCGGGGGAAAATGTAACGATCGTGCGGCCCGCATGGCGGATATCTTCGGGCCTTTGCGGCGCCAAGGCCTCTAGATTGCCGCGCGACACCGCGATCACATCCTCGACCAGGATGCCGAAAAACCGCCGCAACGCCTCGTGTCGGCGACGGTAGTAATTCAAGCCTGGATACCGCTGATCGACCTGGGCAAAACAGCCCGATAGGATAGGCAATTCCGCCAATTCGTCGGTCGAAAAGAGCTCGGCGCGCAAACCGTCATGCAGATCATGGTGGTTGTAAGCGATATCATCGGCAAGAGCTGCCACCTGCGCCTCGGCTGAGGCATGGGTCTCAAGCTCCAAATCCCAATCCCGCTGCGCATCGGCCAAGGCCCATGGCAGCGCCCCCGCAACCGGGCCATTATGCTTTGCTAAACCTTCGAGCGTCTCCCATGTGAGGTTGAGACCGTCGAAATCGGCGTAGTGGCGCTCCAAATGCGTCACAATCCGGATCGCTTGTGCATTGTGATCAAAGCCACCAAAGGGCGCCATTAGATCGGCCAACGCGTCCTCGCCAGTATGCCCAAACGGCGTGTGGCCAAGATCGTGCGCCAAGGCCAAAGCTTCGGTCAGATCGGCATCAAGGTGCAAGACGCGTGACATGGTGCGGGCCACTTGCGCCACTTCGATGGTATGCGTCAGCCGGGTGCGAAAGTAATCGCCCTCATGCTCGACAAAGACCTGCGTTTTGTGTTTCAGCCGACGAAAGGCAGAGGAATGGATGATCCTGTCGCGATCGCGCTGATACGGCGAGCGGAACGTGGAAAGCTCCTCTTCCACCCGCCGGCCCCGGCTTTTTTCCGGATCGGAAGCGTAAATCGCGCGCATCGGCTTGCCTGCCTTGTCCCGTCCCCCGTCTTCCATATATTGTGCGCAGGCAAGACGCGAGCCTTGGGATAAGCCGATGGATCTGAATATACCGCCCAAAGTAACGCACCGCGCGTTTGAACGGTTGGCCGAAATCAACGCCGCTTCTGCGGAGGCAAAGGCCTTGCGCGTCGCGGTCGAAGGTGGCGGCTGTTCGGGATTTCAGTACGACATAAGTCTCGACGATCCGGCGGCCGATGATCTGGTCCTGGAAAGCCAAGGCCAAAAGGTCGTGATCGACGAGGTATCGCTGCCCTTTTTGGCCGATGCCGTGATTGACTTCACCGAAGAGTTGATCGGCGCGCGCTTTACAATCGAAAACCCGAATGCCACAGCGTCCTGCGGCTGCGGCACATCGTTTTCCATGTAAAAGTTCCCATGTAAAATGCACGCCACCCGCTAGGGGGTGGTTTTGTCCGGCGCCTCTGGCGATGCATCTTCATCGGTTTGATCCGGGCTGGTTTCGGGGTCGGGATCGGCCGCTGGCGTTTCTGGCTCGGTCTCTGGTTTGGGCAGGGCAAGGGCTTCGTCGGGGAATTGCTCTGGCAGGGCAAAGCTCACCTGCCCTGTCGCGGGCTCGACCGTGACGGCCGGTTTGTCGGCCAGTTTCGCGATGGCGTCGTTCAGCTCTTGGGTGAGACGGATAAAAGTCTCGCGCTGCGTTTCGATTTTGACCTCTGGCTCCGCTTTGTTGCGCCCGCGGAAAAGAAAATTCAGCATGACATCCCCGTTCGTTTCCGGCATCTCAAATCCATAGCCGGCCCACATCACACTTGGATGAACGGGCAGCACGCCGCTACGGGGACACAGATGCGCATTGCGACCTTCAACATCAATGGGATTAAGGCCAGGATCGGCGCTTTGTCGGATTGGCTGGACGAGACGCAGCCTGATGTTGCGCTTTTGCAAGAGCTTAAATCCGTCGATGAGGGCGTACCGCGCGACCTTTTCGAGGATCGCGGATATAACCTTGAGACCCACGGGCAAAAGAGTTTCAACGGCGTTGCCATCGCATCGAAACTGCCGCTTGACGATGTCCGGCGCGGGCTACCAGGGGATGATGCCGATGACCAGGCGCGCTGGATCGAGGCCAGTGTCTTGGGCGACCGTTTGATCCGAGTGGCGTGCCTTTACCTCCCGAACGGGAACCCCGCCCCGGGGCCAAAATACGACTATAAGCTGGCATGGATGGATCGGATGCGCCGACATGTCGATGCCATGCTGGCAGAGGAACTGCCCGTCGTCCTGGGCGGTGATTACAACGTGATCCCGCAGGAGGAGGACGCCGCCGAACCGGCCGCCTGGCAAGACGATGCCTTGGCCCGACCGGAAAGCCGCGCCGCGTTCCGGCGTCTGTTGCATCTCGGGTATACCGAGGCGTTCCGCGCGCGGGTGCGTGGGCCAGGGCATTATTCATTCTGGGATTACCAAGCTGGCGCCTGGGATCGCAATAACGGCATCCGGATCGACCATTTGCTGCTGAGCCCGCAAGCGGCCGATCTGTTGCGCGATGTCGGGATAGACCGCGACATCCGCGCGCGCGAAAAACCATCCGACCATGTCCCCGTTTGGATCGAAGTCGCGGGATAATCCGCGACAAACCACCGGTAAATGTGCAACAATCGTGAACAATCACACGGATGCCCCGGTTCTGACCCAGATTTGGCCAAAAAATCTTTGAACTGGTGCACGCCGCGGCCAGACAGCCAATGGCAAACATGGCGTAGTGCTGTGTGATAGTTCTTGAGGAGATGGATATGTTAAGAACCCTCATTGCCGCTGGCGCGACCCTTGCCGCTAGCTTTATGATCCCCGATGCGGCCGAAGCCTGCCCCGACTGGCAATATGCCGGCCGTGCCAATCTCGGCACACTCAGCGGCAGCTACCTTTACACGCCCCGTTACTGGAATGTCGTTGCCGGCGGCAATGTCGATCTGGGGCGGTGTAATGCCCCGGGCGTCGGATATGTTGTGTCCGACCCGGATTTCGAGTTTTCGTTCCAGAACGACCGTGGCTATGGCCGGCTTGAGATCAGTGTGAACGGCAATTGCGACACGGTGCTTTTGGTCAACGACGCCAATGGAACCTGGCATTTCAACGATGATGCCAATGGCAGCCTGAACCCGGTGGTCAACGTCTATGGCGCCCCGTCGGGAACCTATGATGTCTGGGTTGGCACCTACGGACCAAATACCTGCAACGCGCAGATTGAACTGGAAACCTGGAACTAATCCGGGTTGCGCGGCCTGGGCGTTGGCTCGGGCCGCGATGGCCGCGGCAAGATCAGCGGCACCAAAAAGCTCAGAAAAATGAGCCGCGCGAGGTGGTGTATTGCCACAAAGGCGGGATCGGTATCGAGCATCAGGCTCAGCGCGGCCATCGTTTCCAGCCCGCCCGGCGCGAACGCGATTAGAAGATCAAGGCGTGGCAGTCCAGTCACCCCATGCACGATCTCAACCGCACCAAAGGTGGTTGCCAAGGCCAGGCCGGTCAGCACTAAGGACGCCGCACTCGCGGACAGAATTTGGTGCGGCGTGATCCCAACAAACCGGGACCCGATCAACGCACCCATAATGGCAAAGGTTGGATTGGCGATCACAGCCGGCATCGCGCCCTCAATCCAGCCCAGCCCATGGGTCACGCCCGAGACCGCAAGACCAGCAAGCAGCAGAGCCGCTGGCACGTTCAGGCGCAAAAACAAGGCACCGATCGCCAAGGATAAGACCGTTAAAACCGCCAAAGAACGCGCCGTCATCGGCGCACCATCGGCAGCGACAAAGCTCAGATCCGCCCCTGTTGCCCATTGCACGGCAAACGGCACAAGCAACGTCAGATACAGAACCCGCAGCGCTTGAACGACCGAAACCCGGGCCACGTCGCTGCGCAGATCTTCCGCAAAGGCAATCACAAAGCTGAGATGGCCGGGCGTCGCGGCGAGCCGCGCGGCCGGACGATCGAAGCGAAAAAACCGTTCCAGCGCAGCAGCCCCGCTAAAGGTCAAAACGACCAAAGCCACAGCGAGCGCAACCAGCGGCACAGGCCATTGTGCTGCTGCGCGGAGCGCCTCCGGCGTGATCCCAGAGCCCATGCCGATCCCGATGAGCACGAAACAGAGGTTGCGCAACCAGACCGGCGGCGCTCCGATTAAACCGGTCTGAGACAGGATCGTCACAATAATGGCCGGGCCGGTCAGATATGGGGCCGGAAGACCCAGCAAAACCGCCAGCCCCGCCCCGGCCGCAGCGCTCGGCGCCATAATCGCCACTGTCCACAGATCGCGCCGCAGCGCGTCGAATATTGCCATGCCCTCCTATGCCGGCTCCGATGCGACAGTTCAATCACGTCCCCTGGCGCCAATGCCAGGGCGGTCATGTCAGGCAAATTCGGACAGCTGCCCGCAAATCGGGCAAACGGCGCATGATTGACCGATTGCCCCGGGGTTGCTCTTGCGCTTCCTCAAAGAGCGTCCATAGTCTCGGCCAGGAAATCAAAAAACAGGGAGCCTTTTTATGATTGTTCGGATCACCGCGACCGCTGCGTTGCTGTTGGCGACGACCGCGCCGGTTGCGTTTGCCGATGGCCATGCGCAGACGCTCAGATGGGCGCGTGCCGCCGAGGCGCTGACGCTTGACCCCCACGCCCAGAACGAAGGGCCAACAACAACCTTTAACCACCAGATCTACGAGCCGCTGATCCAGCGCGACATGGCCGGGGTTATGCAGCCGACACTGGCGACATCCTGGGAGCCATCGGCCGACAACCCCAATATCTGGGTCTTTAGTTTGCGCGAAGGCGTTACGTTCCACGGTGGCGAGAGCTTTGACAGCGACGACGTGGTCTTTTCGCTCAACCGCGCGATGAGCGAGAACTCGAACTTCCGCGAATTGCTGTCGAGCGTCGTGAATGTCAGTGCCTCGGGCCCGTACACGGTCGAGATCGAGACCGACGGCCCGAACCCGCTTTTGCCCAACAACCTAACGAACATCTTCATGATGGATGAAGGCTGGGCAAGCGATAACGGAGCCGTCGAGGTCCAGGATTTTGCCGGTGGGGAGGACACGTTCAGTGCCCGCAACGCCAACGGAACCGGCCCGTATGTCCTGACCAGCCGCGTGCCCGATGATCGATCGGTTTTGACCGCAAACGCCGATTATTGGGGTATTGGGACATTCCCGCTGGCCGCCTCAGAGATTATCTTCACGCCGATCCAGAATCCCGCAACACGGGTCGCTGCCCTGCTGTCGGGCGAGGTGGACTTCATCCAGGACGTTCCGGTGCAAGACCTCGGGCGGGTCGAGGCAGAAGCCGGCGTTAACGTCATCACCGCGGCGCAGAACCGGGTCATTTTCCTAGGCCTTGATGTCGGCACCGAAGACCTGGCCTTAGACAATGTCGATGGCGCCAACCCCTTTGCGGACCTTCGCGTGCGGCAAGCGATGAACATCGCCATCAATCGCGAAGCCATCCAAACCGTTGTGATGCGCGGCCAATCCGCGCCTGCCGGGGTCATCATGCCGCCGCCGGTCAATGGTTGGACCGAGGCGCTCGACGGATATCCATCCTATGACATCGACGCCGCCGCGGCATTGATGGACGAGGCTGGCTATGGGGACGGCTTTACCATCCAGCTTGACTGCCCGAATGATCGGTACATCAACGACGAAGCGATCTGTCAGGCCGCCGTGGGCATGTTCGCCCAAATTGGCATCACCGTGAACCTCTCGGCCCTGCCACGCGCCCAGCACTTTCCGCTTATCGCCAATGACGAGACGGATTTCTACATGCTGGGTTGGGGTGTGCCGACCTATGACAGTGAATACATCTTCAACTTCCTCTATCACACCCGCGACGACAATCGGGGGTCGTGGAACGGGACGCATTTCTCCAATGCAGCCATGGACGAGATGATCGTAAGCCTCGCGTCCGAGACCGATCTGGCGGCACGCGATGGCACAATTGCCGAGCTTTGGTCGATGGCCGAGGAAGAGCTGATCTATTTGCCGATCCACAACCAAGTGCTCAACTGGGGCATTGCTGATGGTTGGGAAACCTTGGTGAGCGCCGATGATCAGGTGATCTTCAAGTACTTCGAGACGGAGTAACGCGCAGCGCGCATCTGACCTGCGGGCGCCCGGCCGACATTCCGGGCGCTTTGCATTCGAGGCATGGCGCAGATCGTGCATTCGTATCGACGCTTGCCCGATGGGCCATGCGCAATAGGTCTGATCTGGGGCCAGACCGCGAAAGCCGCCAGGACGAACCTGGATCTGCAATCGGCGCGGGGCGCGCCGCACGCATCACAGATTCGTGATCATCCGCCCCTTACGCTGCCTGCTGCCCTGCGTCAGGCTTATAAAACGGGCGGACCGGGCCCAGACATCAAATCTCACGGGGAAAGATCGACAATGAACCGCTTCCTAACTGCCAGCGCCCTTGTGCTTGTGCTGGGTACGATGGCGCAGGCTGAAACCTTACGATTTGCGGGCACAACCGATCCGCAAACCATGGATCCGCATGCTGTGAACTCAGCACCTGTTCTCGGTTTTCTGAATAACGTCTACGAAGGACTTGTGCGCCGGGGCCAGGACATGGCCATAGAGCCTGCGCTCGCCACCGCCTGGGAGCCCATCGGGGACGGCGAAGGATGGCGATTTATGCTCCGCGAAGGCGTGACCTTCCACGACGGGTCCGCGTTTGACGCCCAGGACGTGCTGTTTTCCTATCAACGCGCTTCATCGGAGGAAGCTGACGTATCGAGTTGGTTTGCGGCGGTTTCCGATGTGGTCGTCGTCGATGATTTCACCGTCGATATTCTCACCACCTCGCCGCAACCGATCTTTCCCGACAGCATTGCGAACTGGATGATCATGGACAGTGATTGGGCCATCGCGAATGGCTCGGAACTGCCGGCGCGCGATGCCGAGAATTACGCCACGCTCAATGCAAATGGCACCGCCGCCTTTATGCTCTCCGAACGTCAGCCCGGGCTCACCACCACACTTGTGCCCTATGACGGCTGGTGGGGTGAGGTGGAACACAACCTCACAGAGGCTGTTTTCACGCCAATCCAAAACTCCGCAACCGCTGTTGCGGCGCTCTTGTCTGGGGATGTGGATGTGATCAATCCGGTGCCGGTCCAAGATGCCGGACGGCTTGACGATGCCCCGGGCGTCGGCGTGATCCGGGGGATCGAGGCGCGGGTCATCATGCTGGGCTTTTCGCATGAAAGCGACGTGCTTTACGGCGGGGCAAATGCGGGCGATCCCAACCCCTTTGCGGATGTGCGCGTCCGCCAGGCCGTCGCACAGGCGGTGAATGTCGATGCCATTCTGCAAACGATCATGCGCGGGTCGGCGGAACCCGCGAGCCAATTGGTCAGCCCCGCGATGCGTGGGTTTTCCACCGCGACCGATACACGGCCCGCGGTCGATCTGGATGCCGCGCGCGCCTTGCTGGCTGATGCGGGCTATGCCGATGGCTTCGGCTTTGAGCTGGCCTGTCCGAACGACCGGTATCTCAACGATGAGGCCGTGTGCCAAGCCGTTGTTTCAATGTTGGCGCAGATCGGCATCGAGGCCAGCTTAAACGCCATGCCGGTTGCCAATTACTGGCCGGAATTGCGCGAAGACAATTACGACATGTACCTTTTGGGCTGGTCGCCGGGCACGTTCGATGCCGAACATCCGATCCGCTTTTTGGTGCATACCTCTGGCGATCGCCTTGGCACCTGGAACTTCGGTGGCTATTCGAACCCAGAGATCGATGCGATGCTGCCGCAGATCCAAGCGGAGATCGACGATAGTGTGCGCCAGGAGATGCTGGACGAAGCTGCCGCGATCATTCAGGACGACGTCGTCTATGTGCCGATGTATGTGCAGCCGCTTTTGTGGGGCGTGCGCGACGGCGTGGATTTGGTCCAGCGACCGGATAACTTCTTTATCCTGCGGTGGGTCACGATGAACTGATACAGCATGCGCCAAGGGGTCATCCCTTGGCGCAGCAGCTAAGGCGGGGCGCTTCATGGGCGTGATGATCGAGGGCATTTTTCACGAACAGGACCCTGGCCCCGCAAGTGATGCGGCCGGTCGGTTCGAACGGTCGCGCTCCAGTATCCGCCGCTGGATCGGGCAGGATGCGGACCATCCCGCAGAACCGGGTCGATATCATCTCTTTGTTGCGTGGAATTGCCCTTGGGCGCATCGCGCTTTGCTGATCCGTGCGCTGAAGGGCTTGGAAGACATCAGCTTGTCAATCGCACGGCCCCGCAGGACAGAGGCGGGATGGGTGTTTGACGCCACCGGCGCCTATGCCGACACGCTTTTTGGATCGACGGCACTGCACGAGGTCTATGCCGCTGATGCCGCGCCCTATTCGGGCCGCATCACCGTGCCGATCTTGTGGGACAAAACGGCCGGTCGCGCGGTGTCGAACGAATCCGCCGATATCGTGCGCATGCTCAACGATGCGTTTGACGGGCCCGATTTTGCCCCGCCGGCCTTACGCGATGCGATCGATGCCTGGAATGCGCGGATTTATCGCGACATCAACAACGGCGTCTATCGCGCCGGGTTTGCGCGCACGCAGGCGGCCTATGACGAAGCGGTCGCTGAGGTGTTTCAGGCGCTCGACGACATTGAAAGCCATCTGGAACAGCATGATTGGCTCTGCGGGACCGAATTCACCGAGGCCGATCTGCGGCTCTTTCCGACGCTGGCGCGGTTCGACGTCGCCTATCACTATGCCTTTAAGTGCAATCTGCGGCGGCTTATCGATTACCCTGCCCTTTGGCGCTATGCCCGCCGCATCTACGCGATGCCGGGCGTGGCCGACACGGTGACATTCGAAATCTACAAGAACGGTTATTTCTCGCGGTCGGAGCTGCGCAATCCGCTTGGCATCGTGCCGGCCGGCCCGCTGATCGATTGGTCGCTTTAGGTTGCAGGCGCCCAGCAATGAGGCAGCGTAAACACACCCTGAACACGCCGCGATCAAATGCCCAAGAAATGAGCAGCCCGGTCCTTGACGCGGATCCCGCCGCGCCGCAAGACTGAACCATGGTTAGCTACATTCTCCGCCGTGTCGGGCAATCCGTCCTGGTCCTCCTGATTGTCGGTCTGGTGGCCTTTGCGATGTTCCGCTTTATCGGGGACCCGATCGACAACATGTTGGGCCAGGAACGCACGGTGCAGGATGTGGAACGGCTGCGCGATCAGTTGGGCCTGAATGATCCGTTTGTCGTGCAGTACTGGAACTTTCTTCAAGGTGCGGTGCAGGGCAATTTTGGAATTTCGTACCGCCAGGGGCGCCCGGTCTCGGAAGTGATCTCGGAACGCTTGCCCGCAACATTGGAGCTTGCTGCCGTCTCGGGCGCGTTCGCCCTGATCATCGGCGTCGTTCTGGGCGTCTACACCGCCATTCGACGACACGGGTTCTCAAGCCAATTCATCATGGCGATCAGCCTAATCGGCGTGTCGCTGCCGACCTTCCTAATCGGCATTTTGCTCATATACCTTTTTTCGGTGGAACTCGGTTTGCTGCCGTCCTTCGGGCGCGGCGAGGTCGCCCGGGTGGCCCTAAACATCCCCATCGGTTGGATACCCTTTGTCGAACGCGGCACGGTTTGGGCCCTTCAAAGTTGGCCGAGCGGGTTTTTGACCCGCGAGGGGCTGGTGGCCCTAATCCTGCCGGGCATCACGCTTGGCCTATACCAAATGACCCTGATCATGCGGCTTGTGCGGTCCGAGATGCTCGAAGTGCTGCGCCAGGATTACATTCGATTTGCCCGCGCGCGCGGGCTGAGCGCACGTGTCATCAATTTCCGCCATGCCTTGAAGAACACATTGGTGCCGGTGATTACGGTCGCCGGCCTTCAGCTCGGCGCGATCATCGCCTTTGCCATCATCACCGAAACGGTGTTTCAGTGGCCCGGTGTGGGACTTTTGTTCATCAACGCGGTGCAGTTCGTCGATATCCCGGTGATGGCGGCTTATCTGATGTTGATCTCGGTCATGTTTGTCGGCCTGAACCTGCTGGTGGATATTCTCTATGTCGCGATTGACCCGCGGCTGCGTGGCGAGGGGCGAAGCTTGTGACCGATCTCAAAGCCGACAGTCCCGCCCCGACGATACGCCCGCAATCGGCCTTTGCCCGGTTCTGGGACAGTGATGTCGCCTATGCGTTCCGCCACTCGCCCGTCGCGATGATTTCGGGGCTGGTCACAGCGCTCCTGATCCTGTCGGCCGTCTTTGCACCCCTGGTCGCGCCGCATGATCCGTTCAACCCCGCGACCCTCAATCTCTTGAACGGGTTTACACCGCCAGGTGAGGCCAACGCCTTCACCGGTGAGAGCTTTTTTCTGGGCACCGACGATCAAGGTCGAGACGTCTTTTCCACCATCCTTTATGGGTTGCGCATATCGCTTTTCGTGGGCTTTGCCGCCGTCGCCTTTGCCATGGTCCTGGGCATTTCACTTGGCCTGATCGCAGGCTATGTGGGCGGCTGGATCGAAACGGTTATCATGCGTATCGCCGATGTTCAGCTGACCTTTCCGTCGATTTTGGTGGCAATGTTGATCTTTGGCATCGCCAAGGGGATCACCCCGATCGAATACCGGGATCAGGTCGCCATTTGGGTGCTGATCCTGGCCATCGGGCTGTCCGATTGGGTGCAGTTTGCCCGCGTGGTGCGCGGGGCAACGCTGGTCGAAAAGAACAAAGAATACGTACAGGCCGCGCGCTTGATCGGTAGGTCACCGCTGGCGATTATGGCGCGGCACATCTTACCCAATGTCCTGTCGCCGGTTTTGGTCATCGCCACCATAAGCCTTGCACTGGCCATCATCGCCGAAGCCACGCTGTCCTTCCTCGGTGTCGGCGCCCCTCCGACCGAGCCCTCGCTCGGCACGCTTATCCGCATTGGGCAAGATTTCCTCTTTTCTGGAGAATGGTGGATTTTGGTCTTCCCGGCCGGCACGCTTCTGGCGCTCGCGCTGGCCGTCAACCTTTTGGGCGACTGGCTCCGCGACGCGCTGAACCCGAGGCTTAGGTGATGGTCACCAGCGCGCTCGGCGACGAACGCAACGGGCCATTACTGCGCGGGCTTATCTTTGTAACGGTCGCAGCGCTTTTGTGGATTGCCGCGACCGTGCTGCCGACGGCCCTGGCCCAGGAACGAGGGCTGGCAACAATTGTCGCCGCAATTCTGGGTGTCTTCGGCACCTTCGTGTCCGCGATTGCAGGCGTGCTGATCTACTCAGCCCAGCAAGCCAGTCGCGAAAGAACGCGGCTCGAGGCCGAACAAACGGACCGCCGAAAAAGACGCGAGGCAGAAGCGCGCGCGCAAGCTGAGGCCGTCCAGGCGCGCAACAAACGCACGTACCGGATCGCAAGCGCGCTGCGTGCTGAGATCTCAGCTAGCTTGACCCGGCTGGCGCGCAATTTCTCCAATGACGGATCGCGCGCCTATGTCCGGCGTTCGCTTGCCGTGTTGGAGCCGAGCCCGGGCCAAATTTCCCAAGCCGGCATGCCGAAAGGTGTCTTTCTGCGCGAAAACACAATCTATGAGACCCAATTGCCCGAAGTGTTGGATCTGCCCGAAACGGTGATCCGGGCCTTGGTGCAATATTACCAGGATGACGAATATCTGACGCTCTACGGAGAACGCATGTCAGACGGGCATTTTAGCGGCATCGATGCACCGCGCCAAAAGCTTGCGATCGTGATCTATGCTTGGATGGGCCAAGGCGCGCTGCAATCGGCAATCGAAGTAACCGCGCTGTTGGACTATTACCTTGATGTCGTGCATCACCTGGAAAACACCACGTCATCGGCAGATGATCTGGACATCGACCTGGAGCGGCCAAGTTCAGACGGCGACACGGTCGCCGCGATGTTTGAAAGCTTGGTAGACCGATACAAAGGCGCGGAATTCAAGGCACTTTACGGCGAAATAACCGGATCAACGCCGGAGCAACGGCTGGAACGGTTGCGCGTCGAATTCGACCTGCTGGGCGCAGGGGAGGTGATTACACCGTTGGATGAGGACCGGGCATGATCGCATTCCTTCG
>JBCDBR010000042.1:0-23178 GCA_039183205.1 Pseudomonadota bacterium | reverse complement strand
GTTGGCCCGCATCTCGACCTCGCCTGTCGTGATGCGGGCCTTGCAGGTCGAGCACACCCCCGCCTTGCAGGCAAAGGGCGCGTCGATCCCCGCCGCGTGGGCGGCATCCAATATCGAGGTTCCCGGGGCAATTTCCGCGGTTTGGGTGGCGCCATCCACAGTGACGCGCATCGCGCTTGGCACGGCATCTTCGGCGACCGCAATCGGTGTGGCCAAACGGCCCTGTTGCGCGGCGGAAAAAAGCTCAAACTTGATTTGCGACTTTGGCAGACCGGCTCTCTCCAGCGCGCGCGCAATCCCCAGCATCATGGGCTCTGGCCCGCAAATGAAGGCCGTGTCGATCTGTCCAATATCGATCCACATAGAAAACAGCGTTGCGCATTTTTCCTCGGTAACCCGCCCGGAGAACAGTTCGATGTCCTCGCTGCCATCTTCAAGCACATGGATTACATTCAACCGACCGAGATAGAGGTTTTTCAGGTCCTCGATCTCATCGCGAAACATGATCGTCGACATAGCGCGGTTCGCGTAGACTAGGGTGAACTGGCTTTCCGCCTCGCGCGCCAAAACCGTGCGAACGATCGACAAGACAGGCGTGATACCCGAGCCGCCGGCAAAGCCCAAATAGTGCTGCTGCGTCTTGGGCCGTAGCGCCACCGTAAAGGCACCCATCGGCGCCATCGCCTCCAACTGATCGCCCACGCTGAGCTCGCTGTTGGCAAACGTGGAAAACGCACCCCCCGCGACCCGTTTTATGCCCACTTGCAGCACACCATCGTCAAGCCCCGCGCAAATCGAATAAGACCGTCGAATATCTTCGCCCCCAATCCTTTGGCGAAACGTCAAATATTGGCCCGGCGCGAAACTGAAATCACCGCCATTGACCGGCTTTAGCGTCAATACGACGGCATCGCGGATCGTGCGGTGAATATCGGTCACTTCAAGGGGATGAAACGCGGCCATCAGATGCACTTGAAATAGTCGAAGGGTTCCAAGCACGTCATGCAGCGCCATTGCGCCTTGCACGGTGTCGATCCGAATTGGCTGACGCGGCTGACATCTGCGCTGCCGCAATGCGGGCAAGCGCTGGGGCCGCCGGCGGCCGATGGCGGTGCGATACCGTATGCGCTCAACTTCTCCAGCGCTGCCGGAGCGATCCAATCAGTCGTCCAAGGCGGCGCCAGCACGTGCCGGATCTCTAGCCTGTCGATGCCCCGTTCCCTGAGCGCAGTTTCAATATCCATCGAGATCACGCGGGTTGCGGGGCAGCCGGAATAGGTCGGCGTTACGTTGATTTGCAACGTCTCACCGTGCCAGGAAACTTCCCGCACAACGCCAAGTTCTACCACCGAGATGACCGGGATTTCCGGGTCCGGCACAGCATCAAGCCAGGCCCAAACGTCTGCGATGCTGGGCAAGGTCGTTACCATTGCGCGTCCGGGTAGCTGCGCGGCAAGATCTGCATCGTGGCCAAGAGGTGGCCTAGATGCTCTGAATGCATGCGGCCGTCTTTGCCGCCTTTTTGGACCCCACGGTGTTCTGGAACGGCCAGTGTCGCCATATCGAGTGTGCTGGCGACGCGTTGGTTCCAAACCTCTGTTATCGAGACCGGATCTGGCAGGATACCGCGTTCCGCCATCGCCTCGTCCACCTTGTCGCGCATCAGCATTTCACCGGTATAGGGCCAAAGCTGATCAAGCGCGCTTTGCATCCGACGGTGGCTTTCGTCGGAACCGTCGCCAAGTCGAACGACCAGATCTGAGGAGCGTTCCAGGTGATAGCTGACTTCCTTAACGGCCTTTTGCGCAACGGCGCTGATCTCAGCATCCTGTCCGTTGCCGAGCCGCGTCAGAAGCTCAAAGTGATAAACGTCGAATAAGAACTGCCGCAGGATGGTATGGCCGAAATCCCCGTTCGGCCGTTCCACAATCAGCAGATTGCGAAACTCATGCGCATCACGGTGAAACGCGAGATCATCGGCGGTCCGCGCCGCGCCCTCGGATTCTCCGGCCAGCGTCAACCACATCTGGGATTGGCCGATCAGATCAAGCGCGGTATTGGCCAGGGCGATATCTTCCTCCAGAACCGGGCCGTGGCCGCACCATTCACTAACCCGATGTCCGAGGATCAGGGCAGTATCGCCCATCCGATGCAGAAACTCGATCCGGGCATCCATCACATCGGCCCCGCATCATCGGGAATGTCGTAAAAGGTCGGGTGACGGTACACTTTGTCTTCGGAGGCTTCGAACATCGGGCCCTTTTCGCTCGGGCTCGATGCGGTGATCTTTGCCGCTTCTACCGCCCAGATCGATACGCCTTCGTTGCGACGCGTATAGACGTCACGCGCGTTCTTGATCGCCATTTCGGCGTCGGGCGCGTGCAACGAGCCCACATGCCGATGGCTCATCCCCGATTGGCCGCGGATGAAGATTTCCCACAATGGCCATTCCTGAGCCATTAGAGATGCCCATCGCAAACATGTTCAACCACGTCGGCCATTCTATTCTGCCGCGACCTTACGAGCCGTCCGCTTTGCGGCATGGGCCATCAGTCCATCGCGCACCCAAGCTCCATCGTCCCAGGCCCTTTGCCGCGCGGCCAAGCGTTCGGCGTTGCAAGGCCCGTTGCCGTTGAGGACGTCGAAGAATTCCGACCAATCAGGTTCGGAGAAATCGTAATGGCCAGTCTCTTCGTTCCACGAAAGATGCGGATCCGGAACCGTAAGCCCCAGCAATTCTGCCTGCGGCACGGTCTGATCGACGAATTTCTGCCGCAGCTCATCATTGGTGTTGATCTTGATCTTCCAGGCCATGGATTGCGCGGAGTGGATGGAATCGCCGTCCGGCGGGCCGAACATCATCAAAGACGGGTACCAAAACCGGTTCAGCGCATCTTGCGCCATCCGCTTTTGCGCCTCCGTCCCCTTTGCCATCTGCATCATGATCGCAAAGCCTTGGCGTTGGTGGAAACTCTCTTCCTTACAGATCCGGATCATTGCCCGCGAATAGGGACCATATGAGGTTCGCTGAAGCGGGACTTGGTTCATGATCGCGGCGCCATCAACCAGCCAACCGACCGCGCCCATATCCGCCCAGGTCAGCGTCGGGTAGTTGAAGATCGATGAATACTTCATTCGGCCGTCCAGCAGCATCTCGGTCATTTCGTCCCGGCTGATGCCCAACGTTTCGGCGGCGCAGTAAAGATAGAGCCCGTGACCCGCTTCATCTTGCACTTTCGCCAGAAGGATCATCTTTCGCTCTAAGGAGGGCGCACGGGTGATCCAGTTGCCCTCCGGAAGCTGTCCGACGATTTCAGAATGCGCATGCTGGCCAATTTGCCTGATCAGGGTCTTACGATAGCCGTCAGGCATCCAGTCTTTCGGCTCAATCTTTTCACCGCGGTCGATCCGGTCTTGAAACGCGCGCTCTTCGGGCGACATCTCCGCCCGCGATTTAATGCCTCGTCCTGTAGACTTGACCATTTGTGCATACATGCGCCGTGCCTCCCGCTGGGCGATTGCGCTCCGAAGATACAGCATCCCGTTTCAAACAACAAGAATAACGTTACAAGTTATCCGGAAATTTTTCATAACCGTAACGCATTATGCGGCGCGTGGCTCCCGCATTTGCTTCATCTTTGCGGCAACGTTCGCTTTGACGTCCATGACCGCAGCGGCCTTTACCGGGCCGTAGCCCCGGATGTTTTGCACCAAAGACGCGATCTCTGCGGATGCGGCGATATTTCCAGGGGTTAAGCTCGCAATTAGATCATCCAAAAGCGCCTCATACTCATCGATCAGCGCGCGTTCTTCACGGCGTTCCGGACTGTATCCAAAGGGATCAAATACAGTGCCGCGCAGTCCCTTCATTTTCGCAAGCGCGCGCATGGCGAGGATCATCCAAGGTCCAAAGGACCGCTTTCCCGGTCGGCCTTTGGCGTCTTTGGGTCCTGCCAAAAGCGGCGGGGCAAGATGAAAACGGAGCGTAAATCCAGGCTCGAACTGGTCGTTGAGCCGTTCCAGAAATTTGGTTTGTGTCAAAAGGCGCGCGACCTCGTATTCATCTTTATAGGCCATCAGCTTGTAAAGACCCCTGGCTGCGGCCTCGGTCAGGGGCCCCGCGATACCAGCTACGCGCATCTCGGCGGAAGAAACAGCCGCAACCCTGTCTTGATACTGCTGCGCGTAGGTCGCGTTTTGGTAATCCGTCAGCATCTCGGCTCGACGCGCGATTAGAGCGTCCAGCGTTTGCGGCGCTGATTCAGAGATGCCGGCTATCTGGCGTACACACGCGCCATCATGGGCCGCAAGCCGTCCCCAGGCAAAGGCTTGCTTATTGTGTTTAGGCTTTACTCCGTTCAACTCAATCGCCCGCATCAATGCAGCCTCGTCGACCGGCACCAAGCCCGCCTGCCACGCCGCACCCAAGAGTAAGATATTGGCAAAGACCGGATCGCCCAGCAGCTTGTCCGCAAGCAAATTGGCATCCAAAGCGGTCAGCCGATTTGCGCCGCCGATCGCCTCTGCAATGCGCGCGACCCGCGCCTCTGCGCGCAAATCTGCATCTCGGTTCCGGGTAAATTCGCCCGTGGGCATCAGCGCCGTGTTCAGCACCGCTCGCGTGCGGTTCCGATGATAGGTCGCTGCGGCCTTGGGGGAGGAAGAAACCACCAGATCACACCCGATCAACGCATCCGCAGAGGCGGTTTCAACCCGCACCTGGTTCAACGCATCGGGCTGTCGGGCAATTCGCAAGTAACTTACTACAGGGCCGAATTTTTGCGCAAACCCCATAAAATCAAGGACGCTGACCCCCTTGCCCTCAAGTTGCGCGGCCATGGCCACGACTTGGCCGACGGTGACCACGCCCGTTCCCCCAACGCCCGTGACCAACACATCAAACGGTGTGTCCAGGTCCGGCAGGCAGGGCATCGGCAAATCACGTGCCATTTCTTCGCCCATTTGGGCGAGTGCGGCCCGGTTTTGGATTTTGCGCGCGGCACCCTCAACCGTGACAAAGCTCGGACAGAACCCGTCCAGGCAGGAAAAATCCTTGTTGCAACTCGATAGGTTGATTTGGCGCTTGCGGCCCAATTCGGTCTCCAACGGCTCGACCGACAGGCAATTCGACGCAACGCCGCAATCGCCACAGCCTTCGCAAACGTCGGGATTAATCACCGCAAAGCGAAGCGGATCAGGCATCGCGCCCCGCTTTCGAAGGCGGCGTTTCTCCGTTGCGCACGCTTGTTGATAGATCAAAACGGTGACGCCGGGGATGTCACGCAATTCCCGCTGGACAGCGTCGAGCGCTTTGCGGTGATGCACGTTCACACCGCGAGGTAAATCCGCGTCGATCAGCTGGGGCCGGTCAGACACAACATCCACTCTTGCCGCACCCTCGGCCAGAACCGATGCAGCGATCCCGGCAACGCTCAGCGGTCCATCGACAGATTGCCCACCGGTCATCGCCACCGCTTCGTTAAACAGAACTTTGAACGTAATGTTCGTGCCCGCCGCAATGGCCTGACGAATAGCAAGTGAGCCCGAATGATAATACGTCCCCTCACCGAGGTTTTGAAAGATGTGGCGGTTGCCGTTGAATTGGCTTCGCGCAACCCAATTGACCCCTTCGCCCCCCATTTGAATGAGGCTTGATGTGTTGCGATCCATCCAGGACGCCATGAAGTGGCAGCCGATGCCGGCCATCGCCTCCGATCCGTCGGGAACCTTGGTCGACGTGCTGTGCGGGCAGCCTGAGCAAAAATAGGGCGTACGCACAGCACCGGGTATGTCAATCAGATCGGGAACGACCTCTGGAAGTGCGACGTCGAGACCGAGATTGTGCCGGAGCCGGGCCGCAATGATCTGTGCGATGCCGCGTGGGGAAAGTTCATGCGTCCAGGGCACGAGGCGGGCCTGGTTTTCGTCGCGCTTGCCGACCATGCGCGCGGGCTTTTTGCCTGGGAAGTCGTAGAAATACTCCTTCAGTTGGCTTTCCACGATCCCACGCTTTTCCTCTACGACCAGCAATTCCTGTTTGCCCGCCGCGAAGCTGAGCGCCGCGTCGTATTCCAATGGCCAGACCATACCGACCTTGTAGACATCTAGGCCAATTGACCGAGCGCGGCCGCGGTCAATGCCCAACAAACGTAACGCCTCCATCGTGTCGCCATGCGCTTTGCCGGTTGTCACGATGCCAAACCGGCTAGCATGTCCCCATTCGGCACGGTCAATCGGATTGGCGCGGGCGAAGGCCAAGACGGCGGCCTTTTTGGCCTCCATCCGTTCCTCAATCTGGGGGCCGGGCAAATCGGGCCAGCGATAATGTAGACCGGTTTCCGGTGGCTCGAAGTTCGGGGCGCGGAATGTGCGGTCGGCGGGCAGGTCCAGAGCCATGCCCGATTCCACCAGTTCCGAGATCGCCTTAAACCCGACCCACATGCCAGAATAGCGGCTGAGCGCGTATCCGTATTCGGCAAAGGTCAGAAATTCCGCCACAGAACTTGGCGACAGGGTCGGCATGAAAAAGTTCATGAACGCCACGTCAGACTGGTGCGGCATCGAAGAGGAGACACATCCGTGATCATCACCCGCAACGACCAAAACCCCGCCATGGGGGGATGAGCCATAAGCATTGCCGTGCTTGAGCGCATCAGATGCACGATCCACGCCAGGACCTTTCCCGTACCAAAGGCCAAAGACCCCATCGCAAGTCCGGTTGGGATCGGTTTCGACCTGCTGTGTCCCGATCATCTGCGTGGCGCCGAGCTCTTCGTTGATCGCCGGAAGGCAGGTGACACCAGCCGTCTCTAGATGCGCCACCGAACGCGCCATTTCTTGATCGACGCCGCCCAATGGTGAACCACGATAGCCCGACACGTAACCACGGGTATTCAATCCGCCGGCACGGTCGCGCCGCGCTTGATCAAGAACCGCGCGAACCAGGGCTTGCGTTCCGGTCAGAAAGACCCGCCCCGATGGTGCGGTATAGCGATCATCGAGTTGGTATTCCGCCAGACGCGGGCTTTGATCGTTCATCTACCGCAACCTCTGAGATATGACGCATTCCCGGCCGTTCGTTCGAAAGCCTACAGAAGTGAGATAGACAAGTGTTGTCGAATGTTCTGGATTTCTATTCTAAAATGAGAAGAAATTCAGAGAGTCGTCAGATACTGGAAGATATTTCCATGAAGCTTGAGATACCAGATATTCGCATTCTGCGTACAATGCAGACCCGCGGACGGATTTCGAACCAAGATCTATCTGAGGAAGTCGGCCTTTCGGCCTCATCATGCTGGCGTCGCGTTCGCGACCTGGAGGCGTCCGGCATCATTACCGGTTACCGCGCAACGGTTGATGCCGATGCCTGCGGGCTTAATTTCCATGCCCTCGTGCAGGTTGAGCTCAATCGCCACGAGCCTGAACGTCTGCATACCTTCGCCGATATGGTCGCAATCCATGACGAGATCATCGATTGCTATGCAACGACGGGGGACGCCGATTATCATCTACGGGTGATTTGCCAGTCGAAAGAGGCGTATTATCGGTTTCTCGAAGACGTGCTGTTCCGAATTCCGGTCGTGTCGCGTGTCCGCACAAACCTTGTGTTGGCGGAAACCAAACGGCACGGGCGTTTGGCCTTTAGCGATCCATGACGCGCGTAGACAACGCGCCATTCACATCATAGACCCTAGCCGATGCGGCCGCCCGAGAAACCGACCCGATACTGGCGATTGCCCATAATCTCTTGGGCTATCGCCGGGCTTTGCCTTATCCCGCTTGTCTCGGTGGTCGCGGCGGCATTTGGCGGTGGCACAGAGGCCGTCCGCGGCTTAGCAGAAACCGTATTGCCGCGATACGCGGGCAACACGCTTCTTTTGGCCGCAATCGTTGCAATCGGCACGGCGATCATCGGGACGGGATCGGCTTGGCTGGTGACGATGACCCGCTTTCCCGGCCGCGGGTTCTTTGAAGTCGTCCTTGCGCTGCCGCTGACCTTCCCAGCTTATGTGCTGGCCTATGCCTATACTGATCTTCTGGACCATCCGGGCTTGGTGCAATCCCTTCTGCGCGACCTGACGGGCTGGGGTCCGCGAGATTATTGGTTCCCGGAAATCCGTTCGTTGCCCGGTGCCGCGGCCATGCTGATGCTGGTTTATTATCCTTACGTTTATCTTTTGGCGCGCGCGGCGTTTTTGCGTCAATCGGCAACGGCCTATATTGCCGCCCGCACCTTGGGACACGGCGCCTGGTCGGCATTTTTTCGGATCTCCGTCCCCGTTGCCCGCCCGGCCATTGCCGGCGGTGTGCTGCTCGCCGTGATGGAGACAATCGCGGATTATGGCACGGTCGCCTATTTCGGCGTCCAGACCTTTGCAACAGGCATCTATGTCAGTTGGTTTGGCCTATTCGACCGGCCAGCGGCGGCACAATTATCGCTGTGCCTTTTGGCTTTGGCGCTGGTATTGGTGTTGGTCGAACGCCAGCAACGGCGTGCCGTGCGGCACCACGAAGCGGGCCGCCGGTTCGAAAAGATGGAGGCCGTGTCCCTGTCCACGGGCCAATCAATCGGCGCGATCTTGTTTTGCGGGCTCCCGGTCTTGCTGGGATTTGTTGCGCCGGTGATCCTACTGCTTGGTCTCGCCTCAGGGTCTGGTCAGTTGCTCTTCACGCCGCGCTATCTGGGGTTCATTCAGCATACGTTGGTATTATCCACCATTGCCGCGGTTCTTACGGTCGGCGCCGCTGTGGCGCTTGGTTCAAATGCACGGCTGCGACCGTCTGTGCGCACCCGTACGGCCTTGGGCTTGGCAAGCATCGGCTACGCTGTGCCCGGCGGCGTGATCGCAGTTGGCCTTTTGTTCCCATTCGCCAGTTTCGACAATGCGCTGGATAGGTTTATGGAAAGCCGCTTCGGGATCGATACCGGGCTTTTGATCACGGGTTCGATCTGGCTCATGATCATGGCGTATATGGTCCGGTTCATGGCGGTGGCGTTGAACACCTACGATTCCGGCCTTGCCACGATAAATCCAAACGTAGATGCGGTGGCCCGCACGCTCGGCCACGGGCCGGGCGCAATGATGCGGCGGGTGCATTTGCCGATCCTGACACCTGCGTTGCTGACAGCATTACTGATCGTCTTTGTGGATGTTATGAAGGAATTGCCAGCCACGCTGATCCTGCGACCATTCAATTACGATACGCTTGCGGTTCAGGCACACCGATTGGCGTCCGACGAAAGGCTGCAAGAAGCTGCCGTCCCGAGCTTGGTAATTGGCGCTGTTGGTTTGATCCCGGTCGCGGTGCTGTGTTGGAGCTTGGGCCGCGAAAACTGGTCACGGCAAAGCACGGGGCGGGTCGCAGAGACGACGCGATAAAAAAGGGCGCCCTAGAAAAGGCGCCCTCTGAGCTTTCGCGCTGAGGGTTTATTCCCAGCCAGCAGTGTTCAGAACCTCGACAGCTGCATCGACATTATCCGCGATGTCTGCGAGGTCGATCGTGTCGGGGCGGAAGATACCGAGCGAGGCCACGGATGGCGCGAGGCCGATGCCTGGAACCGCCGGATACTCATCGTTACCAGCCGAGAAGTAGTCCTGCGCCTGCTCCGACGCCAGGTACTCAAGGAACGCGACCGCATTGTCGTAATTCGGCGCGTTGGCCGCGACACCACCACCAGAGATGTTCATGTGCGCCCCAATGTCGTTTTGGTTCGGGAACACCCAGCCGATATTCGCCAGATCGTCTTCGGACATCTGGTCGTCACCCTTCCGCAGCGCGCGGGCGTAGTAATAGGTGTTCGACATCACGATGTTGCACTCGCCGGACGCAATGCCGCGCAATTGGTCGGTGTCGCCACCCTGCGGAGCGCGGGCAAAGTTGCCGACCACGGCGGTGGCCCAATCCTGAACAGCCTCCTCGCCCAGATGCGCGATCAAAGCCGCGGTAATGTTCTGGGTGTAGACGTTAGAGGACGAACGGATGCAGATCTGACCTTCATATTCCGGGCTTGCCAGTTCCTGATAGGTCATCGGCGGATTCTCGACCTCGGTGCGGTCGTAAAACAGGATGCGGGACCGCTGCGAAAACGCGAACCACTGGTTTTCGTCGTCTTGCAGGTATGACGGGATGCTGGTTTCAAGCACGTCACTGTCGATCGGCTGCAAAAGGCCCAAATTCGCCGCGCGCGTCAGGCGCACAGTGTCAACGGTCAGAAACACGTCAGCGGGGCTGTTCGCACCTTCCGCTTCCATGCGGGCAATCAACTCATCCGCGTTGCCTTCGATCCGGTTAATCGTAATACCGGTTGCTTCGGTGAATTCCGAATACAGACGCTCGTCGGTGTCGTAGTGACGCGATGAATAAAGGTTCAGTTCTTGCGCGGCAGCAAAACCCGCCGTGCTTGCGACAATGGTTGTAGCCAAAAGCGCAGAAGTAATTCGGGTCATTAGTATCTCCCTAGACGGTGGTGATCGTTTTACCTGACTGTTTTTGTCAAGCTGGGTCACGGCGGCCTTGAACCCGATGGATTCAGAAGTGTCAACTGTTTCCGATAAAAACACTCAACAATAATTGGCTTTACCTATCAGCAATTCGCACTAAGGACGACAGCAATTTTCGTGATCGGTGTGATCACAAAAGTGCTCTTTCCCTCCGTGCTGGCTTGGGCTATCTGGCGCCCGTTCCAAAACCTAAAAGGACACCGGACATGGGCTACCGAGTCGTCGTCGCTGGCGCCACGGGCAATGTGGGCCGCGAAATGCTGAACATCCTGGCCGAGCGCCAGTTTCCCATCGATGACATCGCGGTGCTTGCGTCGCGCAAATCCTTGGGAACCGAATGCAGCTTTGGCGACGCGACACTGACGACGCAGGATCTCGACACTTTCGATTTTGAAGGCTGGGACATTGCTTTGTTTGCAATTGGATCGGATGCCACCAAAAAATACGCCCCGCGGGCAGCGAAATCCGGCTGTGTCGTGATCGATAATTCTTCGCTTTACCGGTACAATCACGACATTCCGCTTGTGGTCCCTGAAGTGAACCCCGAAGCCGTCGATCATTACAAAAACCAAATGATCATCGCCAACCCGAATTGTTCCACGGCACAGATGGTCGTGGCGCTGAAGCCGCTGCATGATCGGGCGAGGATCAAGCGGGTGGTGGTCTCGACCTACCAGTCGGTCAGCGGCGCGGGCAAAGGTGGCATGGATGAGCTGTGGGACCAGACCAAAGGCATGTACGTGCCGGGTCAGGAGAAGGAGCCTGAAACCTTCCAACGCCAGATCGCCTTTAACGTGATCCCACAAATCGACAAATTCATGGAGGATGGGTCCACCAAAGAGGAGTGGAAGATGGTGGTGGAGACGAAAAAGATCGTCGATACCTCGATCAAGGTAACGGCGACTTGTGTCCGCGTTCCCGTCTTTGTTGGCCATTCCGAGGCGGTCAATATCGAATTCGAGGATTTCCTCGACGAAGACGAAGCGCGTGACATTTTACGCGCGGCGCCCGGCGTCATGGTCGTCGATAAGCGCGAGCCGGGCGGTTACATCACACCCGTGGAAAGTGTCGGCGATTATGCCACCTTTATTAGCCGTATCCGGCAGGACCCGACGGTCGAAAACGGCATCAACTTGTGGTGCGTGTCCGACAATTTACGCAAAGGCGCTGCGCTAAACGCAGTTCAGATCGCAGAGACGCTGGGCAAACGGCAGCTCAAAAAGGGCTAGATCGCGCCCCGCGGTTTTGGGGTCGAGCGCAGCCGCAAAGCGGCGAAAGTGCGTGGGGACGCAGACCCCTTGCACCGCCTGGGCAAAGGCGCCACGAACTTGGACAAATTTTTTTTTGAACCTTTTGCGTGCCGCCGCCGACCCACCGTCTTGGGAGTGGTTTAGCAGGAGTTATACATATGCGGATTGCAATTTCGTTGGCGGCCATGGTGGCGGCAAGCCCGGCCTTCGCGGAAGACTTTTTGGTCCGGGCGGACATCTCGCAGGCGGTAATTTACGCCTCTGGCGCAGAACTCATTCGCCAGGTCGAACTGGACATGCCTGCGGGGCAGCATCGCATTCTTATCCCGGCAGATCAGATGTCTGGGCCATTGCTAGTGACTGGCGGCGCGGGTGCAACCTTCGGTGCCTTATCAGCGATCACCTCCTACAGAGTGCCGGAAAACGCGCTGGACACGGATGCACAAGCTTCAGCGCGTGCTGCAGTCTTGCTGGCCGAACAGGCCGTTTCGGAGGCGCAAGATCAGCAGCGTCGGGCAGAAGCCGCCATACGCGCGGCCGAGATTCAGATCACCTATCTCGAAGCGATTGCAACTGGTGGCGCCGACGGGCATGCCTTTCTTGCAGATATCGCCGAAATCGGGTCACAAGTCACGGCGCTGGCAGATGCGATCCTCGCCGCAGAGGCCGCGCTATTGTCAGCGCAAAGCGCAGGTGAGGAGACGCGCGATGCATTGCACGCAGCCGAGACTGACCTGACCTGGGCGAACGCGACATTAGCCGATCTACGCCCCTTTGAGGAGAACATTGCCGTCTGGGCCATCGAAGCAGACGTAGCCGTTGGCGGACAAGTGGCATTGGAACTGACGCAGCGCACCGCGCGTGCATCTTGGGTGCCACGCTACGAAATGCACCTCGATACGGAGCGTGGAACCTTGGAATTGGGACAAATTGCAGAAGTCGAAGTCGTTACCAATCTAAGCTTTGACAACGTCGCAGTGCAGTTATCGACAAATGATCCAGACCGTCCCTTGCAGCCGGGTTTCATTGGCGATGGACTTGCTTCAATTTACGAGCCCCGACAAGTCGCAGACCTATTGCGTGCCGGCGTGGAAGGGAGTTCGGTGCTTGGCGATCATGACGCTCTGCCCGAGTTATTCGCCGCGCCCACATACGAACCGATCGGGCAAAGCTTGGGCCTTAGCCTCACGTTCGACATTCCTGAGCCTGTCTCCCTCACCAGCGGTGCTCGCGTGGCCTTACCATTCGGTATGGAATCCCTGGACGTTGATCTGGTCAACCGCGCGGTTCCGCGTCAGGACAGCACCGCCTTCCTCGTTGCTGAGATGGAAAACACGACGGGTCGGCCGATCTTGCCTGGCCAAGCTATGCTTATTCGCGACGGCGCGATGATCGGAAACCACGACATACCGCTGGTTGCCAACGGCTCGGCTGTCGAATTGCCCTTCGGCCCGCTTGATCATATCCAATTGACGTGGACGGATCTCAGCCGCGATACCGGCGACCGTGGCGTGTTCGTGAATTCTTCGATCGAGTTGCGCCGGTTCGAAATCACCGCAGAGAACTTGTCCAGCGAACCCGTTGAGCTGCAACTGCTTTACGCAACGCCCTATTCCGAGCAGGAGGAGCTGGAGATTGACGTCACAAGCTCTCTCGCACCCAACGACACTGCTTGGGAGGATATTCGTGGCGCCTACGCCTGGGATCTGACCCTGGCGCCCAACGCGGATGCAACGATCGATCTGTCCTTTGAGTTTCGTTGGCCCGAAGACCAAGCGCTCAACTGGCGCGAGTGAACAGGGCTGCGTTTTGGACGGAGGCGTCTGGCGCGTTGTCGTCGGACGCCCCTATCCGCCTTCAACCCGCGCTTTGAGGTTCGATAGACCCGTTTCGTAATCGGCGCCCACCCATTTATCCATCATCATCCCGAACCAACGCCCCATTGGGTTGTTGCCCATATCGGCGTTTAGGCCCCAGGTGACCCGGGTGGCGCCGTCGCCTTTCGGGACAAGATCGAACCACGCCTCCGCGGTGCCCATCGACCCGAAATCAAGCGCTGTTTTCACCTGGCGATTTTCATC
Organism: Pseudomonadota bacterium; assembly: GCA_039183205.1. Lineage (GTDB taxonomy): Bacteria > Pseudomonadota > Alphaproteobacteria > Rhodobacterales > Rhodobacteraceae > HKCCE3408. The sequence goes on along the minus strand of JBCDBR010000042.1, from coordinate 9,345 downwards.
GACTTCGGTGATCTCTTGGCGCCCGTTGCCTACCCCTTTAACGTCCGAGCGCCACTCCATAACATTGCCGACCCCTTGATCCGGACCTGACCAGGTCACCTCCATGTTGGGGTCACGCCCCGTCCAAGGCGACCATTCATGGAATGCTTTAAGGGACGAGACATGGGCATACACGGCCTCAGGCGCTGCTGCGATTTCAGTGTGCCGTTCCACCTGGACATAGCGTGGCCGCAGATAGGCGCCGATCAAAAACACCGCAACGATCGCAATTAAAATGTACACGGCAATCATATTGGACCTCCGTTGTTCGGGACAACGGTACTTTGGCCCTACGGCACGTTCATGTCAAAACCGCTCGGCCCGCACGACCTGGGCCTCGGAAATGCTGACCACGCCGATATGGCGGTCCACCACGGCGAAGGCTGCATCCAAAAGCGCGTCGAGCCGGTCCGGTCGGATCAAGCAGATGACGGAAACCATGCCGGCGGCGCGGCCGACTTGGCCCTCACGGCTCCATTGGCCAGACCGACCTGATCCACCAAGGACCGGCAGCACGGTGTACCCTGTCACGCCGGCCTCTGAAAGCGCGTCGGTCAGGCGCCGTTCCATCACGGCCTCGATGATGATTTCCACACGTTTTGCGTCGTGCGTTTGCATGGCGGGTTAGCCTCCAGAAATGGCCTGGGCCACGGCCAGATAAGCCGGGATACCGAGCGTAAGGTTGAACGGGAAGGTCACGCCGAGCGAGAGCGTAAGGTAGATCGACGGATTTGCATCGGGTAGCGCGACACGCATTGCCGCTGGAACGGCGATGTAGGACGCCGATGCCGACAAGGTCATCAACAGCGCCAGCCCACCGGGCGAAAGGCCAACCAGGAGCCCCGCGACAAGACCGACCGCGGCGCCAATGGGCGGCATGATCAAACCAAAGGCCAAAAGCGGCGGTCGAAGATCGGCGCGCGCGGCGCGCAAGCCCCGCCCCGCAACCAGTCCCATATCCAGTAAAAAGAGACACAAGACACCGTTGAAAGGTGTCACGATAAACGGTGCAATCATCGCCAAGCCCTCGGCGCCGGTGACGAACCCGATCAGGAACGAACCCACCAAAAGTACGATGGAGCCATTCAGCAAAATCTCTCGGATCAATCCCGCTTCCATGCGCCCGCCCCCATCCGAGCGCGCGACCAGCCAAAGCGCCGACAGGATCGCGGGCGCTTCCATTACGGCGGCGACGGCCACCATGTAGCCTTCAGGATCGAGGCCCGCGCTGTCCACGACAGAGCTTGAGGCAACGAACGTGACGATCGATATAGAGCCGTAATGCGCCGCGACGGCGGCGGCATCGATGGTGGAAAGCTTGCTCAGTACGCGCAAGAGCGCAAAGGCCAGAAACGGGATGAGAAAGGACAACACAGCACCGGCAACAAGCGCGCTGATCAAGCGCCCATCAATGCCATGGTCTGCGACCGAAGCACCGCCCTTAAATCCGATAGCGAACAACAGATAGAGCGACATGCCCTTGGCCACGGCCTCAGGCACAGACAGATCAGATCGGGCAAAAGCTGCAAAAAAACCCAACCCAAAAAACAAGATGATGGGAGACAACAGGTTGTCTGCGGCAAGTGCAAATAAGTTATCCATCGCGGTCCCTTCCTCGGCCACGGCGGCGGGCTAACCCGTGTGGACGTCGAGGTCAAACCGCGCTGTAGCCCTTAGGTTGGCACCGGTCCAGTGCCGCGCGACTGCATCAAGCGCCGCCCGCCATGTGCTGAACCCGACGCATCTTGCACTAAGGCGCCTTGGCTAGAAATCTTTTTTGTATAGGGGCTTAGGGCCAAAAGCCGCCGTGTTGTTTCTTCGCTATGAATTGCTTCTTGTGATGGAAGTGGAGGCCCGAAACGCGCGGTCGGACCGCTCCGTTCACAATCCTTTAAGTATAAAACTATCAAACTGTTCGATTTAATTGGATCAACCATCTGCGTTGTGACCGAACGCCAGGCCTCGCGACCGGCGCACATGCCATTTTGCTACATCCTATTTCAACTTGAAGGCGTTTTATCCCCCCGCACTAATGCAATTTTCATGTAACACGCCCATCTTTTTCGCGGGTGACGTGGAGAAGTGGAGTGACGGGATGAATGACCCTGTCCGTTTGGAAATTGATCGGGAAGTTGCGCGGTTCGACCCTGAGCGGTTGGAGGCATTGTGCCAAGAGAAGGGGGAGGCGGAGGCCGAAAACGAGGCCGCCGAGGCCTTGCGGATCATCGGTCAATTGCTACGTGACATCGCGCCCGATCGTCAAAACGTAAGCGATCGCACCATGGCCCGGCAATTGAGCAAGCTGACCGCGGCGGCGGATCGGATCGGCATGTCGACCTTGGCCCGTGTTGCCGATGATGTCCGCCATTGCCTCGCGGTCGGTGATCCGGTCGCGCTTTCTGCGACGCTCGCCCGGCTTTACCGCGTGGGCGATAGATCGATCCACGCAATCTTTGATTTAGACGACCAGATCGTCTGACAGCCGCCCTTGCGGCCCCGGCCCGGCGCGTTAAGGTTTCGCCCGACGAAAGGGGACCCGATGGCGCTGTCATTCTCTGCGACCGATACTGGCGCAATCCCGATCCAACTTGTGGATGGCGCGACTGCGGACGCCGTTCTGAAAACCTTGCCGTCGGCGCAAGCGGCTTGGGCGGAATTCAACGGTTTCAAAGGCGGACTTGGCGCCAAGTGCATCTTGCCTGACGACAAGGGCGGGGCCGCCGCGGTCCTGATCGGCATGGGCACGCCGGCTGCCCGCGCGCGTAAGCGATTTGCTGTAGGTGCTGCGATTGCGGCGCTCCCGCGCGCCACTTACCGCATCGACGGGCAGGCCGATGATGAAATCGCCTTAGGGTATCTCCTCGCGCGATACCGCTTCGATCGTTACGTCAGGCCATCGAATCCGGGCGCCGAATTGGTGGCGCCAGAGGGTGTCGATGGCGCGAAGATCGAGCGCCTTGCCGCAGGTGAGGCCCTGACGCGCGATTTGATCAACACCCCGGCTGAAGACATGGGCCCAGATGGGCTTGAAAAGACAGTCCGTGACCTTGCCGCAGCCTTTGGCGCGGATATTCGGGTCATTCGCGGCACGGAGTTGCTGTCGGCGAATTTTCCATTGATCCACGCGGTTGGCCGCGCCAGCGATCGCGCACCGAGGCTCATCGAATTGAGCCACGGATCCGCCGGCCCGTCGATCACGCTGGTCGGCAAGGGCGTGTGTTTTGACACCGGCGGCTTGAACCTGAAACCGGGCGCATCCATGGGTCTTATGAAAAAGGACATGGGCGGCGCAGCCAATGTCCTGGGTCTTGCCCAGATGATCTTGGCCGAAGGCATAATATGCCGTTTGCGCGTGTTGATCCCGGCCGTTGAAAACGCCGTGGCGGGAAATGCGTTTCGACCGGGCGATATCTTTGTGGCGCGCAACGGGATGAGCGTCGAGATCAATAATACGGATGCCGAAGGTCGCTTGGTGCTTGCCGACGCGCTGGCTTATGCCGTCGAAGAACCATCTGACATTTTGGTCTCCATGGCCACGCTGACAGGTGCTGCACGTGTTGCTGTTGGGGGCGATATCGCGCCCTATTTTACCGATGACGAACGCCTATCAGCCGCTTTGGCCCTGGCCGGCAGCACGGCGGCGGACCCGGTTTGGCGGCTGCCGTTCCATACGCCATACGAAGCGCTGATCGAGCCCGGGATTGCCGATCTCGACAACGCTCCGAAAGGTGGCATGGCCGGCGCCATTACGGCCGCCTTGTTCCTGCGCCGGTTTACCGACAATCATCCGCGCTATGTGCATTTCGATGTCTATGGTTGGAGCGCAACAGCCGCTCCAGGAAGACCGAAAGGCGGGTTGATGCAGGGTGCGCGCGCGCTTTATGCGGCGATGCCCGAGGTCCTAGGCGCGTGAGTGACCCACGCGTTTCTCCGGCCAATGGCCGCGTTGCGCATGTCTCGCTTCAGGGTCAGGTCACGGCCGAGCGCTATGTCGAAGGTCGTTGGACCATGGTGCAACAGCCGATGGCCAACGTTCTCGATGCGCCCAAGGGTGGCCGCGCCAGCCAACTCCTGTTTGGTGAGCGATTTTTGGTCCTTGAGTCGCGCGATGGCGTTTCCTTCGGCCAAGCCGAACGCGATGGCTATGTGGGTTACGTCAATTCTGGGGCCCTGACAGAGCCCGTTGAAGCCACTCACTGGGTATCCGCGCCGGCCACGCATCTCTACCCCAAACCAAATATCAAAGCGCCACCGGATGTTTCGATTTTTTTTGGCGCAAGGGTGAATGTGACAACGACCCGCGGCGCGTTCAGGCGCATCCATACCGGGCATTGGGTGCCATCAGCCCACCTTCAGCCGCTCAAGGCGCGCTATAACGATCCGGTCGGCGTCGGGGATCTATTTCTTGGCACGCCGTACCTTTGGGGCGGCAACAGCCGGTGGGGGATCGATTGTTCTGGCTTGGTGCAAATGGCACTTTTGGCCTGTGGCCAATCCTGCCCGCGCGACAGTGATCAACAATTGGCGGCACTTGGCCGGGATTTGGATCGCGGAGAGCCGCTGCGTCGCGGCGATCTCGTGTTTTGGGAGGGCCATGTCGGGTTGATGGCCAATGACCGCATGCTCCTGCATGCCAATGCTGGTCATATGGCGGTTGCCTACGAGCCACTCCGAGAAGCCGCAAATCGTATTGAAGAGCAGGGCGAAGGTTCGGTGATCGCCCGGCGGCGACTTTGATTGGCTATTCGACGGCTCGGATCAGCTTGCGCTCCAGAACGCGCAGAACCGTTTTCAGATCGTGCCCGCGTTTGAGGATACGTCCGTCCATGCCGATCAGTGCGTACATCCCTTGACGCGATTGCAGCTTTGGCCGTTTTTCGATGCGATAAATCGGCTGCTCCGCGGTGCGTCTGAAAATGGAAAATACAGCAACTTCGCTTAGAAATGACATCCCGTAGTCGCGCCATTCTCCAGCCGATACCATGCGGCCATAGATCCCCAAGATTGTGCTGAGCTCTCGCCGATCAAACGCCACAGTGTCCTGCGCTTTCTGCGGCGCGCTGGTACCGAATTGCATCACCATACCCGAACCCTGGCTTGGCCAGGCCGGCAAATCAAGCGCAAAGCCATCTGCGCCGTTCAGGCAAGCTGAAGACTGCGGGGCAGAAGGCTGTTCATGCGCCGCACCTGTTCTGGCAGACTTCTCGTTGTGTAATCGTGGTGTTCGACGACATGGGCCCGCGCCTTGGGGCCAAGATGGGCGTAATCCCCGGGCCGCTCCAATACATCAATAACCTTCGCCGCAAGCGCGTCGGCATCAAAAAAATCCGTTAAAATGCCGGTTTCCCCGTGCTGCAAGACTTCGCGCACGGGCGGGACATCTGAGGCCACGATCGTCGCCTCCATCGCCATCGCTTCCAACATCGACCATGAAAGAACGAATGGAACGGTCAGGTAGATATGGCAGCGGGAAACCTGAATGACGCGACAAAAATCGGCATAGGGCACCTTGCCGATAAAGTGCACGCGGTCCCAATCGATGAGATGACCGACCTCGCTTTCCATCTGGCCGCGATACCCGCCCTCATCACCCGACTTTTTCCCGTATGACGTGTCGTTGCCGCCAACGACGATGGCCCGCGCATTTGGACGCGCCGCCAGAATTTTCGGCAATGCGCGCATGAATTGATGAAAGCCACGCACCGGTTCCATGTTGCGCGCCATGTAGGTGAAGATCTCATCATCATGGGTGACCGAGCGTCCAAGCCGACCCAGGGGCAAAGCGGCATTTTGGTCGCGGTGCAACTGATCGGTGCGAATGCCGTCATGGCACACAAAGAGCTTGTCATGAAAGCTCTCAGGGAATGTGTTGCGTTGCCAATGCGTGGGCGACATGCCCAAGTCAACCGTTTGAATATTCGCGAAATTCACCGCGTTGCGGGCATGCATGATAAAGGGTGCGTCGGCTGATGCTGGAAATTCCGGATCAAAGCCAACCGAGCCACCCGAGGCCAAATAGAAATACTCAAAATACCCCAAGATCTTTGTGGCCGGCCAAACCTGCTTCAGGAAGGTAAGCTCCCCCCATCCGATATGCCCGAGCACCAGATCGGGCGCAAAGCCATCTTCGGCAAGCTTCTGTGCGGCGCGGACAACCCCGTATCCGTTGCCCGCGCATTCTTCCCAATAGCTGGTCAGCGCATAAGCGTTTTTTGCAGGTTTGTGATGCGGTTCATACCGGATATGCGTTACGCCTTTGATGGGTGGCGCATCGCGTTGCGACAGGGCGACAACCTGCGTTGCCCGGGACGCCAACCACGTCACTATGTGCTTGTATTGTCCGGGAAAATTTTGATGCACGATCAGGATTTTCATCGCCCTGGCCCTGTTTTGCGCAGGGGCCTGCCCCGGCATTTATCCTTTGTCCCCATTTAGGGGTGCTTTTGCAATTGGTTTACGCCTCCTATATCGCCGCGATAGATCAATCGAACAGACGCGCAGAGGCCGCCATGACCTTGACCACCAAAATCGCTTGGGACGATACCGTGTTGCCGTTTCAACTTGACCGTTCGGACATTCGTGGACGGGTGGCGCGGCTTGACAGCACGTTGGAACGCATTCTGGCCCAACATGACTATCCAGCCGCCGTCGAGGCCGCTGTTGCGGAAATGGCGCTGCTCACGGCGATGATCGGCCAAACGATCAAATTGCGGTGGAAACTGTCCTTGCAAGTCCGTGGGGACGGGCCCATTCGCCTGATTGCAACGGACTATTTTGCGCCGGGCGAAGACGGGTCTCCCGCGCGGATGCGGGCCTTTGCTAGTTTCGATACAGATCGGCTCATCCCGGATGGTCCGGTATTTCCTCAGGTCGGCAAAGGTTATTTTGCGATTCTGATCGATCAGGGCGAAGGGACGACCCCCTATCAAGGCATCACGCCGATCGCGGGCACTGCATTCAAAGAATGCGCGGAGGCCTACTTTGCGCAATCTGAGCAGCTGCCCACGCGCTTTGCGCTGAGCTTCGGCAAATCGAGCGAACCCGGCACGCGTGAAACATGGCGCGCGGGTGGTGTCATGCTGCAATTGATGCCCGAGGCGCCGGCGCGGCCAGGCGATCAACCGTCAGGCACAGATGGCCTTTTGGCGGCGGAAGACTTCTTAGACGACGCCGACGGCGAGGCGTGGCGGCGGGCTAACCTACTGCTCGATACGGTCGAGCCCTTGGAGATGATCGGTCCGCATGTCGCACCGACGGACTTGTTGGTACGCCTGTTCCACGAAGAAGGCCCGCGTGTCTTTGACGCACAACCGGTGGAGTTCGGCTGCACCTGTTCGTCCGACAAAGTCCGGCAATCGCTGTCGATCTATTCGGCGCGCGATATCGCGCATATGACAACGGATGAGGGCATCGTGACCGCGGATTGCCAATTTTGCGGCGCGCATTACGAATTCGACCCGCGCACGCTTGGCTTCGAAGCGCAGTCGGGGCCTGAGGCGTGACATTCGATGCATCGACCTTAGCTCGGGCGCTTAAGGCGCCTGGGCGGCCATCGTCGGATTATGATCTCAATGCCGACGTTGTGCTGCCTGAAGGTCGCAAATTGCGGCCTGCCGCGGTCTTGATCGCAATTGATCAGACATCTCCCGTGCCTAGCATTGTGCTGACCAAACGTGCCAGCCACCTAAAACACCACCCAGGTCAAATTGCCTTTCCAGGTGGCAAAGTGGATGACACCGACGATGGCCCGATCGCGGCGGCCCTGCGCGAAGCGCGCGAGGAAATCGCGCTGGATGCGTCGGACGTTTTAGGAACGATGCCGCCGCATGAAACCGTCACCGGCTACACCGTCACCCCTGTCTTGGCCCGCATCACGGACACATTCGTGCCTGTCCCGCAGCCTGGCGAAGTTGCGGAGGTTTTTGCCGTGCCGCTTGGCTTTTTGCTCGATCCGCAGAATTACCGGATCGAGCGTCGCCGCTGGCGAGGTCATTGGCGGTCCTATTTCGCCGTGCCATACGGTCCTTACTACATTTGGGGCGCGACTGCGCGGATGCTGAAGGCATTGGCCGACCGCGTTTTGCAATGAAACTCGATGCACCGTGGCTGAGCGAGGCCGGGCCGCGGACCGTCATGGAAATATTGGCCCAGGCGGGCCACCAGGCTTTTTTTGTCGGCGGATGCGTACGCAACACCGTGCTCGGTGCACCTGTCAGCGACATTGACATCGCCACAAGCGCCTTGCCCGACGAAGTTGCTGAACTGGCGCAAGCCGCACAGATCAAAGCTGTGCCCACCGGTATCGCGCATGGGACATTGACTTTGGTGGCCGCCGAAAAGTCGGTTGAGGTGACGACCTTTCGAAAAGACGTCGAAACCGATGGCCGCCGCGCCGTTGTGGCCTTTTCCGACCAAATCCTCGAAGACGCGATGCGGCGCGATTTCACCATGAACGCGCTTTACGCCGACACGAACGGATACGTGCGCGACCCCACGGGGTTGGGCATCGCTGATCTCGAGGCAAGGGTTCTTCGATTCATTGGCGCCCCAGAGGACCGCATTCGAGAGGATTATCTTCGGATTTTGCGGTTTTTCCGCTTTCACGCCTGGTATGCGGCGCCCGGCTTTGACGCAGATGCGCTCGCCGCGGTCGCGGAGATGTCGGCAGGGCTCGAAACCATCTCGCGTGAGAGGATTGGGCAGGAGATGCGGAAGCTTCTTTTAGCCCGATCTGCCAGTTCGGCTTTGGCAACGATGGGCCATTGTGGCGTTTTGGTGCATATTCTACCCGGTGCGGACCCAAGTACAGAAACCTTGCTTGAGGCGGTAGAGCAACAGGCGGGGGCTGCGCCTGATTGGCTACGGCGCCTTGCAGCCCTTGGGGGGGAAGACACCGCCGCGCATCTGCGACTGTCAAAAACAGATGCCCGCGATCTTGAGGTCCTGAGACATGGCATCGGATCTGGGATTGCGCCGGCGGCTTTGGGCTACAAATTCGGTCAAGGCTTGGGCCGCGACATCGTTTTGCTTCGCGCCGCAATGCTCGGGTCGCCGTTCAACCCACGCGATATCGCCGACGTGGCGACAGGGGCAGCAGCCGAATTCCCGGTTCGCGCGAACGACCTGATGCCCCGGTATCAAGGCCCGGAACTAGGACGGAAACTTGCCGAACTGGAAGCCATGTGGATCGGCAGCAATTTTTCGATGACACGCGACGACCTTTTGGCATGATCGACCCGGTGATTGTTTTCGTTTTTGTCGGGCTGTTTTCGCCGGGCCCGAACGTTTTGATGATCACCGCGTCGG
>JBCDBR010000041.1:0-27627 GCA_039183205.1 Pseudomonadota bacterium | reverse complement strand
TGATGTGGTATGCGCGTGGTTATTATTTCGAGGCTCGGGATCGCTGTATGTTGGTTGAAACGGGGCTTTTGGATCGAGAAATTGGCTGCTGAGCCTCCGGTCAGGGGCCATTTCGTTGCGTGTCTTACCGGGCGGCCCCCGACGATCCGAAACCGGAGATTGTGGCCTACCGGCCGTAGTCAAAGGTCGGCATGACTTTCAGCACATCGTGGATCGGACGACCTTGGGCATCCCGTTCGAGCCGTCCCGAAATCGCGAGCATCGCGTAGCCGTGCATGTAGCACCACAGCATCCACTCAGTTCGTTGATGACCAAAAGGTGCGTGATTTCGCGACCAATCGAGACCGCCGGCAAGCTCGGCAAAGATGGCCTCGGCCGCAGCTTCGGCCTCTGCCAGCATCGGGTCGTCTTTGTCGCAATGAAAGGGTGAGAACATCAGTTGAAACAACGCCGGCTGGCTCAGCGCAAAATCAACGTAGGACCGCGCGACATTGCGGAGCTTTTCCTGCCTTGGGCCGTTGCCCTTTGTCGAATCCTTCAGCGTTTTACCCAGCCGCCAGAACCCTTCGGTGCCGAGCGCAGACCAAAGCGCGCGCACGTTTTCGAAGTGGTTTTTGGGCGCCGTGTGGCTGACCCCGATACGCGCGGCCAAAGCGCGCAAGGTCAGCGCGTGAAGCCCTTCTGTCTCAAGTATCTCCAGCCCGACTTCGATCAATGCGGCCCGCAAATGGCCGTGGTGATACCCGCGCCGACCGTCAGGTCCTGGCCCCTCGGGTCGCGCAGGCGAGGCTGCTGCATCGGGTCGACCAATGACCGGGCCAGATTGGAGGTGTGCGGACATCGAACCTTTGCGGGAATGACGCGGAGCTGCCGCATCCTTCCCCAAACAAGGTTACGAAGCGCTTAAGCCTCGCGCTCAATCACCTCCGTCGGTCGCGCCGGGCGCTCATCGGTTGGAACGCAACGCCGACATGGGCCTCGCAATACGGCTTTCCTTGCTGAACCGGTAGGCCACAGAAAAAGAAATCTTCGGTTGCGGGGTCGCCGATTGGCCATTTGCAGGTCCGCTCCGTCAGCTCCATCAAGCTGATCTTGCGCGCCTTTTTTTCAATCTCGGACACTTTGGCAAGCGCTTCGGGACTGATTTCATTCGCCGAAGGTTGCGGCGGCAACGGTTGGCCTGCCGGCACGACGGGTTTGCGCAAAGGTGTGACATTGGTCATGCGTTTTGGCGCCTCTTCGCTCGCAGCGGCCGGTTCAGGGCGTCTGGGTGCCGATTCTGGTATGTCTCGCCCCGCCGCCGGTGCGGACTTCGTCTCCGCATCTTTCGTCGGTTTAGCGGTTTGCGGCGACGTACGGTTCGACAAGCCCAGTCGGTGCACTTTGCCGATGACCGCATTGCGCGTCACGCCGCCGAGCTCCTTGGCGATTTGGCTCGCTGACTGACCCTCGGACCACATTTTTTTGAGTGTCTCGACCCGTTCGTCGGTCCAGGACATTACGTTCTCCTGCATCTTTGCTGACCTGTCTGTGCCCACCTGAAGTTTGTCGATATGGGAACGGGCATCGACAGTTTGAAGACCTATTCTAACCGGCGGGCGCGAGGATACAAGTCAGCCAAGTGCGTTCTTCGGTGATCGTGTCCCGCGCCATGCCAAAACGGCGGCTCCCACCAAGATGAACCCGATCCCCAAAAAGCTCATCCGTTCTGGCAGAACTCCGAAAATGGCCAAGTCGAAGATCGCAGCAAATACCAAAGTGAGGTAAAAAAACGGTGTGACAAAACTCGCATCTTCTCGGGATACCGCGTTGACAAAACAGAATTGCGCGCTTGCCATTAAAAACCCTAACCCGGCAAGGCAGAGCCATTGCGCAGGGCTCGGCGCTTGCCAAACCGGGATAACCAAAAGCGAGATCATGCCAAGACCGATCGAGTTGCTGATGATCAATATCTGAAGCGGTGCCTCGCCACCCGAGAGACGTTTGATGAAGATGGCCTCTAGCCCCAAAATTGCGGCGGCGCCCAGTGCCAAAAGTGTGCCAATCTGTAAACCGTCAGCTCCTGGGCGCATCAAAACGAATGCGCCGATAAGGCTGATTGCGGCCGCGATCCAGCGCCATTTTCCGACCCGTTCACCCAGGAGCGGGATCGCAAGCAGCATTGCGAAAATAGGATTGAGAAACGAAATGGCCGTCGCATCAGCCAGTGGGATCACAGCGGCGGCCGCGAACAAGAGCGTCACGCCCGACAACCCACACAACGTCCGTGCGACATGCAGCGGCCATGCCGGACGGGTAAAGCGCGGCCGAACGGCCGCGACAACGACGCAGACCAAAAGCCACGCAAAGAAAAAGCGCCCGAACGTAACCTGAAAGGGATGCAAGGCTTGCCCAATCTCCACGGTGCCGAAATGTCCAGTCCCGAGCGATTTTGCCAAAAGCGTCGTTCCAGCCACGAAAAGCGAACTGCCGACCATGAATAGAATGGCTTGCGCGGGCGCCGGCATCACACGCCCAAGCACCATCGCATGATTGCCTTTTGTGCGTGCAGCCGGTTTTCAGCCTCATCGAAGATGACCGATTGTGGGCCATCCATGACGGCATTTGTCACCTCTTCTCCGCGATGAGCCGGCAAGCAATGCATGAACAATGCGCCGGGGCTTGCATGGGCCATCAAAGCTTCGTTGACCTGATAGGGCCTGAGCTGATTGTGACGTCGTTCCTTGGCGCTTTGGCTATCATGCATCGATATCCATGTGTCGGCGACCACCAGATCTGCATCGCGCACCGCTGAAATAGGGTCGCGATCGATTGAAATCCGCGCGCCTTTTTTGCGCGCCTCGTCGATAAACACGGCTTCGGGGTCGAGCGTTTCCGGGCCCGAGAAGGTGAGATCAAAACCCATTTGGCCCGCTGCATGGGCGAAGCTGGCAAAGACGTTGTTGCCGTCGCCGCACCAGGTCACCTTTTTGCCTGCAATCGGGCCGCGATGTTCTTCAAACGTCATGACATCGGCCATGATTTGGCAGGGGTGCGACCGGTCGGTCAGCCCGTTGATCACCGGAACTGTCGCGTGATCGGCCATTTCAAGCAACGTGTCTTCTTCGAATGTCCGGATCATGATCAGATCAACATAACGCGACATCACTCGGGCCGTGTCCGCAATCGTCTCACCATGCCCAAGCTGCATCTCACCCCCTGACAGAACCAGGGTCTGTCCTCCCATTTGTCGAACGCCAACGTCAAAACTGACACGGGTCCGCGTCGAGGGCTTTTCGAAAATCAGCGCGACAACGCGCCCCGCCAAGGGCTGGTGGTCATCGGGCGTCCCTTTGGGCCTATCTGCCCGTGCTGCTTTCATCTCTGCGGCATTCTTCAGTATTGCGCGCAGCTGGGATGGTTCTGTCTTGTTAATGTCAAGGAAGTGGTTCATTTGGATATCTAATCGGTCAGGTTGCGAGGGCCAAGGGCCCGAAACGCAACGATGTGGATGTTGGGAGAAACCGCGTCTTTACTCCGCGGCGGATCGGGTGGCCTCAATCGCGCCAGCCGCGCGGTCGAGACGGGTTACCGCCTCGTCAATCTCCGCCTCGGAGATCACCAACGGTGGCAAGATCCGGACCACATTGTCGCCTGCTGGGACGGTAAGCAATTGCTCAGCAAGAGCTGCGGCAATCACGTCCGTGTTCGGTGCGCGGCACACAAGGCCGAGCATCAGACCGGCACCACGCACTTTTTCAAACACATCCGGATGGGCCGCGACGAGCCCTTCTAGCGCCTGGCGGAAATGGCCAGCTCGGCGGTTGACGCCGTCCAGAAACCCGGCCTCAGTCATGATTTCCACAACCTCCGCGCCAACCGCGCAGCCCAGTGGGTTGCCGCCATAGGTGGACCCATGCGTGCCGGGGCCCATAGGTGTCGCCGCAGCTTCGGTCGCCAAAACGGCGCCCAGCGGGTAGCCGCCGCCGATCCCTTTGGCGATCATCATGATGTCGGGCTGAATGCCCGCCCATTCATGCGCAAACAATCGACCCGTCCGGCCCATGCCGCATTGGATCTCGTCCAGAATCAACAGGTGTCCGTGTTCGTCGCAAAGCGCCCGCAAGGCGCGCAGATCGGCGTCGGACAAGGGGTGGATACCGCTTTCGCCTTGGATCGGCTCGACCATGATGGCGCCCACATCCGGTTTCGCGGCCGCCACGCGCAGCGCTTCAAGATCGCCGAACGGCAGTTGCACGAAACCTGGCAGAAGCGGGCCGAAACCATTCACAAGCTTCTCCGCGCCGGCGGCAGAGATCATCGCCATCGACCGGCCATGAAAACTGCCCTCGAATGTGATCACGGTGGTCCGCTCGGGTGCGTCTTGTGCATCCCAATACTTGCGCGCCATCTTCAGTGCCAGCTCGCCCGCTTCGGTCCCGGAATTGCAAAAACACACCGTGTCGGCAAAGCTGTGATCGACCAGCAACTGCGCCAGCCGTTCCTGTTGCGGCACAGTGTAGAGGTTTGATAGATGCCACAGCTTGTCAGCCTGGTCCTTGAGCGCTGCAACCAAGCGCGGATGGCTATGCCCCAAAGCGGTCACTGCGATCCCGGCGGCGCAATCCAGAAAACGTCGGCCGTCTGCCTCCACAAGCCAAGCACCTTCGCCACGGGCGAAGTTCAGCGGCGTGCGGTTGTAGTTCGGCATGACCGGCGCGATCATGTTGGCCTCCTGTCGCGGGTGAATGAGCCAACAGCCCTGCCTGAATTGCGGGCTTGCGTCAATTCATGACCGCTGATCGGGCTTATCAAGCGTCATAATGATGCATGTTGTCGAGCCTGTGGCATAGAGCTGTCCGTCGGAAGCCCCACGGATGGTGCCCTCGGCCACACCGGTCGACCGCCCGGCATGGCTGACCTTTGCCTCAGCCACAATGTCGGTACCGACGCGTATGGGCCGCACGATGTTCACCTTATACTCAAGCGTTGTGTAGACCATCCCTTTCGGCACGCATGTCATGACCGCGCATCCCATCGCGCTGTCCAGCAAGGTTCCGTACCAGCCGCCATGTACACCGCCCATGGGATTGCAGTGCGCAAACTCTGGCGCGCCAAGAAAAACCGCGTGGCCGGGCGCGACCTTTTCCAACTGAAAGTTCATCGGCTTGCAGATCGGTGGCATGGGATGCGTACCGTCGAGGACAGCCTGCATGAATTCCAGCCCGGATTTGGAGGATAGAGCGTCAGGATCCGTCAGCTCCTCCGTCGATTTTGCAAAAAACTGTTCCGCCATGCGTTCTGCTCGTTCCCCTGGGGCGGATCGGATCAGGCCGGGCCTGTCAGCGCAAGTCATGATCGCACGTGCGACGCCGCGTTACGCAACCTCTGAGAGAGAAATCTGGCGCGCAATCCCGAGTGCGGCGCAGACATCGCGGGTCAAATCAGGTGCGTTGAGCGTGTAGAAATGCAGATGGTCCACGCCCTCATCGATGAGTGTCGTGCATAACGACGTGGCTTGCACCGTAGCAAAAAGGCGAGCCCGATCATCGCGCATCGCCGTTTTGAACGCTTGCCGCAGAGCATTGGGCACCTCTACTCTCGCCCGCTGTGCAAACCGATACACGGCGGGCCAGTTTTCGACAGGGAGGATGCCCGGAATGATCGGCGCTGAGATGCCGGCGCGCCCGCAGGCATCGCGGAAACGCAAAAACGTCTCGGCGTCGAAAAAGAACTGCGTAATTGCGGCGGTCGCGCCGGCGTCGATTTTGCGCTTGAGCCAAGCGACGTTGTCCACCATCGACGCAGAGTCGGGATGCAGGTCCGGATACGCACCGACGCGGATGTTGTACTGTCCGGTCTTCGCCAAGGCTTCGACAAGTTCGATCGAGGATTGAAACCCGCCTGGATGCGCCTCAAAGCTGCGCCCCTTTGGCGCATCTCCGCGCAACGCCACAAGGTCGCGGACACCTGCTTCGGCATAGCTTTGCGCGATCGAAAGTGTCTCGGGCGCGGTGGCATCGACACAGGTCAGATGCGCGGCCACCCTCAAACCAAAATGGCCACCAATGGCCTTGACCGCTTCGTGGGTGAGGGCCCGCGTTGTGCCACCCGCGCCGTAAGTCACCGATACAAATTCCGGCTGAAACGGCGCCAGGACGGCGAGTGTGTCCCATAGTTTAAAGGAGGCTTCGAGCGATTTTGGGGGAAAAAACTCGAACGAAATTTTGGGCGTTGGCATCAGAACATCCTTTCGCGCCCAGAAATGCCATGGACATTGATGCTGAGACAAATTCATAATACTCAAGATCATCATGAGACCCATATGCATATCGAGTTTCGTCATCTGAAGACCATCCAGGCCATCCATGCAGAAGGTGGCTTGGCGCGGGCGGCCGACCGACTACACATCACGCAGAGCGCATTGTCGCATCAAATCAAGGGACTAGAGGCACAGGCAGGGGTGGCCCTATTCGTCAGACGGTCAAAACCGATGCGGCTGTCTCCGGCCGGTCTGAAGCTATTGCGCTTGGCTGAGGACGTCTTGCCCCGCATCGCCGCGTTGGAGGATGAATTTGTCGGTCTGCGGGCGGGAAAATCCGGCAGATTGCATATCGCAATCGAATGTCATGCTTGCTTTGATTGGCTTTTGCCCGTGCTTGAAGCGTTTCGCCAAGCCTGGCCGGACGTCGATGTCGATATCCGCCCAGGCCTTCAGTTTGAAGCGCTACCGGCGCTCGAACGCCAGGACGTTGATCTGGTGATCTCGTCTGACCCCGAAGATTTGCCCGGCGTGACCTTCGCGCCGCTATTTGACTACGAACCTGTCTTTGTCGCCGCCTCCGAACATCCGCTGTCGCAGAAACCCTATATCGAGGCCCGAGACTTTGCCGACCAGACGCTGATTACCTATCCCGTTGAGCGCCCCCGGCTTGATGTTTTCAGCCAGCTTCTCATACCCGCCGGCATTGAGCCCAAAGCGATCCGTCAGGTTGAGCTGTCGGCGGTGATATTGCTTTTGGTGGCCTCCATGCGCGGCGTTGCTGTTTTGCCGGATTGGGTCGTGCGCGGCATTTGGAACAATACGAGCTATGTCACGCGGCCCTTGACGGAAAAGGGGATCACCCGGCGCCTTTACGGTGCCGCCCGGACGGAAGACGTTGAGAAGCCCTATATGGCGCATATCTTGCGATTGGCGCGGACCGAGCCGCCGAAGATGCAGCGGCTCGACGGACGTTAGTCGTAGACCGCGATCGACCGGACGGTAAGGTCCGCATCGTAATCTTGGCCATAGGCGACAAGCCCAATTCGGCGCAGGTCACGGGTGTCAAAACTCGGTGGCATATCACCATGGCTGGGCACGAAATCGGCAAAATTCATCTCGATTTCGGACCAATGATCCGGCGCGGTAAAGGAAAACCGGTAAGAGTGCCAAACCCGCGTCAGGCCGTGGGTCCGCAGAAAGACATAATATGTCTCACCGTTGCCCCGCACCGATAGCCGGAGGCCTTGCGCTCCACTTGGCAAACCGCCCGCGATATCGCGTCGAACCTGAATGAAACCCCCATTGTTGTCCGTGCTTACGCGACCCCAAAGCCGTATGGCGGCATATTCGCCATGACGGACGATCTCTGACTGTCCTTGTGAAACGCCCCCCATGACGCCATCGGCGACGTAGTGCCATCGCGTCTCTGGTGCCGCGGCGAAATCTTCGAAAAGTGGCTGCATGGCTTCCTCGGCGGCGGCAACGCCCGCAAAAAGCACGATCGCGAACATTCCGCTCATGACACGGGCGCAAAGACGCGGGTTGGCGTTCAGCGTCATCATTGCGAGGCGAGTTAACCCACTTGTTACGTCTGTCAATTCTGCGCCGGTTTTGCTTGCGGCGCGGATCCGATGCATGGATGGGCAACCAAAGCGACCGGTCGCGGCGCGCAGCGTTTTGAAAATGCCCCCCTTTCCCCCGGGCGGTCGGCGCGTTATGGCACCGGCTGCAACACCAGGAGCGTGCGCATGCAAGGGTCAGCCAATCTCAACGTGATGATAAAGGCCGCGCGCAAAGCGGGCCGAAGCCTCGGACGTGATTTCCAGGAAGTTGAGAACCTGCAGGTTTCGGCTAAAGGGCCAGGTGATTTTGTCTCCAAGGCTGATATCGCCGCCGAAGCGATCATCAGAGAGGAGCTAACACATGCGCGCCCCAATTATGGCTGGCTGGGCGAGGAAAGCGGCTCCGAGCCTGGTAAGGATCCGACGCGCCGCTGGATTGTCGATCCACTCGATGGAACGACGAACTTTCTGCATGGCATGCCGCATTGGGCGATCTCAATCGCGTTGGAACATAAGGGCGAGATCGTGTCGGCGGTTGTCTTCGATCCCGTCAAGGACGAGATGTTTTACGCCGAAAAAGGGCAGGGGGCTTGGCTAAATGATTCCCAAAGGTTGCGGGTGTCGGGCCGGAAACGGCTGGCCGATTGCGTCTTTGGTGCCGGGCTGCCGCCCGATGGCGGCACCTACCTGCCGGCGATGCTAAACGATTTGGCGCGCCTGATGCCGCAATGCTCCGGAATGCGGCGCTGGGGTGCGGCCGCGCTTGATCTGGCCTATGTCGCAGCAGGCCGTTTTGACGGGTTTTGGGAATATAACCTGAGTGCCTGGGACATCGCCGGGGGTCTTTTGATCGTGCGCGAAGCGGGCGGTTTGGTTGAGCCTATGCGCACCGGACAATCCCTTTTGGATGACGGCCATGTGATAGCGGCCAATGCGGACATCTTCGAAGCGCTTGCGACGGAAATCCGCGCGAAGGATTAGTCCAGGATTTGCTGGAGCGCGCCGGCGATCAACATATAAAGCGAGCTCACCCCGATCAGAACGGTCAGGGCTGGGTTCGATGCAAAGTCCGACATCGCGGCCCAAATGATGCCAATGGTCCAGATCATCGCCACTGGCAGCGACAGTCCCCGCCATTGCGCCGTGCGCACGGGGTGAATGAATTTAACTGGCAGGAACATCGCCACAGTCAGACCCGCGATCAGCGTTGCGCTGATCCCCCACGGAGGGGTCAGAACCAGCAATGAAAGCGCGACCATGTTCCAGCAACCTGGAAAGCCCATAAACGAATAGTCTTCGGTTTTCATCCGCGTATCGGCAAAATAGATCGCACTTGCTACGGGCACTAAAACCAGCGCCGCTAAGCCTATGCCTGGCGGCAAGAGGCCAGATGCATAGATCGCGTAGGTGGGAATAATCACATAGGTCAGAAAATCGACCACCAGATCGAGGGTCGAGCCGTCGATTTCTGGTGCGTGGTCGGTGACGTCAAAGCGCCGCGCCAGCGGTCCATCAATGCCATCGACAATAAAGCACGCGGCCAGCCAGATCGACATCATAGCCCAGTCTCCGGCCTGGACGGCCAGAAATGCAAGCATGGCCAGACCGGCGCCGGTGGCGGTCAGGACATGCACGGCCATTGCTGTCAGGCGCGGTGTCATCGAACTGTCATGCCCGTTTGGGCGCAAAAGCGCAATGGCCACGCTGTGCCGGCGCGCGGTCGGCTATTCCGCCGCGCGCGGGTGGGTGGCGCGATAAATTTCCAGCAATCGGCCGGTGTCGATCGCAGTATAGGCTTGCGTTGTCGACAGCGAAGCGTGGCCCAAAAGCTCTTGGATGGCGCGCAGATCGCCGCCCGCATTCAAGAGATGAGTGGCAAAGCTATGCCGCATCGCATGCGGTGTGGCCGAGGCGGGAAGGCCAAGTTGTGCCCGGGCGCGCGCCATCACGCCAGAGACTTGACGCGGGTTCAGTGGACCGCCGCGAATGCCACGAAAAAGCGGCAGATTGGGTCGAAGAACATGTGGGCACAACATCGCATATTGCATCACCGCATCGCGCGCGGTTGGCAAAACGGGAACTTCGCGTTCCTTGTTGCCCTTCCCGCGAATGCGCAGCACCTCGCCCATGGGCAGGACGGCGCCGGTGAGCCCAAGTGCCTCCGATATCCGCAAGCCGCAGCCATACATCAACGTCATGACAGCCGTATCGCGGGCCGAGACCCATTCCCGTTCGTCTTGTTCCGCGATCTGGCTGATCATCTGTTTTGCAGCAACTTCCGGCAGAGGACGAGGCAGGCGGCGTTGATATTTAGGGCTTCGGATCGACAAGATCGCGGTTGCATCGAACGCCTCACGGTCCGACCACCAGCGATAAAAGCTCTTGACCGCAGATAGCCGCCGGGCGAGCGAGCGTGCGCTGACCCCTTGCGCGCGCTCCGATGCCATCCATGCCCGCAAATCGCGGGTGGTGATGCCGCGCAGCGCGTCGAACCCGATCGGCTCGCCTTGATGTCCGGTTTGAAATCCGAAAAACCGCCGCAAGTCGGTCGCGTAGGCTCGGATTGTGCGCGGGCTTGCGCTGTCGATGGCGGTCAGATGCGTCAGCCAAGTCTTCAGAAGGTCGGCCACAGCTGGCGACGGCGCGAGTGGCTCGTTTTGTGCATCCTGGGTCATGGCGTTATCCCAACCACCGGCGCATCAAGCGCTCGAAGACGGACGAAAAAAAGGCCAGCAGATCGGTGCCTTGACTCGGCCGGAATTGATGTGGGTCCTCAGAGCCCAACACCAAAAGGCCGGGTAAGCGACCATCGCCGAGATCAAGGCGCATCAGCGCCTCTGATCGGACCCATGCATCGTCATCGCCAAATATCATCTCGGCATCGTCGCCGGTTTGGCGCAACGTGACCGACCGCTGCGGGATGTTTCGGCCACCTGTGATGTAGTCATCGACAAAGCCGCGCCGGACGATGCTGAGCACGTCCTGGACCTTGTCCACTCCGGGAGCAGAGCCGCCTTCGACGTCGGCGCTTTCCAGAACCAAGCGGATGCGGTCGACCCGCAGCGTCGTGGCGACGTCCGTGCGCAGGACCTTCAAAAACTCTCCGAAACTGCGCTGATCCAGCAGTAACAGGACTGCGCGGTGGAGTTGATTTGTCCCGGCAAGGTTTTCGTAGGCTGCCGCAATCACCGAGCGATGGGTATCCTCGAGCCGTTCGAGACGCCCTTCAAGCCGTTCCATCGCGATGCCGCGCATATCCACGACGTTGCCCCCGAGCATACGGTCATTTGCTGTAATCAGCACGCGCATCAAGTCGCGGTCTTCGAGAATTAATTCGGGATCGGAAAGGACCCGCTCACGCCAATCGTCAGGCAGATCTGCCCGTTGTAATTCCATTGTCCTGCCTCGGTCTTTTCATTTGTTTGGCAGGACTCTAGCAGATGAAGCTCATCCAGAATAGAGGGTTTGTTCAGGATTTATCAACAGGTGTGCCCACAAGTACACCTCGCCGTTTGACACGGTCAGATAATTTTCTGACCCGTCTTTTCCCAATCCTTCAAGAACCCTTCAAGACCCTTGTCGGTCAAGACATGGTTTGCCATCGCTTTGATCACCCCCGGCGGGGCGGTTGCCACATCGGCACCGATCAAGGCAGCCTCTTTCATGTGGTTGGCAGACCGGATCGAGGCGGCAAGTATCTGCGTCGCGAAATCGTAGTTATCGTAGATTGTTCGAATGTCCTCGATCAACTCCATGCCGTCGATGTTCTGATCGTCCAGCCGGCCGATGAACGGCGAGATGAACGTCGCACCCGCCTTGGCCGCCAACAACGCTTGGTTCGCCGAAAAGCACAGTGTTACGTTGACCATGCGGCCTTCGCTGGACAGCACCTTGCAGGCTTGCAGGCCGGCCCAAGTTAGCGGGACTTTAATTGTGATATTCTCAGCGATTTTGGCGAGCTCGCGGCCCTCAGCGATCATGCCGTCAGCGTCCAGCGCCACTGTTTCGGCGGAAACAGGGCCGTCAACGAGATCACAGATTTCTTTCGTGACCTCTTTGATGTCGCGCCCCGATTTCATGATCAGCGAAGGATTTGTGGTCACGCCATCGACCATGCCAAGATCGTTTAACTCGCGGATCGCATCAATCTCAGCGGTATCGACAAAGAATTTCATGGCGTACTCCCCTTGGCCTCGGCTTTGCGTTGCGGCAGGAATAGCGAACCGGCCCGTGGGTTGAAAGCCTCGATCCACCTCGATTTGCCCTCAGAGCGGAGCCTTGTGATGCACCTTGCCGCACGCCTCGCCTCTTTCTCTTGCGCTTTGGTCCAGCGTGATCGCGTTTTGCGCGCGCGTTGCGGGGTGTGGCGTTCCGCGCCGGATCACCGGCACCGCTTGGTCCGGTACCCACCAACATCCGCGCATCCGGCGTGAGCGACTATTTTCCCGAACATGCGCTCATTGGCGTTTTGACACCCGAACCGCTTGATCGTGTGTTGGACTATCGCGCGCCGGTTGGCGGGGCCTGGCTTGGCGCCTTTGTTGAGGTGCCATTGGGGCCACGCAGAGTGATCGGCGTGGTGTGGGGCGCCGGTCGTGGTGATTGGGATCCAGCAAAAGTGCGGAGCGCGCTGCGGGTTTTGGATGTGGCGCCCATGCGGGCCGAATTGCGGGAGTTTCTGAGCCGGGCCGGTGCCTACACGTTGACGCCACTGTCGGCGATGTTGCGGCTGGCGACGCGGGCGCCCGGGCTCGGCAATCCGCCATCCATGCGAAAGATCTATCGCCTTGGCACGTCCGAGCCTGACCGTATGACCGATGCGCGCGCCCGCGTATTGGCGGTTTTGCGAGACTATGGCGGCGCGGGCTTTACGGCCAAGGAACTTGCCGATCAGGCCGGGGTCGGGACGTCGGTTGTAAAGGGTTTGGTCAAACACGGCGCTATTTTGGAGCTGGATACCCCGCGCGACGTACCATACCCACCCCTCGATCCGAGCCTGCCGGGCAAACCGCTAACGTCGGCGCAGACCGAGGCGGCGCAGGCCCTTAAAGGCGGCGTAGCGGCGGGCCAATTTGCCACCACGCTGCTCAAAGGCGTGACGGGGTCGGGCAAGACCGAAGTGTACCTCGAAGCGGTCGCAGCGTGTTTGGCGGCGGGTCGGCAAGCGCTTGTGTTGATGCCCGAGATTGCGCTGACCAGCGCCTTTCTGTCGCGCGTGCAGGCCCGGTTCGGTGCCTACCCGGCCGAATGGCATTCCGGCGTGACCATGACAGAGCGCCGTCGCTGTTGGCGTATGGTTGCCGAAGGGGGGGCAAGCTTGGTTGTCGGCGCTCGATCCGCCCTCTTTCTGCCGTTTCGTGATCTTGGATTGATCGTGGTCGATGAAGAACACGACACCTCATACAAACAGGAGGATGGCGCGCTTTATAATGCGCGAGATATGGCGGTGTTGCGGGGGTCGATCAGCGCGGCACAGATAGTCTTGGCGTCGGCCACGCCATCGTTGGAGACTTGGGCCAACGCAGAGGCGGGAAAATACAATCGGCTGGATTTACCGACGCGGTTTGGGGCCGCCGAATTGCCGCAGATGCGCGTGATCGACATGCGTGCCGAGGCGCTGTCGCGCACGGCTTGGATTTCGCCCACCTTGCGGCGCGCGGTCGAAGACAGGCTGGACCGTCAAGAACAGAGCCTGCTGTTTCTTAATCGGCGCGGTTATGCGCCCGTGACGCTGTGCCGGGCCTGCGGTGAACAGATTGGGTGCCGCCATTGCGATGCGCGTATGGTTGAACACCGGTTTCAAAAGCGCCTGATGTGCCACCAATGCGGTGAAACGGCGCCCGTGCCCGAGGCCTGCCCGTCATGCGGAACCGTTGGCAAATTGGCCGCTGTGGGTCCCGGCGTGGAGCGCTTGGCCGAAGAGGCCGCGACGGCATTCCCGAAGGCCCGGCTGGCCGTACTGTCGAGCGATCTTTTCGGCTCTGCCCGCGCGCTCAAAGCCCGGATAGAAGAAATCGCGCGTGGCGAGGCGGACATCATCATTGGAACCCAGCTTGTGGCCAAGGGCCACAATTTCCCGCAACTGACCCTGGTCGGAGCCATTGATGCCGATTTAGGTCTGCAAGGCTCGGACCTGCGGGCGGCGGAGCGGACCTTTCAGTTGATGCGACAAGTATCGGGCCGTGCCGGGCGCGCCGAGGCCCCCGGCGCTGCATATCTTCAGACGTTTCAACCGGACCATCGCGTGATCAGGGCGATCCTATCCGGCGATGAGGAGGCATTTTGGTCGGCCGAAGCCGCAGAACGTGAAGCCATCGGAATGCCACCCTATGGTCGGCTCGCCGGGGTGGTGATTTCAGGACCGCAACCCGCGCCTGCCTTTGAACTTGGTACACAGCTTGCACGGCGTGATGGCGCTCTTGTGCAGATCGGCGCGCAAGTTTTCGGACCGGCTCCGGCCCCCATTGCGCGCATCCGCGGACGTCATCGGGTCAGGCTGTTGGTCAAAGCGCCGAAGGGCGCGCCCTTGCAGGCTGCGCTTTCGGCGTGGCTTGACGGCATAAAGCCCAGCTCTGGGCTACGGCTATCGGTGGACATCGATCCGCAAAGCTTTCTTTGACGGGCGCACGGCATTGGAGCATTTCCCACGTCTGCAACTGCCCATATTGAAATGCCGGTTTCCTTACGTGGAGGAGATAGGTAAAACCCGCCGGTGACCGGGAAAAAGGCAAGCTCATGTCGACCCATATTCGCCCACAGCCGGGTATTTTGGACATCGCGCCTTATATCGGCGGCGCTGCCAAGATCGACGGGCAATCCGACATCCTCAAACTCAGCTCGAATGAGAACCCGTGGGGCGTGCCAGAAAGCGCCAAGCTTGCGATGGCCGACACCCTTGCCACGCTCCATCGCTATCCCTCGACCGATCATGCACCGCTCAGAGCAGCGATCGCCGAGATACATGACTTGGATGCAGATCGGATCATCATGGGCGTCGGCTCAGACGAGATATTGTCGCTCTTGGCTTATGGCTATGCCGGCCCTGGCGATGAGGTCCTGTTCACTGAGCATGGGTTTTCGATCTACCGCATCGCGGCATTATCGGCGGGCGCGGCGCCAGTGGCAGTGCCAGAAACGGATCGCACAACGGATGTCGATGCAATCCTCGACCGCGCTGGGGACAAAACACGTCTGGTCTACATCGCCAACCCGAACAATCCGACTGGCACCATGGTTGAAATCGAGGCGTTGGCCCGGCTCGCCGATAGTCTGCCCAAAACCTGCTTGTTGGTCATCGATGGCGCATATGCCGAGTTCGTCGAAGACTACGACGGCGGCAAGGCGCTCGTGGAGAGCCGCGAAAACGTTGTCATGACGCGCACCTTTTCCAAGATCTATGGCCTTGGAGGCTTGCGTGTCGGCTGGGGTTATGGACCGGGCCACGTGATCGATGCGCTCAATCGCATTCGTGGTCCCTTCAACATCTCCGCTCTCGGCCTGGCTGGGGCTGAGGCCGCAATCCGGGACACCGCCTTTGTTAATCAATGTCGAGCCTCCAACACCACGGAGCGTCGTCGCCTAACCGGTGGTCTGCGCCAACTGGGCATCGCCTGCGACGACAGCTTTGCCAATTTCGTGCTGGCCCGGTTCGAAGACGTGGCCGCGGCCGATGCGGCAGATGCACGGCTGAAAGCGGCGGGTGTGATCGTGCGGCGCGTGGCGGGTTACGGCTTTCCCGAAGCGTTGCGCATCACCGTTGGCCGGCCAGAAGACGTCACGCGCGTATTGTCGGCACTTGCGCCGTGACGGTTCTTTACGACCGGGTCGCCCTGATCGGATTGGGCCTAATCGCAGGTTCCATGTCGCGGGCCATGCGCGCGGCGGGGCTTGTCGGTGAAACTGTTGGGACCGCGAGGTCACCCGAAACCCGAGCCGCGGCGGCTGAAATCGGCCTGGTTGATCGTGTTGTGGCGACAGCAAGCGAGGCTGTCAAAGGCGCAGATTTAATCGTCCTGGCTGTGCCGGTGGGCGCAATGGCAGAGGTTGCGCGAGAAATTGGCCCGCATCTGTCACCAGGTGCCACAGTGACCGATGTCGGTTCGGTCAAACGTGACGTGATCGCAGCGGTCGGACCGCACATCCCTGACGGCGCGCATTTTATTCCCGGCCACCCCCTTGCCGGCACCGAACATTCGGGCCCACGTTCGGGCTTTGCCAGCTTGTTTGAAAACCGCTACGTCCTGCTGACGCCCCCGCCCGGAACGGAGGAAAGTCAGATCGCGCGACTTTCTGCCCTGTGGCGCGGATGCGGGGCTATTGTTGAAACGATGGAACCCGAGCGCCACGACCTAGTGCTTGCGGTCACATCCCATACGCCCCATCTGATTGCCTATACAATGGTGGGTGTCGCAGATGATCTGCGGCGGGTCACGGATAGTGAGGTCATCAAGTATTCCGCTGCGGGTTTCAGAGATTTTACCCGAATTGCTGCGTCCGATCCGGTGATGTGGCGGGATGTATTTTTGTCGAACAAGGATGCGACACTGGAAATTCTTGGGCGCTTCACCGAGGAGCTTTTTGCGCTTCAGCGGGCCATCCGCACCGGCGATGGCAACCTGCTTGAGGCGTATTTTACACGCACGCGCGCCGTTCGGCGCGGCATTATCGAAGCGGGCCAAGATACCGATGCGCCGGACTTTGGGCGTGGCGCTGCTGCGCAGAGCCCAGAGCAGTCATGAAAACCCTGGGTGCGATAGCGCTCGGCTCTGTTCTGGCTTTGCCGGTTATGGCGCAGGCACCGGATGTTTCGCCGATCCCAATGCCGCGCGGCGATCAGATATCGTCTGCAAGCAGCGCCCAGGATGACCTAGACGACGACGCAGCAAGACCTGTTCTGCGCCCTGCGGCTGAACAATCCTTGGATGATCCAACGCGTGGGGCGGACGATGGTGCCGCGCCCTTCGGCTCAGCAACAGAAACCGCAATCGCGCAATCCTTGCGTCCCGTTGCGCGCCCCGAGGCATTTGCCGCGTCAGATGTGGAAACCGATCCCGTTGCACCGGAAGCCGCTACACCACTGAGCGTCGTGGGTACCCATCAGATCACGGTTCGGAGCGGTTTATTCGGCAGCAATACCCAAGTCATGCTGGTCCCGGCCTTTGCCGATGATGGGGCAGGTGTTTTGCTGGCCTCCCCGCGGCCTTTGATACGGCCAGAAGGTTTAGAGGCGCGCGTGCGCGCGGCGGCGACGCGCACCACACCGGCACGGGTGACCGAGCCGGGCCGCAGGGGGCAATTGTGCGGGCAAGCTGGACTGTTCGGAGAGGAGTTGCCGCCGATCACCGGTCGTATTGCGGGCTGCGGGATCACAGCGCCTGTGCGTCTCCGCGAAGTTGACGGAATTGCGCTGACCTCACCGGCAACGATCAACTGCACGACCGCAACAGCCCTGCAGGAGTGGGTTGCAGAGGCGCGCGATATCGTTGGGCGCACCGGCGGCGGCATCGCAAATTTGCGCGTTGTGGCCTCATATTCCTGCCGAACACGCAATAATCAACCTGGCGCGCGGCTCAGTGAACATGCCACTGGAAACGGGATCGACATTGCGGGGATCGGTCTGGTGAACGGGCAAGAGCTGACCGTTTCGTTCGGCTGGCAGGAGCCGACGCAGGGCCCGATCTTGCGCGCGCTTCACGAGGCTGCGTGCGGACCCTTTGGCACCGTCCTTGGGCCCGACGGCGACCGGTTTCACCAAGATCATTTCCATTTCGATGTGGCGGGCTATCGCGCCGGCCCGTTTTGCCGCTAGCAGGCGGTTTCGGCTAAGCCTTGTCTAAGGCAAGTCGATGCGCGGTGCGGGGCCAAGCGGGAACGGGCCAAAGAACGCGCGGCCCTCGGTAAAGCTGAGCGGTGCCTCGACATTTTCGGGATCGCCGGAAAGCGGCGCCAAAAGAGCAAGGCTCGTCTCCACCGCCCCGCGCATGGTGTCCGGCAAAACGCCGCTTACGGCGGCCACGTCCACAATCTCACGCCAATTCTGTGCTGCGATGACCAGTTCTCCGTCGATGACACCGGCCGGGTCTGTGCGCAATGTGCCTTGAACCTGGATCCGCAGATCGCCCCAATTGGCTTGAAAGCTCCGCACCGTGATGGCCAGGGGTCGGGGATAGGCCCCATCGATTGCGAACCTGTCCAACGGCCTGTCGAACGTCACGGACGCGTCGAGCGAAAGGCCTTCTATCACGTTGGGCAAGGCGCCGTCCGGGTCCAATAGCGCGCGGATATCCGGCGGCGGCGTAACGGCATCTATATCGGCTACGACGTCGTAAACCGGGCCGTCGAGGTTGCGGATTTGGCTTGTTACGCTGCGCAGGCTGAACAGCACGCGTGCCGCTTCGGTTGCCACCAGTTCGGCGATCTCGACGCTTACGGCCCGAAGCGCGAAATCGGCGAGTGGCGCGACATGGCCGGCCGCTGTGGCGGTGGTCAGGCGGATCTCGATGTCTCGTCCGCCCCATGTGATCGTATGTGACAAACCCGGCTCAATTTCGATGACGCCGGGCCGAAAGGTGTGCACCCGCAGCTCAATATCGGAGCTTTCCCACGCAAACGCAGCGGACGGGTCAGCAATTTCCGGCGCGTCTATTCGGGTATCAAAGCGGCTCGGAAACCCGCCTGTTTCAAGGCCACGGTATTGCACGTCCCAGCCGTCGGTCTCCAATCCGTCAACCGCTCTCGCGATCGCCCGGCTGCTGAGCTCCGATCCGGCCAACCAAAGCACCGACAAGATCAAAGCGCTTGCGCCGACAACGCCGAAAATCTTTGCGCTTCGCCGCATTCTACGTGACTTGCCCCTTGTTGCTGGCCTGTGTGGATTCTATAGCCGGGCGCGCAGCAAAGGGCCATTGATGCACGCACTTTCTCCGATCACAACGCGCCCGCTTTGGGTCTTTGGCTATGGCTCCTTGATGTGGAACCCAGGCTTTCCGGTGGCGCGCAGCGTTTTGGCCACCTTACCGGGGTGGCGGCGGCGCTTTTGCATGCGGTCCATCCACCACCGCGGCACCGTTTCGGAGCCAGGTTTGGTGCTTGCGCTGGATGCCCAAACGCATGCGTTCTGCAGCGGCTTGGCATTTCAGGTGGTACCGGGTGCGGAAAACGAGACGGTCGATGAATTGCGCGCGCGTGAGCTCATTTCGTCAGCTTATTTGGAGCGTGAATTGGTGGCTCAGATCGATGGCGAAGGGGCGACGCAAGTCCTGACCTATATCGTCGACACGCATCACGACCAGTATGTCGGCGATCTCAGCCTCGAAGACCAAGCGCAGATCATTGCAGGCGCTGTCGGGGGCCGTGGGCCTAACGACGAATACTTACGTAACACTGCCCAGCATTTGCACGAATTGGCGATCGCTGATGCAGAGCTGGACTGGCTTGTTGCGCGCGTGCAGGCAATTCAAGCCGAACAACCAACCGCTGTTGGCAGCCGAGGCTTTGAAGAGTAGTCTCCGCGACGAGTAAAAAGGATGGCCAAGACGCCGATGAGCAGCAAACCCGATGACGTAGTGGCCCCAAGGTTTACCCGACCGATACGGCAAATATTCCTGATGCTTATTGTGCTGGGACTGGTTGCTTGCGGCGTGGCGCTAATCGCCGATCAGCTGTTGGACGTCGTCCTGTCAAATCTTTTTCTCAATGGCACGATCGCATTTTGCTTTTTCGTTGGCGTGTTGGCGTGCTTTTGGCAGGTGTTTCAGTTGTTTTCGTCGGTCGTTTGGATCGAAGCTGTGGCCCGCGCAGAGCCGGGCCACGATGCGACACGGGCGCCGCGTTTGCTTGCCGCGATGGCACAGCTTGTCCGCGGTCGCGGACAGCGGCTGCAACTGACCACAATTTCGGCGCGCACCATACTCGATTCCGTCGGCGCCCGGATGGAGGAAAGCCGTGACATCACGCGCTACCTTGCGAACCTCCTTATTTTCTTGGGGCTATTGGGCACATTCTTTGGTCTGGCAACGACAGTTCCGGCTGTCGTCGATACGATCCGTTCGCTTCAGCCCACAGATGATGAAAGCGGCATCCAGGTTTTCGCGCGCCTTATGGACGGGCTCGAAGATCAACTTGGCGGCATGGGCACGGCTTTTTCCTCATCGCTTTTGGGCCTTGCAGGCAGCTTGGTCGTGGGCTTGTTGGAACTGTTTGCCGGGCATGGACAAAACCGGTTCTACCGCGAGATGGAGGAGTGGCTATCGACCATCACACGCGTCGGCGTGGCCTCCGGCGACGGAGAAGGCGGCGGGGTGGATCGCGGCGCCATGGCGACCGTCCTGGATCACATGGTCGAGCAAATGGACAGCCTCGAAGCGCTCTTTGCGCGATCGGAGGCGCGGCGCGCTGAGACAGAAACCCGCATGCTCGAATTGGGCAACAAGGTCGAGGCCTTGACGGAAAAGCTTGGACCCGGGCCCGTCGAGGCAGCAGAACGGATGGCCGCGGCACAGGAAAACCTGGCAGAAGTCTTACGCCAGGGTCAGGAAGACGGCGCGCTCGATTCAGAATCGCGGATGCGGCTGCGGTCGATTGACGTGCAGCTTTTGAAGATTTTCGAAGAGATGGGCGGTGGACCGACACATCAGATGGATGAGCTTCGGGGCGACCTTGCCAAGTTGACCCAAGCTATGCGCGAGCTCACCCGCGCGGCCGGTATACCCGAGGATCCGCAAGCACAAGTCGTGCCGCGCCGACCGGTCCGGGGGACCTAACCCATGGCATTCCACAGACGCGCCGGCGCGCGTTTCCAAGGTACGATTTGGCCGGGATTTGTGGATGCGATCACTGCGCTTTTGATGGTGATGATTTTTGTGCTGACCATTTTTATGGTCGTGCAATACGTTTTGAACGAAGAGATTTCCAACCAAGATGACGAGCTGAATGCGCTTAGCGCTCAACTTAACGACCTGGCCGATACATTGGGCCTTGCCCGGACAGAGAACGCGCGCCTTGAAGATCGTGTAGCCACGCTATCGACCGACCTCACCGTTGCGCAGCGCTTGAACGACAGCCAAACGGAGCTCATCGCTCAAATCGGAACGCAGCTTGATGCGCAAGCGGTTCGCATCGCGGATTTCGAGGCGCAGGTCGCAAGCCTGCTGGCGGCCAACCAATCCCTGACCGAAGAACGGGATACCACGCAAGCGGCGCTGGATGAGCAAATTTCGGAAGCAGAAGCGCTGTCGCTGGCGCTCGCGCAGGCTCGCGACGAAGTGAATGCGGCCGCGGAAGCTGCCCGCCGGGACGCGGCCGAACGCCAGGCCTTGGAAGCCCTGATTTCCGATCTGGAAACCGAGGCCGCTGCGCAGGATGCAACGCTTGCTCAAACTCTGGCAGCGTTGGCCGAAGAAGAGGCGACGTCCCAGACGTTGCAGGCTAATGCCGAAGCTTTAGAGGCCGAGCTTTCGGAGGCTGAGGCGGCGCGTTTGGCCGAACTCGCCGCTGCCGAGGCGCTACGGACGCGTCTGGCCGATGTCGAAACGGCGTTAAGCGCAGAAGAACAAGCCCGTCTGACCGAGGCCGCGGCTGCCGAGGCGCTGCGCGCACGCCTACAGGATTCGCAAGCCGAGCTTACGGCGATGGCACTCGCGCTCGAAGAGCAGCGACGAGAGGCGGAAAACACACTGACGCTCTTGGCGGCGGCGCGAAACGCGGAGGATGATTTGGCGCGCCAGCTTGCCGCGGCCTTGGCCGCACGCGCCGGCGATGCCGCATCAGCAGAGAGCTTGCAAAACGCGCTCGATGCCGCCGAAGCGAGAATAGCAGCTTTGCAAGCCGACGGCGTCGATATCACGGCGCAGATGGATGCCTTGGAGCTGGCCTTGGCAGAAGCATTAGCTGCGCAAGCCACCGCCGAGGCGGACTTAGCCGCCGAGTTGACAGAGGCCGAACGTCAGGCCGCGCTTTTGGCCCAGGCCGAGGATGCGCTGAGCACGGCGGAGGCAGAAACGGCCGAAGGTCTGCGTACCTTGGAGGCCCTTAACCAGCAAATTGCCGCGCTGCGCGCCCAATTGGGCGAGTTGCAAGGGCTCTTGGATCAGGCCGCCGAACAGGATGCCGCAAGCGACTTGCAGATCGAAAACCTTGGCTCGGAGTTAAATGCAGCCCTTGCGCGTGCCGCTTTGGCCGAACGTGCGCGTGCCGAATTGGAGGCCGCCGAAGCGCAGCGCCTGGCCGAGGAGGCCGCGCGCTTAGAGGCGGCTGCGGCCCGATTGGAGGAGGAAAATACGGGGCTTTTGCAAGATGCCGAAGAACTTGCCGAAGCCCGATCAGAGTTTTTTGCTGCGCTGCGCGAGCTCTTGGAGGGACGCGAGGGCGTGCGCATTGTCGGTGACCGTTTTGTGTTCTCCTCTGAGGTGCTATTTGCGACAGGGGCGGCCGAGCTGGAGCCAGAGGGGCAGGAACAGATTGCGGCGGTGGCGCGCCAGCTTTTGGAAATCAGCGAACAGATCCCCGAAGGCGTGGATTGGGTGCTGCGGGTCGATGGGCACACGGACAATGTTGGCGCGCCGCAAAGCAACTGGGAACTGAGCCAAGCCCGCGCTCTTTCCGTGGTTCTCTTTTTGATTGACGAATTTGACTTTCCGCCCGAACGGCTGGCCGCAAATGGCTTTGGTGAGTACCAGCCCGTGCAAACCGGCGACGGCGATGCCGCGCTGGCTGCCAATCGGCGGATCGAGTTGAAGCTGACCGAGCGGTGATCCGGCCTCAATACCATTTCAGGCAGGGGCGTACCGGCCTCAAGGCTTGGAACGTAGCCCACCTGATCCACCTATCGACCGCCTTGCCGGTCATAGAGGTGCCGCTTGCTGAAATCGCGGAGCTTGACGAGACTTATTGGCGGGGTGCCGGCGGGCGTGGTCCGACGGTGCGCGAGATCGCAGAGCATGCGCGCCTGCTTTCGTCGGCGGATTTGGCTTTTCCGATTCTGTTGTGCAGCAACCGGCGGGTGATGGATGGTATGCACCGCATCGCCCGCTGCTTTTTGGAGGGTCGGTCACATATTTCCGCAAAGGTGTTTCCACGAACACCCGCCCCGGATTTCGACCCTGCCGACCCGGCCATGCTGAGCTACGATCCGGCGGATTTCGCACTTTCATAAGAAAAGGGCACCCTCGACGGATGCCCTTTTTGTTCTGATGTCGCGATTAGTCCGCCGTGAGAAGCGGCGGCTTTTTCTTCGAGCCAATCTGCGGCTTTCTGGGTTCTTCTATGCGAAGGTCCAGCTTGCCGTCCTTGACGCCCACCTTGACATTGCCGCCCTTGGCCAGCTTTCCAAACAGCAGTTCTTCGGCTAGCGGCTTCTTGATCTCTTCCTGGATTACGCGGCCCAAGGGACGCGCACCCATTTTGTCGTCATAGCCTTTTTCGGCGAGAATTTCGGCCGCGGCCTTGGTCAACTCAATCGTGACGTTCCGATCCAAAAGTTGCGCCTCCAATTGCAGCACAAACTTCTCAACGACCTGCAAGATCACCTCTTTGCCAAGCGGTGCGAAGCTGATCACAGCGTCGAGGCGGTTGCGGAACTCTGGTGTGAATGTGCGTTCGATGGCCGCAGTATCTTCGCCTTCGCGCCGGTCGCGGCCAAAGCCGATCGCGGCCTTCGCCTGTTCTGCGGCGCCTGCGTTGGACGTCATGATCAGAACGACATTGCGGAAATCGACCGAGCGCCCGTTGTGATCCGTCAGCGTTCCATGGTCCATGACCTGTAGCAGAATATTGAAAACATCCGGATGCGCCTTTTCGATCTCGTCGAGCAGCAACACGCAATGTGGATGCTGGTCAACACCGTCGGTTAACAGCCCGCCTTGATCAAACCCAACATAGCCGGGAGGCGCGCCGATCAACCGCGACACGGCGTGTTTCTCCATGTATTCCGACATGTCAAACCGCAGCAATTCAACGCCAAGCGTATCGGCGAGCTGTTTGGCCACTTCAGTTTTGCCAACGCCGGTAGGTCCGGCAAACAGGTAGTTGCCGATTGGCTTTTCAGGCTCCCGCAAGCCGGCACGGCTCAGCTTGATCGCCGACGAAAGAGCTGTGATGGCATCGTCTTGACCAAAAACCACCCGCTTCAGCGCAGTGTCGAGGTCTTTGAGCACTTCGGCATCGTCTTTGGACACGTTCTTGGGCGGTATTCGCGCAATCTTTGCGACCACGGCCTCGATCTCTTTAGCGCTTATGGTTTTGCGACGCTTGGATTCGGCGACCAAGTGTTGTGCCGCACCGGCTTCGTCGATCACATCGATCGCTTTGTCAGGCAGTTTACGGTCATTGATATAGCGCGCGGACAATTCGACCGCGGTTTTGATCGCGTCCACCGTATACCGGATGTCGTGGTGATCCTCGAAATACGGTTTGAGCCCCATTAGGATCTTCACCGCATCGTCCACCGATGGTTCGGTCACATCGATTTTTTGGAAGCGTCGCGACAGCGCCCGATCCTTTTCGAAATGCTGGCGGAACTCTTTGTAGGTTGTCGAGCCCATACACCGCAGCTTGCCGCCTTGGAGCGCGGGCTTGAGCAGGTTGGACGCGTCCATGGCGCCGCCCGAGGTGGCCCCCGCGCCAATCACAGTGTGGATCTCATCGATGAACAGTATCGCGTCGTCATGGTCTTCGAGTTCGGTCACGACCGCCTTGAGACGTTCCTCAAAATCGCCGCGATAGCGCGTGCCGGCCAGCAAGGCGCCCATGTCCAACGAATAGATGGTTGCACCGGACAATACGTCCGGGGTTTGACCCTCGACGATTTTCTTGGCCAAGCCCTCGGCAATCGCGGTTTTACCAACGCCCGGATCACCCACCAAAAGCGGGTTGTTCTTGCGCCTACGGCAAAGAACTTGCACGCAGCGCTCCACTTCGTGCTCGCGGCCGATCAACGGGTCAACATCGCCTTTGCGAGATTTCGCATTGAGATCGACACAGTATTTCGCGAGTGCCGATTCCTTCTGTTCCCCATCACCCTCCGCATTGGTGGCGCGGGTTTCTTCCTCTGGCGTTTCTGGCGCGCCAGTGACGGGACGGCTTTCGCCGTATGACGGATCCTTGGCGACACCATGCGCGATGAAATTCACCGCATCATAGCGCGTCATATCCTGTTCTTGCAGGAAGTAGGCTGCGTTCGATTCGCGTTCGGCAAAAATTGCGACGAGTACATTGGCCCCGGTCACTTCGGTCCGGCCGGACGATTGCACATGGATCGCTGCACGTTGGATGACGCGCTGAAACGCCGCTGTCGGCACCGCTTCGGAACCCTCGACATCGGTTTCAAGCGTCGAGAGGTCGTCGTCAATGAACGCCACTAGGGTCGCTCGTAGTTCTTCGATATCGACGCTGCAGGCGCGCATAACCTTTTGCGCGTCCGGCTCGTCAATCAACGCCAACAGCAAGTGTTCAAGGGTCGCAAGTTCGTGGCGGCGCGAATTTGCCTGCGCGAGCGCTGCATGGATGGCCTGCTCAAGTGTATTCGAAAACGACGGCACTGGCGTGCTCCTTTCGTTGCGCCGCAATGCGCAGTGCGCTGCGCGACATTGGCCTTATGTTTATTAAGGATCGGTTTTCTTGGCGGGGTTTCAAGAGGATTCTCTTCAACAGGCCGGCATCGCACCGGAGATCACTTTTTGAGTCGCAGTAAGATCACTATGCACACGAATTGGGCGTGTTGCGCGCTCGCCTTGCAAAGATAGGACTAAAATCGGTCTTTACGACCCCTGATCTCGGCAAATACGTCGACATCCGTGGCGCCAGGCATCCCAATGGCAGATTTCACTTCAGGTAAATTTGCGCGCAGAAACGGGTTGGTCGCCAATTCTTCGTCGAGCCGCACGGGGACGGTTGGGCGTCCTGCACTCCGCGCCGCGTCGATGCCGGCGGCCCTGGCAAAGAGTGCGTCGTTCGACGGCTCGATTGTCAGCGCAAAGCGTGCGTTCGAGGCTGCGTATTCATGTCCCGAATAGATCAGCGTGTCTGCGGGCAGCGCGGCAAGCTTTGATAAGGACGTCCACATCGTGGCCGCATCGCCTTCAAACAGCCGACCGCATCCGAGCGCCATCAGGCTGTCGGCTGTGAAGGCCGCTTTGGCACCAGGGAAATAGAACGCGACATGACCGATGGTGTGGCCAGAGACGTCGATGACCTGCCCAGTCAGCGCGCCGATCTCGATGGTGTCGCCCTCGGCGACCTGATTGTCGAGCTTCGGCAATCGCGCCGCGTCGGCCGAGTTGCCCCATACAGCCGCCCCTGTGGCGTGGCGCAATGCGGAAACACCGTCGATATGGTCATTGTGGTGGTGCGTGATCAAGATGTCGGTCAGCTGCCAGCCACGCGCCGCGAGCACCTGCAAAATCGGTTCTTCATCTGGCACGTCAATGACGGCGGTGCGCCCGCTTGGCTGATCGTACATCAGATATGCGTAATTGTCGGACAAACAGGGGATGGTGACAATCTCTGTCATGGAAAACTCGTGTGTTGACGTTAAAGATAAGCGTGACGGACCGCTTTGGGGAATGCAATGCATCTCGATGTGCTGGCGCTGCGCCAGTTCTATTACCGGACCCGATTGGGTCGCATTGCGCAAAAGGCAATCCGCGACCAAGTCTTGCAGCTTTGGCCCGAGGCAAAGGGACAAACGGTTGCGGGCTTCGGCTTCGCGGTACCATTGCTGCGCCCCTACCTCAGCGACGCACGGCGCGTCGTTGCTGTGATGCCGGCAGAGCAAGGCGTGATGTCTTGGCCGCAAGGTGCCGACAATATCAGCCTTTTGTCACAAGAAAACGCGTGGCCTTTGCCCACTGGGCTCGTCGATAAATTGATTTGCCTGCACGGTTTGGAAACCTCTGAGGCGCCAGCGCCATTGCTCGATGAGATCATGCGCGTTTTGGGGCCGGGTGGACGGGCTCTTTTCATTGTGCCGAACCGAGGCGGGCTGTGGGCGCGGCGGGATGCGACGCCGTTCGGCTACGGCCGCCCCTATTCGCTGGGCCAGATCGAAGCCCAGCTCAAGCGGCATGATTTTGTGCCCGAACGCCACGCGGCGGCGCTGTTCGCGCCACCGTCGGAAAAGAGATTTTGGCTCAAAAGCGCCGATATGTTCGAACGCGCCGGGCGGCGGCTGAGCACCTATACGGCCGGGGGCGTTATCTTGGTTGAGGCGTCCAAACATGCGATTGCGCCGACGCGTCCGGGACTTGCCGAACGCGTGCGAAAGCCCCTGAGCGTTCTTGAAGGCAGCCCACAACCGGCCGGTGTCGCAGGGCGAGAACAGTCGTGATGCAACATAGAATCGTCGGAAAAAGCGGTGAAACCGCCCCGATATGCAAATCCAATTGTGCTGCATCCTTAGGCTTTTTTTCTATCACATTGAAAACAAAGAAAACTCATTGCAATCTTGCCCATCGGCAAGTGGTTGCCGTAGGCATGGGGCTCTGCTAGACCCCTCTCGATTTTCGGAATGTGGCGGGCATTGCGCTCGCCAATGGGACAAGCCGAGCCTGGGCACACACGTGCACCACACCGGGCCGAAATGACGGAAAGGGTGGACGTGTCGGAACCTTCCTCGATCTCTACAGGAATTGCTGCACGCTATGCTACGGCACTGTTCGATCTTGCGCTAGAAACCGGCGCCGTTGACGCGCTCGACGCGGATGCCGACGCCCTCGCGGCTGCAATCTCGGAAAGTGCGGAATTGCGCGATCTGATGCGGTCTCCGGTCTATGGCCGTGACGAAGCGGAGGCGGGGATTGGGGCTGTTGCCGATGCCATGGGACTTCA
>JBCDBR010000040.1:0-30270 GCA_039183205.1 Pseudomonadota bacterium | reverse complement strand
CACATTGCAGCCGCATACTCTGAGCTGAAAGCAAGACTTACCGCATCGGACAACATGTCTTGGGACGATTACGTGGATGGTAAATCACCGTTCATTCGCGCGACAGAAAAGGATGCTCTTACTTGGTACAGGAAGGGGCAACAAAGCCATGTCCCACCCATTTGAAGATCCAAACGTCGCACGTGTCTTTGCCGCTTTCCCCAGCGAAGCGCGGGTGGGCCTGCAATACCTACGCAAACTTATCTTTGATGTGGCCGCGCGCACTGAAGGTGTCGGGTGTCTTGAAGAAACGCTCAAATGGGGACAGCCAGCCTATCTGACTCCGGAGACAAAAACAGGCACTACGATCCGTCTTGGGTGTCCCAAAACGGGCGGCTTCGCGATTTATGTGCATTGTCAGACCAGCATCGTGTCAGATTTTCGCGCGCTCTTTCCCGATGATTTTCACTATGAAGGCAACCGGGCGATCTACTTCACGACAGCGGAGGCTCTTCCCGCCGAGAAGCTCGAGCTCTTCATCACACGCGCACTGACTTACCATCGTAGGTAGGGTAGCAAGCGTGCAAAAGCAGTCTTCGTATCATTCACCACAAACGGCGGCAAGGTCCGCAGAGCCGTCATCCACCCGCCATCGCCTGACAGGTCGGTTTGTTGCACGCAGCGACGTCCTGCAACAGCCAGCGCCGGTGGTGATCTTCTAAGGATATCCCGCCCAATTTCTCTCCCTCGGGTACGGTCGGACAGAGGATAAGACCTGGCTTGGGTTTCTTCTTCGGTTTGGGTTTCAGCGTGATGGTCCGTGTTCATCCGCCC
This sequence comes from Pseudomonadota bacterium, assembly GCA_039183205.1. Classification (GTDB taxonomy): domain Bacteria; phylum Pseudomonadota; class Alphaproteobacteria; order Rhodobacterales; family Rhodobacteraceae; genus HKCCE3408. Next base: position 29,457 of record JBCDBR010000040.1, on the reverse strand, counting down.
CAGAAAAACGGGGGCGATGACGGTGGACACAATCCGTCACCCACACTCAGAGCGCCGGGGCATGTCGGCGCTCGGCGGATCAGCCATGCCGGAAAGACAGGCGAAGAACCCGTATCGCGATGCTGTTACGTCCGAAAGCTGTTTGATTGCCGTCGGCGCCACGGTCGCTTGTTTCAGATCTTCCGCCCGGTCGCATTCGACACGGGTCGTTTGTTCCACCGGCGCCCTTTAGCCAATGACGTGGCGTCTTCTGCCGTCAGGGGGGTAGCACTAGGGTATCGCTCCGCCACAGCTTCGAAACGACGCCGTCGTGTCGCGGGTCGTTTCCGTCCATCTGCGATTCCCAAATTTTTATGTCTCGGGCTCGACCGTTCATCGGGGCGGGACCGCTTTCGCGTATCAGAAAGATCAAAACAACCAATGGCACAAAACGCAAATCATCGTCGCCGTTGCGCTGTGGGTTTCCGTCTAAACCTCTGATACGTCTCAGTTCCTTCATAGCTTTGCGATTTTTCTGTCGGTCCCCGCTTTTTCCGATTTCGCCGTGACGGTTAGCTCTGCCGTTGCCGAATTGGCCCGGACGAGCCATTCCACCTTCCGGGTCACGGCGGACCATTGCTGGCCCCAATTCGAATACGTGTATTTGCGCTCATTCCGGCCTGCCAGGTCGCCGATTGCAACCTCTTGGGGGTTCATCACAATGTCGGCGCCATCGCATTCCAGCCGTAAGGTGACAGGCTTGGCCACCCCGTTGCGCTTGGCCACGTCAGAGAGGTTCGTCGGTAAATAGCCGTGATTGGACACAAACGCAGTGACCCGGTGAAGATCGGCACCTAGGGGTGCCACATCCACCTGGTCTATTTTCACCTGTGGTGCTGCGGCGGCGTGGCGAAGATTGAACGCCACGTTTTTGCGGCAGATTTCTTCTAGCAGATGTCCGGGCGGATTGCGGTAGGACCAGATGTAGACCATGCCTCCGACTTCGACGGGGCCCAATTGCGGGTGGTCAAAGGCCGTCCAAGGGCGAAAGCCGTGTTCCCCCACGTTCTTGACCACCCAGTTGTGGACCTTCCGCTGGGTCTCCGCATCCCGGGGACCAAGATTGTAATAGCCTTGCTTTGCCACACCTGCGGTGCGTTCCAAATCCCACAATTCCGTCGCAAAGGAGATGATGCCCATCTCCTCATAGGTCCAATCCGTCAGCGAGCCATGGCGCGCCTTCGATTTGTCGGGGGTGAAATCCTCATATACCGAGATGGTCGGATATCCCGTCAGTCCTTCGCCGACCTCACCGAGCGCTTTGTAAAGCGCCAAATCGGGCGGGCTCATCGCACTGTCGGGCGCAAGCATCGAAGGGCGTAGAATGATGCCGCCATGTGTGTGATAGGCACACATGCCGGCGATATTCGGATGGCCCAAGATCACATCGCGCATGCCCGCGGCTTCGGGTTCGCTAAAGGGGTAGGCGCCGGCGCCGTATTCTTGCGGCGTCCAATTGGTTGGGAAATTGCGGTTCATATTGCCGTCTTGCTGCATTTCGATCGGCACATGGGCGCCGTCGTAATCGCGGATGAGGCCCTCGGGGTAGATACGGAAATAGCTGCCCCCTTCTTCGCCCGGCGCGCGTTGGACCATGATATCGGGGTTTTCTGCATCTTTCTTCCACTCGCCCTTGGGGTCGGGGACACGCATTTGCACGATATAACCGTCGCCGGTTATGTCTTGCGCCACCAACCCGCTGATCCGGTCTTCTCCGGGCAAGACGCGGCCATTGCCGCACCAGGGATGATAGGGCGCGGTCATGGCAAATTCCGCCCCGTCCGGATTGATGCGCGGCAGAATGTAGAACGCCTGGCTGTCGACCAGGCGGGTGACCTCTTCGTCTTTTCCGTAATGCGTCAAAAGATACCAACAAGCGTAGAGCGCCGTCGCGCTGGTGGCATGTTCTTCGGCGTGGATTTGCGCGTCGATGTAGTATCCCGGTTTTTCTAGAGCCGGTCCGGTATCAGGATTGCTAATGGTCATGAACCACACGTCCCGGCCACGGTGGGATTTGGCAATCGAGGTCAGGGTCGCGAGCTTAGGATAGGCGTCTGCGAGCGCTTTCAGATGCGCCGTCATGGCCGCGTAGGGATGATAGGTATTAAAGGCGATATCGACGCTCATGATAGCTCCTTTCGCGAGGAATTTGGGGGCGGCGTGGCTATGGGGCTGAGCCGGTGGACAGCGCCCAAGCATTCAATCTCTGGCCCGAAAGGGCTGCGTCACGCTCGGTGATGATGCGCGCAAATCCCGGCGCCAAGCGCTCGGGCTCAACCCAGGTTTTTTTCAGTTCGGGGGGATAGTTTCGTTCCGACATGGGTGTCCGCATCGCCATGCCGGGGGTGATCGTGCAAGACAGGATGCCATGCGCCGCACCTTCCAACGCGAGGCATTTCGACAAGCCTTCAAGCCCGTGTTTGGCGGCGCAATAGGCGGTCTCGTCGGCAAATCCGCGAATACCCGATTGCGAACTGACAAAGATCAACATGCCACTGCCTTGAGCGACCATGCCCTGCCAAACCCCTTTGCTCAACAGAAACGCAGCTTGAATGCCGACATCAACGGTCTCTCGGAACGTGCTGAGTGTCACATGCGGAAACGGCTCCGGTCGCAGGATCGCGGCATTGTGGATCAGTGCATTGACGGGCCTTTCGGCGGCTTGCGCGATCGCTGCCTTGGTGGCATCCGCATCGGCCAAGTTGACCACAACCGCATCGCCGCCGGTCGCTGCTGCGACCCGAGCCAAGCCATGCTCATCACGGTCCATCAGGACAAGCTCCGCGCCCTCAATGGCAAAGACCCGAGCGATGGCCGCACCAAGGCCGTCGGCCGCACCGGTGATCACAATCCGCTGTCCAGCCAACGACGTCACGTGATGTCGTCCATGGTCAATGGCTCCCAACGGCGGGTTTTTGTCGATGCAACGACGGCATCGAGCACCAATTGGTTGCGCAAGCCATCGACGAAATCGGCGCCATGTGCCAATGCGCGGTTTTCTTTGATCGCCGATGTCAGTTCCTGAAGTGCGGCCAGGACCGAGACATTCCAGATCCCCTTGTTCAGCCCGTCTAACCTGGCATTCGGGTCAGTGACCGAGATGTCGTCAAAGCTCTGCCCGCCCCGGGCGAAATAGAGCTTTTCGTCGCTATTGCTGAGCGTAATTGTGCCTTTGGAGCCGAAGATCTGCGTCTCATTGCCCATATTGGACGCGGCCACACCGCTCATGAACACCTGCGCCAGCGCGCCCGATTGCATCTCCAAGGTGAAATGCGCCAGATCGTCGGCCGTGGCGGTCCAGGCCGCGCCGCTTTCGCGGTCAACCCGGTGAGGCAAAACGGTCAAGGCCTGGCCAATGACGGCCTCCGGCTCACCCAACCACCAGCGCAGCAAGTCCACCTGATGGGAGCCATTCGCACCAAGCCGACCGCCGCCCATGGCTGCGTCCGACCACCAATCGCCCTTTGGCCTGCTGGCCGGATCGGACCACGAGGCGCCGATATTGGTGATATTGACGTGGCGGATATCGCCAAGCTCACCGCCTTGGATGAGCTCAGCGATACGCATGCGGGTTGGGTTAAAGCGCAATTCATGGTCGATCATGTGCAGCCGCGATGCCGCGCGCGCAGCGTCCAGCATTTGGCGCGCCTCACCCGCATTCATTGCCGTGGGCTTTTCGCAAAGCACATGGGCGCCTCGGGACAGGGCTTTGAGCGTCATCGGCGCGTGCGTGCGTGTCGGCGTAGCAATGCAGACCAGATCGAATTCATGCTCGACCAGCATTGCCTGCCAATCGTCGTAAAACGAGGGCACATCATAGGGTTTTGCCGCGGCCTCCGCCCGGGACAGCCGACTTGCGGCCAGAGCAATGACGGATGCGCCCTCGATATGGGCGAATGCGGGAAGATAGGCGTCCCGGGCAAAGCTTGCACCGATGATACCGACTTTGATCATAACCTGTCCTTCCTTTCTTCGACGCTTGGCCCGGCAGGTGCCCAGGGTCGTCAATTCGACCGACGCATCGGCACGCTACAGAGCGCTTTTGCTCCTTTGGTTCACTTCCTCGATCTCCACCGCCGCGCGGCGCTCTGCGGCCCAGATGCAAGCTTGCAGCATGAACAAGGACTGTAAGTGGTCGCGGCCGGTGCAGTCCGCCGGTGCATCGCCGCGACACATCGCAATGAACGCCGACAGAAGCGCCGCGGCATCGGTGATCCAAGGCTCATGGTGCGGTAGAGGCACCGGCGTCAGCTCTGGTGCCCGGCGCTTGGCGAAGGCCAAATCTCCGAACATGCTGCGCTGTTCGACGATGCCCTCCGAGCCATCGGTGCGCCAAGAGAAGTGCATCGGCTCATGGCCTGCCTGCCAAGTCCCCTGGTAATTGACGCTCAGATTGCCCTCGAACGCGATCATTGCAGATACGTTGGTGTCCCCGGCATACATGGTCCAGGCCGGGTTGAACGTATGGGCCTGAACATGCAGCGGCTCACGGCCATAGACGTAACGCATCAAATCGAAATGATGGATCGACTGCTCCCACAGCATCGGATGCTGCATCTTTAAAGGGTAAGAGTTGAGCCGCGCTTGGGTTCCGTCGCGCCAACGCTCATAGGTGAAACGTCCGAACCCGATCGTCCCGATTGCGCCGCTATGGAGCAGTCGGCGCATCTCGACGGTAACGGCGAGAAATCGGAAATTCAGCCCGACAACAAGGAGTATCCCCGCGGCCTCGGCCATCGCAACAAATCGCGCCGCATCGGCAATGTCGTCGGCGAGCGGTTTTTCGGCCAAGACCGCAACACCCAATCGACAGCACGCCTCGATCTGTCCAGCACGGCCAGCCGGAGGGGTCGCAAGCAGCACCGCGTCAGCCCCAACATCGCCAAGCGCCGCCAGATCAGCCGCAACGGGCAACGCGTCTCGCCTCTGGGCCGCGCGGGCGCGCGCTTTTGCGTCGGGGTCGCAGAGCCCTACTAATTCGGCATCGGCACATTCGTCGATGATGCGCAACCAGGTTCGGCCGCGGGCGCCGAGACCCACGAGGATCAGTCGGAGCGGCCTCATGGCGTGGGCACCGGGGTTGGCGCTATTACGGGATCGAGCATCGTGGCCATAGGCGGCCACTTGATGGCGGAAAACGGTGTTTCATGATCGCTTGCCATCGGTGGACGAACGGGGGTGCGGGGCGGCGCGGCGATGCGGATATCCGTTCCAGGGATACGCGCCGCCACAAGGTTTGCGAGCTCCAGGTCCGTGAGCACCGGCGGTGCCCCGGCATGCAAAATCGCCGGCCCAGCATTGGGAAAATCCTGCAAGAGCCGAACCATGCCGACAGCCAAATCCGGTAGGTTTGCCCATTCCCGTGCCGCATCGGGCGTTTCGACGGTGATGACAGCGTTGCGTTTTGCGTCCGCGATCATCCGCGCAGCAAGGCTCAACCGATGCCGGCTCGGCCGCCGCGCCTCATAGGCGCCAAAAACGTTGCCAAGCCGAATACTTGCGGTGCGGAAGCCCGGCTTGGCCGCTGCGGCGACGGCGTGCTCGCCTGCGCGTTTCGCCTCCGCATAGGGGATCATCGCTGTGGGACGCGTGGCCTCGGTCAGGCGATCACCGGCGCCGTCACCTGGGGCAAAAACACCCATGGAGCTCAAAAACACGAACCGGTCCGCGCCGGCGGCACACGCGAAATCCAAAGCACGGGTCAGCAAGTCGGTATTCTGCTTTGAATACGCGACTTTACTGAGCCCGAGCCGTTCCGGCGGATCTGTCAGGGCGGCACCGTGAATAACTGCCGTTATCGGCTCGTCGAGATCGGCCAGGACTTCGCGTAGGTCACCTTCCAAGCAGGGAATATTTGCCAGGCGCTTCAGCGTCGGAGGATCGAAATATCGGTCCGTGGCGACAACCGGCAGCCCTGCCTGGTGGAAGGCTATGGCAATTTCGGAACAGACGAAACCGCCTGCGCCGGTGATGAGTATCGGTCGGTCAGCCATCGCCTGCACCAGGCTCGGCGACGACCAACGTTTGCGGCGATATGTCGATGAATTGGTCATCCGCGAGCTTTCCCCCACGCCACATGAGCACCGAAAAACAGCCCGGACGATCAAAAACCGTCGCGCCGAGGTGCCACACTCTGGGGTGAAAGATCACCCCGATGGTGCCCGGCACAATAAACCCGCGGGCCTGTTCAGGCAGAGGTTGCCCATTTGCGCCCGAAGGCATCACCACAACCGCATAACGCGAGACGTCTAAAGGAAAGAAACATTGGGACGCATAAGGATGGCACTCGACCCGCGATACACGATGCGGCTGGGGCGACCGGGCGACGTGGTTGACGTGAAGAACAGCGACACTGTCGGGCGGATGGGTCGAGAGCGCTTCGCTGTAAAATGTCCGCTGGCCAGCCTCAGCGGGTCCTTCGACCCACTGCCCGAACTGTTCCATCGCGGCCTTGCCCGGAGGCTCCAGGAGCACGGTCCCTTCGGTCATCCCCGCAACCCGCTTGGCGTTACCTCAGCGCGCCAATGCTTGGCAATGTCCTCGCGCCGGCAAAGCCAGACGCCGGACAGGCCCTGTAAGTGGTCGAGAAAACGGATCAATCCGGCCAGCCGACCGGGATGGCCGATGATACGTGGGTGCAAGCCCACAGACATCATCCGCGGCATGCGGTCCGCTTCGGCCAAAAACACCGTGAGGCTGTCGATCAGAAAGTCGGCAAATTCACGGCCCGAGAAAACGTCGCCAGTAAGAAATTTCGCATCGTTGCTGACCATCGTATAGGGCACAACGAGATGCGGAGTGCCGGCCACGTCCGTCCAATACGGCAGATCGTCGTTATAGGCGTCGCTGTCATAGGCGTAGCCGCCATGGGCCGCCACCAGCTCTCGGGTTGCCATCGACGCGGAATAGCGGCTGTACCAGCCACCCGGCGGTCTGCCGACCGATTTGGAGATGCTGTCATAGGCGCGGGCGATGTGGTCAGCCTCGGTCGCGGCGTCCTGGTGATACGCCTCAATCCAGCGCCAGCCATGGGCGCAAAGATCCCAATCGGTCGCGGCGACCGCCTCGGCGATATGCGGGCAGCGCTCAAGCGCCAGCGCACTGGCAAAAAGCGTCAGCGGCAGATTGCGGTCCCGAAACAGGTCGTGCAGTCGCCAAAATCCGACACGACTGCCGTATTCATACATGGATTCGACTGCCAAATCCCGGTCGCCGGGCGTCACCCGTGAGGCACGTACTTCGCTCAGGGCGGTCTCAGAACGCCCATCCCCGTCGGCAATGGTGTATTCTGCACCTTCCTCAATGTTGAGCACGAAATTAACCGCGAGGCCGGCGCCATTGGGCCAGCGAATATCGGGCGGCTTGACGCCGTACCCAACCAGATCTCGGGGCCGGTTCAAATCGGCGCCGTAGCGGTTTTGCACCCTCTATACACGGGGCCCCTCCACCTTGTTGAAAAAGCAACACCAATCGCCTTGGTTGACGTTCGGCAACGCGCGAAGGCCAAAGAACATGCCGTCCGCCGGCGCGTGCAGCGCGCCGACCTCATCGCCAAAGATGTTAATGATCCGCGCGATCTTGTCGCCTGCTTGCATCATGGTCAGAAAATCGACCCCCTCCTCGGGTAGAAAAATACCCGAAGCCGGCGCGAGCAGCGCCACTTGGCTGCCTTTGGTCGCGTCCTTGGGATAGGTCGCGGTCCCGTCCAGCATATCGTAGTGATAACAAATGTTTAGAATAGATTTGGCGAGCTCTTCGGCAACGTAGCGAAAGCGTTCAGGCGCTGTGTAAGACCGGCCACCAAGCTCCACGGTGATGCCGATCTTTCCGGCCTGGTTCATCGCAGCCATCGGGCTGCCCGAGGTGGTGAAATTCGACATAATACAGCCCCAACCCTCGCCCATGGCCATCGCAAGCTCAACGCTTTCCGGCCGCTCATCGACAAAGATCGCCTTGTCAAGGAAGGAATGGGCCCCGCCAGAATGGATCGAGATCTCGAAATCTGCCACGTTTTTCATCGCCTGCCAGTGGGCGTCGGCGACCCGATCGCTGAAGTAGCCGGTCGCAGACCCCGGATAGATGCGGTTCATGTCGTAGGTGAATGTGTCGATGGGATTGCCGCGCTCTGCTGCGGAGAAGGCGAGCGGGTTGACGCAGGGCACCATGACCACGGTGCCGCGCAGCTTTGCGGCGTCGATGCGCCGGGCGGCAAGCGCGCAGGCCAACGGGCCCTCGGGTTCATCGCCATGGATTGCAGCATTGACCCAAAAGGTTGGCCCCGATCCGGTTCCGTTTATCACCAAAACGGGGATGTCGATGTCGATGCCCCCTGCCAGAGTGCCGGTCGGGATCGCACCGCGCACCGCTTGTCCCGGCGCAGCGGTGGCAGTGCCGACGGTCACACTGGCGTTTTGATCGGCGGTCATACGGCCTCTGCCCCCGACTTTTCATAGGCTGCAAGCTGCTCGGGCGTGTAGACTTGCATAAACTCGATCTCGATTCCGCCTGCGTCGTTGTCGAGAAACGCCACCCAGCCTTCGGGATGGGCGTGGCTGCCGGTTTTCTTGCACGCTTTGCATTCCCGCAACGATGCCCCCCTTGACTGGGCATGAGCCAGCGCGGCGTCGATATCGTCGACCTCATAACAAATGTGATGCAACCCCTCGGCGCCGCGCTCCTTAATCCAGGCGTCAAAGCGGCCGCCGGCTTTGGTGGATTGGCAAAGCTGGTATTCGATCCCCCCAAGATAAAATAGCGCAACCTTGTTGCCCGATTTCGGGAAATGAACGATCTCAGTATCCGCCGGCACATGGAGGAATTTTGCGTAAGCTTCGAGCGCGGCGGCGGCATCGCGAACGGCAAAGGCCATGTGCTTGATGCCTTTGACATTCGGATTGTCGGATTTCACGTCCATGTCGTCGATCCCTTTCAAAATGTCTATGTCTCATCCCGCACTCGCGCGCATCTCGTGGCGCAAGCCATTAACCACTTCAGCCATGCGCTGCATTGCGATCTCGATCCGATCCACGGGTTGGGTCATCGACATGCGCACAAAATCGTCCGTGTAATCGCCATAGATCGTTCCGGGATAAATCATCACCCGGCCCTCCGCCAAAAGCCGCTGGCAAAAGTCCCCTGCGCCGATGCCAAGACCAAGGCTTGCCACATCGGCATAGACGTAGAAGCCGCCTTGTGGTTCGGCATAACCAATACCGATCCTATCGAGCCCGGCACAGATCGCGCTCCGGCGCTTGTCGTAAAGCGCGCGCATGTCCTCGACGCAGTCCTGGGGCCCGGTGATTGCGGCCAAGGCAGCATGCTGGCTGACCGCAGCGGTGGATATGGCAAAGGCATGGTTGACCTCCGACATCGGCTCGATCAATGCCCGCGGTCCGGCCAAATAGCCAACTCGCCAACCGGTCATGGCATAGGCCTTGGAAAAGCCGCTAAGCGTGATCGTTCGCTCTTTCATCCCAGGCAGCGCTGCGACGGGGAGTACGGTATTGTTGCCAAAGGTCAGTCGCGCATAGATCTCATCGGAGATGACGATCAGGTCGTGTTTTTTCGCCAATTCAGCGATGCGGCGCACCTCATCGGGGGGCGTTACGGTGCCGGTCGGATTGTTGGGGTTGATCAGCACCAGCAGCTTTGAGCGGTCGGTGATATGCTCTGCAACCATGTCGGCGGTCAGGGTGAAATTCGTCGCCATGGTCATCGGCACTTTGCGCACCACGGCGTCCGACATTTCCGCCGCCTGCTGGTATGGGTTATAGCCTGGGCATGGCACAATGATCTCATCGCCAGGGTTCAGCAGGGACAAGGCGATGATGAACATACCCTGTTGCCCGCCGGGGGTGACCATAACCTCGTCATCCGCGTAATCCGCCCCGCCATAGTGTCGGATATTGTCGGCAATGCCGCGGCGCAAAGGCTCGATGCCGCGTGGATGTGTATAGTGCGTCGCGCCTTTCGCCAGGGCCTCCTGCCCCGCTTTAATGATATGTTCGGGCGTGTCCAAATCCGGGTCGCCGCGCCCCAGCTTGATGACATCCTCAAGCCCATTTGAGATATCGAGCATCTTGGTGATCAGCCCTCCGTCCGAGAGCTTCACCCGCTTTGCAAGCCGGGGGTCTAGGCGGATCATGGCAGTGCTTCCTTTCTTGCGGCAGCGGGTTCCAGGGGCCTCAGGCAAGCGCGTAAATATCGCTATATTTGCCGGTCAAATACGCCAAGTAGGGTTCCGGATCGAGCGCCCGGCCGGTGGCGTTTTGTAACAGTTCGTCGCGCGTATATCGCCGCCCGTGGCGGGCAACGTGCTCAGTCAACCAGTCGCGAAGTGGGGTGTAGTCGGCGGCTTCGAGCGCGGGCTGAAGTCCGGGCTCAGCCTCGACCGCGGAGGAGAACAATTGCGCCGCCATGATGTTGCCGATTGTGTAGTTGCAAAATGTACCGATCTGTCCCGAGGACCAATGCACATCCTGTAGTATGCCTTGCGCATCATCGGGCACGTCCACCCCCAGATTTTCTTTCATCGCGGCATTCCAAGCCTCGGGCAAATCGGCCACCGCAAGCGAGCCGTCGATCATCTGAGCTTCGATCTCGGTGCGCAGCATGATGTGGAAATCATAGGTGAGCTCGTCGGCTTCGACCCGGATGAAGCTCGGCTCTGAGCGATTGACCGCGCGGTAAAACTCTTCGTCCGTCACGTCGTTAAGTGTGTCCGGATAGGCCGCTTGAATGTCGCCGAAATGGTTTTTCCAAAATGCCCGGCTGCGGCCCACATGGTTTTCCCACAGTCGCGATTGGCTCTCATGGGCGCCGAAGCTGACGCCACCGACCGCATAAAGGCTGATCAAATCCGTGGCCAACGGCGTGCGCGTATAAGCCGGATCGACGCCCTGTTCATAGGCCGCGTGGCCTGCTTCGTGAAGCGCACCAAAGAGGGACATGGGCATGTAGGCGGCATTGACCCGGGTGGTGATACGCACGTCGTTTCGCGTGAAGGACACTTCAAAGGGATGCACTGTGGTGTCGAGCCGACCCCGGTCCGTGTCATAGCCAATGCGCTTTGCCATTTTCAGGGCAAACTGCATCTGTCGGTCCACCGGGTAATCGCGGTAGAGGAAGTCCGTGCGCGGTTGCTTGGCCTCTGCGATGCCTTCGATCAGCGGTCGCATGCCCTCTCGCAGACGCTGAAAGAGCTGCTGTAATATCGCGACTGTTATGCCTGGCTCGAACCGATACATGAGCGCATCATAGGGGTGCGCGTCATAGCCGATCGCCTCGGCCATCTCTTGGTTGATCTCCACCATCCTCGTCAACGCGGGCGCAAAAGCTGCGAAATCGGCATTGGCGCGCGCTGCGGCCCAGGTCTGATGCGCCGTCGAGCCAAGTTCGGTTTTGCGGCGCAAAAGTTCAGTTGGGATGCGCTCGTGATAGGTGATGGCCGCGCGCACTTGGGCGACGATTCGCGCCTCTGGGCTATCGGATGGTCGGCCGGCCACCTCTATTTCGGCCCCTTCTAGCGCCCGTTTGGTTTCATCCGAGCAAAGCAAGTTCCGCGCCGCAACGGTCAATGTCGCCAATTGCTTGGCGCGGGTCTCTGCACCAGCCTTTGGCATCATTGTACGTGCGTCCCACGACAAGACCGAAGAAGCATTCAAAAAGTCATTCACCCGGCCGGTCACATCGATCAAATCGGCATAGCTCATCTGGGCCAATCTCCCTTTCGATGGACGCGCGGATCGTTCGTTCGGTGGTCTAGTCGGCGCAAGCTTGACACGCCACGACACTCGTGTTTGCGTTCAAACAGCATAATGTCGACAATATACTGATGGCAAGTGCCCCGTGGCAGCTGGGCGGGAATTCCCACGGCTGGCCGAGGCCAACGTCGATCCTGTTTTGCCCGGTTGGAAGCCCAAGATGACGCATCCCAGAACCAATGAAGATGCCCTGGTCGAAATGGCTGTCGCGGGCGTGGTGACGACCCCGGCCGTGCGGCCTGGCCAGTACATCCCCTATCCCGATGGCCGCGCGACAGTGCTGCCCGGCATGTACGGTATCACCTATAACGTGCGGTGCGGCGACCGCGCCTTTGGTTGGGCCGGCGACCACGTCGAACCTGGTGTGTCGATTGATAACGACGCCGATCGGGGACGACATCACGCGCTGCATTACCTAAACTGTATTGGCAACACTGCTGTCGTGACCTCAGGGCTGGCGGCGGGCGCCAAGGGCGTCGTGATCGGAGAGCATGCGCGCATCCTGGTGCAATTCGCCGATGACGTGCATGCGGCTATGGCGCCTGGCGACCGGGTGCAGCTGTTTACCAAGGGCCAGGGCATGTGCCTGCCGGACCACCCTGGCATCGCCTTGAAAAAAATGAGCCCGCGCTTGTTTAACGCCATGGGCATCACCGAACGGGCGGGTCGGCTGCATGTGCGCGTGGCGATTGAGCTGCCGGTGCGCATCATGGGATCAGGCGCCGAGCTGAATTCGGAATATGTCGATCAAGACCTTATGTCTGGTGACCGCGCGCTCATGGCCGAGCTTGGCATTGACCGAATGCGGCTTGGTGATTTGATCGCTATCCGACATGCCGATCATCACTGGGGCCGGTCCTTCCGCGACGGAGCGGTGTCGATCTGCCTGTGCATTCACGGCGATAGCGTCATGACTGGGCACGGGCCGGGTATCTTGACGTTGATGACCGCCAAGGGCGGCGAAATTGACTTCGACATTGATGCAGACGCCAATATCGCGGCCCTTCTGGAGCTTGACCGCTGATGAGAGAGATTGTCACGAACGCAGAGGACCTTGTCGCGGTCTCGGTCATCGGCCATGTCGCCAATCCGTCGCTATCGGGGTTGCCGGCCGAGCCCTACCGGCTGGATGCCGATGGCAATGCCTTTCTGTGGCCAAGCTTCGGAGGGCTGGTCTACAATGTCTCGGTCGGTGATCGTGCCTTTGGCTGGGCGGGCGATTGTGTGCATCCCTCGGTCAGCATCGCGCATCCGGATGCCAACAAGAACCGCGGACTGAATATCTTTGCCTGTGTGGGCAATAGCGCGATGGTCACCGGCGGTGCCGCGGCGGGTGCAGGCGGCGTGGTGACCGGGAAATCCGGTCGCTTTTCTGATCAGGTGATCATCCACTTCGATGTCGAAACCCGCCGCAAGCTGGCCGTCGATGACCCGATCTTGGTCATGGCCGAAGGGGTCGGGCTGCGCGTGCCCAATTGCCCAGATGTGGCCTTCAAATCCCTCGCGCCGTCGCTGTTCGAACTCTTGCCCAAGAGGCTTGATAATGGGGTACTGAACATCGGCGTCTGCGCGGTCGTTCCGCCGCATCTCGTTGGCGCCGGGGCCGGGCTAACCTCTGAGGGTGGCTCGCTGCATATACAATCGACCGATCGAGAAGACCTAGCGCGCCACGGCCTGAATGATTTGCGCCTTGGCGATGTGGTCGCGATCGCTGACACCGATAGCCGCTATAATCACGGCTACCTGCGCGGCGCGTGCTCCATCGGAATTGTCGGCCAGACCGACGGGCCGCGGGCCGGCTATGGGCCCGGTATGACCGTGGTGATGACTGCGCCGGCGGGTCAATTGGGCCACTTTTTGTCGGTCGGCACCAATATCGCCGATATCCTGGGGCTCCGCCCATGAGTGCATCCATTGCCATGACACGGGTCGATCAAGGCCAACTCCGGCGTTTCGTGGCCGGAGCGTTTGTCGCGTTGGGTCTAAGCGACGAGGATGCGGGCATCTTTGCCGATGCTCTGATCTTTTCGGAGCTGCGATTTCATCCCGGCCAAGGCCAAGGGGTGGCCCGTTTGCGCCGCTACCACGCGCGGATCACCAGCGGCGAAGTCGACCCACAGGCCGATTGGAGCATCGTCAAAGAGAGCCCCGCGCTGGCGCTCATTGACGCCCATAACGGGATTGGCACTGTCGCGGCCGCCAAGGCTATGGATCTGGCGATCGACAAAGCCAAGTCCGGGGGTATAGGCACGGTGATCGTGCGCAATTCCACCCATTATGGGTCGAGCGCGGTGCATGCATGCCGTGCACTCGACCAAGGCTGTATCGGCATCGTGTTTACCAATGCGGGTCCGGAAATGGCGCCCCACGGAGGCCGCGAAGGGGTGACTGGAACCAATCCCTGGTCAATCGCCGTGCCCTCGGATCGGGGCTTTCCCTGCGTCCTCGACATCGCTTTGACCACCGCTGGCAAAGGCATGATGAATTGGCTGATACGCGAGGGTCAAAAGATGCCCCTCGACTGGGCGCTCACCCCGGCAGGAGAGCTCACCGACGATCCGTCCGCGGCGCTGAGGGGCGCATTGCTCCCCATCGGAGGGTATAAGGGATATGGCTTGGCCTTTATGACCGAGGCGCTGACCGGCATTCTCTCGGGCGGAGGGTTTGGGCTCACCCCCTATGCCGACCCGAAAAAACTGGACGTCTCTCACTACCTGCAAGCCATCGACATTTCCTGGTTCATGGATCCGGACGACTACGCCGCCCGCATGGGCACTTTTGTGGAAATGGCCAAATCCCGCCAGCGGCGTCCTGGGGTGGAGGAAATCCTCGTCCCCGGCGAGCAAGAAGCCCGCCGTGTAGCGGCCAAATCAAGCAACGGCGTGCCGCTTGACGACGCGGTCTTGGCCGACATGCAGGCGCTTGGCCAAGAACTCGGCCTGAAAATGGCGCTCGACCCGCTCGGACCCTACGAGGGCGTGACCCTGTGACCGCCGTCCGCCCTCTACCACGTGGCTTTCACGCCGACGCCCGGGATCGCTTGCGCACCCGCGCGGCCGCAGCAGGGCTGGATGGCCTTTTGCTGCTGCGGGCGGCGAATTTAGCCTACGCCACGGGCCTGTTCCTGTCACCGAATGAGCGGCCCATGGGCCTCTGGCTGCCGGTGGAGGGCGAGCCGATCTTGCTTCTGCCCGAGTTGGAGCGGGAGAATGCCGAGGCCGCGGGTCTCGGCGATCTGCGCTTTTACGATGAGTTCCCCGGCGAGCGACCGCCCGTCCTATGGATGCTGGATGAAATCGGGGCGACATCCATGGCCATCGATGCCCTTGACGGCGCATTCCTGGACCGCGCGCGGGCCCGGGTCGAGCACGTGGTTCTCAGCGATCACGGCGCGGCAGCCCGGGCGATCAAGCAGCCCGAGGAGATCGCGCTTGTCACCGAGGCTGCCCGTTTTGCCGATATCTTCCTAAAGCGCTTGCACGGCTATGCCGGTGAGATCATCGCGGGCGGTGGCACTGAGACGGACCTGATGGCGGATGCCATGGCGCATGCCAAAGCCGCGTTAAACGCCGCGCACAAATCGGCCTTTGCTGGCACGCCCATGGGGATTACCGCCTCGGTCCATTCCGGACCCCGCGCAGCACTTCCGCATGGCGCAGTGACCGAACGCATACCGCGGTCGGGCGAGACCCTGATTGCTGGGATCGGCGCCAGCTTGGGCGGTTACCACGCCGAAAGTGGCGCGACGCTGATCGTTGGGTCCATGGATGACGCTCAGCGAGACGTTATGCGGGCTATGCAAGCCTGCAACGATGCAGCCATAGCCGCCTGCGCCGCGCGCAAAAGCTGCGCCGAGGTCAACGCCAGCGCGCTCGGAGCGCTCCGTAAGGCAGGCCTTGGAACAGCAATCCGGCACCGCATCGGCCACGGGATGGGTTTAGAGGGGCATGAGGCCCCATGGCTCGCGCCGGGCGATGATACCCAAGTTGTGCCCAATATGGTGTTCTCCAACGAGCCCGGCATCTATCGTCCCGGCCGTGATGGTTATCGCACCATCAACACCATGATCGTTACCGAGACAGGGGTTGAGATCCCGTCTCGGTTCCAGGTCGAAACCCCTATCGACGACCGCATCATCGCCATCTGAGGACCTGCGACATGCCTGAACCCGCCGCCTGGCACTACCAAAAGATCACCAAGCCGATGTTCGAGTTTACCCCTGTCGACGCGCTGTTTTTCGGCCGGGTGATCACGGCGGTTGGAGATGAGGTTATCGAGGACGGTTTTGTGCATCTCAAGGACGGAAAAATCGCCGCCGTGGGCGCACGCGCTTCAAGTCCTGAGCCCAGCCCGAAGACCGAGGTCGTCGACACGGAAGGCAAAACCCTAATGCCCGGCATGATGAACAGCCATGCGCATCTGTCCTGGGACGGAATTCATGAATTGAGCCAGCAGAGCATGTTCGATCCGCCAGAGATCCGCGCCTATAAGGCGGCCGGCAATATGGTGAAATCACTTCGGGCCGGCATCACATTGGTGCGCGATTTGGGCGTTCATGACGCCAATCTTTTCGCGAAACAAGCGGTCGCGCAGGGCATATTCCCGGGCCCAAGGTTGCTTGTCTCGGGTGAGGCGATCATCCAAACCGGCGGTCATACCTACTGGGTTTGCCGCGAAGCGTCAGGCGCCGACGACATGCGCCGCGCGGTGCGCGACCAGGTCAAAGGCGGCGCTGATCTTATCAAGATCATGGCCTGCCATGACACCCTGGAATTCACCGATGATGAATTGCGGGCCGTCATTGACGAAAGCCACCGCAACAAACTGCCGATCACCGCTCATGCCACCTACAATGATTGCATTGCCCGGGTGGCCGAATTTGGCGTCGATTGCATTGAACATGGTGGCTCTATGTCCGACGCGACCATCGAGCTTTTGCTGGACAAGAAACTTCCCGTGGTGACGACGTTTTCGGCCCTCGTGATCCAAGCTGATGAGAAGATCGCACGCGCCTTCGGCATACCAGAATGGAAAATCGCCGAGCGGCAAAAGGCGGTCGCAGACAAATCGCGTTTCGATGGTCTGGTGCGCGCCGCCAAGGCCGGTGTGCCCATTATATTCGGCACCGATGCCGGCAGCCCCGCAGTGGAGCACGACAGCATCGTTCCAGAGCTTGGGTTTATGGTCGAGATTGGGGTCTGCCCCAACAATCTCGACGCCCTGCGCGCCATCACCGCCCGCGCTGCGGCTCTAAACGGTTTAGGCGACCGGCTCGGCACTCTGGAACCAGGCAAGCTGGCCGATATGATCGTGGTCGATGGCAAACCTGACGAGGATTTAGACGCGCTCCGGCGCGTCGAGATGACCTTTATCGACGGCAAGAGGATGCACTGAGCCATGGGCACATCCCGCCTTCTCGACCACATGTCCCCGCGCATCCCCCCGACGGACGAGGCATTTCGCAGTCGCATGCTGGCCATTGCATCGGGTCGAGACGATGTCATCGCCCTTGGAAGGGGCGACCCAGATTTTCATTCCCCCGCCCATGTGGTAGCCGCCGCAAAGCAGGCGCTCGACGACAATCAGCATCACTACACCGCACCAACCGGCCTGCCCGCGCTTCGGCAAGCCATCGCGACCCATCTCAGCAGCGACTACGGGCTGGATTACGCGTCCGATGAAATCATCGTGACGGCCGGAGTGCAGGAAAGCATTATGCTTGCGATGCTTGGCCTTGTGCAGCCCGGCGACGAGGTCTTGATCACCTCACCCCGCTTTACCACCTACGACACCGCGGTGACGTTTTGTGGCGGCGTGCCGATCCCGGTGCCGACCTTCGAAAAGGACGATTTCGCCCTTGATATCAGGGAGATCGAACATCGGATCACCGCAAAGACCCGGCTTTTCGTGCTGGTCTCTCCCAATAACCCCACAGGTGCCGTGACGCCGCCCAATGTCATCCGCCAAATTGCGGCCCTGGCTGAGCGCCACGATATCCTCGTCATCGCTGACGAGATCTATGCCAGCCTGATCTACCCGCCGCACGAACATCTTTCCCTGGCACGACTGCCTGGCATGAAGGGTCGAACGATCACGCTTAACGGCTTTTCCAAAACTTACGCGATGACCGGCTGGCGGGTGGGCTACCTGGCCGCGCCGCGCGATTTCGTAGCCCGCATGACCGAACCGCGCCACACCCTATCGATCAATACCTGTAGCATTTCGCAGCACGCCGCCCTTGCTGCCCTCACCGGCCCCCAGGACGAACGCGAGGCAAGTTTCCGCGCCTATGGCAAGCGGCGCGCCTACCTGATGGAGGCGCTGCGCGCGGCAGGCTTTCGCTATGGTGCGCCGGGGGGCGCCTTTTACATCTACACCAACGTGTCAAGCTCTGGCATGAAAGCCGCCGCGTTCTGCGAAACGCTTCTGCGTGAGACCGGTGTCATGGTGTTTCCAGGCGACATGTTTGGCGAGCCGGATAGCGATTTCATTCGTATTTCGTATCTCCAGCCGCTTGACCGACTGCAAGACGCAATGGCGCGCATCACCGCGTTCATCGACAGATCGAGGGACCACGCGTCATGACGGACCTTAATCCCGACCCGGCGAAAAAATTCGTCGGCATCCAAGTCAGCCCCATCAGCTTTATCGACGAGGGTGTGGATGCGGTGCTCGACATCCTGCAAAATCGTGTCGGCGTGAATGTGGTGATGCTCGGCACGGTATCATGGCTCGGGCTCAAAACCGGGCGCAGCATCAGCCACGAATTGGATGGCTGGCCCGATCACGGGGTTCCCGAGCCCTTCACGATGCAAGGCGGCGCTTATTTCGAGCCGGACCCGCGCTACTATACTCAGACGCTCATCAAAGACTTTCGCGCCAAGGACCCGGAGATTGCGGGCATCGACATCCTCGATCTCGTCCTGCCGGCCGCTCAGCGGCGCGGCATGAAGGTCTACGTGGAACTGATGGAGCCCTTTTTCAAATATGCCGGCCACGGCTCTGCCAGCGCTGTGGAGATCCCAAATCTAGCCAGTTGTATGGAGGTCGATGCCTTTGGGCGGCGCAAGGACGAGCCCTCGACAAGCAATCCCGACTACCGACAGTGGATCCATGCCATCATCGAGGATCAGGTGCGCAATTACCCCATTGACGGGATCATGTGGTGTAACGAGCGCAATTCGCCGCTCGATCAGATGATGCAAGGCCAGGCACCGGGGGATTTTTCCGAAGCCGCGCGCAACGAAGCCTTGACCCGTGGCATAGATGTGGAGGCGTGCCGCCGCGCCTGTATCGCGATGTACGAATTCATGCAGGACGCGATGCAAGGCGCGGATTTCGACGATGGCGCTTTCGTCACCTTCTTGCGGATGCTGTTGCAGCACCCCGAAGTGTTGATTTGGGAGCGCTTTTGGCTGGAGCGCAATAAGGACCTCGACCGTGAGCTTTACGGCTTGGTGAAATGGTGCAAACCGGACCTGCCGTTTGGCTTGAACGTCTGGAACCGCAACCATTTCAACCTATTCCGCCGAGCGCAATGGCCTTGGCTGGAACAGACCATGTATGCCGACTGGGTCAAGCCGATCACCTATCAGCACCAAGCGGGCGAAATCTGGCACAAGGAATTCGGCTTTTTTCAAAAGACGATCCTGCGCGACTTCGATCCAGCCGCCGCTATGAGTGTGCTCGACAAAATCCTCGGTATTGGCGGCGCTGGCTTAGACCAAGTGGTGCAGGAGGGGCTCGATCCTGACCGCTACGTGCATGACCAATGCGCCGCCGCCTTGCGCGGTGTTCATGGCACAGCGCACGTTTATATGGGCCTTGGCATCGACGCGCCGCGGGTGCGCGCCGATCAAGCGGTATGCACCCCGGATATCGCATATCGCTCGGTCCTGGCCACCTACCGCGCCGGCGGTCATGGGATCGTTCTGTCGCCGAATTATGCGTCGATGAAGCTCGCAAATCTCGATGGAGTTGCCAAAGCCCTCGACGAGCTTGGCCTGAAGTCGTGAGCCCGCTCGACAGCCTCATCACGGGCGGCCAGGTGCTGTTGCCCGATGGCCTTCACCGCGCCGATTTGGGTATTGGCCAGGGCAAGATCACCGGTCTTTACAGCCCAGGCGCAACACCACCCGCCACGTCGGTGATCGAGGCGGATGGCCAATGGGTTTTGCCCGGATTGGTCGACATCCATTTTCACGTTCGTGCTCCGGCTTATCCAGAGCGCGGCACGGTCCTGACGGAAAGCTCGGCCGCGGCAGCGGGTGGCGTCACAACTATTTTCGAAATGCCGATCTCCAAACCCTGCTGTTCCAATCCGGGCGAACTGGCCCGCCGGCGGGATCACTTCGCCAAACACGCGGTCGTCGATTTCGGGCTTTATGCCGCGCCGGGCGACCTGACCGAGCAAAGCCGTGACGCGATGCTTGATCTGGGCTGTATCGCCTGGAAGATCTTTACCACCGAGGCGCCGCCGGGCCGCGGCGATGAGTTCGACGGGCTCGCCTTTCCTGACGAGGCTGATCAGTTTCGCGCGCTGCATCTTTTGGCCGATACCGGCCGGCCGGTGGTTGTCCATGCCGAAAGCGCCCAAATGTTGGCCCGTTACGAAAGGGATGCCAAACGGCTCAACCCCGCCGATGCCGCCACCCACGGCCGCTCCCGTCCGCCGATCTGCGAGGCCCTGGCTGTGGCCAAGCTATTGACCATGAACCAAGAGGCACAGGCGAAACTTCACATTGCTCATGTCACCTCTGCCGAGACGGTTGCGATCTTGCGCGCCTTTGCCGGAACATCGGATTTCACGGCCGAGACCTGCCCGCACTATCTGTTTGCCACCGAGGCGGATGTGGCCCGAGCCGGTGTTTACGGCAAGGTCAACCCGCCGATCCGACACCAGCGGGATCAAACGGCCCTTTGGAAAGCCATTGCCGACGGGGTCATCAACTATGTCACCACCGATCACGCACCGTTCTCAAAGGCCGAAAAGCAAGCCAGCGAAGGCGACTACCTGTCTGCACCGCCCGGAGTGCCAGGGATCGAGTTCATTTTGCCGGCGATGCTGGATGCGGTGCACCAGGGACGCCTATCTCTTCGACGTGCCCATGACTTGATCTGTGCCAATGGTGCCCGGCGCTACGGGCTTTACCCAGGCAAGGGTGCGCTCCTGCCCGGCAGCGCCGCCGATATCGCTATCGTGGACCCGGATCGCGACACGGTGGTGTCGCCTGACACATTGCACAGCCATGCCCGAGATGTCGCCCATTTGTTTTTGGGCAAGCGGCTCCGTGGACAGGTGCGGCGGACGATTTTGGCCGGCAAAACCGTATTTGCCGATGGGCGCGTCACTGGGCGCGAAGGGGGTGGCGCCTTTGTAACGCCATTGGCACCTTGAACGATGTCAGGAATTTTCCTTCAGCCTTGGGTCCAGGAAATCGCGCAACCAATCGCCGATGATGTTAAATGCCAATACGGTGAAAACGATGGCAAGGCCTGGGAACACCGCGAGCCACCATTTGTTGGACAGCAAGTGGTCGCGGCTTTCTGATAACATCGTGCCCCAAGTCGGCACCGATGGCGGCACGCCGAGCCCGAGAAAGGACAGCGCCGCCTCCGATAGGATCACCCCTGCTACATTAAACGAGGCGATCACCGTCAAGGGCGCGATGATATTCGGAAGGATGGTGCGGAACAGGATCGACATGGTGCTGTCGCCCATCGCGCGCGCAGCCTCAACATATTCCTTTTCCCGCAGCGAAAGTGTCTGTGCACGGACGATCCTTGCATATGTGATCCATTGCCCGATCCCAAGCACCAGAATGATGTTGACCAAGCCCGGACCAAGGACCACCAAAAACATGATCGCCAACAAGATAAACGGAAAGGCGAGCTGGATATCGCCCAAGCGCATGATCACATCATCGACCCAGCCGCCGAAATAGCCCGACACCAGCCCGGCAATGGTGCCGATTGTGCCGCCCACGGCGATGGCGGCGACGCCGACCAACAGCGACACCCGCGCACCGTATAACAGCCTCGATAACACGTCGCGGCCAAGTTGATCGGAGCCCAGCCAATAAACCATCTCGTTTGGGCCGGGTGCGCCTGGCTCCAACAAGCGCATAAGGATATTTTGACGGTTCGGGTCAAACGGCGCCAGCGCAGGCCCAAAGATCGCCACGAAGGTGGCGATAACCAGGATCAGCATACCGACCAACGCCCAGCGGCTTGCAACCATGCTTGAAAGAGCCCGACGATATTCCTTGCGCCGGTAAGAGAGCTCGTTCTCGACAGCCTCAGGAAGCGGGTTTGCGCTATCGGCAGGTGGGGTATCCGACATGCCGCGCCCCTAGAGTTTCACGCGCGGGTCGAGCCGCACGTAGATCAGATCGACGATCAGGTTGAGAAAAATGAAGATCATGGCCAGCAGGATGACCGATGCCTGAACAACTGGTATGTCACGCTGATTGATCGCGTTAAAGACCAGCCTACCAATGCCAGGATAGGAGAATACCGTCTCCACCACCACCACGCCGCCCAGGAGAAATCCAAACTCCAGACCGATCATGGTCACCACAGGAAGCCACGCGTTACGCATGGCGTGGCGCATGACGACCCGCCGCTCAGACAGCCCCTTAGACCGGGCCGTGCGAACAAAGTCTTGCTGCAAGACTTCCAGCATTGAGGAACGGACCAGACGTGCATTGCGTGCCAGGGTGTAGGTCCCTACGGCAAGCGCGGGCATGATCATGTGATACATCGATTGCGGCAGATTGCGGAACGCCTCGTCAAACGCGCCCTCAAACAGCGGCTCTAAGAACGGCACGTGGCCCGATATGGGAAACCACCGTAGATAAAGACCGAACAGCATGATCATCATGATCCCCATCCAGAAATTCGGGATCGACTGGCCCAGCATCGCAAAGGTCATGATGCCGCCATCTACCGGCTTGCCCCGGTTCAGCGCCGCGAAAATGCCGAGCGGGATCGACAACGCAATGGCGAGGATGAGGGAGAAGAATGTAAGCTCAATGGTTGCCGGCATTGCCTGAAGGACGACCTCCATGGCCGGCTGCCGGTAGCTCAGGGAATTACCGAAATCCCCTTGCAGCGCGTTCCAGACGTAACTGATATACTGTACTGCAAGCGGCCGATCGAAGCCCAGCGCCTCGCGAGCGCGCTGAATTTCCTCCAAACTCGCGCTTTCGGAGACATAAAGGTATGTCGGATCCCCGCCCATTTGCAGCGCGATGAAACTTACAAGCGTGACGCCAATGATAACGACGATGCTTTGCAGGAGACGTCTGGTTAGGAATGTCCACACTTGCGTGCCTCCTTCAGGCCGTCCGGGTTCGGCTCAAGTTTTCAACGTAGCCTCAAGGCAGCCGGACCGGTGCACGTTGTGCCGCTTGCCCGCCAACGGCGCTGCCTCGCGGCGTTGAGGTCAAGGAGTGGCGTGGCTTGCCCTGCTTCATTGTTGCATTGTCGACAATATGCTAAAGGAAGCACGGCCTCACCCATTTCGTCAAGCACCCAGACGACCGACGCGGCAGGCTGCGCAATGACCCTCTGCCCGGCAAACACCAAGTGCCCATTACACTGGCAGCACCGCTAGGAAACGACCAGTCCGGGAACACCTCGTCCGTTAATCCTTGACAGATCATAAGAGCGCGTCCCATTGTCCACTTATGGATTGTCGACATTCCACAATCGTATCGAGGGCGAAGCGGCGTGCCAGCATCGGCGGGTCTGCGACATGAGCGACGAGACCAGCACCCTGGCCGAACCGCCACCGCCCGATATCGCGCCCATCGAAAACGTGCCGCTGCGCGTTCAGGTGGCAGACCGACTGCGCGCGGCGATCCTAAGCGGCCGGCTACGCCCGGGCGCCGGATTGGTCGAAACCGCACTGGCCGAACAGATGAAGGTGAGCCGCGCGCCGATCCGCGAAGCCATCCAAATTCTCGAAAACGACGGTCTTGTGGAAACCATCGCCTACAAAGGCAAGCGGGTGAAGCCGCTGACCACCCGCGAAGTCGACGAGACCTATTCGTTGCGTGAGGTCTATGAGGTGATGGCCGCGCGGCGTATCCTTGAAAACAAGGCGCCGCTGGATGTGTTGCGCACGCATTGCGATGCGATGATGCAGGCCGCGGAGAATGACGATTTCGCAGCCCTAATTGCGGCGGATGAGGCGTTTCACCATGCGCTCATTCGCCTGGCTGACCACGATCTTCTCTTGGCGTCATGGAAGAGCCTATATCTGCGCATCCATCAGATCATGGCGCTGCGAAATCGCGGTGAAGAAAATCTCACAGAAATTGCGGGCAACCATCCGCCGATTGTCGATGCCCTGGCCGATAATGACGCGGAGCGCGCGATCCGGCTGATCGCCGACCACACCCGAATGCTGGCGGATTTCGACCCGGCCTCCATCGTGCAGTCGCGGTAGGTCGGCTGGCGAAGGCGCGCGCCGCGACGATGCGGGCTGAGCAAACTCGTGCGCAGGCGCACGCAAGCAAAACAGATCGGGCTCAGCCCGGCGAATACTCCCAACAGGTGAAAGGAAAGCACATGCTAAGACCAACCAATCTGATGGCCCTGGGCGTTGCGGGCCTCTTTGCTTCCGGCACGGCCGCACTCGCGGATGCCCATGGCAACACCATCACTGTGGGCCTGAGCGCCGACATAACCACACTTGATCCCGCGCCAATCTCTTCACGCGACAATTCCAACATCGCGCGCCACATCTTCGGCACCCTGCAATTCATTGATGGCGAAGGGAACGTGCAAAACGACCTTGCCAACAACCTGGAGATCACGGAGGACGGGCTAGGCTACATCTATACTCTGAACGAAGGCCTGACCTGCCATGACGGCGAGCCTTTGACAGCCGAAGATGCCGCCTATTCGTTCAATCGCGCGGCCGATCCGGAAAACGCTTTCACCGGTAATACACCGGGCTTTGTGTTCAGCTCTATCGACTTTCAAGGTGCCGAGGCCCTGGATGACTTGCGCGTCCAGATCAATATTGGCGCTCCAAACCGGATCGCTTTTGGCCTCATCGCCGAGGTGTTTATCCACTGCAAGGATAGCTACGAAGCCATGACGCTCGATGAGGCGGCGCAAAATCCAGTGGGGTCCGGCCTTTACCGTCTCGCGGAATGGCGCGTGGGCTCCGAGGTTGTGTTAGAGGCCGTCGAGGGCGCCGATGTGGGCTTTGACACGATCGTCTGGCGGATCATCCCCGAAGCCTCGACCCGTTCGGCCGAATTGATCGCGGGCAATGTCGACATCATCACCAACGTGGCGCCAGATCAGACCGATGTGATCAATGCAAGTGGCGCGGCCCAGGTCAACCCGATCCAGGGTACGCGCCGGATGTATGTGGGCTTCAACCTCAGCGATGCGATGTCGGAATTGCCCGGCGGCGACGCGATCCAAGATCCGGATGTGCGCCGCGCCCTGCAATATGCCGTCGATGTGCCAACCATTTGCAGCCAGTTGTTGAATTTCGAATGCGAGCGCATGACAGGCATCGTCAACCCACCAAACGCCAACCCCAACATCGAACCCTACCCGTTCGACCCAGAGCTTGCCGAGCAATTGCTTGACGAGGCCGGTTGGCCCCGCGGCGACGACGGCACCCGTTTTCCGATCCGGTTTCAGGCTGGTCAGGGTCGGTATCTGAACGATGTCAACGTGGTGCAGGCCATTGCCCAGTATCTGTCTGATGTCGGTCTCGATGTGGAGCTTGACGTCATGGAATGGTCCAGCGTCTACATCCCACTGATCCGGGAGCGGAATGCGGGACCGTTGTACTTCATCGGCTCTGGCGGCGCGCTCTGGAGCCCGCTTTACGACATGACTGATTTAGCGACGGTTCAGTCCGGCACCAACTACACGCATTGGGACGATCCACGTTGGTTCGACCGTTGGGCCGACATCTCCGCGGCCGAGACCGACGAGGAAGTGCGCGAGATCGTCGACGAGATGCTCCAAGTGTTCTACGACGACGGTCCATGGCTGCATCTTTACTTCCAGCCGGATTTCTACGGTGTGGGCGCGGCCGTTAACTGGACGCCACGCCCCGACGAAAAGGTGTATCTGTGGGAAGCCACACCCGCCTGAGGCGATAACCGATCACGCACCTGAACCATGGGCGCCAACCAAAACCGGTTGGCGCCCATTTTTGTGTTTCAAGGGGGGGAACGTCGATGGCGTGACGGATCAGCAGATCAATACCAGCCTTCCGTGACCAACACCCGGTGACCGCCGCCCAAATCCTTAAAGATCGATGGCTCAGGCGTATGATCGGGCGGGTGGACCGGCGAGGGGATCGGCTTGAAGTCGACGGGACCGTCGAGGCGCCGTTTGCTTGGATCGGCCACGGGCACCGCGCTTAGAAGCGCCTTGGTATAAGCGTGCTGCGGGTTTTCAAGAACCGCCTGGCGGGGGCCGATTTCAACAATTCGGCCCAGATACATAACGCCCACATCATGGCTCACCCGCTCCACCACGGCCATGTCATGCGAAATAAATAGGTAGGACAGCCCAAGCTCCGCCTGCAAATCCATCATCATGTTCAGAACCTCCGCCTGAACCGAGACATCCAGCGCCGAGACCGCTTCATCGGCAACCACCAGTTTCGGCTCCAGGGCGATCGCGCGCGCAATCGCGACCCTTTGGCGCTGACCACCAGAGAGCTCGTGGGGATATCGCGAGGTGAACGATGGCGGCAATTGGACCCGCTGAAACAGGGTCTCAACCCGTTCCGCAAGGGCGTTGCCATGCAAATTTCGGAAATTGCGCAATGGTGCGGCTACCTGGTCGAACAGCCGCCGTTTCGGATCGAGCGAGCCAAACGGGTCCTGAAAGACGATCTGCATATGTTGGCGCGCCAGGCGCAAATCAGCAGCCGCAAGCTCGGTTATGTCTTGGCCATCAAGTTTGACCACGCCCTTGTCTGGATTGACGAGGCGCAAGATAGACCGGGCAGTGGTGGACTTCCCGCAACCCGACTCCCCCACCAAACTCAGCGTGCGCCCCGCATTGACCGTGAAACTTACATCTTCGACCGCATGGACCCGTGCCACCACGCGACGCAAAATTCCTCCGGTTACCGGAAAGCGGGTGGTCAGGCCTTCGACGGTGAGCATCGGCTTTGTCGAGCCTTCGATGGGTGCGCGCACCACTGTGTCCTCACCCACAAGCTTCATCGCTTCGGGAAAACTCTTGCCGCGCATATCACCGAGCTTCGGCACCGCTGCAAGAAGCGCCTGGGTATAGGGGTGCCTTGGCGATGCGAAGAGTTCATCGACCGGCGCCTCGTCGACCTTGCGTCCGTCCTTCATCACCACCACCCGGTCGGCAATCTGCGCCACGACGGCCATATCGTGCGTGATAAAGATGATCGATGTGCCGGTCTCCCGTTGCAGGCGGTTGATCAGGCCCAAAATCTCGGCCTGGATCGTCACGTCCAGCGCCGTCGTTGGCTCATCGGCGATCAGCAAACGCGGCTTGCACGCCAGCGCGAGTGCAATCATAACCCGCTGCCGCATACCGCCAGAAAGCTCATGCGGAAATTGGTCCAACCGGCGCTCAGGCTCGGGGATCCGCACCTGTTTCATCAGCTCAAGCGCCCTGGCCCGCGCCGCGGAGGCCGAGAGGTTATGATGGGTCCGCAAGCCTTCGATCAACTGATCGGCGATGTTAAGCACGGGATTTAGCGCTGTGATCGGCTCCTGAAAGATCATCCCAATTTGGTTGCCCCGAACCTGGCGCATCATCGTCTCAGAGGCTGTGATCAGGTTCTTTGGCGCACCCGTCCCGTCATCGAGTAAAATCTGGCCATTCTCGATCCGACCGCCACCAAATTCCACCAATCTGGTAATCGACAGCGACGTGACCGATTTTCCCGAGCCGCTCTCACCGACGATGCAAACGGTCTCACCGGGCGCGATGGCAAAACTAAGGTCTTCGACCGCCGTGATATCTCCATCTTCGCCCGCGAACGTCACACGCAGGTCGCGCACTTCAAGCAACGGCGTATCGGTTTCCTGTCGCGCATCGGCGAGATTGGCCAAGGCCTGCATCGCGAAATCCCCTGAGACTGCCTTCACTATGGTAAGCGCATCAGTTGGCGTCCAGATATTCCACACATTCGGCGCGCAGCTTTTGCTTTGAAAGCTGCTTTTTTGGCATGTGCAGTATGAGTTTTCAGCCGTGATTTCACTGGTTGTGAGGCGGCGCGGACAGGTTGATGCACCAAGCTCCTGGGACACCCAGACAGCGCAGATGATCAACCGTCAGGAGACCGCAAGGCGCGCGGCCGAGCTTTGACGCGCGGCCAGGACCAATCAGGCGTCACATTTCAACTCGCGCAAGCGGCATGTTGCACGTTTAAGAACCAACCACTGCCAAGCTGGGATACGCGTGGAAACCACTTAGGTGAGATGGAGAACACATTCGAAACGCGCCCGGCGAAACGCGCCCGGGTCGCGCGGAAGCGCGCCTCATTGCGAATGTTATACATCAATCAAAGGCCCGGAAAAAGTAAACCAAGGCCAGCACCAGCGCGAACACGATGACGAACACACGCAGATATTCGGAGTTCACGCGCTTGGCCAG
The DNA here is from genome assembly GCA_039183205.1 of Pseudomonadota bacterium. Classification (GTDB taxonomy): domain Bacteria; phylum Pseudomonadota; class Alphaproteobacteria; order Rhodobacterales; family Rhodobacteraceae; genus HKCCE3408. The sequence continues at coordinate 1,024 of JBCDBR010000040.1, read as the reverse complement.
CCTGCCGCCCGCATATCCACCGAGGGTGCTCCCCACCATCATGACGAACGCCTGCGGCCAAGCGATGATACCCCCCAAGCCAAAAACCGCGATGCTCACGATGGTAAAGCTTGTCGCGAGAAAGTTCTTGATACTATTGGCGACGTTGAAATCGGAGAAGCCTAGCAGTTGGGCAACCGCCAACAATATAATGCCCAGGCCAGCGCCGAAGTAGCCACCATAGATCGATGACGCGAACAGAAGGACATAGATAGCTTCTTTGCCGCTCTCGGACCCTAATTTAGCCACTAACCACGCCCGGACATATTCACCAAAAGCAAATAGCCCAGCCGCGAGAAGTATAAGAAACGGGACCAGCGTTACGAAGGTATCGGAGGGCGAGGCCAACAACAGCAGTGACCCCGCAATCGCTCCGATGCCGGAGATCAGGACCATTGGGAAAAGGCGCCGTCCCAGACCGCGCAACTCATCCCGATAGGCAGGGAGTGCGGCAGCATTCGCGGGCAGAAGCGCGAGGTAATTGGTTGCATTGGCAACAACGGGCGGCAAACCGACGGCCATCAGTGCCGGAAAGGTGAATAAGGTCGCTCCGCCGGCAATGGCGTTCCAGACCCCGCCAAAGACGCCAATGCAGAGCAAAACGATGACCTGCGTCGCATCCATCAGTAGATCCGCTTACGCGCGCCCGCGACCCAACAATCGATGGCAGTGCGTGGCCCCGAAGGTGTATCCACCGTTCTTGCAACGCGCCTTGCCTCGGATACCAGAAAGTTAGGGCCAGCGGCTTCAACAATATCGGCCGGACCATAGAGATAGCTGGGGTCTTGTGGACCCCCAAACCCTTGCTTGAGATTGGTCTCATCATGACCCAACAGGACAAACGCTGGAGTTGGAGTTCCCCCGGTTTGATGGACGGTTATGGGCTTAGAGATTCCAGTCCTTCAGCGGTAGTCCTTTCGTAGTTGATGGGGGACTTGTAACCCAAAGCTGAATGGCGGCGCGAGGGGTTGTAGCAGCCTTCGAT
>JBCDBR010000039.1:0-30304 GCA_039183205.1 Pseudomonadota bacterium | reverse complement strand
GAGACGTGTTCGAATACATCGAGCTATTCTACAACCCGAAGCGCAAGCACACGAACAACGGCATGCTGTCGCCCGTTGACTTCGAAACCAGACAGCTCAAACTGAAACAGGCAGGTGTCTAGGAAACTAGGGGCACCTCACAGTTCTATAACTGCGTCGTCGATAGTGGCGTGTCTCCTTCCTCAATTATGCTCACCGGACATTCTTTTGGCGGCGGGCTAGCGCGGTTTGTATCCGCTGTCCAACCTAAGGCTGCGGAAGCGAATGGTTTCGACCACATGCCGTTTGGCCTAGCCGCGACCGAGTGGCTCGCGCAAAAAGCACCCGAAAGACAGCCAAACTATTCAGGCTTCCAGGCTGCACACGTCAATGGAGAACTACTATCGAGTGTTCGAAACGGCGACATTCAGGGATTTTTGGCAGAAGGATTTTTTAAGTAATGTGCCTGGCATCTCTACCGCTCTGGGCGCCTGGGGTTTGGAAAATGAAAACCTTCCAGAGATTGCCGCAGAGGCTGGGATAACTGAGGCAATTGAGGACCAATTGCCCAACCGGATCATCGATCCTGGAGTGCAGATCGATTTGGACTCTAGCAACTTAGGAACGATTTTTGGGGAACGGGGCTGACGTTGCCCCCTGAACCAGGGCCATGAGGGTGTTAGTGATCCGTCCAAGCAAAGGATGGCCCAATACGCACATGTGAATACCGGCGTATACGCCATGTAGGGCGACCATCGAATGCCAGGTTTCGGGCCGTGCCAGAGCGGCATCGGCGCTTGCTGCTGGAAGATTGCGTCCTGCCCGGCGATCTTGTAGCCCAGGTCGCGGCCGTCATCGACCGTGACAACCATCAGCGCTATCACAAGGGCCGCAACATCGTCACACCTGCCGACATCTGCTTCGGCAGGGACAAAGCCATTATAAAACAACAAGATGGGTTGAATTCTCATTCTTAGTTTAGCCCGACATCGGTACCAAAGACCCCAACGACCTGCACGCAACCGAAGACAGCGACCCGATGGGGCGGCAAAAAGGGTTGAGGTCGTGGACGCCAGGGCAAGCGCGCCGATCATCGCCCCTTTTGACCGAAAGGAATAGGCGCCGTATCGGCGCTCAATCACGGGTTATCCACGCTGCTGCCGTATAGTTTCATTGAAAATCCGAGCGCGAGCAAAAAGAGCAAGCTGACCACCGAGAACAGGAACAAATTGGCTTCGATCCCCATAATCCGTTGCTCAAACCCATTTGGATCGACAAGACCTCCGCCATAGGCGGACTGAAAAATCGTCGCAACCCAGAAGCCACCGGCAAACATCAGCCCAAAAATGATCGGCAAGACCGGTTGGTCGCGCACCCAAATTAGGAAAAGGGCGGTCAGCGCGATACCCGCTGCAAATGCAAGAAACCACGCCCCGTGAAAGCGCGCGTGCTCGCTCCAAAGCGGGTTCAGCAAGTGTGTTTCGTTCAGGTCGGCAATCGCCGGGACAAGGCCGTAGAAGATCGTCAATAGGCTGACGACCACTTTCAAAATGAGTTTCCCAAACGTTGCATTCATTGATGTCTTGGCCCCCTATGACGATGCTACCGTGATCCGCCACGTTGGGGAAAACAAGAAAAATTGAGGGCCCGGTTTGCCGTTATTCGCGTCGTTCGCCGGCATCTTTTTTTGAGAAGTTCCGGAAGAAGGTCCGCTTTTTTTCGTGTCCCGCCGGGACAGCGATACCTAAAGAACACCCATTGCCTGATCGCAGAGGCACGTCGTCGAGCACGTATGCGCACGCGCCCCAAGCTCGCAGCGTCCGAGTGGCGGCCGAAATGGCTGCATGTCTCGCGCCGTGGAGAGTTTCGATGCGTTCATCGCGATCCGCGTCTCTGCCCATCAGGACGGGCTCGCGGACAATGCTCACCATGGGGACGCGTATTCGGGGATCACATCAGCGACGAGGACTTTCGAAAAATCGCCGTTCGGCAGATATCGGCGCAGCCTAGTCCGACGCAATGCGCTCCGGATTGGGAAAAGACTAGTTGCGCAGGGGGTGTGCCGTGCAAAAGGTTGTTTTTGTAGCCCTGCAAAAGACGCGGCAGCTCACGTTCGGCGAGCGTGGCCATCGCCCCGCCAAGCACCACCTCATTTGGATTAAACGCACTGGTGAGGCTTGACAGTAACGTTGCCAATGCGTCGAGCCAATCTTCAGCGGCCGTGACGGCTGCCATGTCTCGACGCTCATGCATTAACAGAAATTCCTCAAAGTCTTTGACGCGCATGCCGCGTTTTTTCAGCCGAGCCAATACCGCATGGCGCCCAAGTATGTCTTCGGCCCGCTTCGACACAGCTCCGGCGCCGGCCCTGGGTTCGGGCAAGAACATGTGCCCGAATTCACCCGCGAGCCCCGATTGCCCTGACATCAATCGGCCATCAATGACGATGGCGCCACCCAAACCGGCATCGAGAAACAGGAAGAGTTGCACGGGCACATCGGGGTCTTGCCGGCGGGTGACCTCCCCGATGGCAAAAGCGTTTGCGTCGTTCTCAAGCCAGAGGTCTCCGTACTTGGCCAGACGATCGGCGATCAGGGACCGAAGCGGTATGTCCTGCCAATCCAGGGTCGGCAAGCGGATCACATGGCCGCCCTTGGACACGATACCCGGCATCGCTATCGCAACGCCGCCGATCCGTGGTGCCGCTGCCGCCGCCGCATCGATGAGATCGACAAGTGCGTTGGCTACCGCCTGCGGTCGTTGCGCGGATACCGCCATTGGGTGCTCTCGGACCTCGCGGATGTCTCCTGCTAGGTCGGTGCGAATGACCCGAAAACACCCGACACCCACCTCAGCTCCGATGCAGTGTTGGTCATCGGGGTTGATCGTGAGCAACTCGCCCGGTCTGCCAACTGAACGGCTGGTCGCGACCATCGCCGCCTGGCCAGCGATGCGCACCATACCTTGGTCAAGCAGCCGCGAAACCAGCGTGCCCGTTGTTGAGCGCATCACGCCGAGGGCACGCGCTAGATCGGCCCGGCTCATCGGCCCGTGCCGAGCCAATGTTTCAAGAACCGATCGCTCGCGTGCGATCCGCTCCCCGGTTGCCGTGCCATAAGTCGCCTTCGCCCGGCCCGGAGCGGTGCGCATGTCACGGTGTGGTTTTTCCTTTGTCAACGTTAAAGCCCCCGCTCCGTGGAGAGGATGGATTGTCCCGATGACGGCCGCACCGTCGACTAGCCGCTCGCGTAGCTCAATTGCCAGCCTTCGGTCGGGACATATGCCGATTGCGCGTAGGGGCGTTCGGTCCACGGCGTGGCTGCGGCTTCGGTCACATCCTTAAGCGCGGAAATTCGCGGCGCGGCCGTTTGCGCAAGATAGGCATCGCGAGCTGCTGGGTCTGCCATGGACATCGCCTCTTTCCAGATGGCGCGTCCACCAAGAAATCCCGAAGCGCCGCCTGCGCATGCCGCGCGGACCTGCTCCAAGAAGTCTTCGAAGGCAACGCCACCTGACAAAACGACCCACGGCAATGGTGTGGCATCGGTCACGGCCTGGCACGCGGCCTGCATGTCTTCAAAGCTCTTGTCTTCGAGAAGCGGGTATTCGAGCTTTAGGACATCGGCGTGGCAGGTGCTGAAGTCCTTGGCGGTTTGCACGACAAGTTCCGTCATACCCGCAATATACCCCGGATCATCGCGCCCGCCGGTCGGGTTGTAGCCGACCGGCTCGGCCACCAACACGAGATCGTGCTCTCGGCAGGCATCGCCCACCTCGCGCATCGTCGCGACTTGCTCTGCTGCATTGCGCGCATCGGGATGGTAGTGGACGAGGAATTTGAGGCCAGCGGCACCCATTTTTTTAATCGCCGCCACGCTCCAGCCGGGCTCAATCACGTTGCGCCGGGCGCTGTCTTCGCCGACATAGCCTGACTTTTCGAGGGTTACGAGCAGCCCGGTCGCACCCGAGATTGTGCCTTGGGCGACCAGCGGTGCTGCGGCGTAAACCGGATCGACCAAGACCGCGCTGGCATGGGGGGCCAACGCCTTGGCCAATCGGACTTTCTCATCGACGACTTGCTGCCACGTCGCTGCACCATCAAACATGGCCGCCGTCATCTTTTTGAAGCTGCCGCGGTGATCGAGCGCAAGCATCGACAGCGTGCCGTTGGCCGATGAGATGGTCGCCATCCCACGCTGTTTTCCCAGTGTAAGCATCAAGAGACCTTTCCAGATTTAAGCAGGAGGTATTGCGCTGACGGCACGATCGCCGCACTGCCAAGAGCGGTTCGCCTGATTTCCAGGGAGGCGTATGGCGATGGCCGTCGGAGGTGTTGCCGCAGGACGGCGACGATCCGGTCGAACGGAAAGGTCTGCCGCATGCCGACGCCGCCGCCGATCAGCAGAATCTCCGGGTCCAGCAAATTGCAGGTGGAGGCCAGCGCGTAGCCAATAGTCTCCACGTAGATGTCGATGGTGTCGGACACGGCCGGCGACGTAAACACATCTTCGATCGCGATCCCGGCGCGATCTGCGGCTCCGGCCAGAACGTGACCCGAGGCATAGGCTTCGAGGCAATCGGTATTGCCGCACACACAGGGCGCGCCGTCCATCCTCACGGCCATGTGGCCGATTTCGACCCCTGCACCGGAGGCGCCGCGATAGGGCACACCGTCGATCAGCATGGCGCCACCAATCCCCGTGCCGATGAAAATGCCCAGGACATGGCGAAATCCTTGTGCGGACCCGGCAACCCATTCCCCGGTTGTCAGGATCACGGTGTCGCGGTCGACGATAACGGGGATATCAAGCCGGCCCGACAAGTCCTCTGCCACGTCCTGTCCGACAAGTTCGGGGATGTTTGGCGAGCTCTGAACGCGCCGTGTGTTGGCGTCGAACATCGTTGGCAACCCGATGACTGCACCGGCCAGGGTCGCGCCCGGAGGGACCGCATCCTGCAACCAGGATTGAAGCGCATGGGTCGGGTTTGGACCGAGATCGTCAGAGGGCCTTTTGGTGAGCTCGGGCAGCGTATCACCGACGGCGTGATCTGGGCCGAACGCGGCCAGCCTTGTCGTGGTCCCGCCGATATCGGCGGCCACGTAGATGCCGCCCCCCGTCCCGGTCATAACACGCCCCGCCAAGCCTGAGGATCGGGTTGCCGGGCAGGGCCAACCTCAGACAGATCGACAAGGCCGACGGTCCCGGATGTAAGCACCGTATATCCCGAGCGGCCGTCTGCCATGGCCTGCACGGCGCGGTCTGCGAATGCAATCGCCAATGCGCGGTCCCGGGGCGTGGGCGCGCCGCCTCGCTGCGCATGGCCAAGCGACGACATGCGCAACCGGGTTCCGAGCCGAGCGCAGACCCGCGTCAATACGGCATGCAGCTCGGGATAGCCTTCGCTGGCCACAATCAGCATGGGACCCCCTGCGGATTTCGCGGGGCCCATCCGCGCCACGATTTCGGTTTCGTCTAAGGTGTCTTCGGGGATCAATGTGACATCGGCGCCGGCCAACCGGCCGAGCATATCCGCAAGATGCCCTGTTGGACCGCCGAGGGTTTCGATGCAGAACAATCGCGGCAGGGCTTCGGCACTGTCGCGTTGCCGGTCGGCGACCTCCAGTCCAAACAAAAGCGCGGTGTCGTAGCCGAGGCTGAGCTCGGTCCCCGCGATATCGTTGTCGATGGTGGCCGGCAAACCCAGAACGGATCTCCCCCAACCCGCGGCAACCGCCCCCGCGCCAGCAAGCGAGCCGTTGCCCCCGATGACGACAAGCGCGTCGAAATCCGTCAGGGCGGCCACAGCGTCGTCGATCCGCTCGGGCAGGTCCGGTACGCGTGCCACCCCCAGCCACGCGCCGCCATGGCGGGCATGGCGCATGGTTTCGGCGACATGCAATTCTTGGCGTCGCCCATCGAGGAGACCGCGAAACCCTTCCGGGATGCCAATGACCTGCCAGCCTCGCGCCGCCGCCGCCGCCGTGATCCGCCAGATCGCGGCATTCATGCCGGGCGCGTCGCCGCCGGAGCAGAGGACGGCAATCTTCATCCAACACCTCCCAACATGAGGCGCACGATTTCCTCGTCATTCGTCTCTTCGGGGCGCAGCTCCCCGGCGACCGCGCCGCGGGTCAACACGACGATCCGGTCCGCCGCCTCGAAGATGTCGGGCAAATTGTGCGAAATCAGGATCAACCCCACGCCCTTGGCCTTCAGCCGTTTGATGAGCGCCATCACTTCACGCTGTTCCGGCACGCCAAGCGCCGCTGTCGGTTCATCTAGGATCACCAGGTTGGCGTCCCAGTGGATGGCGCGTGCGATGGCGATCGCCTGGCGCTGACCGCCCGACATCTCGCGCACGGGTGCGCGCTGATCGGGAATGCGAATGCCCAACCCCTCCAGCACCCGGATTGCATCGGCGCGCATCGATTTACGGTCTACCACCGGTAGACCCAAAACCCGTTTCATCCGCTCGCGGCCCAGAAACAGGTTTAGGCCCGCATCGAGATTGTCGGCTAGCGCAAGGTCCTGGTAGATCGTCTCGATCCCCGATTGGCGGATTTGGAACGGCGTCTTTCCTGTCAGCCGCGCGCCTTCATAAAGGACCTCGCCGCCATTTGGTGTGTAGACGCCCGAGATCATCTTGATGATGGTGGATTTGCCAGCGCCGTTATCACCGGCAAGCACCACGCATTCGCCCGCCGATACGCCGAAGGAAACATCGCGAACCGCTTGGATGCCACCGAAGCTCTTCGAGAGTTCACGGATTTCGAGAACCGGGCGGCTCATGCGCGTCCTCCGGTGACCCTGGCCTTTGACTGATCGACGAGGACGGCAATGATAATCACGAGGCCCACGGCGACAAACTGCCAGTAGGGCGGCAAGCCAAGGAAGACGAGACCGAATTGGATCACCGCGATGATGATGGCGCCGATGACGGTGCCGATGATTGTTCCCTGACCACCGGTCAACGACGCGCCGCCAATAAAGACCGCCGCAACGGCGTAAAGAAGGATGGGCTCACCCGCATTCGCCGCCCCCGCCGAGAAGCGCCCGGTATAGACCAACCCCCCAACGCCAGCAGTGACGGCAGACAGGATAAAAAGCAGCATCAGGTGCCGCTTTACGTTGACGCCAGCCCGCTCGGCGGAGGCCGGGTTGGCCCCGAAAGCATAGGTGTGCACACCGAATTTCGTGTAGGCCAAAAGGTAGTGGCAAATTGCGGCCAGGCTTAGTGCAACGACGACCGGAACAGGAACGCCCAGGATATCGCCATTGCCGAATGCGCGTGCTTCGGCTGAGCGGATTGAAACCGTCGCACCGCCTGCCACGATCAGCGCCATGCCGCGCGCCACACCATAGGTGCCCAGCGTGCCGATAAAGGAGGGCACGTTCAGGATGGCCACAAGCCATCCATTCACCGCACCCACTACCACGGCCGCAAAGATGCCGACGGCCATCCCAGCAGCGACCGTCCACCATCCCAAGTCGGCTTCGGTCATGGCCCGCACGACCAGCGCCATCACAACAGCCGCCAAACCTGTCGTGAACCCGATCGACAGATCGATATGACCGGCAACGACAACCAGCGTCAGTCCGAGCGCGAGCAGCAGGATCTGCGAGGCAGCCACGCCGATCGCTTGCACGGTGAAGACGCGGAAAATGAATGTCTGATCATTCACAATCCATGAATAGCTCTCGAAGAAGACCAGGATCAGGAACAGGAAAAGCCAGGACCAGGCGGATAAGAGGGGCCGCAAAAATGAGGCCCCTGATTTTTGTTCAGCCATCGCGAGAGCGATTATTCAGAGTAGATGAATTGGGCAATTGCCGGATCGTCCACATTGTCCGCATTGATGACGGTAAATCCGGTGCCGATCTGTGTTGGGATCGACTGGCCCGTCAAGGCCGCATAGGCCGCCATCACGCCAAAATAGCCGATCTCGGCCGGATGCTGTGCGATGGCGGCATCCACCAATCCGCTTGAGATGTTATCGACAATCGACTGTGGTGCGTCAAAGGCGATGACGGTCACGTCTCCTTCCGCGCCGGCGCCTTCGACACCGTTGCCTGCGCCGAGGGCCGAGAACAAATTGGCGCCGAACACGCCGGACACGTCGGGGTTGGCGGCCAAGACAGCTTGAAACTGAGACGCTGCAAGCGACGCATCATTTTCGTTGTACTGCGTGTCCAGCACCGTGATATCGGGATAGCTCTCCGCCATTTCCGCGATGAAGCCTTCCTCGCGCTGGTCTGTCGTGGAGATACCCGGGCGGACATTCGACACATAAACTGTGCCCGTGCCGCCGATTGCATCGGCCATGAAACGCGCTGCCATGCGGCCGCCAAGAACATTGTCCGACGCGATGTAAGACATCGGGAAATCGCCATCTCCGGCCCCGTCCTGATAGCTGCCGTCATCGATGAACGTGTCGACCGTCAGAACCATAATTCCCGCCGCATCGGCGCGGCGCAGCGGCTCGATCAGCTGGGTGGTGTCGGTTGGTGCGATCAGGATGGCGTCAGGCCCTCGGGCAATGACGGCATCCAGAACCGGCGTTTGCAGCACGGGGTCGAATTCCTCGGCCCCTTGGAAATCGACAGTGATGCCAAGCGCGTCGGCGGCGGCCTGCGCGCCGCGGTTCATTGTGATGTAAAAGGCGTCCGTCGTCAGGCCCGGAATAAGCGTGATGTTGAGGTCGCTATGCCCATCGGCATGCGCAACCGAACCCATCGCGGTCGCAAACGCGGCCGCCTTTACTAGTGTCTTGATCATACTTTCCTCCCAGTATCGCGGGTGCCGAACATGCGGCCACCGTACCTTAACTGTATCCGCTCGACGGTATTTGTCTAGTTGCAATACAAATTCGAACCGCGCCATCAACGCGGTGGCGAGACAGCGAAAGGAGGCATGCGCCGTGGCATTGATCGTGACATTCGGCGAGCTTTTGGCGGAGTTCGTGTGCATCGACGACAAGGGTAGGCCAGCCCCGATGACGCCCCGCCCGGGCCGGTTTGCGGGCCCTTTCCCCAGTGGGGCGCCGGCGATTTTTGTCAATCAAGCTGCCCGCATGGGCGTGGATACGCGCATCCTTGGCGCTGTAGGCGACGACCCTTTCGGTCTGGCCATCCTGGAGCGCCTAGAAAGCGACGGCACGGATGTTTCGCTGCTGACACGGCACAGGACCTTGCCGACCGGCACGGCCCATGTTGGCTATAATCCCGATGGTAGCCGCGATTTCGTGTTCCACATCACGGCCAGTGCTGCGGGCGCTGTCGATGCGAGCGCCGTTGCCCCGTTGCTCGCTGGCGCGAATGTCGTGCACATATCCGGTGCGACGCTTGCGGACGCAACCCTTCGGGCAATCGCATTGGACGTCGTTCGTGCCGTCAAACGCACGAGCATCAAGATCAGCTTTGACCCCAACGTCCGGCCGGAACTGCTGACCTCAGAGCTGCGCGCCGCGGCTATAACATGCGCGTCCGCTGCGGATTGGATGACACCCAGTTCTGAGGATCTCGAGGCGCTCTTTCCGGGTGCCGATGCATTGCAAAGCGCCGGGCGTTGGGCGGAGGGCGGGTGCATCGTCGCGGTGACGCGTGGCGATGCAGGCGCCGTTTTGGTCCATCCCGGAGGCCAGCAGGCCGTCGCTGGCCATTCTGTCTGCGCGATCGATCCAACTGGCGCGGGCGACGCCTTTGCGGCGACATTTGCGGCGGCAATGATGCGCGGGCAAAGCCCAGAAGCCTCAATGCAACTGGCCAATGCCGCGGGCGCTTTGGCGACAACGAAACTTGGCCCTATGGAGGGCAATTCGTGGCTGGCCGATGTCGAGAGACTGGCGCGCCCGTCATAGGCCCAAAGTGCCGTAGCGTTCGTGTCCCACTCTTCGCGCCGGGAGAGATCGGCCGTGACCGGTCATGGTGTCTTCTATAGTGACCCCCTGAAACGACGCAGCCGTTTGGGCGCGGGCGCGACGAAGCTCGCCGTCAATATGCGCGCTAAACCGGCCCAATCTGCTGCGTGCCGAGGCGTTGCAACACCGATCACACTTCAAACTTCCGCGCTTGTCATGCGCCAGAACCGCCATGGCAATGCAATCGCGGCGACGACCAATCCAAGCGTATAGCCAAGCCAAACGCCAACGGCGCCCAGGTCGAAGATGAAGCCCAATAGAAAGCTCGCCGGAAGTGCGAGCGGCCAATAGGCGACGAGCGTGATGAGTGTGGGCGCGTTCATATCCGACATGCCACGCAGCGCCCCAAGTGCGGTGCCTTGGATCCCATCGGCCACTTGCAGCAAGCCAACCATCAGGAAAAGCAATACGGCCAGTTCGATCACAATCGGATCGCTCGACATCGTTTCCGCCGCAAAGCGACCGGCGGTGATAAAGAGCGTCGCGGCCAACGCTTGCCAAAGGGTGACCAGCAAAATGGCCGCCTTGAGGATCGGCCGCAAACGGTCCGGGCGCGCACCGCCAACGGCCAGGCCGATGCGGATCGATGTTGCTCCGGCCATGCCCAAGGGGATCATATAGGCCAATCCAGCCAGCGCGTTGACGATCTGGTGCGCGGCCAGCGCCTCGGCCCCCAGCCAGCCCATCATCACGCCAACCACCGCATAAGCGCCACCTTCGCCGGCATAGCCAAGGCAAATCGGCAACGCGTCTTTGAATTGCCGCCAAATGTCTATCCACGCCACCTGAACCTTTTGGCGAAAAGCAACCAGTCCCGGCGCACGCGACAAGACAATCCAGGCCGCCAGCAGCGAGATACATTGCGACAGGATGCTGGCCAGACCTGCTCCGACGATGCCAAGGTCGAGCACGTGGATAAATGTGTAGTTCGCAGGAATGTTGAATGCGACGCCCAAATAGGACAATCCAACGGCTGTCCAGGGCCAATTCACCGCATCAAAAAGCGCCTTCATGCCAAAGAAGAGCGTGAATGGGACGATCCAGATCGCCATCGTTGCCCAGTAGGGAAACAGTATTTCGAGCACGTCTTCGGGCTGACCAAGCGGGCCCAACAACGGGTAGATCGCCAGCATGATCAGCGCCCCCGCGCCCCCGCCAAGAAGACAAAGCAGCAAGCCGCTGCGCAGCGCCACGGCGACACCGATGGGGTCTTCGGCCCCCTCGGCTTGGCTGATTTGGACCGAAATTGTGGTGACCACCCCCCAAAGCGCCGAGATCAGAATGATCAAAACGGCGGTCGTGACCCCGGCCGCCGCCAGCGGAACCGTTCCGAGGGGAGAAATCATCGCGGTGTCGATCACACCGATCAACAGTGCAGCCGCCAATCCCACCATCAGCGGAACGGCAAGCCGGATCAGAGGCCAAAACTCGGCGCGCGTGGACGCCTTCGGCAACGTGATGTCATGTGTCATGGATTACCTGTCGGGCATCGCCCGATCTCAAAGTCGCGTGGCAGAGCGGGTGCTCTGAAGCTCTAGAGGGCCTTTAGGCCCGCGACGACGGCACATCCATGGGTTTGGTCCTTCATGGGACGACACTTTGGCTGCGTGCATAGGCGATTTGGCGCGCCGCGTCCAGCGCGTCGGGGCAGGGCGCCGAAACGACCCGCAAGAGGGTGTGCAGCATCCACCGCGTAGCTGTGCATGCAGACCGGCCGATTGATCGGTGTCGGCGCGCGCTAAGCCGACAATTGCCGCTTCATCTGTTGGTGTTCGTCCTCGACCAAGCCGATTTTCCAATACCCGGAAATGTAGGCATCTTTCTTGTCGAGCTGACGGTCGTTCATCAGATGCGCCCGCAGGGCTTGGATGACGGAGCTTTCGCCGGCAATGCAGGTTTGAACGCGCCCTTTAAAGGGCGGCAGATCGCGAATGATATCAACCACCTGTGTCGATGCCACATGCGGTTTTGGATGCGGAAGCCATCGCATTTCGACACCCTCGGGTGCGTCGATCTCTTGCGTATCACCTGGGTCGGTGATCTCAAAAAGCGCAAGTCCCTTGGCATCGCGTGGCATCGCCTCAAGCGTGGCGGCCGCGACCGGTATCGCCGACATGTCGGCGGCGACCAGATAGCTGTCGGCGTAAAACTCGGTCAGCTTTGGCTGGCTTGGACCGGCAAATCCCAAAAAGCTACCAGGCATTGCAGCGCGGGCCCAGGCAGAGGCCGGGCCGGCATCGCCGTGATCGACAAAATCGATGTCCATCTCGGCGTCCTCGTGCCGAATGTGTCGGACTGTGAAGGTGCGCACAGCCGGGCGCGGCCCGGTCTCCAAGCGGGCCTCGAATGCCGCGCGCGCTTCGCCTTTAGGCGGCAAGAAGATCTTACAATTGGCGCCTTCCGCCCCCAAAGGCAGGTCTGAGACGAAGTCGGCCGTGAGGGTTACACGGATCATCGTCGGAGAGATATGTCCGGCACGGCGCACCGTCAAAAGACGGGGGGTGCGCTTCGGTTTTGGCTCAGCCATAACATGCCACCTTGGTATTAGTTGATTAATTTAGTCGGAAATAGGCGTGCCAGCCGCGCATGTCTAGACCGGCACGGCAGAAATCGGCCCGCACTTCATCAATCCTTAGCCTGCCTCCGTCTATAGCGATGCATCCCAAGGGCCCGGAACCCCAATGACCCCAGACGACCCAACCACGCCTGACAGCGCACGGGCCATCAAACGCTCTGTAACCTTCGGCTTGATTGCCCAAGTTTTGTTGTCGTTGGGGTTGCTGGTGGTATCTATCCAATTGGACCGGACAAAGCACTTAGCCGCGAGCTACCTATCGCTTGTCTCGGAGCATCGTTTGGTTTTTCGTGACGCCGCGGATGCAGCGCGGCGATTATCCGATGCCATTGCGATGGACAATCCGGATGCCAGGCTCATTCGACGTATCCAGGAAAGTCTGGCCGTCCACAGCGCGGATTTGCGCGCAATCATCGACCGCATCGAACGGGCCGCGGACACCAAATATGTGATCCAATTGGGCGGTTCAGGCATGTCCGCGCGCGCGTTCGAGGACATTCAGCCGGAATTTGAAATCTTGTTGGCCGATCTTGACGCGCTCAGCACATTGGCGCCGAGTGATCTCTTTCAGGTTCGCCAATACGCCGCTTGGGTTGGTCTAGCCGTGGCACCGACCGGAGCCATCTCGACCGGCATCGATGTCATCATCGCAACCGCCAGCGAGGAAGCCGATCTGGTCACAAGCCAGCTTCGCATGCTGCGTACGGGGCTCTTTATCGTCTGTGTCGCGCTGATCCTCTGTGTCGGTGTCGGTTTGATTTTTCCAGCCTTGCGCGATCTTTCCGGCGCGCATCAGCGAGAAAGGTCTTTGCGGCTGAGCATGCTGCAAATGGCGCGCCGTGACCGCATGACCGGTTTGCGCAATCGCGCGGGATTTGAGGAAGTGCTGGCCGGCTACGATGCCGATCAGGTTTATTGCCTGGCCGTTATCGATTTGAATATGTTCAAACCCATCAACGACACTTATGGGCACCGGGCTGGCGATGCAGTTTTGATCGAGATCGCGGCGCGTTTGCGCTTGGCAACCGCAGGCGAGGTCGTGGTTGGGCGGATCGGCGGCGATGAATTCGCCGTATTGGATCCAACCGGTCGCGACCTGATGCATTGCACACGAATGGGTAAGGCTTTGGCGGCGCTATTTAATCGCCCGATTGAATTCGAGGATCGCGAATTTCCCGTCAGTGCCGCGATCGGTATTGCCCTGTCTTCTGACACCGCCCCCGGCTATGAAGCGGTGCTGACCGCTGCGGATGCGGCGATGTATGCCGCAAAGGCCGACGGCGACACCGCAGCGCGCATCTTCGATGCCACGCTTGCAGCGGATTTGCCCGACCTGGCGCGGAAGACGGAGATTGAGGCGGCGTTGCAATCGGGTGAGATTGGGCCGTGGTACCAACCTAAATTCGATCTCCGAACCGGCGAAGCCGTTGGTTTTGAGGCGCTTTGCCGGTGGCAGCGACGAAACGGAGATGTCTTGCTGCCTGCTGCGTTTTTGCCAGATATCGACAAATACGACCTGCACATGGTCTTGTCTCTGCGGATGATCGGCGCGGTCCTCGCGCAGCTCAGAGCTTGGTCTGAGGCCGGGCTGGACCCACCTCCGGTTGCAGTGAATGTCCCGGCGCAAACGCTCGCCTCATCGACCGGACTGCAAGACTTCGCTTGGCAAATCACCGAATACAAAGATGTCAGTCATCTGTTGTTTCTCGAAATCACCGAGGATGCCTATTTACCGCGGATTGCAACCATGGTGCAGCGGTCCATTCAAGGCATTGCGGGCCTTGGGGTGCGCATCGCAATTGATGATTTCGGCAGCGGTTACGCCTCCTTCCGCCACTTAAGTGAATCGACCTTTCACGAGCTTAAAATCGACAGCTCCTTTGTGCGCGGCATCGGTGTCGATCCATCGGCTGAAATTGTGATCGGCGCATTCATGGCGGTTGCCAAAGGCCTTGATGTCGCCGTTGTTGCGGAAGGGATCGAAACGGAAGAACAACGCAAATTCTTGCGCAATCAGGGTTGCGATGTGGGGCAGGGCTTTTTGTTTTCGCCCGCAGTGCCGGTCGCCGACGCGACCAATTGGTTACGACCGCAAGACGGCGCCAAAGAGGCAGGGTAGCCCAAACGGGTCATGCGGCCGGCCAGGCGATTTCATGCGCGGCCATCTTTTTCAGAATGCCAATAGCGTGTTCGACATAGTGATCGGCGGTTTTCGCACCTTTCTCGGCACTGGCCAGATGGGCCTCGCCGGCGACCCCATCAGGATGCACATCACTTGCGATCCAGCCATGGGCAACCGCGCCGACAGGCGGTATATCCCCCGGCGCATGCCTCCATCGAAAATCCTGAGCTTTCGACATCTCCACCGTTTCAGGCCGGAAATGCAACATCAGCGAGGTCTCATTGTCGCCGCCATGGATCCCTTGCGCGCCTTCCTGATCGGAATATAGCCCCTCGGGGACGCCGCCCGCACCCCAACCCATACGCACGCAATAAAGCCCTGCTTGCACCCGCAATTCTCGCGCCACGATCGAAATCAGATCGGTGTTCCCGCCATGGGAATTGACGATAAGCAATTTGCGTAGGCCGGCGCGCGCCACCGATAGCCCGATCTCGGTCCATGCTTTCAAAGCGGTCTCGGCGCTGAGCGTCAGGGTGCCCGGCGCCCAGATATGTTCATTTGATTTTCCCACCGCTTGCAGCGGCAGCATCCGTATGTCGAGCGCCGCCGGGCAACGCGCCACCAACAGATCGCACAGACCCTGGTTGATCATCGTATCCACGCCAACCGGTAGGTGCGGGCCGTGCTGCTCCACCGCGGCAACCGGTAGGATCGCAACCGTGCGATCGGGATCGATGCGCAAATCCGTTGCCGGGTAGTCGATCCAATACCGGCTCATTCCGCAGGCGCCTCGTGCCAGGTGCGTGCATGGGTTTGACCCAAAAGCCTGTCAGTTTGGGCCGCGACCTTCCGCAGATGCCGTTCAAGGGCTGGCCGCTCGGCGCTATCCATCAGAAAATGCGCCGCAAACACCTTCCGCGCGCGCGATTTCAACAATAGCCCGACCCCTCGCATCAATGTCCGACGCCCAGGCGCGCCAATGATCCGTGTCAAGAACCAGCTCGCCCCGCAGGTTGTAAAGACGCCCAAGCGTTCGATATGGCGCAGACCGGGACGGATCGTTTCGCCCGGCGCCTTGGGCATCACAAAGGCCACATCGGGCAACAACACCTTATCGAGCCAACCTTTAAGCATCGCCGGCAAGCCGTACCACCAGGTCGGATAGATAAAGATCAGCGTATCGCACCATTGCAGATCGGCGACATGGTCCTTGACCGGCAGGCAATTCTTGTCGCTGTCGAGGTAGCAATCGAGATCGCTGGCCCGCAGGATCGGGTCAAAGCCCTCGGCATAAAGATCGCGGCATCGCGCCTCAATCCCGGCATGATCCAAGCGACCAAGCACGGTGTCGCGCACAGCAGCGGTGAACGAGGTCTCCTTCGGATGGCAATAGATAACCAGGGCGCGCACCTTAAAACGCCTCCATTTCCTGACGGACCCGCGCCAAAAACGCCTCGCAGCCCGCTTGGGTGATGTTGTTCATGTCGTATTGGGCGATGTATCGCATTTTTTGCGGCCGCACCGTACCCCAAACCGCGCGATGAAACAGCTTCTTGGGCGGATCGCCGGCCACAAACGCCCGCCAAGCTGTGGCGCCATAGGTCGTCACAGCAGCGATTTTGCGGATATTGTCGAGGCAAGGGGACAGTTTGCCATCTTCAAGATTGAACGCCACGCCTGGCAGCATCACGCGGTCAAACCAGCCCTTCAGGATTGCAGGATAGCCGAAATTCCAAACCGGATGGCAGAGAATGAAGGCATCGGCTGCGCGCAACCGGTCGACATAGTGTTTCACCGGCTCGATATTGGAGCCGGTCGCATGGTAGCCGCGGCGTTCTTCGGTCGACAGAACCGGGTCGAAGCCTTCGGCGTAAAGGTCGCAATCATCCACATCCCAGCCACCTTTGGTGAGCGTCTCCACCACGATGCGATGGGCCTCAGCGCCAAGGCTTTCGGGCACCGGATGGGCAAAGAGGACATGGGCGCGCGGCATGGTTCAGGGCTCCTGCCTGCAAAGGCTGGGCCGAACCCGGTGGATATCGGCCATGGGCCTCATTCGGCAGCCGTCTTGGGTTGCAAGCCTGGCCAAGAGTACATCGACGCAAAATCCCAATCCGGGTCTTCCCAGGCGATCATTTTGCCGGGGTTGAGCAGCCCCTTTGGATCGGCCTCGCGCTTAAATTCAAGCTGCCGCTGATCCACCGTTTGCCGCCCGCCTTCTTCCAGCGTGTACCGGTGCGGGTTGAAATTCATCGCGCCCATCGCTTCGTGCGTGTCGATGATCTCATCGAGCCGCGCCCCGGTCGTGAATTTCACCAAAGTCAGTCCGCCCAACGCAACGCGGCCATTGACCCGTGTCACCTCGATATGTTGCAGGCATTCCGGGCTCAGCGCGTCCCGGACCTGCTTGACAAGGCGGATCGGGTCGTCGTTGCCATAGGCAATCTGAAGGTATGTGATGGACGGATCCACTTTCAGCGCGCGCAGCGTTGTGTGGTTCCAGCCGTATTCGAAGACATGGCCCGGGTCCTTTGGCCAATCGGTTTGGCCTTGCACGTAGATGGTTCGGGCGCCGGGGTAATGGGCGTTAAACGTCTCCCACCCGGCCATGGCATGCGGCGCAACCATCAGGGCCACAACCGCGTCGCCCGGTTCGACATGCGGGGCGACGCGCTGGAAGTAATCCTTTGCGATGGGCGCCTCGAAGACCGTGGCCAACTTGATCAGCAGGCCATCGCAACTGGCCAGATCATAGGAATAGTGCAGGGCTTCGTCGAAATCCTTGAACGCGATAAAGATGCCGATCCAGTCATAGGCCGGGGCAAGAGGAATTTCGATTTCGGTGATAATCCCATTGGTTCCGTAAGCATGGCTGACCCGGTGCAAATCGTCGCCGGTGATCTCTAGCGTGCGCGGCGTGGCCTCCATGGTGATCACACGCAGGCGGATGATGTTGCCTGGATCGCGCAGGCTGCCCCATCGGACCGATCCGACGCCGCCCGATCCGCCGGCGATGAACCCGCCGATGGTCGCGGTCGCCCATGTCGAGGAATACATCCGGATCTCTTGCCCGGTCTCGTTGCACGCCGCATCTAGGTCTTTGAGCAAAACCCCGGGTTCGCAAATGACGCGGCCGGGATGGATCTCTTTAACGGCGTTCATCTTGTTGAGATGCACAACGCAGCCGCCAGCCAGCGGCATCGCCTGGCCGTAATTGCCCGTCCCGGTGCCGCGCGTGGTCACCGGCACATCCTCTTGATAGCAGATGCGGAGCACCTCGATCACTTCCGCCTCCGATTTGGGCGTCGCCACGAAATCGGCCGTGACATGATCAAGGCGATCCTTCAGGACCGGCGAATACCAAAAGAAATCTCGGCTCTTTGATTTGACCGAGGCGGGGTTGAGGTCAATTTCGATGCCCTGCGCAGTGAGGGCGTCAATGGCGGCTTGAATGCTCATAGCGGCTCCATCAGAGGGTCAAGTTCGGCGTAATCCGGGAGGCGTCGGTCGACGGCGTGGCCCGCGCGCAGGACGATGCGGTCAGATTGCGGCCGGGCGAATAGCTCGGTCCAGCTTCGCGCCTTGCAGATGACCAAATCCGCAGGCGCACCGGGGTCGAGCGACGGGGTATCGAACGCGCAGGCTTCTGCCGGGTTTGTCAGAAACGCCCGCGTCCAGTCGGGATCGGAATGGTCAAGATGCCCGATCCGCGTGGCCTCGCGCATCACTTCCAACATGTCCATATCGCCGTAGGCGTAGAATGGATCGCGCGTATTGTCGGAGGCGAAGCTGACGCTTATCCCGCGCGCCTTCATCTCATGGACCAATGTGATCCCACGGTTGCGCGGCGTGCGCGCGGCATGGCGGTCTTGCAGGTAAAGATTGCACATCGGCAGGCTGACGACGCGCAACTCCGCCTTGGCCACCAGATCGAGGGTTGCCAGCGCATCCGCCTCGGCCATGGTTGACAGCGAACAGAGATGCCCCACAACGACGTTGCGGCCAAAGCCAGTTTCCAGCGCGACCTCGGCAATGTCCTTTAGGGTGTTCACCTCGGGATCCATGGTTTCATCGACGTGGAAATCGAGCGCCAAGTCCCGCTGTTCGGCGGCGTCGAAAAAGGCCGCAATCTGCGCGCGTTGGTCCGGCCCTGGATAGGTGCACGAGCCCAGCACGCCGCCATAACGGGCCACCATATCCGCGCAAGTCCGAAGCGCGCCCGGGTCTTGGCCCAAATCGCTGCCTGTCAGGACAACGGCCTGCAAATCGACCCGGCCCGCCCATTCCGTGCGCAGCGCGTCAAAGCAATCCCAAGATTGCCCGGCCTCATCGCCGAAATAATCCAGATGCGTTCGGATCGCCCGCGTGCCATGGGCAAATGCGGACCGCAATGCAAAGCCCATGCGCGGCATCAGATCTGCGGCGTCCCACCGTCCCGGCTTGTCGCTGTTGACCGCGTTGATCGCACCATCAAATGTGCCGTCGGGGTTTTCGGTTCGGCCCCACATCTGCGCTTTGTCCAAATGCGTGTGCATATCGATAAAGCAGGGAAAGAGCATGGCCCCATTCATGGCCACCGTCACCGCATCGGCTGCGTCGGCGATCTTGCCGTCCGATATGGTTACGTCCGTCCGCACCAAAGATGCCTCTGCGCCAAGCAAACAGCCTGGCACAGACACGTCTTCGAACCGGATGGCGCCGGCATCGGGCAGAGCCATGAAATCCATGGAACTATTCCCGTTTGAGGGCAGACTCGTGCCATTTCCGTAACGCAAGATGCGCGATGAGCGATGTCGCCCCATAAATCAACACACCGGTCGCCGCGATCAAGATCAGTGCGGCGAACATGCGCGGGATGTTCAGCCTGTACCCGGCTTCGAGAATACGAAAGGCCAGGCCAGATCCAATCCCGCCGGTGCCTGCGACATATTCCGCCACCACCGCGCCGATCAAGGCCAAACCACCTGCGATCTTCAGCCCGCCCAGGAAATACGGCAGCGCCGAGGGCAATTGCAGATGGACCAGTTGCTGCCAAGGCGATGCGCGGTAAATTTTGAAAAGATCGCGCAGGTTATGATCGGTCGATTTAAGCCCAAGCGTCGTATTCGCCAAAACCGGGAAGAACGCGACGATCCAGGCACATAGCAGCAAGCCGATGATGCGGTTTTCGATATAGATGAAAATCAGCGGCGCGATGGAGACAATCGGCGTGACCTGCAAAATCACCGCAAAGGGACTGAACGACATCTCGGCAAACCGGCTTTGCGAAAACAAGATCGCTAGGCCGACACCGCCCACGACCGCAACCAATAACGCAAGCGCTGTGATTTTCAGCGTCACCCCAAGCGCACTGATCAGAATTTCCCGATCTTCCCACAGCGTTTCCAACACAAGGCCAGGCCCCGGCAGCACGTAATGCGGGATCTCGTTCCAAACGACCAACCGGTCCCAATACCAGATCGCGGCGACCATCACGATGATCGGCAGCGTGTATTTTGCAATCTCTTCGGTCCGTTTTCGGCGCGCCAGCCGTTCCTCATCGGCATCGAATAACGGGCCACTGGAGGCAGATTTTGGGCTTTCTACGGGGTCGGCGATTGTCATCCCTTCAAACCTCCAGCTGGGTGCAGCGCGCTGTTCAGCGTATCCGACGTCTCACGCGCAATTTCTCCGTAGCGCTTGGACGTTCGCCATTCGAGCCCGCGCGGATAAGGCTCCGGCACGGCAATTTCCTGGATCACCCGTCCGGGCCGGGCCGCCATCACCAGGATACGATCGCTCAAAAACACGCTTTCGAACACCGAATGGGTCACAAATATCACCGTGGCGCCGATTTTGGCCTTGAGTGCTAGCAGGTCGTCATTCAGCTTCTGGCGCGTCATTTCATCGAGGGCGGCAAATGGCTCATCCATCAAAATCAGCCGCGGGTTCGTGACCATGGCCCGCGCGATGGAGACGCGCATCTTCATGCCGCCCGACAGTTCACGCGGGTAACGCGCGCCGAACCCGTCCAGTCCCACAAGGCTAAGGATCTCGTCGATCCGGTCCTTGACGCTGCTAAACGATTGCCCGCGCATGCGAAACGGCAGCCACACGTTTTTTTCGACCGTCGCCCAAGGCATCAGGGTCGGTTCCTGAAAGACCACGCCCAGATCATCGGCGGTCGATCCGCCCTCCCAGGTGATCCGGCCCAATGTCGGTCGCATAAGGCCCGCAATCAGGCGCAGCGCGGTGGATTTTCCGCAACCTGACGGCCCCAAGAGAGAGATGAAATCGCCTTGCCGGACTTCCATATCCATCTTTCGCAAGGCCACGACATTGCCCGAAAAGGTTTTATCGACCGCCTCCATACGCAGGATCTTGTCGCGCGAGGTCGGGCTGGCAGGGGATGTGAGAGGCGAGAGATCTGTCATTTGGGTCGGGCGCGCCCCGGTCGGCCGGGGCGCCGTGCTGACGTTAGGGACGCAGATCGAGACCGAGGCCCTGATTGATGTAGCTCAGGTCGTAAGACACTGAAATATCAAGACCGTCGTCGATCACACCGGCATCGACCATTTGAGTGTAGAATTCCACCATCCGTTCCTCCGTCATCGCACCAATTCCGAGCTCCAGCGTATCGCCGCTATCGACGATCCCGTTGGCGGTCATGGTGGCGATTGCGTAGTCGATGGCCTCTTGTGTCATGTCGGGATTGTCCGACAGGATCATCTCATTGGCCGCCGAATTGTCACCGTACATGTAATTGTACCACCCCAGGATCGACGCTTCCACGAAGCATTGAACGACATCGGGGCTCTCGGCGATGGTGTCAGAAAGGGTCTGAACGGTCGTCGAATACGCGCCATAGCCGGCATCTGCGATCAAATACACATCTGGTGCCCAGCCGGTTTCGGCTTCGACGAAATAGGGCTCGGATGACAAATATCCTTGCTGCCCGGCATCGCCGTTGGCGATGAATGGGGCAGAGTTGAACGTGTAGGGCTGGCGCTGATCGTCGGTAAAGCCGTACGCGGCCTTCATCCATTCATAGTAGGTCGCGCCGTCTTGGACGATCATCGTGATGTCGTCAGAGGCAAGATCGCCAAAGCTCTCAACCCGGCCGGGATGGGTCAGGATCACCTGTGGGTCCTTCTGGAATGCGGCCATCACGTTCACCAGCGGCAACCCTTCCGCGATTGCGAAATAGGCATCCAAATGGCCGCCCATGTAAAAGTCGATCCGGCCCGCGAGCATGAGCGCTTGGTTATTGACCTGCGGTCCGCCGGGCACAATCGTGACGTCCAAGCCGCATTCGGCATAGGTTCCATCGGCCACCGATTGGTAAAATCCGCCATGCTCCGCCTGCGCGACCCAATTGGTGCCGAAGGAGACTGCGGTCAGATGCCCGTCCGCCAGAGCCGGCGTGGCAAACAATGTTGAGGCGACCAAAAGGCCGCACGTGATCCCGGATTGAAGCATGATCTTTCCCCGTTAGGTTTCTCGCTTTTGAACACCACATCGACCGATCTTGGCCCAGGGCAAGCCCACGACTTTGCTGTTTGGACGGGTCTCCCACCTTTGCCTAGCGGTTGGGCAGTTCGCTCTTGGCGCGGCGATTATTTAGGCATCAGTCTAAGCAGACCATCAACGGCTTTGCCAACCCCGCGCGCTGCGGGTTGGTTGAGCGCACAGGACCGGAGCACAGCATGAAGAGCCTTCTTCCCGCAACCATCGCGCCGCCATTTGCCCGCTATGCGCATGGGGTCGAGGTGCCGAAGCATTGGCGCATCGTGGCAACCTCTGGCCAATTGCCATTGGCCGTCGACGGGTCGGTGCCTGACGGCGCAGAGGCACAGGCGGCGCTGTGCTTTGCCAATTGCGCAGCGATTTTGGCGGAGGCCGGGATGGGTCCAGGCGATTTGGTGCGCATAAATGCCTTTGTCACCGACCGGGCGCATATGGCGGGCTATATGGCGGCGCGCGATGCGTGGCTGGCATCGGTCACGCATGTGCCGGCCTCGACCCTGGTGATCGTTACAGGCTTTACCCGCCCCGAGTTTCTGGTCGAGGTCGAAGTGACTGCGGCAGCGCCGTAAGCGCCGCGACCGAGGTGCGGGCGCTTACGGCGCTGCCTGGCGCTTAGCCAAAGACCCGCGTCAACGCGCCGTCAACTGCCTCGGTTAAGGCATCTATATCGTCCGGTTTCGCGATCAGGGCCGGGCTAAAGCAAAGTGTGTTGTTAAAGCCCGGGATCGACCGGTTTGTCGCGCCGATGATGATGCCTTGCGCCATGCAATCGGCGACCACCGCCTGTACCTGCGGTTCGGCTGCGGGGTCCTTGCTGGCCCGATCCGTGACCAATTCCGCGCCGCAAAACAGGCCTTTGCCGCGCACATCGCCGATCACGGCGTGCTTTTCCGCCAAGGCATGGAGATTGCCCATAAGTCGGTCGCCCATCGCAACCGTGTTGGCCAGCAAATCCTCTTCCTCGATGATCGCCATGTTCTCAAGCGCCGCGGCCGGGCCCGCAGTGCATCCGCCGAACGTGCTGATATCGCGGAAATAATGCATCGGATCGTCCGGTGCGTCCTTGAACATATCAAAGACCGCCTCGGTCGTGACCATGCACGCAATTGCGGCATAGCCAGAGGCCACGCCTTTGGCCATGGTCACAAAATCGGGCTCAATGCCATATTGCTGGTAGCCGAACCAAGTACCGGTGCGGCCAACGCCACAGACCACCTCATCGATATGCAAAAGCACATCGTATTTTTTGCAAATTTCCTGGACGCGTGGCCAATAGCCTTCAGGTGCCGGGATCACGCCGCCTCCGGCCGTCACCGGTTCAAGACAGAGCGCGCCGACCGTGTCCGGGCCCTCGCGCAGGATCACCGCCTCGATCTGGTCTGCGGCCCATTCGCCGTAATTGTCGGTCTCGACCTGGGCGCGGTATTCCAAGCAATGCGGCACCGGCACAAATCCCGGCGCAAAGGGGCCGTATTGTGCATTGCGTTCATGCTGCCCGCCGGCCGACATCGCCCCAATGGTCGAGCCATGATAATCCCGTTCGCGAAAGAGGATTTTGTGCTTTTTTCCGCCGTAGCGCTTATGCGCGATCTGGCGGACCATTTTGAACGCTTTCTCGTTCGCTTCCGATCCGGAATTGGTGTAGTACACCCGGCTCATACCCGGCATTTTTTCGATCAGGCGTTCCGCGAATAGCGCGCCGGGAATGGAACCGGCGGAATTGGCAAAAAACGGCAAGCGGATCAGTTGATCGCGGACCGCATTGGCGATGCGTTCGCGACCGTAACCAACATTGACAGTCCATACCCCCCCGGACACGCCGTCGATATGTTCTTTGCCATGACCATCCCAAACCCGCATGCCCCGTCCTTCAACGATGATGCGCGGGTCGATGGTCTCGAACGGTTTATGGCTGATCAGGTGGTGCCAGACATGCGCGCGATCTGCGCTGACCACTTGCTGCAAGTCGTTGGCGTGAATTTGCGTGTTCATGTCAGCCTCCTTCAGGCGTGCCGGATCTTGCCTGTTCTGCACAAGCAAGCGCGGGCGGAATAGGGCCAGTATCTCGGCGTCATAAGGCCAATTTTCCAGTCCGTCGGTCAAGACACAAACACCGTTGGACTTAAATCTCATGCCAAATCTGGACCTATCGTTCTGCTACGCAGCATGCCTATGCTCGCGAGTCAAAAAACCAAAAGGCCGGTTTGGCCGACCACAACACGGGAGCATGACATGAACTTAAAACCCTATGCGGTTGCAGCGCTGGCAGGGACCGCCGCCCTTGGCGCCACGAACGTCCACGCCCAAGACCTTGAGGAACTCACCGTTGCTTACTTCCTCGAATGGCCGATGCCATTCCAATTCGCCAAAGCAACGGGCATGTACGAAGAGGCGCTCGGCATGCCGATCAATTGGGTGTCGTTCGACACCGGCGTTGCGATGTCGGCGGCCATGGCCTCGGGCGATGTGCACCTATCGGTCAGCCAAGGCCTGCCTCCTTTCGTGGTTGCGACCTCCGCCGGTCAGGACCTTGAGATCCTCGACATTGCGGTAAGCTATGCCGACAATGACAATTGCGTGGTCGCCGAGGCGCTCGAAATTGATGCTTCGAACGCCACCGATTTGGAAGGCGTGACCGTTGGTGTCCCCATCGGCACGGCGGCGCATTATGGTTTTCTCAGCCAGATGAGCCATTTTGGCGTGGACATCACCACGATGGAAATCGTTGACATGGCGCCGCCCGATGGCGCGGCAGCTTTTGCGCAAGGCACCCTGGATATGGTCTGCGGCTGGGGCGGCGCGCTGCGCCGGATGATGGAGCACGGCAATGTCCTTTTGACCGGCGATGAAAAGACCGAACTTGGCATTTTGGTCTTTGACGTCACCTCCGCACCGTCGGGCTTTGTGGCTGAAAACCCCGACATCGTGGCGCAGTTTCTTGCCGTAACGGCTGAAGCCAATGCGATGTGGAATTCCGGCGAGAACACCGCAGAGATGCTGCCAGTGATCGCGCAGGATGCGGGTATGGATGAAGCCGCGACCGCCGATACGCTTGCGACCTTCTACTTCCCCGATGTCAGCACGCAGCTGTCTGATGCTTGGATGGGGGGTAATGTCCAAAGCTTCATGGATGGTGTCGCCGGCGTCTTCGTTGAGGCCGGATCGATCCCCAATGCGCTCGATAGCTATGCCAGCCGCGTCAATGCCGAGCCGCTCGAAGAAGCCAGCGAAATGTAGTCGATCCGGTGCGAAGCCCGCGCGCCGGGCCTCGCACCACCAATAAACCGCACCGAAGCGCGGATCCGGATGGTCCGCATTCGTGCGACAACCATAACGAGGGGGCAAGGGTGGCTGATCTTTCGATCTCGGACCTGTCGATGCGGTTTGACCTGCCGAACGGGTCCTTTGTCCAAGCGCTGCAAAATGTGAACTTGGACGTAGCCGAGGGTCAGATCCTGTCGGTTCTGGGCCCGTCAGGCTGCGGCAAGACCACGCTTTTGAACATCCTTGCGGGATTTCTGGCGCCGACCGAGGGCCAGGTGCGGCTTGGCGGCACGGCAATCACAGGCCCAAGTCCCGAACGTGGCATGGTCTTTCAGCAGGGCGCGCTCTTTGAGTGGATGAGTGTGCGCGACAATGTCGAATTCGGCCCCCGCATGAAGGGCATGCCCACAGGCCAGATGCGCGAAGTCTCCGATCACTTGCTTGAAGTCGTGGGCCTTCAAGATTTCAAGGAAAAAGCCGTCTACGAGCTTTCGGGCGGGATGCAGCAACGCGTCGCTTTGGCCCGGTGTCTGGCCAATGAGCCTGACGTGATCTTAATGGACGAACCGCTCGGCGCGCTCGACGCATTGACGCGCGAAAAAATGCAAGGTCTGGTCCTGAAGCTTTGGAAAGAGACGGGCAAGACGGTGATCCTGATCACCCATTCCGTCGAAGAAGCGCTGCTTTTGGGTGAGCGGCTGATTGTGATGGCGCCACGTCCGGGCCGCATCCACCGCGAATACGAACTGCCCTTTGCCGATATGGGAGTGAATGCCGATCTGCGCGAGGTGAAAAAGGCACAAGGTTTTGCAGAAACCCGCGAAGAAATTCTCTCCATGATCTGGGAAATGGAAGAAGAAATTATGGGCCGCACGGAGGCCGCGCAATGATCGTCGCCATCATCTATATCGCGCTGTTCGTGATTGCTTTGTCCATCGTGCACGCCGTTCGCAAAGCCTTTCTACAGCGCCAAGACTTCACGTCGCTAAAAACTGTGACCTTTGGCGACGAAAGTGCGGTGCGGCCGGATCGCGCAGCCTCCGTCGTCTCGGTTGTGGTGATTTTCCTGATCTGGGGGGCGTTTACGGGCTCAAGCCTCGTGCCGTTTCACGTTCCGGGACCGATCTACGGCGAGACCGGGTTCACCTATACGGCCGAAACCGAAGATGGCGCGCAGGATGACGGGATTGTTCGCATCATGGTGCATCGGTTCAGCGAAGAGGTCGAGAACCCAGAACTGCCCGCCGATGAGGGCTTTGCCTTAAACGATGCCGACACGGTCGCGTCCTGGCAATCGACGCTCATTCGCGCGGTGCGCAATGACGAGGGCGAGAACCTGCGTGTCGTTGCCATCAACGGCGCGCCGGTTGAGATCGGCGATACAGTCCGGGTGGAAAATGGCGAGGTCACATTGACGCCCCGCGGGTCGCTGAACTTCACCCCCGATACTGGCCTGCAAATGCAAGACCTCTACCTGCCGGCGCCCGAAGCGGTGGTGATGCGGATTGCCGATATCGCCGAGAACGGGTTCCAAAACACGTCGCTCTGGGTGCATGTGGGCATGTCGCTCTACCGCGTCGTGATGGGCTTTATCATCGGCGCCTTGGTCGGCATTCCCTTGGGCTATGCCATGGGTCTCTCGGGCTGGTTCCGCGGGTGGTTCGACCCGATCGTGGAATTCATGCGTCCCGTGCCGCCCTTGGCGCTGATCCCGCTGGTAATCATCTGGTTCGGCATCGACGAGGAGGGCAAGATCATCTTGCTGTTTCTCGCCGCGCTGTGGATCATGGCGATCGGGGCACGCGCCGGGGTGTCGGGCGTGAATATCTCAAAGATCCATGCCGCCTATTCCCTGGGCGCATCCAAATGGCAGATCATGCGGTACGTGATCGTGCCCAACAGCTTGCCGGAGATCTTCACCGCAGCGCGCGTTGCGATGGGTGTCTGCTGGGGCACCGTGGTCGCCGCCGAGCTTGTCGCCGCCAACGAAGGTGCGGGCATGATGATCATGGTCGCCTCGCGCTTCCAGATGACGGATATCGTGATTATGGGCATCATCCTGATCGGCCTGATTGGCTACGGTATCGACATTCTGATGCGTCAGGCCGAAACCTGGCTCGTGCCATGGAAGGGGCGGAGTTAGGCAGCCATTGGCGCCCGCGGCGCCTCGATCCGGCGGATATGCGGTTGCGCTTTATGGTGCGACCAAAAGACCCCAGAACGAACGGAATGCGACGGGCAAATCAATCGCGGACCCAAGCGGACAAGCCGCCGATGAGACGCGGGCCGCGGCCCGTTAACCGGATATACCGGGGCGTGCAAAGCTGCCCGCGCACGGTCCCACCAAGCCTTCGTCCGCCGACTTTGTGCCGGTTAAGTCCAGAATGCTGGACTTGAGGATCAATTCACGCGAATGATAAGTCCAGACATGGCCATCGCACCGGATAGCATTTTCCTCGACACCGCCGATGAGGGCACGCTTCAGGCACAGATCAAGCGGCAAATCGTGTCCCATATCCTGTCCGGTCAATTCCGTTCGGGAGAGCGGTTGCCGTCCAGTCGGGCCCTGGCAAAGCACTTAGGCATTAGCCGGATCACCGTCACAATCGCGTATTCCGACCTTGTCGCCGATGACTATATCGAGGCCCGCGGTCGGTCAGGCTATTTCGTGTCGGCGACAGCACCTGGTGAGGCCGCGTTCGCGCCGAACCCAACCCGGTCGGAGACAAGCGTGGATTGGGTCCGGTTTCTGGGCCATCGCAGCGCCAGTCCGGAGACGATCCTGCGACCGAAGGATTGGCGGAATTACCGCTACCCTTTCATCTACGGTCAAACGGACGCGAAACTATTCGATCACAAGAATTGGCGGCTTTGCGCGATGCAAGCGCTTGGGCAAAAGGATTTTTACACCCTCGCATCGGATTACTACACCGAAGATGATCCGTTGTTGATCGACTATATCCGCCGTCACATCCTGACCCGCCGCGGTGTCAGCGCGCCGCCAGAGACCATACTGATCACAATGGGGGCGCAGAATGCCCTGTGGCTCACGGCCCAGCTCTTGCTGTCGCAGCGGCGCGTGGCCGTGGTCGAGAACCCCGGTTATCCGGGTCTGCGCGAGATCCTCGCGACAACGCGATGCCATGTCGCACCTGTGGATGTCGATGCCGGCGGGCTGCCGCCACAGGCGCTGCCCGATACGGTCGATGTCGTCTATACCACGGTCAGCCACCAAAGCCCCACCAATGTCACGATGCCCATGGCGCGGCGGAAAGAGCTGCTGCGTCGCGCCTCCGACGAGGGGTTCGTAATCGTCGAGGACGATTATGAGTTCGAATTGAGTTTTGACAATCCGCCCTCACCATCCCTGAAATCGCTTGATACCGATGGCACGGTCATCCATGTCGGCTCGTTCTCGAAATCGCTCTTCCCGGGCTTGCGACTTGGCTATCTTGTCGCGCCCGCTCCCTTTATCAAAGAGGCGCGGGCCTTGCGCGCCACGGTCTTGCGTCACCCGCCGGGCCTGACGCAACGCACGGCGGCTTATTTTCTGTCGCTTGGGCATTACGCAAGCCAAATCAACCGCATCAAATCCGCCTATGCGCGGCGGCGCGCGGCAATGGATCGCGCGATTGCAGAACACGGCTTGACCGTGGCGCAAGGCAGTGGCCAGGGCGGGTCGAGCTTATGGATGGTCGCGCCATCGGACATCGACACGGTCGATCTGGCCCTGCGGCTCCATGCGCAAGGCGTTGTGATCGAACCAGGGCGGCCGTTTTTCGATGCCGATGGCTCCGTGCCAAACACCCGTTACCGCCTGGCGTATTCGTCGATCCCATCGGCACGAATTCCCGATGGAATTGCGCTCATCACGGCCGAAATTTCCAGATCTGGACGTATCGGGCCGTAAGCTCTGGCCCTATATCCGAGGTTCAATTACCCGCACAACCATCGCCAACAAAGACGGAGCGACACCGATGAAAATGACGACCGAAGAAGCCTTTGTGAAGGTCTTGCAGATGCACGGCATCGCGGATGCATTCGGCATCATCGGGTCGGCTTTTATGCCCATCTCGGACCTCTTCCCGGAGGCCGGGATCACCTTTTGGGACTGCGCGCATGAAGGCTCGGGCGGGATGATGGCCGATGGCTATACCCGCGCGTCCGGCAAGATGTCGATGATGATTGCGCAAAACGGGCCCGGCATCACCAATTTCGTGACGGCCGTGAAAACAGCGTATTGGAACCACACGCCTGTGTTGCTGGTCACGCCCCAAGCGGCCAACAAAACCTTGGGCCAGGGCGGTTTCCAAGAGGTTGAGCAAATGGCGCTGTTTAAGGACATGGTCGCCTATCAAGAAGAGGTTCGCGACCCCAGTCGGGTCGCTGAGGTGCTTAATCGGGTGATCTTGAAGGCCAAACGCGCCTCTGCGCCGGCGCAGATCAATATGCCGCGCGATTTTTGGACCCAAGTGATCGATATCGATCTACCCCCGCTGGTCGAATTTGAACGCCCCGCCGGTGGGGCACGCGCCATTTCCGAGGCCGCAGCCCTACTGTCGTCCGCGAAGTTTCCAGTCATTTTGAATGGCGCGGGCGTTGTTCTGGCCGACGCTATTCCCGACACGATTGCCCTGGCGGAGCGATTGGATGCTCCGGTTTGCGTGGGCTATCAGCATAATGACGCGTTCCCGGGAAGCCACCCGCTTTTTGCCGGTCCTCTCGGTTACAACGGCTCCAAGGCTGGGATGGAATTGATCTCTCAGGCCGATGTCGTATTGGCCTTGGGCACGCGGCTTAACCCCTTTTCGACCCTTCCGGGATACGGCATCGATTATTGGCCAAGCGCTGCGAAAATCATCCAGGTCGATCTCAATCCCGACCGGATCGGCCTGACCAAATCCGTCACCATCGGCATCGTAGGTGACGCCAAAAAGGT
>JBCDBR010000038.1:0-30741 GCA_039183205.1 Pseudomonadota bacterium | reverse complement strand
GTGAAAAAGCGGATGATGACATGCGGCAGACCCGCGGTACCAATCATTAGCGACAGGGTATAAAGCGCCATCAACCAAGGATTGGTGGTCGCCGTATATTCCCTAAAGCCGAGATCAGTGAGCACCTGGTCAAGCGTTGTCAAAAGATGCGTGCCAGAACCCGCATTTCCTTCGGACATTGTCGAGAACAGGCCAAGACCCGGGATCGGGTTACCCGTCAACTGTAGCGAGATGAAGATCGCCGGGATCGTGTAGGCGGTGATCAACACGCAGTACTGCGCCACCTGAGTATAAGTGATGCCTTTCATACCGCCCAGAACGGCGTAAACGAAAACCACCGCACCTGCGATATAGAGACCAAGTTCGATGTCCACTTCCAGGAAACGCGAGAACGCGATCCCTGCACCGCGCATCTGACCGATCACGTAGGTGACGGAGATGACGATAAGGCAGATGACGGCCACAACCCGCGCAGCATTGGAATAAAAGCGGTCGCCCACAAATTCCGGCACGGTGTATTTGCCGAACTTCCGCAAGTAAGGCGCAAGCAGCATGGCCATAAGCACATAACCACCCGTCCAACCCATCAGGAAGAGCGAATTGTTGTAGCCCACGAAGGCAATGAGGCCGGCCATCGAGATGAACGAAGCCGCAGACATCCAGTCTGCCGCCGTAGCCATCCCGTTGACAACCGGGTTCACGCCGCGGCCGGCGGCGTAGAATTCACCGGTTGTGCCGGCGCGCGCCCAAATGGCGATGCCGAAGTAGAGCGCAAAGCTGAGCCCCACAACGATAATATTGAGTGTTGTTTGATCCATTGGGTGGCCTCTTATTCTTCGTCCACGCCATGTTCTTTATCGATCGAATTCATGCGCCAGGCATAAAAGAAGATCAGGAAAAGGAACACGAGGATAGAGCCCTGTTGGGCGAACCAGAAGGACAGATCCGTCCCTCCAACTGCGATGCCGCTTAGAAAGGGGCGGAACAGGATTGCTGCGCCGTAAGAGGCCAAAGCCCAGATCACCAAGCAAAAGATGATCAAACGCTTGTTGGCACTCCAGTAGGCGCTATCGCCACTGTTATCTGACATAAACTTCTCCCTTTTGGTCCTGGCCCATGGGGTTCTACCTTGGGCGTTTCATCATCCGCACTCCGTCCCATCGGAGCGACGAACGAATTCAGTTACGCACGCGCTCGGTCCGCGAACACCTGATCACGTGCATTGGCAATGGCCTCGATGCGACCCATCGTCGGAATTCCAGCTGAAATGCCAGCGTCGCGGTCATGCGCGAACAGCGGTGCGGTGTCACGGCGACCGGCGGACAATCGAGCTTTCACCTGTTTGACGTTCTGCTTGGCATCCTGCTTTAGCCCGGCGCTCTCGCATATATCGCACCGCCCAAAGGCCTTGGGGCGGCGCTCGTCGTATATAGCGCGGGCGAACCGGCCAGAAACACGCACCACCGTTGCATCTTCATCGATCCGCTGGTGTTTTCGCGCCAAGATCATATCGAAAGCGGCCGCCTGGCCGGGCGTGCGCGGAGCTCCATCCAAATTCATACCGTTTTTGGTATCGAGCTTATCCAGACGGTTGATCGACGCCTCCAGCATACCCGCTTGCGTGCCCTTCTTCGCTCCCGGGAGGCCGAGCAAGGTCAATGTAAGCGGACGTGTGAGGTCATCGACGGTCATATCGGCGCCCCTTTACTTTACTTCTCTGTTTTCAATGAGTTCATCGACGACCGAAGGGTCGGCCAGCGTCGATGTGTCGCCAAGAGAGCCAAAGTCGTTCTCGGCGATTTTGCGCAAGATGCGGCGCATGATTTTGCCCGAACGCGTTTTCGGCAGGCCAGGTGCCCATTGGATCACATCAGGCTTTGCGATCGGACCAATTTCCTGGCGAACCCAATCGCTAAGCGTTTTTTTCAACTCCTCCGACGGGCTTTCGTCGCCCATCAATGTCACATAGCAATAGATGCCTTGCCCCTTAATCGGATGCGGGTATCCGACAACGGCGGCCTCACTCACTGTCTCATGTGCAACCAAGGCGCTTTCAACTTCAGCGGTCCCCATGCGGTGACCCGAGACGTTGATGACGTCATCGACGCGGCCAGTGATCCAATAGTCCCCATCTTCATCGCGACGACAGCCGTCGCCAGAAAAATAATAACCCTTGTAGTCGCTGAAATAGGTCTTCACGAACCTGTCGTGGTCGCCCCATACGGTGCGCATTTGGCCGGGCCAGCTGTCTGCGATCACAAGCACGCCTTCGACGCCATCGCCCTCGATTATATCCCCGCTGGTCGGATCAAGCACCAATGGCTGCACACCGAAAAACGGTCGCTGAGCCGCGCCAGGTTTGAGTGTATGTGCACCGGGCAAAGGGGTCATCATGTGGCCGCCGGTTTCCGTTTGCCACCATGTATCGACGATTGGGCACCGGCCCTTACCCACGTTCTGGTTGTACCAATTCCAAGCTTCGGGATTGATCGGCTCGCCGACGGTGCCCAAGAGCTTAAGGCGAGAGAGATCGTATTTATCGACGAACTCGGTGCCCTTGCCCATAAGCGCTCGGATCGCCGTTGGCGCGGTGTAAAATTGGTTCACGCCATGTTTTTCGCACACAGCCCAAAAACGGCCAGCATCAGGATAGGTCGGCACTCCCTCAAACATCAGCGTCGTCGCGCCGTTGGCCAGCGGGCCGTAAACGATGTAGCTGTGGCCTGTGACCCAGCCGACATCAGCGGTGCACCAAAAGACGTCGCCGTCTTTATAATCAAACGTCGTCTCGTGAGTTAACGCCGCATAGACAAGATAGCCGCCGGTTGTGTGTACGACCCCTTTGGGCTGGCCCGTGGACCCAGATGTGTAGAGAATGAAGAGTGGATCCTCAGCGGCCATCTCTTCGGGCGGACACTCCGGAGATGCCGCCTCCGCCAGCGGCTCATACCAGTGGTCCCGCGTGTCGATCCAGGCCACTTCCTGGCCGGTCCTCTTCACCACCAAGGCCTGAACCTTGTCGCTGCAATGTAACAGCGCTTTGTTCACATTGTCCTTCAGGTCGGTGACGCGGCCGCCGCGTGGCGCCCCGTCCGCCGTGATCACCAGCGAGGCGTCACAGCCATTGATCCGCGCCGACAGAGCATCCGGCGAGAAACCTGCAAAAACAATTGAGTGAATGGCACCGATGCGAGCACATGCAAGCATTGCGTATGCAGCCTCAGGTATCATCGGGAGATAGATGATGACGCGATCGCCTTTGGACACGCCAAGCCCTTTGAGAACGTTGGCAAAGCGCCCGACGTTATCGCTCAGCTCGCGATATGTGATGTGCTGCGCCGGATCGCTAGGCTCGTCCGGCTCGAAGAGAATTGCCGTCTGATCGCCGCGCGTGGCGATGTGGCGATCAATGCAATTGGCAGACACATTTAGCGTGCCATCTTCAAACCAACGAATGTGAACGTCGTCGTAAGCAAAGGATGTCTCCTTGACCTTTGTGAACGGCTTGATCCAATCGATGCGCTTTCCATGCTCTGCCCAAAAGGCTTCTGGGTCAGAGACGGAGGCCGCATACATTGCGTCGTAGGCGGCGGTGTCTACATGCGCATTCGCTAACAGGTCGGGCAGCTGGTTGTCTTTCGGCACGGGCGCATTTCCTCTCATCCCGGTCCCTCTCGGATGCATAGACACGCGCCGAACCGGCGAGCGCATGGCATACGCGTCAGGTCACGCAGCACGGCACATGCCTTTCGCCACGTCGCCCGAACAAACTCGGGCAGATCAATTGTCGGTTAGCCTCCCCAACCTGGTCGTCCTTGGCATCGGCGCGCTACAGATGTCCGCGTCTGTCCAGCCTATGCCATCACCCACAAGCTGCACTCCTCAATGCAACTATTCGGCGATTCAACTTTTACATAGTGGTCGCAAAAACGAGACGGGCATTTGCCGAAGCTGGTCGCGTCTTGTAAATTCTTTGCACTGATCTGTCATGTGTTTGTAAAAAAATTTACCTACTAGCTAGGCTGAGATTCTAAACTCCTGCGCGAGCCAAGGCATGGATTGCACGCCGGGGACAGTGAAATGAACGCCAATCAACTCCCGCGCAATCGACGCAATTTGTCCGGGAACTTCCGCCGTCCAATCCTCCGTTGCATACATCACAATCTCTCTCGGTCGTGGACCATCGGGCAGAATGTGGGCATCGATGGCGCCAGCAAAGCGACCGGCCCGCAGTAGCGACAGCGGTGTTGTGATCGTCCATCCCGTCCCACCAGCCACTAGGGCCGATATGGATTGGTTCGAATCCAGCTCGAAACGCCGCGGCAAAGTCAGACCTTGGCGCATCAAATAGCTCTCAATCGTCTTTCCCATGACTTGATCGGCGTCCCGACGCAAAAAAGTCAGGTCCTCAAGCGCTGAAAACCCGCCTGATACATCAACGCCGCTCGGAACTGCGAGGATGTACGGATCAATGACCAATGGATACGCAGTCGTTCCAGCTGGTTGCGTGGTGCCGGCTGCGCAGATCACGATATCCAGTTCACGCCGCTCGATTTGCGCCTGCAAAGTATGGCTTGGTCCGGTGCGCAGATTAAAGGCGCAATTCTGCATCGTTTCCGCAAGCCGTTCGGTGAGGATCGGTGTCACTTCGTTCTCGAAGTCTTCGATCACACCCAATCGCAGCGACGACAACCCCGAAAGATCGAGTACGACCAAGTCGCGCTGTCCCGCGCGAAGCGCACCAAGTGCCGCCTCAACGCGCCGAAGAAACGTGCGGCCAGCTGGCGTCAGCCGCATCGGACGCCGGCTATGATCAATGAGAGCAACGCCCAGTGCCGCATCAAGGTTTTTAAGCTGCTGCGACACTGCGGGTGCGCTCATCGAAAGGCTGTCTGCGGTAGCCGCCACGGACCCGGTTCGGGCGATACCCTCGAACACTTCGAGCCCCTTTAAGGTAACTCCTTTAAGAATGGTATCGGCCATAAAGCATCCGATCGGTTCGCCTATGATGTTAAAATACGGACCAATAGGTCAGATGACACGCGCACGCCCTCAGTGTCGGCCTCATGTTGCCGACGCGCGCGCTCAACGGCTTCGTCACGAAGTTCAAAATCCTCCATCGTCGGCACGCCGGCCGCGGCATCGGCGGCTGGCTGGATCG
Organism: Pseudomonadota bacterium; assembly: GCA_039183205.1. Taxonomy (GTDB): domain Bacteria; phylum Pseudomonadota; class Alphaproteobacteria; order Rhodobacterales; family Rhodobacteraceae; genus HKCCE3408. The sequence continues at coordinate 25,580 of JBCDBR010000038.1, read as the reverse complement.
CGATAAAGCAGACCGTGGCGTTAGAGGCTTTGGTGAACGGCAATTCCGAGGTAATACCCGCAGACGGACGCGAACCCGTTAGCGCCAATAGAAACCTCAAACTCAATTCGTGCGGCAGGCCGTCGGCTGGTACTGTTACGCGCCCGCCGGATGCCGGGAAAACAATCTCGTTTGCTCCGGCGCTAGCCACCGACATCGCGATCGAATGGCGTTCTGCCAAGCGATCGAGCCAAGGTCCAGCAATTGGCAGATCACCCGTTTGGGATACCGTCATCAAAGCTGCCCCATAGCTGCGCGAAACTTCGGTCAGTGTCTCAAAGCCTATGGAAATCGCAAAATCGGAAAAGCCGCCTGCTGCATCGACGTGCAGCGACGTCGGGAGTGCACGACTGAGGACCGGCTGCGCAGCACCGTCAATGGCCGACATATGTAGACCTTCAAGCAGCCTTGGAACGCGCCCCAAGCCGTGGTCGCGCGCATTGTTGCGTTCTGCGCGGCGGATCACCTTTGCGCATTCCGACGCCGCCTGCGCATCGCAACCTGCACGCATGAGCGCATCACGCACGATGGCCTCCACCTCTCCGAGGCTCAGACGCTCGGTCCGCTCTGTCATTGCCATTGCCTCACCTGCCGAGGGCGTACCCGGATAATTCCTCGCCGCCGAGCTCGAACATGTCCAAACGCGTTTGTCTAAGGCGCCCGGATCGTTCAATCATGCGGCGAATCATGGCCGTTTTTACCGTCGCGACGCAATTGTCGTTTTAGTCAGGTTGGCAGATCAAAATTTAAGAAATTCCAAATTTAGGCAGATGCGATTTCAGGCTTCAATCGTTAACTCGCCGAGCCCACCAGCGGTCGATCGGATGGATTGCGCTAGCCGAAGATACGCGTCCGCGGCGCTTGTGGTGCCGCGCCACACCAGGCCGACAGATCTTTGAACGCGACGCCCGTGCAAGGGGCGTACCGCAACATCATCTGCACGGCCCAAAATTTCGGAGGCGACATAGAGCGATGGCAGCAGCGTCAGGCCCATATTCATGGCCACCATTTGACGCAGCGCGTCCAGCGATGTGCCTTCGTAGTCGCGGGCCAAATTCGCCCCAACCTCCAGCGACAAAGCAGCGACCTGATCGTAAAGTGTGTAGCTTGGCGACAAGGTTAAGATGGTTTCCTGCGCCAGGTCCTGCGGCGCAACAACATCGTTAGCCGCAAGCTTATGCATCTTCGAGATGACCACCATTAGCGGTTCTCGGAACAGGCGCGCTACGGTCAGACCATTCCCACCGGCCGGCAGTTGCGTCAGGATGAGGTCATGCTCGCCTTCGTTCAAACTCCGTAGCAATTGCCGGGGCGGCGCCTCGCGGATGTAGAGTTTGAGGTCGGGGTGCTGTGTTTGCAGGTCCTCGATCACATAGGGCATCAGATAGGGCCCAATTGTGGCCGACGTCCCGAGCCGTAACGTGCCCCCGAGACCATCTTTCATCATGACCGACAAATCCATCAAGCCTTGCGTCGCGCTCAAAATATCGCGCGCGCGCCGACAGACCTCACGACCCGCAACGGTCATCTGAACCTGACCTCCGCCGCGTTCGACAAGCTGCATCGATAAGGCTTCTTCAAGGGATTTAATCTGCACCGACAGGGACGGCTGCGAAATCCCAGACGCTTCGGCGGCCTGGCGAAAATGGCGCATTTCTTCCAGCGCAATTAGGTACCGCAGCTGGCGCAAGGTTACAGGTATGGGCGCGTACGGCATCCGATAGGACACTCCAATGGAAATTGCTGCGCGGATACCTATTACCAATAACGCAAAAGTCCAGGCTCATCCGTCTGTGCTGAACAGATCAATGTCGCCTTCAGGCGAAATTGCCGCCGCGCTGAGCCGGTGTGTTTCCCAGGCCCTTGTATTCAGGCTGATCCGGCCATTGGCCGCAACCGGCGCCACAACGCATTTGTGACCATGGGCGATCCAGATGCCATCGTTGCGTGCGATCACATCAAATTCTGGATGCCCCCACAGCAATACCCGCGAGGATTGCGCCGTCATCGGATGCTGTGGATCCGCCGCAGCATGCACGGCCCATAGGTTGCGCGAATGCCAGGTCATCGGTCGTGCGTCGATCCAATCGATCACGTTTGAGCTCATGGCTGAACGCATCGCGGTCGCGAGGTTTTCGTAGGTCTCGGGCCCGAATTCCGCAGGAACATCGACCCCAAAGCTGCGCAACGTTGCATTCGCGCCGTCCCTCAGCCACCGCGCACCGCGCAGTGCAGGATCGGCCAAGAAATCCAAGAGCATCCGCTCATGATTTCCCAACAAGCAGATCACGTTTTCTGGGAATTCTTGGGTCAACGACAACAGCCGTTGCAGCGTTTCAGCGCTGTTTTGACCGTGGTCGATATAATTTCCAACAAAGACGAGATCAGGGCTGTTGGCCTCAACTTGGCCGATATGCGTGTCGATCCGATCCAGAAGACGTTCGAGCAGATCAATCCGTCCATGCACATCGCCAACGATGTAGGTTTGACGCTCGGGTCGCGGCCTTGCAACCGGATCTGGTTTTTCGACGCCCTTACGGTTGCGGGAAAACGGTGACCTCATATCCCAAAACGTGCGTGTTTGCATCTCGATTGACAAGGGTCGAGAGGCGCCCTCAGTCCTGATTTCTCAAAATGGGTGCCGGTCGCACGGCTAATGGGCGCAATGCAAAGCCAAGCCCCGCGATAAGAGATAACAGCGCCCCGCCTGCGACAATCAAAATGGCAGATACGGGCGCAAACCGATAGCTGCTTTCCATTACCTGCGTCAGCACCGCCCAGCCCGCCAACGCGCCCGCCAAAACTGCGATTATTCCTGCCGCCGCGCCCAAAAAACCGGATCGCAGGGCAAAACTGGTGAGGATTTTCGCCTTGGTCGCACCAAGAGTTTTCAAAACCGCCGCTTCCTTCACGCGCGCGCGATCGCCTGCCGCGGCGGCGCCGATTAGGACGACAAATCCCGTCAGCAATGTCACGGCCGCCCCAAGCGAGGTCGCCGCGGCAAGACTTCTCAACGCATCCGAGACTTGGTCGATCGCGTCGCGCACGCGGATGGCCGTGACGTTTGGCATCGCGTCACCGATGTCGTTTAGGATGGCTGCTTCGGCCGCCTCCTCTATATAAATTGTTGCCATATGGGTGTGCGGCGCACCGATCAGTGCGTTGGGCGAAAACGTCATGATGAAACCGATACCCGCATTCGAAAAATCGATGTCTGTCAAAGCCGCGATTTCCGCTGTGATGTCACGGCCCAAGACGTTGACGGTAATCTCATCGCCCAACCCAATACCCATCTCTTCGGCCTCTTCGGCTGCAAATGACAAAAGCGGCGGTCCATCATAGTCTGGTGACCACCAGGCGCCGGCGACAAGTCCGACATCGCGCGGCAGCTCTGCGCTATAGGTGAGCCCCCGGTCGCCCTGCAAAACCCAATGCTCGCCCGCAATTTCAGCCGCCGGTCTGCCATTGATTTGGGTCAGCACACCGCGCAAAAGCGGGGCGTGGTCTATTCGGGAAATGGTCGGCTCATTGTCCATCCGCTCCAAAAAGTTGGGCATTTGGTCCCGCTGTATATCGACAAAGAAATAGCTTGGTGCGACCTGCGGCAGGTCTCGCGCGATTGCGGCCCGCAGATTGGCATCGACCTGCCCCATTGTGGCAAGAATCCACAGGCCCAAACCCAGCGACAGAACCACCGATACGGCATCCGAACCCGGCGCACCTATTGCGGCCAAAGCAGCCCTAAGCGCCGGTTGATTGCGTATGCTTGGCGCCACACGCCGAGCGAACGACCGCAAAATCAGCCCAGCTACAGCAAGAACCGCGAGCGCCATACCGACGCCGGCCGCTACCCATAGCGCCAAGAATGCAGAGCCCGAAAGGAATGCCGCGGCGCCCACCAGCGCTCCGGTCAGCAATACGAGCACCATGAGATAGCCCCAATGTGGTAGTCCCGAAAGCCCGATGCCTTGGCGATAAAGCGATGCCGCACGGACATGCCCTGTGCGGGCCAAGGGCCAAAGTGTGAAAATTAACGCGGCCAAGATCCCGTAAAGCGCCGCTTCGGCCAACGGTCTTGGATAAATCGCCAAATCGATCGGAACCGGGAGGCGCGCCTCAATCAATGGCGCCAAAACAACGGGCAAGGCCGCGCCAAGCGCCAAACCAAGTGCTATGCCGAACGCAGTCATCGCAAGAATTTGCAGAAAATACGCTGCGAAGATGACGCGGGTTTCAGCGCCAAGCGTGCGCAAAGTCGCTATGGTCGCAATCTTGGCTTCAAGATAGCTGCGAACTGACGCTGAGATCCCGACCCCGCCAACAGCGAGGCCCGCAAGACCCACCAAAATCAAAAAGGCACCGATCCGATCGACAAATTCTTCGACGCCTGGCGCGGGCGAACGCGTATCGCGCCATCTTATGCCACGGTCGGGGAACCGCCCTTCCGCCGTTTGTTCGAGCTGTGCAAGATCTGCATCGGGCGGTAGCGCCAGCCGATAATTTGTTTCGAACAACGTGCCGGGGGCTAGCAATCCAGATGTCTCAAGACCCCAGAGCGGCACCACGGTTCTGGGTCCCAAGGCAAAGCCTGAACCGCCGGCATCCGGTTCATCGATCAGCAGGGCGCGTAGGACAAAACTCTGGGTGCCCAAAACAAAGCGATCGCCCGGGACGATGTCCAGCCTCTCAGCCAGAATAGGATCCATTAACGCGCCAGGCTCCTCGGCACGCGCATCAAAGGCTTCAACCGGTGGTACGAATGGTTCCGTGCCCGCCTCGCCGTAAAGTGGCCAAAGCTCATCGACGCCGCGCACTTGGGTTAAGGCGCGGGTGTCGCCAACCACGGCCATGGATCGGAAATCGACCGTTTCAGAGACCGCCGTTGCAATCTCCGCCATGAACCTGCGTTCATCTTCATCGGCATAGCGGTAGGTAAAGCGGAGCTCTGCGTCGCCGCCAAGGATGATCGCCGCCTCCCGGTTCATGCCTACTTCGATGGCTTGGCGCACTGACCCGACGCCCGCAATTGAGGCGACCCCTAAAGCCAAACACAGGATGAAAATGCGCACAGAGGCTAATCCGCCGCGCAGGTCGCGCAGTGCGATCCGCAACGCGACAGGGCGTCTGTCCGTTGTGCTCATTCAGCCGCGTCCCGCGTAACGTCACCGGCGATGCGCCCGTCAGCAAGCTGGATGGTTTCGCTACATCGCGCAGCCAATTCTGCGTCATGCGTGACCAATATCAGCGTGGCACCGTGTTCCGCCTGCAACGCCAAGATTAGATCCATCACCGCGGCACCGTTGGCGGCATCAAGATTGCCGGTCGGCTCGTCAGCCAAAAGGATCTCTGGCCGCGCAACCACAGCCCGTGCGAGGGCTACGCGTTGTTGCTCGCCTCCGGACATTTCAGATGGGTAGTGGCCCGTCCGATGCCCAAGCCCAACGGCGTCCAAGTCCGCACGCGCGCGTTCGAACGCATCGCCCGCGCCGGCAAATTCGAGCGGCATAGCCACGTTTTCCAACGCCGTCATGGTCGGAATTAAGTGGAAGGATTGGAACACAACGCCCATATGTTTCCGACGAAAGCGCGCAAGTGCGTCTTCTGACAGCGGACCTAGGTCTTGGCCCAAAGCAAGCACCTGTCCACCGGTCGCCCGTTCGAGGCCGCCCATGAGCATAAGGAGAGAGGATTTGCCGGACCCAGACGGACCCGTTAACGCAACCGAGGCGCCGCGAGGAATGTCGCGGGTTATGCCATGGAGAATATCAACGGGCCCGGCATGCGAGGAAAGCCGCAATCGCACGTCCTTCAAAGACAAGATCGGGTCAGTCATCGCATTCCCTTCGGCCTGGTCTTTGGGATATGGTGCGCGTCAGGCGTGGCGCAAGGCAGTCTTCGCCCTGCTGGTCGCCGCGAACCCCGCAACCGCCCAAGAGATTACAATCGCGGCGCTCGGGGACAGTTTGACCGCGGGCTTTGGCCTGCCGCAAGGCGAGGGATTCGTGCCGCAATTGCAGGATTGGTTGAACGACCGCGGTCACAACGTGTCGATTAGAAATGCTGGCGTCTCAGGCGACACGACGGCAGGCGGACTGGCCCGCGTCGGATGGACGCTGGAACCCGAAATCGACGCAATGATTGTGGCCTTGGGAGGCAACGATATTCTACGCGGGCTGCCGCCAGGGCCTGCGCGCGAAAACTTGGCGGCTATTCTAACCACTGCCCGGGATCAGGACGTCGAGGTATTGCTGGCTGGCCTGGAAGCCCCGCTGAATTTTGGGCCCGCATACAAGCAAGAGTTCGACACGATTTACCCGACGCTTGCGGCGGAATTCGATGTTCTTTTGGTGGCCAACTTCCTTGCTGGATTGCAGGAGGCGCTGGACGCTGGCACCTCTCCAGAGCTGCTGCTCCAAGCGGACGGCATCCACCCAACGGCCGCAGGCATCGCTTTGATGGTCGATGCCATAGGACCTTCCGTTGAGACCCTAATCGACCGCGTCGATTGAGCTCACAAAGCGACCGAATTTCGCCGCACGGTGCAGTATTTCATCCTCATGCGTTCACCTCAGTCGGAGAATTGACGCTTGACGACATGCATATGTTTCCGCTGGCGCACAAACCTCTGGAATTTCAAGGGGACTTAACTCTGCGATTTCTTGTGTCCCGCACATAAATCGAATAAAACCGAAAGATAACGCACCCGAAACGAACGGCCCGGTCCAAGCAAAGTGGCAAAGCCATACGACATTTTTATCATCGGAGGCGGCATCAACGGGACCGGCATCGCGCGGGATGCACAAGGTCGCGGGTTATCCGTCTGTTTGGCCGAAAAGGACGACCTCGGCGGGGCGACATCTTCGGCCTCGACCAAGCTCTTTCATGGCGGCTTGCGCTATTTGGAGTTCTTTGAATTCGACCTTGTGAAAAAGGCGCTGATCGAGCGCGAAACGCTGCTGCGCGCGATGCCACATATTTCTTGGCCTATGCGGTTTGTTCTGCCGATTTCGCCAGAAATGCGGTTCGATACAGAAACCCCGACATCGAAGTTATTGAATTTCGCTATGCCATGGATGAAGGGCCGTCGGCCGAAGTGGCTCATTCGGCTCGGTCTATTTTTGTACGACACGCTCGGCGGCAGGAAGATACTTCCCGGAACGTCCCGGTTGGACCTTGTGAATTCGCCGGAGGGCGCACCGCTAAAGCCGATATTCAAGACGGCATACGAATACTCTGATTGCTGGGTCCAAGATGCCCGCCTCGTCGTGTTGAACGCACGCGACGCCGAATTGCGCGGGGCGACAATCTTAACCCGGACAGAGGTCGTGCGCGCAACGCGGATTGACGGCCTTTGGCAAATTGAGCTCGGCCATGGCGATGAGCGCCAAACGATCACGGCGCGCGCGCTTGTGAACGCAGGCGGGCCTTGGGTTGCCGATATCGTCTCAAACGTTACGCAGATGAACAGCGCCGAAAAGGTGCGCTTAGTCCGCGGGAGTCATATTGTGACACCGCGGCTCTACGACCACGACAAGTGCTATTTCTTTCAAGGGCCGGACGGTCGCATCATCTTTGCGATCCCCTACGAAGAAGACTTTACACTGATCGGCACCACGGATGCCGAGCACGGGGACGATCCAGGGCGTGCACGCTGCACCGATGCAGAGCGTGATTACCTGTTGACCTTCGCAAACCAGTATTTCGCCAATCAGCTGACAAAAGATGACGTGGTTTGGAGCTATGCCGGCGTGCGGCCGCTCTACGATGACGGAGCTAAATCGGCAACCGCAGCCACCCGTGACTACGTGTTGTCTTTGGATACCGGCGGCCCACCGCTTTTGAACATCTTTGGCGGTAAAATCACCACCTACCGAAAACTGGCAGAGCAGGCCTTTGCAAAGCTCTCACCCTATTTCCCAAATGCGCGGGACGACTGGACAGCGGGCGTGAAGCTGCCTGGGGGCGACATGAAGGTCGATGGCGCTGACGATTTGATAGCGGAGCTTCGTCAAAACTATCTCTTTCTCACCCATGCCTGGGCCAAACGCTTGGTCCGCCATTACGGAACGGAGGCGCGCATCATACTGGGTGCTGCAAGAACGATCGATGATCTTGGGCGTGATTTCGGGGCGACATTGACCGAACAAGAGCTTCGATGGCTGATGGTTTATGAGTACGCGCGCACGGCCGAGGACGTCCTTTGGCGACGAACCAAGCTGGGTCTGCGCATGTCGCCTGACCAAATCGCAGCACTTGACGCCTATCTAGCCGATGCTGGCAATCTCGCTGCGGAATAACTTGGCACTGGACACTGGCAGGATAAGATCACGCAAAAACGGGGAGAGTGCGATGACCCATACATTGGCCATCGACCAAGGCACGACGTCCAGTCGAGCGATAATTTTTGACCAGGATGTCAAACCCGTAGCCAGTTCCCAGGAGGAATTCACGCAGCATTTTCCGCACCCCGGCTGGGTCGAGCATGCACCCGATGACATTTGGCAAACGACTTTGCGGACATGCAAGCATGCCATCGAAAAGGCTGGGCTCAGCGCAGGTTCGCTCGCGGCTATCGGGATCACGAACCAACGCGAAACGGTTGTTGTGTGGGACCGCGATACGGGCAAACCGGTTCATCCCGCCATTGTGTGGCAAGACCGGCGCACCGCCGAGCTCTGTGCGCAGCTGAAAGACGCTGGCCACGAAGCCATGATTCAGAAAAGAACGGGATTGCTGCTAGACCCTTACTTTTCGGCCACCAAACTGGCTTGGATACTGGAACACGTGGACGGGGTGCGCGCGGCTGCTGAGGCCGGGAAGCTTGCCTTTGGCACAATCGACAGCTTTCTCATCTGGCGTCTTACAGAAGGCGCAAGCCACTTAACCGATGCCACGAATGCCGCTCGGACATTGCTTTACAATATCAGAACCGGCATGTGGGACGATGAAATCTTAAACCTGCTCCGGATACCGCCAAGCCTCTTGCCCGAAGTTCGGGATACCGGCGCCGATTTTGGGACAACGCAACTCTTTGGGGGGCAAATCCCGATCTTGGGGGTCGCTGGTGATCAACAAGCGGCCACGTTGGGGCAGGCCTGTTTCGAACCCGGCATGCTAAAATCCACTTACGGAACCGGCTGCTTTGCGCTTTTGAATACAGGCGATACGCTGGTGGAAAGCAAAAATCGGCTCTTGGGCACCATTGCCTACCAATTCGACGGCAAGCCAACCTATGCGCTCGAAGGTTCGATCTTCGTCGCAGGAGCGGTTGTGCAATGGCTGCGCGATGGGCTGAAGATTATTGAAGCGGCGCCGGAGACGCAAAGATTGGCCGAGACTGCGGACCCTGAAGATGAGCTTTACCTGGTCCCAGCATTCGTGGGCCTTGGCGCGCCCTATTGGGATGCGCATGCGCGAGGGGCTGTGTTTGGCCTGACGCGCGGATCTGGCCCGGCGGAATTTGCGCGTGCTGCCTTGGAAAGTGTGGGCTTTCAAACCCGCGATTTGTGGGAAGCGATGCGCGCAGATTGGATCGGCGCAGGTGGCGACCAAGTGCTCCGCGTGGATGGTGGTATGAGCGCGTCGGACTGGGCGATGCAATTTCTAGCCGATATTCTTGGGGCTCCGGTTGACCGGCCAGATATATTGGAAACAACAGCACTCGGGGCGGCTTGGGTGGCCGGCGCGCGCGCCGGGGTCTACCCTGATGCGGCAGGTTTCGCGCGGACCTGGGCGCTCGACCGAAGGTTTGAACCAGCGATGGACGCCGCCACGCGAACGCGCCGCTACGACGGCTGGAAGAACGCAGTCACCCGGACCTTGTCCGCCCAATGACAAAAGTTGCCGTCGGCCAAATGACCTCAGCGGCCAGTCACCAGCCAAATATCGCTGTCATGCAGTCCTACGCAGCGGACGCCGCCAGTGAAGGTGCAGCACTTTTGTGCCTGCCGGAGGTGGCGGGACTGATGAATCGCGACCCGAAAGCGGCGCACGCGCTTGTGGTCACCGCGGAAAGAGACCCGTATCTGCGGGCCTGCCAAGCGGCCGCACAGGAACACGGGATTTGGATACACGCAGGCAGCACACCAGTAACGGGCCCGGACGGAAAATTCCTCAACCATTCCGTCTTGGTCGACCCAAAAGGCGTAATCATTGCACGTTATGACAAGATCCATCTCTTTGATGTCGCCCTTGAGGGCGCACGCCCCATCGGGGAATCCAAGCGGTTCGCGCCAGGCCAAGCAGCGCCAATTGTGGATTGCGAATTGGGGCGATTGGGACTTACAATTTGCTATGACGTTCGGTTTCCCGGTCTTTACCGGGCTCTTGCTCAGGGCGGGGCCGAAATCATCTTCGTGCCGTCCGCCTTCACCGTACCGACAGGAAAAGCCCATTGGGAGGTTTTGCTCCGAGCCCGCGCCATTGAATGCGGCGCCTATATCATTGCATCGGCACAAGTGGGCACACATGAAGATGGGCGCAGAACCTGGGGCCACTCTCTCGCAATCGGTCCCTGGGGGGACATATTGCTGGACCTCGGCGGCACTGTGCCCGGATTGGGGTACTTTGAGTTGGACCTCACAGAGGTGCGACATGCACGGTCGCAAATCCCATCGCTATATCATGACAGAGACTACTCAATTGAGATCGTCGAAAGGAACTAGACAGGTCGGAGCGTTATGTTGAATGACGTTGCGTAAATTGAAAAATACACAATCAAAGACTAAACTCAGAATTGTGCAATCATGGCATCAATAGTCGAATAAGAGATTGCGGGTATCGCAGACGAAATGAGGTTGGCATGCCAGAGACAATTCCTCCAGAGTTTAACAAAAGAACCCCACTTTCGAAACGAAGGGTGGATCAAGTTTTCTATCTAAGAACAATGCTCTGAAGCGTCCCTAATGTAGGATTTTTGACGTCTAGTCTGCGCGTAGACAATTCCACCAAGATTAAGGTTATTTCGCCATCATCGGAAAACATCCTGGCGCAAATTAACACTTTGGAAAGAACTTAAACGGGAAAAACTAACAAAAAGACAGGTTCGCGGATACGTCACATTTGATTAAAGGGGTCGGGTAAACAAGTTTTTGAGTACACGTCTTGTCCGGGCCTGGCTGATATGCCAGGCCCATTTTCTTTTCAATGTCCGTCACCGCTGTCATTTTGACTCCTGCCCCCGCGTGCAACGCGTCAGTGACGGTCAAAGGACCTGACTGGCGAGGGCATCCTCGGACAACACCAGGATGCCTGCTTCTTCTATGGCAACCTCGGCGCGAAACGCGTGAAGTTCGGCATTGAAGCCCAACTGATGGCCGACGACACTTGCAGCCATGGCGCGAACACGAAATGTTGGGTCAGTGGAGCACTTTCTGATTGCTCCGGCGCGAGTTGGATCTGCGATCTAAATCCCCGCGATCAGTCGGAGTTTCTGTTTGCGAAAGGTGTAGGCATGGCGCTTCAAATTGTTCTGGGCGTATTTATGACCGGAGTCACGATTGCATTTGGCTCCGCCGCAATTGTGTTCGGCGCAGAACAACTCAAGCGACGGATGGAGCGTTTGGGCCGCGAGCTCGACGTGCCACATCAGATTTTTGCCCTGACGCTGGTGGCGCTATCTCTCGTTATTGCGATGTTGCTTTTGATGGTTGCATGGGCGGTCGTACTGTTGCTGCTAGGTGCGTTACCTGGCTTTGAGGCAGCCTTCTACTTTTCAATGGTCTCTTTCACCACGCTCGGCTTTGGTGACTTGCTCTTGCAAAACGAATGGCGGCTGCTGGCCGGGTTTATCGCCGTTGACGGCTTTTTGCTGTTCGGATTGAACACGGCCTTCATTTTTGAAGTGCTGCGTCGCCTGGGCGAACATGCGAAGGACGCCCGGCCGCGTTAAAAGCCGACGGTTGTGGCGGTCCGTGGACCAACGAAAATCTGGAACCTGTAATTTGGCCAAGAAAGCAAAGACCCGCACCCCGCTTAAAGAGATATTGGCCGCATGTTCGGATGCTCTTTTCCCGGCGGAGCTGGGCGCTGCGCCGGCGACGTTGGATAGTCGCGGCAGTGACGGTGATACTCCATTGCATGTTATGCTGTGGCGCAAAGACGTCTACGCAGTCCTGAAGCTGATTGAGGCCGGTGCGGATGTGAATGCCGTCGGCGACATGTCCGAAACGCCATTGCACATCGCCGCAAGACAAGAAAACCTGATCGTCGTCGAAGCATTGCTCAACGCAGGCGCGAACGTGTCTTCCGTGTCGGAGTTTGGTCAATCACCAAGTGATATTGCTCAAAGCCTAGGGGGCGAAATCGCCCGTCTATTTGCCAATCGGTGACGAAAGCGCTGCCCCAAAAGAAGGTCGGCGAGGTCTGCATGCCCGACCTGGTCCGGACCAAAATGCATGCATAACAGGGCCCTGAAGACGGCAAAGGACCCGAGCGAACGTTTTGCATCGATCGGTGGTTCGAAGTTTGCTGCGCCGGAGGTCAGCGAGACACCGCTTCGGTCATTGCGTCTAATCTTCGGTTAACCGAAAATCGCCTTAAACTGATCGATGCACTGGCGGAACCCGCTTTCAAAATCACCGTCGCCATCGTGATAAACGCTTTCGAACGAGATTACTCCGTCATAGCCGCCCGTGCGCAAGGCTTCGGCCATCGGTTGAAACTGATCGGCCAGTTGGCCCTCGCCCATCCTACGCACCTCAAGTGTGGCGCGCGGCGTGTCGACCTGGACGTCCTTGATATGGATATGCCCGAGGTAGCCGTCACTCGCCTCGTCGTATCCGTCGGGAAACGCGATTTCATGACACCAGCAATTGTTGGCCGGATCCCAAAGGATCATCAGCGCGTCCTTGGCGTCGAGATCGTCGATCAGCTTCCGGCCGGTATAATTGGAATTGACCATCGTACCGTTTCCGGTCTCAACCACCAACTTAATGTTGGCCGCACGGACGACATCAACCGCAGGCGCGATCAACGGCAACATAGCCTCCCACGCGCCCTTCGCGACATTCCATTTTTCAGCTCCGTTTCGGCCCCACAGAATTTGTTCTTTTTTGGGGGTCATGATCCGGACCAGCGGACTGCCCACCACATGCGCCATGTCGATCACCCGCTTTAGCGCGTCCATATGCTGTGTGTGCAGCGCATCACCCGGACGGTTCGCGCTTGTCATACCGGCAAAGATGTGACGACTAAGGCAGGATACCGGCTTGCCGCGGTCACGCAGCAGGATATCGATCTCGCGGACCTCGTCGGGACTATGGTCACCCACTTCGGTGTCGCCGACGAATTGCAATTCGGCCCAATCGAGCCCAAACTCCTCCATCACATCGACCGCGTGACGCAAGTCTCGACTGATCCCGTCGCAGATAACGCCCAGTTTCATTTCGCACCCTCCCGGTGGAGTTCGGCCCCCACGACTTCTTCGATAACCCGGGCGCAGACCCAGTTATCAGCGTCGGGATATTTCGACTTGCCGGCGTGGAATATCTGCATCGCCGCCCCGGCCATGTGCATTGGAACGGTTAGCTCTTCGGCAAGGTTCAGAGAAATCGTCAGGTCCTTGTGCATCGTTCCGATGCCGCTGCCGGTGTTCTCGAACTCGCGATCGATGATATGGCCAAGCGCGGTGTTTGTGCAGCCGCAGCTGGCGCCACTGGTCGAGAAGACGCGATATAGATCATCGCCTTTGACCCCAGCTTTGGCAGCCAATACCGCCGCCTCAAACGTGGCCGAAAAAATCGATCCGATGAGCGTTTGAAGGCAAGCCTTGACCGTTTGTCCCATGCCTGGCTCGGCACCGACATGATGGATGGTCGACGACACAGCCTCCATCGCTGGGCGGGCGCGGGCGATTACCTCTTCTGGGGCCGATGCCATCATAGTTAGCGTGCCACTCTGCGCGCCGCCAAAACCACCCGATACGGGGCTGTCGATCAATGCCACTTCGCCGTGCTCTAACGCTGCACCGATCTCGCGCGCCTCGCGCGGTTTGATCGTCGCGGTCAGGATGATCGTGCCGCCTTTAGGCATCGCCGCAGCCAAACCGTCCGGGCCAAGGATCACTGATTTCGCCTGGTCGCCATTCATGACCATGACAAAGACAACCTTTGCCCCTGTACCGACAGCGGCAATGCTTTCGGCCGGCTCGCCCCCCATCTCGGCAAGTACGGCCATCCGGGCCGGGCTCAGATCAAATCCGGTCACATCGAGCCCCGCCTCGATCAGGTTCTTGGCCAGGCCGGAGCCCATATCGCCAAGACCGATGACACCTACGCGCATAACGCACCTCATTTCCTTGTTGGGCGATCTTGCGGCCCGAGTTCAAGTTATGGAGATTTCAGTCGCCGCAATGTGCGGTGACGGGCACGTCCGGAAGACACTCCTATGCCCGGGTCAAAAGTCATTTTACGGTCCCATCACGGAGTTCGGGATCCACATCACGAGCTCAGGGAGCACGCAGATTAGCGCCAGAACCGCAACATTGCCCAACAGGAACGGGGCCGCTCCGAGAAAGATCGTGCCAATCGGCAATCGGCAGATCGCGGCGCATACATTCAAACAGTTTCCCACAGGGGGCGTACAGGCGCCGACAGCAAGACCAGACACCATGATCACTCCGAAATGCACGCCAGAGATGCCGAATTGCTCGGCCACCGGTAGAAGGACCGGGGTGAGCAGTAGGATCGCGGGGCTAACATCAATGAAGGTGCCAGCCAGAAGTATCAGCAAAGCCGTCAGAAGCAGAAACGTCGTGGCGTTTAGCCCCAACCCGCTGATCATGTCGGCCAGCCTATCCGGGACTCTCTCCAACGCCAAAACTGTGATGAAGACCTGGCTGAACGCGATGATCATCATGATCTTTGCCGACATAATGATCGCCGTACGCATCGCATCGGGCAAATCCCGGAACACGGTGACCCCTACGAGGAAGAACCCGATGATCAAGCCGTAAACCGCCGCGGCCCCAGCGGTTTCAGTTGGCGTAACAAAGCCGAATACAACCGATCCGACGATCAGGATCGGCATAAGTGCGACCGCGGCAGAGCGACGGAACTGGCGCAAACCTTCTTGCAAGGTAAAGGGCACATTCTCGGTCGGAAAGCCGCGGGCCGATGCGATGCGCCACACGATCACCAGTTGAAATGCCCCGACCATCAGACCTGGGATGATCCCGCCCAAGAACAGCCGCCCAATCGACTCCTCGGCCGCAATTGCATAGATGATCATCGGTACCGAGGGCGGAATGATCATACCCATGGTCGAGGAGGCGACCGTGATACCGGCGGCGAAACTCTTTGGGTATCCGCGCCGCTCCATCTCGGGGATCAAAATGGACCCGATCGATGCCGTGTCAGAGGCGGATGATCCCGAGATGCCCCCGAATATCATCGAGCCAACAACATTGACGAGGCCCAGGCCTCCTTTCAGACGGCCGACGAAGAACATCGACAAGTCCAGCAGTCGGCGGGTAATACCGCCGGAATTCATCACAAGCCCCATCAGAATGAAGAACGGAAGCGAGACCAGCGCGTAATTATTTATCCCCGCAAAGAAGCGTTGGATGACAAAGCCGGTCCCAAACGGCGCCTCCAACAGGAAATAGGCAAGGCTTGCCAATCCCAGCGAATAGGCGATCGGCACACCGATGATCAGCAGGATAAAGAGGGTGCCGAAGAGGATGAGCACGTCAGTCCTCAGGCATCCAAAGGCGGTCGATGCTCTCAACCCCGCCCAGCGTCAGCACGATTTTGGCAAAGCAATAAAAGCACGCCAAGCCACAGGCGATGGGAACGACAACAAAAACATAGGCTTGCTGCATGCCGAATGGTTGCCAGATATTTCCACCCGGGCCTGCAATCCAATCGAATGAAAGATAGACCAACGTCGCGTTCATAACGGCAATAAGGATCAAGCCCAGGATGTAAAAGGCCATTGTCAACGTGCGCGGCAGCGCCTCAATAAAGAAGGTGATCGCGATGTGTTCGCGCTTGCTAATGGCGACCGCGCCACCCAACGCACTTGTCGTCAAGAACGAGATTTTCACCAGCTCATCGACGCCAAAGATCGATTGGTCAAACGGGCGGAGTAGTACTTTTGCGCAGACGATCACAAGGAAGATCGCGAATAGAATAACCATGACCGTCTCGATTAGGAACGTCAGCCAAGCGTCGAGCGCAGCGATCGTTTTCATGGGTCATGCCCTTGTAGTGCAGGCGAGCGCGCAGGCCCGCAAAGCGGCCCCCGCGCGCCCAGGGAGGATCACGTTAGCTGCACGATTGTGCCGCGGCACGCGCCGCTTCAACGTCATCGGCGCTGAAATGACCGGCGTCAATCATCTGCTGATAAACCGGCTGCACCTGATCTTGGAATTCCGCCAGCGCCTCGGGTGTCAGCGTGTTGATTTCCATGAACTCGGCCAGGTCTTCGATCACCGACGCTTCTGCTTCGCGATAAAGTTGATCGGACATGGCCAGCGCCTCGACCGCAACCTCGTCAAAGATCTGCTGTAGATCTCCGGGCAACCCGTCATACCATGCTTTGTTTACGATCAATGGGTCGGGGCCTGTCATATGATTTGTTAGCGACAGATAGTCCTGCACCTCATGAATATTGAAGTCCCAAATATTCTGCGGCGGATTGTGCTGACCGTCGATAACCCCTTGCTGGAACGCTTGGTAGGCCTCCGAGAACGGCATGGCCACCGGAACCGAACCGAGCGCAGTACCGGTTGCAATCATCAAGTCTGATTGCGGCTCGCGGATTTGCAGACCTGCCAGGTCTGAGACCTGAGTGATTGGCCGCGCGTTTGTCGTGTAAGCGCGGAAACCCTGACTGATGCCCGTAGCGGGAATGTGGTAGCCACTATCGGCGGCGCGCATCTGGATGCCGTCCGTGAATTCCGACGCGACAAGGCATTCCATCTCGTCCCAGCCGGCAACGAGGAACGGAAGCTGGTAGATGTTGAACGCCCCTGACGCATCTGCGAAAAACCCACCCCGGGTCCCTTGCAAAAGTCCCGACGTAACCTGATCCATCATCTCTCGCTCATTGCCGAGCGTGCCGCCGAAGAAGTTCTCGACCTCAATGCGGCCGTCGGAACGGGCCTCGAGTTGCTCCTCGAAAAAGACCATCGACTGCGATCTAATGGCTGTTTCAGGCTGCGCGTTGCCATATCGGAACGTGAAGTCCTGTGCAGCGGCGGCGGATGCAAACAGAGCAATGCTGGCGGCGCTCACCGACAGCAGCTTGGTGTATAACATATTGTCCTCCCTTGGCCCCTTGAGGGCTTATCGTGTCGCGCACTCTGCGAACACGACACAATCGGGTAAACAAAAAAACCACCAAATGGTGGAATTGATGGTAATTGATGTGCATTCCGTCCAAATAGTTAAGGAATTGATGTGATATGATGGAAAGCAACGAGAGCGACGTCGTCGGCAAAATCAAACGCCGCGCCACGGTCGCGCAGATCGCCAAGCTCGCCGGCGTGGGCGTTGCGACTGTTGATCGGGTCCTGCACAACCGTTCGCATGTCGGCTCCGCGACCCGTCAACGTGTGTTACAGGCGAAGGAGGCGATTGAGTCAGGCGTAATTCCAGAACGGCGGGCACGGCCCTGGAGACTTCGGGTATTGCTGCCCGAAGATGCAGGGCCGTCGACGGATTTTCTTGGCCGATGCTTTCTGGAGTTTGGAACGCGCGGAACCGCGACGGTCGAATGTGTCTATACCCAAAAGATGGAGCCAAGCATCCTTGCGCGCAAGCTGCTGGCCACAGCCGGGCATGGCATCGATGCGGTCGCCTTTCAGGCTTTGGACGATCCAAGAGTGCACGATGCTGTTCGCGAACTCGACCGGCTCAAAATCCCGAGCCTGACCGTTCTGTCGCAGATTGAAAACCCGTCGCCGATCGGCTTTATTGGGCTCGACAACCGCGCGGCAGGTCGGACCGGTGGCTATCTGATGGGGCGGCTAACCCAGCGCCCTGGCGCTGCGGTCGTTGTGACCTCGGGCCAATTGTACCGAAGCCACGAAGATCGTGAGATGGGCTTTCGCTTGGCCTTGCGCGCGGAATTTCCGCAGATCCGCGAAATAATCACTTGCAACGCCCAGGACGATGCCGAGGGAAATTACCGGGCGGTTCGCGTTCTCATAGAAGAACGAGACGACATTGTTGGCATTTACAATGTGGGAGGCGGCAATTTAGGTATCGCGCGCGCGTTAGGCGAAGCTGGGCGCGCCGATGACGTCGTCTTCATATGCCATAACCTGACGTCTCGAACGCAAGGCTTTCTGATGGATGGCACGATAGACATCGTCCTGCATGTCAATATGCGGCTTGTCGCGGAAGAGGTCGTCGAGGCGCTATGCGCGCATCTAGAGCACCGACCATTTAAACCCCGGGCGCTGCTGACGGGCGTAATCACGCGTGAGAACATCACCGGCGCAACCTTCGGCTAGAGGCTTTCAACAGTTAGCAATTCAAATCGCTCGGGCGTCGATGCGGGCCTCGCACGGCCGGTGCGCACGGTTTCGGCCATACAAGTCACGAGCGTTGTTGCGATCCGGTCGAAGCTGGCGGAGATCACAAGATCTGCGGTTCCCGCCCTCAATGCGGCTACGCTATCGGGCGTGCGCGCGTGGCAGATATAGGTGATCCGATCCGCACGACCAGATTCCTCAATCGCGCGAGCAACCCCGCCGACGCCGCCACCAGAATGGTATAGACCGACCATCCCCTCAGACTGATCTAGAAGCTCTTGCGCCGCGCTGTAGGCGACTGCTTCGTCATCGAGGTAGACCATGGTATCTCGGATGGACCGATCCGGTGCATACTTTGCAAAGGCGGCCCGGAAACCGCGCTCATTTGCCTCTTGCCCCAGATAACGATGTGAGCCGAGAAGAACGCCGATCTCCCCTTCAGCCCGGGCCATCCGCGCCATTGCCCATCCCGCAGTGCGGCCGGCCGCGATACCGTCGATACCAACATATCCCGCAACGACCGGTGTGCTGAGCGGGCTGAGCAGCGCGTAAACCGGAACACCACGGCCGGTACATTCCGCAATCGCGGCCGAAACCGCAGGGTGGTCAACCGAGACGACCGCCAGAACATCGACCACACTGCTGATACGCGTAATCTGTTCGGCCAAACCATTGGCCGAAAGGCTGCCGACGAAGGAAAAGACGGGCTCGGCCCGAACATTGCGGCAAGCGGACGTCGCCCCCCGAAGGGCCTCTGCCAATCGCTGATAGACCCATTTACCCTCCTTTTGGAGTAGAAAGCCCATCCGGCACGCCGGGGCCAGCTCGGCCAGTCGGCGCCGAAGAATTGCCTTCCCATGATAGCCGATGGCGTCCGCTGCCGACACCACGCGTGCGGCGGTGTCTGGCGCCACTGGCGCGCGTGCATTCAGGACACGATCCACCGTTGCGATCCCGACGCCGGCTTCGGTGGCAACATCCTGCATTGTAATGCGGCGTTTGCCCGACATCTGATGATTCCTATCAAGAGTCTGGAAAGGCATGTTGATAGCACTGATAGAAACTATCAAGCGCCGCATTGACCTGGGGCCGCCGAGCCAGCTTTTCTTCTACAACGCTCAGGGAGGACGCCATGTCACAAACCAGCCACGCCCGAGACTACAGCCTGACGGGCGAAAATTCAGCGAACGGATTTGCGCTTTCGGATTGGTATTCCACGCAGATACCACGCAAGCGGTTGAAAGAGTTGATGCGGCGCTCGGACCGTCCAGGTTTGATCAACTACGGCATCTGGCTGGGATGCGTGCTGTTCTTTGGCGGCTTGCTGATCGCGACTTGGGGCACGTGGTGGGCTGTTCCAGTGGCTATCATCTACGGCGTTTTCTATGGCTCAGGCGCGGATAGCCGATGGCATGAAACGGGTCACGGCACCGTCTTCAAGACGGCTTGGCTGAACGACGGCTTTTACCAACTGACCGCTTTCATGTCGCTCAGAAACCCCAACCTTTGGCGTTGGAGCCATACGCGCCACCACACTGAAACCGTCGTCGTTGGACGCGACCCCGAGATCGCATTCCCGCGCCCACCCAGTCTATGGCAATGGGCGCTGAACCTGCTTTATATCCCAGCCCTGCTGACCGAGCTTGGCAAGATGGTGCGACTGTCCTTCGGACAGCTCACGGCCTCGGAGAAAACCTTTCTGCCCGAAGCCGAATGGCCTAAGACCTTCCAAGCTTCAAGGGTTCAACTGACGATCCTTGTAGGCGTCGTGCTTTTATCGGTGGCGCTGCAGAGCTTTCTGCCGGTTATGCTGGTTGGGCTGCCGTCGTTTTACGGCTCCTGGCTGCATCACATGCTTGCAACAACCCAGCATGCTGGGCTGGCCGAGGACATCCCCGATCACAGGCTGAATTCGCGCACAGTCTATCTCAACCCGTTTTTCCGGTTTATTTATTCCAACATGAACTACCACGTAGAACATCACATGTATCCGATGGTGCCGTTTTACGCGCTTCCCGCGCTCCATGACGAGATCGCGGCAGATTGCCCTGCTCCCTACCCTTCGCTTTGGGCGGCCTATCGCGAGATGATCCCGGCCGTTATCCGGCAACAGACCGATGCCAACCATTACATCAAGCGCGCGCTTCCAGATGGGGCTGGGGAAACGCCTGCCTACCAGCGCCCAGCCATCGCGGCGGAGTAGAGCATATGAGTTCCTGGACCAAAGCCTGTACAACCGATGAGATCGACACCGAAGACCTGATCCGCTTCGACCTCGACGGCCGAACCTTCGCCATCTACCGAAGCCCCGATGACGAGTTCTTTTGCACCGATGGCTTCTGCACCCATGAGGATGTGCATCTCGCCGACGGGCTGGTGATGGATTACATCATCGAATGTCCCGGCCATAACGGTCAATTCGACTATCGGACCGGTGAGGCCAAGCGCTCTCCCGCATGTGTTAATCTGCTCACCTACCCGGTGAAGGTCGAGGACAATGCCGTTTTCATCCAAATTGATGCCGCATCATGAAACGCATCTACGACTGGGATGCCCGACCGACCCAGCGCAACTATACAGTTGCCGAGCTGCGCGCCCTTAAGGGCACGCGAACACTCACGCAGACGACAGCGAATTCGGCCGAAGAAGCGTCAGCTGCGCGCGATGCAGGCATCGATCTGATCATGGGCAATGCGCAAAACACGAAGGCCGTTCGCCTTGGTGCGCCCGACATGTTCTTTACCGCCGCCCTGGGCCTGCCAGATTTTCCCACCGAGGCCGATGTCCTGACCGCAGCCTTTGCCGCGATGAAGGATGGGGCCGACTCGATCTACACTGCGCGCGGGCCACATATCGTCGAGGTGCTCGCCCGCGAAGAGATTCCAGTCATGTGCCATCTCGGGCTGGTGCCGCGGAAGTCAACCTGGGTCGGGGGATTAAGGGCGATCGGGAAGACCGCCGAAGAGGCCACCGAATTGTGGCGTGCCTTTCGCCGGATGGAAAATGCAGGGGCGTTTTCTGTAGAAGCCGAGGTGATCTGCGCGGATGTGATGGCCGAGATTACGCGGCGGACCCGGCTGATAACCAGCTCGCTCGGCTCGGGCTCCGGCGCGGACGTGATCTATCTGTTTCAAAACGATATCTGCGGCGAGCATGCATCTCAGCCCCGCCATGCGCGCGCCTTTGGCAACATTCTGCGGCTAGAGGACGAAATACAAGCCGAGCGTCGCAGGGCGCTTCGCCTTTTCCGTCAGGCCGCAACGGACGGCACATTTCCAGCTACTCACGAAAGCACGTCCATGGCGCCTGGCGCATTCGATGCCTTCCTGCGCGAACTCGATGCCTAGTCCAGGGGTCCGGCATGTATAAAAACGTTCTTGTCCCCCTGGCACCGGACGATATCGACCACGCCGGGCCCGCGATTGAGATAGCGCGCCAACTGCTTGATCAAGAGGGCATTCTTCATGTTCTGACGGTGCTTGAGGTCCCACCGCGCTATCTTGCAGAATACCTTCCAAACCGGCAGGCCAACGACGTGATCTCCATGGAATTGGATCGACAGAAACAGCAGATCAAGCGCATTGCAAACGTCAATCCGATCATCGTGAACGGCCATCCGGCCGGCAAAATCCTCGACGAGGCCGCGCGTCTGTTAATCGACTTGATCGTCATCACCTCCCACGCCTCGGATGTGCGGGAGTTTCTACTTGGTTCAACCGCGGCTCGGGTGGCCCGCCGGGCGCCTTGTTCGGTTCTGATCGTACGGTGAAGTCACCGCATCGACGGTCGGAAACCGTCAGTCCCATAAAATACCCGCCATAACACTAAGACTAAACGGACTGCGCAAGAATGCTTGGACGGGTATGGGCTTAATGGCCTGCTGCCGGTTTCGTGGACGGCAACTTAAGCTTTCATAGGTCGCTCCTCGAAAGCCATAGGACTTAGATACCGGATGGTCGAGTGGCGAATTTGCGGATTGTAAAGCCGCTCGATGTCGTCGAAGACGTCGGTGCGCGCCTCCTTCCTTGTGGGATAGGTTTTGCGCCTGGCCCGTTCGGTTTTCATTGAAGACAAGAAGCTCTCCATCGCAGCGTTGTCCCAGACATTTCCAGACCGGCTCATCGAACGGTGATACCGTGATCGACCATCAGTCGCTGGAACGGCTCACTGGTGTATTGGCTGCCCTGGTCGGAATGATGTAGCAGTTCTTGCGGTCTACCCCTGCGCCAGATCGCCATGATTGATGCGTCTGTGACCATTTGGGATGTCATCTGATCGCTCATGGACCAGCCAACGACGCGCCGCGAGAACAGGTCAATGACGGCAGCAACATGGAGCCAGCCCTCTGCGGTCCAGGCATATGTGAAGTCGGCTACCCATTTCTGGTTCGGACCATCGGCCTCGAACTCACGTTCAAGCACGTTCGCAGCTATGACAGACCTTGTACCTTGGTTTTTTGGTGGTTGCCGACGCCTAGGACGGGCTCCGAAGGCAGATTGCCGCATCAATCGTTCAACGCGATGCAGACCACAGGCATGACCTTCTTCGAGAAGATCGTGCCTGACCCGTCGGGCTCCATAGGATCGGTCGGATCGCAGAAAGCTCGCGCGGATCGCCGCCGATAGCTTTTCATCGCGGACAGACCGGTCGCTACGTGGTTGCGTCAGCCAGGCATGGAAACCGCTTCGGGACACACCGAGCGCGTCACACATCCAACTTACGGGCCAGACCCCTCGGTGCTTCGCCACAAACCCAAACATCATAGCTGGTCCTTGGCGAAGTCGGTGTTCGCCCATTGGGCTCGAACCAATGGCGCTCAATGGTCTCACCCTTTTTCAAGATATCACGCTCTGCCTTCAGCTTAGAAAGCTCTCGCCGAAGAAACCTGAG
The DNA here is from genome assembly GCA_039183205.1 of Pseudomonadota bacterium. GTDB lineage: Bacteria > Pseudomonadota > Alphaproteobacteria > Rhodobacterales > Rhodobacteraceae > HKCCE3408. The sequence goes on along the minus strand of JBCDBR010000038.1, from coordinate 2,170 downwards.
CTCTTCTTGCTCTGGAGGCAGCTTGCCATTTCCGGGACACGCCGCCGGGCCATCAGCCTCTGAAGCACGCACCCACCTCCGAAGCACCGTGGCATGTATTCCAAGATCCCTCGAAGCTTGGAAAGCACGGACACCACGCTTCGTCACCAATTCCACCGCCTCCTGCTTGAACTCACGGCTGAACATCCTTCTCGTCATATAGAATCTCCAGTTTCATAAACACCTTATCTCGGTGTCCACGAAACCCGCCGCAGGCCAGATCTCCTCGTTCAGCAGCGCATCGAGCTCCCGCGCCACCCGTGCGCCCGAGATGCTCGTGTTGGCCATCAGGCACAGGCCGTGCTTCCGACACACCTCCGCCGTCGGCATTACGGCTTCCTGTTCCTTGATCATTCCGATGGAGATCGTTTGGAACGCGGCCCAGCTACGTGACTCCGCCGATCCTCGCGCTCAAGCCGCCATCGACTGGCTGTCTTGGGTGATCGGTGATCCGACGGTCCGCCGCAAAGCGGCGCTCAAGCCGGGTGACGTACTCATCTTGGAAAATCGCACCGTGATCCACGGGCGCGACACGCCCAAGTCTGAGGATCGTTGGTTCAAACGCGTGTTCGGTGCTCGCACCGGCAGCCCCAGCGTTTCGGCCGACGCTGGCAAGCCTTGGCTGCTGAAAATGGACCTCTCCTGAGGCCAACCGTCGGGGGCAGGAGTCCTCGCCAATTCCCCCGTTCCAAAGGAGATAAGGCTATGACAAAGCGGCATAACCTATTCTATTCCGAACCCGAACTTACCGTCGCCACGACTGAGATCGTCGCAGTACGGCCGCGTTTCTTTGGTGTTGTCATTGCGCTCGAACAGAACATCGTGCGCGCGCGAGGCGGTGGCGAACCTCGTGATCTTGGCACCGTCGATGGTGCGAAAATACTCCATGCCGAAAAACAGGACGGCTAAACCTGGACCGCGCACGATGCCGTTGCGGATAGGTTCGCCGTCGGTAAGACGGTCGAGGTAGTTCTCGACGCAGAGCACCGAGAACATCGGCGGCGGCTTCACACTGCGACGCATCTCTTGATCCGCTGCGCTTACAATCACTTCAGAGAGTTCAATGTGGCCGTGGCAGACATAGAAGACGATGCGTCGTCGGCGCTTATCGTTGCGCGCACTGACCGCCTGATCCATTCCGAAGACATATCGCTGATTGATCGGCGAATGCGCTCAGAAGTCCTGAAGGGTCGATCTGTTCATGCGGCGAAGGCCAAGTCCGTCGAGCATGCGGAGAGCGAGTACGGCGCCTTTTTTCGCGTCAGCGATCGTCATGCTTTTCGCGGCCGGATTCGCCTGATTTGCATCGATGGCTTGGATGTCAATCCTTGCTCGGGTCTCCATCACCGGACAACGGATATCGGTCCCTACGAAGTGGTGCCGGAGCATTTACCCAATGCGGATCAGCACACGCTCGCCGATCGGGTGAAGCTTTGCTGGATGACAGCTGAACCGTCGCATATCGCGTCAACGAGCCGGGCAATCTCGCTTTCAATTGCGGCTAGCCGCTTCTGGATTCTGGTTTTCCCTTTGGCTGCGTCGGCAGCAAGGCGTTTGCGCTCCTCATGGTAGGTGCAGACGTATTCAACGATCACCTCGGGATGCCGAACTTCGGCTCGTAGTCCGGACAGAAGCGCTTCTTGGATCCGGTCTAGATAGAAGGTCTGCGGATTTCACTGAAGACGGGTTTTTTCTTTTCCGGATCCTCGATTGTAAGCAGCACTGCGAATGGCACCCCCTCAACAGGAAAGGTTGCTTCGGCACGCACGAGACTGGAAACCTCCAGCCGCCAATTCGAGAATTCGCCTTTGTCGGTAAATGCCGACTGATACTGCTTTGACGGCCACCATTTCAGGCCATGATCAATTAAGGCCTTCTCCGGCACACCAAGGCCGGCGGTCTTGGGCAGGTATCGAGAGGCGATTTGGTTCGTGAAGCTGTACGATCCATCCTTTTTCGTGAGAGGTTGACGCTGGCGCAAGCTGGCCTCTTGAGGTGCCCCTAGTTTCCTAGACACCTGCCTGTTTCAGTTTGAGCTGTCTGGTTTCGAAGTCAACGGGCGACAGCATGCCGTTGTTCGTGTGCTTGCGCTTCGGGTTGTAGAATAGCTCGATGTATTCGAACACGTCTC
>JBCDBR010000037.1:0-31916 GCA_039183205.1 Pseudomonadota bacterium | reverse complement strand
CCGCCCCGACAGCCCAGACCTGAACCCAATTGAAAGGGTATTCTCAAAGCTCAAGGCCCGAACATTCGACGCGCTCTTCCAGTCTGTCGCCCAAACTCGCGAACTCTTCCCACCACAAGAGCGCCAAAACCTCTTCAAGGCTGCCGGCTATGTCGCAGATTAAATGGATGACGCGCTAAGGCGCGATCAAAGCTTGGGCACATTTTCACCCTTCGAAGCGGCACCATGGGTCATTTCCCGCCCATCGGGATAAAAATCTCGTCATATTGCCAAAAATTTTGCCGCAATTCGATTGATCTACGGACAAATCACGCCATCCCTTTGGCGCGACGCTGGCGGAAGGCGCTGGCGCATCACGGGAGGTTTGAATGTCCATCATGAAATTCACGGCCGCGGTGTCGGCGCTGGCGCTTTCGGCGGGTGCTGCATTTGCAGACGGTCATCTTGACCGGACCGGTTGGCCCGAGAGCTTTACCGTCGGAACGGCATCACAGGGTGGTACGTATTTCGCATATGGCTCTGGCTGGGCGAATTTGGTCGCCGAAGAGCTTGGCCTGTCGGGCGGCGGCGAAGTCACCGGCGGACCGGGTCAGAACATGGCTCTGGTCCATACTGGCGAGGCGCAGTTCGGCATGACCACAATGGGCCCGGCCGAAGAAGCGCTCAACGGGCTCAGCCCCATCGCGCCAGGTCTGCAAATGACCAATGCCTGCGCAATGTTCCCCATGTATCAGACCCCGTTTAGCGTGACCGCGCTGAGCTCATCCGGGATCGAGAGCATTTCGGATATTCCGGCCGGTGCTCGCATCGGTTTTGGCCCAGCAGGGTCGACATCAGACACATATTTCCCGCGCATGATGGAAACATTGGGCGTCGAATTCGAACGCCGCAATGGCGGCTGGTCGGATCTGGGCAGCCAATTGCAAGACGGGCTTTTGGACGTCATCGCTTTTGCCGCTGGCGTTCCGGTGCCGGCCGTCAGCCAGCTTGAGGTGCAAACCGACGTCAACATCATCGAGTTCACAGAAGAAGAACAATCGGCAATCCTGGAAAGCTTCCCGGTCGCCGATTTCGCCATTGCAGCAGATACCTATACCACCATCGACACTGACATGCGTTCCGTCTCGATGTGGAATTTCGCGATTGCCAATTGTGAACTGCCGGACAGCCTGGTTTATGCCGTGGTCGACGTGATCATGTCCGACAATGAGCGGATGGTGAACATTCACCGTGCGGCGCGGTCGACCGTGCCGGACAATTGGGACAAAAACAATGTCCTGATGTGGCATCCGGGCGCGGCCCAATGGTTCATGGAGAACGCGGATGCGGATATTTCCGCAGACATGATCTTCGGCGGCTAAGCCTTTGCCAAATATTCTTAATATCGGAGCCGCCCGGTCATCGGGCGGCGCCAGTCCTTGGGGGGTATCAGCGCGCGGGAACGTAGCGTTCGATCGACACGCGAATGACACCGGAATAGCCGGACGAATACTGCATCACGCCCAACATATACGTGCCCGGCCCGACCGGCGTTGCCAATTGGCTGTCGAGCGTGCCGCCATTGTCATCGTTGAAATCCAGCATTCTGCCCGCGCCATCGAACAGCGTGATCATCGGATCGCTGTCGGATATCTCCACCGCATTGATCAAAACAAGCCCACCATCTGGGACGTTGAAGGAATACCAAACCGCATCCGCGCCCACGCTTTGGTCATAGACGAGCCGGGTCTGCAAATTGCCAAGCTCGGTCACGGGATAGCCCGAACCCTGCGGCGGGCTGGCCTCGCCCGATGCGTAAAGATCGAACAGGGCCTGCTGCGGATCGTAGCCCGACACGCTCAACGTCACGGGTTGGCTGGGATCGCTCAGCGCGCGCATGCCGATGCAGTAATCGCCCGCCTCAAGCGGCTGAATGAAATCAATCTGGCTATCGAGCCCGTTATAGTCGTCATTTTCGGCGATCAAATTCCCCTGATTGTCGAAAATGTAGATGTAAGGATCGGCCCATTCGTTCTCCGCCTTGATGGTCAAGGCTTGCGGACTGGCCAGCGTGAAACGGTAATAGGGCACCGCTTGAACCGCGTTGCTTTGCGTCACGCCTTGCGCCAAAAGCACATCGATTGGCCCCTGGCTCAGCGCAGTGGCCGGCGTGGCCGGCGTGCAAGGCTGAACGCCGACATAGGTGCCGCCGCCACCGCTCAAACCCGGCGTCAAAGCGGCCATATTCGTTGTGCCCACACGCACGCTGGCCACCAATGGCCCGCCGCCGAAAGCGCGCGTCAGCACGCAATAGCTGCCGGGCTCCAGCTGACTTTCTGCGCGGCTCGCGAAATTTCCGCCGCTATCGTCGTCGGTCAGCACCAGCGTGCCATCGGTCGTGTACAATTCCAGAACCGGATCACCCCCGAAATCGGGCAGCGCCTCGATGCGGTACATCCCCAATTCGCTGACGGTAAAGGCCGTCAGAGCATTGCCGCCCGGCGGCACGGTCAGTCCGCTCTGTTCCAGCGGCGCGGATGCGACCGAGATGTCAGAGCTTGCCTCATCGCCCCCCATCCATACCGCACCGCCGCCAACCGTGGGACAAATCTCGGTATTTTGCGCAACAGCTGGCGCGGCCCCAAGGGTCAGCAAGACCGCGGCAATGCCCAAACTGGGTTTGATGATCATAACCTATCCTCCAGTATCGACCGGGTGCTCGTGCCCGGCACGCAAAGCCTAGCGCGGAATACATGCGACTGGCCAGCGCCAACACGCGCGCGAACGTCACGTGCGGCCGAGCCTCGGCGGCGCGTCACCAAAAATTGGCTTGGCAAATCGATGGCCGGCCATAACCATAGATGGCACCGCAAAAGGGGAGCCGGGACATGAGCGAAGGCGCGGCACAAGTGGGGCAAAGTCCGAGTGAAGATGCGGTTCTAGCTGAGGGCGTCGACGAAGAACCCATTGAAAGCAATCGACGGCTTTTCACCGGACGCGCGGCGATGTTCATTGCGGCCTATGCAACGCTTTATGCGGCGTTTCATATGATCGCGCTGAATGGTCTGTCGATTTCTGCGATCACGGGGATCGAGATCGGCTTTTTGCCGCAGATGCCGCTGGAGACCTGGAACTTCCGTATCGTCCATATCGCTGGGGCCTTGGGGCTTGGGTTTTTGCTCTTTTCCGCTCATCGCTTCGGCGACGACACACATCAAGGCAGTTTGGTCGTCTCGGGCCTGGCGGCGGTTTTGATCATTCCGGTTGCAATTGCCGGGTTCACAGCGGTCGGATTTGCCAATCTCATTGGCTCTGGCACCTTGCCGGAACTTGGAGGACTGACCACCTGGGCGTCTTTCGCCGGCACCGAAACCTATCAAACCGAGGTCCGTTGGTTCGGCATACCGCTGCTGATCGCAACGTTTGGCGGCATCGTGCTCGGCTGGATCGAGCGTCGGCCCCGCAACAGCTTCACCGCGTCCGATTTCGTTCTGGCGCTCTGCGGCGTTGTGGTGGCGATTTACCTCGTGGCGATCTATGGGACCGCCGCACGCAACTCCGTTGGCACACCATTTGTGCCCATCGGCGTGGCCTTCGCCGCCACCGCAGGCGCCGCGATGATCCTAGAGCTCACACGCCGCGTCGCGGGCCTGGCGCTGGTCATTATCACCGGGATTTTTCTGACCTATACCTTCACCGCGCATCTTTTGCCCGGCATTCTGGCGGTGCAAAACCCCTATAGCTGGCAGCGGTTTTTTGGCCATGTCTATTCCGATGCCGGGATCCTGGGGCCGACGACGGCGGTTAGCTCGACCTACATCATCCTTTTCATCATCTTTGCCGCCTTCTTGCAGGCCTCGAAAGTGGGCGATTATTTCGTCAACTTTGCCTTCGCTGCCGCCGGACGCGCGCGCGGTGGCCCGGCAAAGGTGGCGATCTTCGCGTCGGGCCTTATGGGCATGATCAACGGCACGTCTGCCGGCAATGTCGTGGCCACCGGATCACTTACCATCCCGTTGATGAAAAAGGTGGGCTACAACAAACGCGTCGCAGGCGCTGTGGAGGCAGGCGCCTCAACCGGCGGGCAGATCATGCCGCCGATCATGGGTGCTGGCGCCTTCATCATGGCTGAGATCACCGGCATCCCGTACCAAGAGATCGCGATTGCCGCGATCATTCCTGCGATCCTTTACTTCGCCTCGATCTATTTCATGGTCGATTTCGAAGCTGCCAAGCTCGGCATGCGCGGCATGCGTGAGGACGAGCTGCCAAAGCTCAACCGCATGGTCAAGCAGCTCTATCTGTTTGTGCCGATCGTGATCCTGATCTGGGCGCTCTTTGCCGGTTATTCGGTGATCCGCGCGGGCACCTTGGCCACCATTTCAGCCGTGGTCGTCAGCTGGGCCTTGCCGGAATATTTCGCCTTGCGGGGCAAATGGGGGGTCCAACGAGTGCTGATGTTGGCGATCCTGATCATGTCGGTGGTGCTCGCGGCGCTGTATCTATCGACGCCGGACATCGACGGCGTGTCGCAGCCGTTCCCGATCACCGGCACGCTCGCGGCCGTTCTGGGCGTGGCCATCCTTGGCACCTTTGCCTTTGTCACACTCCAAGAGCTGTTCGGCGGAGGTGTGGGCCTTGGGATCAAAGGATTTTTCAAAGCCTTTGAACTGGCCGGTGTCATGTCGATCCAGATCATCGCGGTCTGTGCGTGTGCCGGCATCATCGTGGGCGTGATCAGCCTGACCGGCGTGGGCGCGCGGTTTTCCGGCGTATTGCTCGACCTTGCCGGGGTCAGTCAGCTTTTGGCGCTGTTTTTTGCCATGTGCATCGCGATCCTTCTCGGCATGGGGATGCCAACGACCGCCGCCTATGCGGTCGCGGCATCGGTGGTGGCGCCGGGCCTGATCGATCTAGGGATTCCGACGCTGACGGCGCATTTCTTTGTGTTCTACTTCGCCGTCGTCTCAGCCATCACACCGCCGGTTGCGCTGGCCTCTTATGCCGCCGCAGGCATCTCGGGCGCCAACCCAATGGAGACCAGCGTGGCAAGCTTCCGCATCGGAATCGCTGCCTTCATCGTGCCGTTCATGTTCTTTTACAACTCGGTCCTGTTGATGCAGGGCGTGTGGTGGGAAATTGTGATCGCAGGCTGCACGGCGACCTTCGGGGTGTTCCTGTTGTCATCTGGCGTGCAGGGCTGGTTTTTCGGGGCGCGCGCGGTTTGGTATCTGCGGGTCGGTCTGATCGCGGCAGCCTTATGCATGATCGCCGGGGACTTTGTGACCGACGCGGTTGGGGTCGCCATCGCCGGCGCGCTCTTCGCGGTCCAACGCATGTTCCGGCCGGCACTCGGCGCGTCGATCCCGGTGCGTGGCGCCGATTAAGCCTGTGACCAACCGCGGGCAGCTCTGAAATCGAGTTTTCGCCCTTCACCCGCGCCGCGACCCGGGCTAGGGCTGAGCTATGCATCGCATCGCGCAATCCCCCACCGATCCGGCCTTTGTGCAGGACCCCTACCGGTTTTATGCGCGCGCCAGGGCCGCAGGCGATTTGGTCTATTGGGACGATTACGGCATGGTGGTTGCGTGCTCGCATGCCGCTGTTGGGCAGCTTTTGAAAGATCGCCGGTTTGGCCGCGAGCCTTTGCAACCCTTGGATGTTCCGGACCGGCTGGCACCGTTTTACGCGGTCGAGGCGCATTCGATGCTCGAACTTGAACCGCCGCGGCATACCCGTTTGCGCGGCCTTGTCATGCGGGCCTTCACCTCGCGCCGCATCGGCGCGCTCGCCCCGCAGATCGAAGCGCTATGTGACGGTCTGATCGCAAGCTTCCCTAAGGGCTCCTTTGATCTGCTGACCGCCTATGCCCAACCGATCCCCGTGATCACGATCGCGCGGCTTTTGGGCGTCCCGGAGGATCGCGCAGATGATCTGCTTGCTTGGTCGAACGCGATGGTAAAAATGTATGTCGCCGGCCGCAGCCGGGCCCAAGAGGACGCCGCCATTGCCGCAACCGAGTCATTCGTGGATTTCCTGCGCCACTATGTCGACGAACGCCGATCAAGCCCACGCGATGACCTAATCTCGGAACTGATCGCCGCGGAAGAAGCGGGCGAAAAGCTCTCGACCGATGAATTGATCACAACCTGCATCCTGCTTTTGAATGCAGGCCATGAGGCCACGGTGCACACGATTGGCAACGGGGTTAAACTCATGTTGGAAACCGGCCTGCGCGGCGCCACGGACCCGGCGCGCTTGGTCGAGGAGATCCTGCGTTTCGATCCGCCGCTGCATCTTTTCACGCGCTGGGCCTACGAAGACATCACACTCTTTGGGCACCGCTTTGCGCGCGGCGATCAGGTTGGGTTGCTTTTGGCCTCAGCGGGCCGCGACGGGGCGCTCTTCCCTGAACCGGATGTCTTTGATCCCAGCCGCGCCGGGGCGGCGCATCATGCCTTTGGGGCGGGTCTGCATTTCTGCGTTGGCGCGCCGCTTGCCCGACTAGAGCTTCAGATCGCATTCACGCGGCTTTTTCTCAAATGCCCCAATCTGCGCCTTGCCGCGACGCCAACTTATTCAGATATTTACCATTTCCACGGCCTCGACCGGCTCATGGTCACGGTTTAGGACGGATTTTCGGCCTCAAAGAAGGTCCGCGCCAAGGCGGTCCACCCTTGCGGCAAGCCATGCCCGCCATCATGGATGGCCAGACGCACCGGCGCGCCTGCGCAAGACGCATTCCAGTCGCGCAGGCGAAAGGCCGCCTCAATCGCGATCTCATCGGGATGCGTGCGGCAGCCGTTGCGCGCCACCGCGCGGGCAAGGCTGTCCCAGACACTGCCCTGATGCCAATCGCGGATGGCGCGGCCTTCGAAGGGAACTTGCCCATCGGCAAAACCATGCACATGCAAAATCGGCAGCCCCTCTAGCCCGGCACAATCGGTTGTGTTCGGTCGTCGCAAGGCGCCGGCCACGGCGACCATGCCGGCCAGATGTTCGCCCGCTTCGCACGCCATGAGCCACGCCATAGAGCCCCCTGCGGAAAATCCCGACGCATAAATCCGGGTCCGATCAATCGGGATATAGCCTGCGACTTCGTCCAGAACCGACAAGGTAAAGGCCACATCGTCGCGCCAGCCCTCCATCGCGCGCGCCGGGTAGCTTTGCGGTCCACCGCCTTGAAACGAGGCACCATTCGGCGCGATCAAAAGATAACCCTGATCAGCGAAATCCGTCGCCAGACCGCCATTTCCCAAGATCGGCCGCCCGGTGCCGCGATGGCCATGGAAAAAAATCAAAACCGGCAGCGCACTTTGACCGTCCCATTCTGAGGGCAAGCGGAGGTGATAGGTGCCATCGGCGGTCTGGCATGGGCTTTCGGCGCCGCCACAATCGGTCGGCGATTGCGCGACGGCCGTCGCGGTCACACCAAACGCCAACAGAATGGAAAAAAAGACTGATTTCATGGCCCAACAGCTACAGCATGCCGCCCAGAACGCCAGAAAGTATCGCCTTGCGCAGTGCGATATCGCGGACAATTTACCATGGGCGACGCTGCTTTCTTTGCGCCGGGACCTTCGTGGCACGCATAAAGGATGCAGGACACCGAAACAGCTATTCGGCCGCCATACGTCCCGCCCGGAGCATCGGCGCCAAATACCGACCGGTATGGCTCTGCCCGTCCTCGGCAACATCCTCGGGTGTGCCCGCAGCGACGATGCGTCCACCGCCATCGCCCCCCTCTGGCCCGATATCGATGATGTGGTCGGCGGTTTTGACGACGTCGAGATTGTGCTCGATCACGACAACCGAATTGCCCTGTTCCACAAGCTGGTGCAGCACTTCCAACAGCTTGCGCACATCCTCAAAATGAAGACCCGTGGTCGGTTCATCCAAGATATACAGCGTCCGTCCGGTGGAGCGTTTCGACAGCTCCTTCGACAGCTTTACGCGTTGCGCTTCGCCGCCGGACAAGGTCGTCGCCTGTTGCCCAACCTTGATATAGCCAAGGCCCACCCGCACCAGCGCGTCCATCTTTTCCCGGATGGTTGGCACCGCTTTGAAAAACACCTGCGCATCTTCTACGGTCATATCAAGAACGTCCGCGATGCTTTTGCCTTTAAACTGAATTTCCAGAGTTTCGCGGTTATAACGCTTGCCCTTACAGGTTTCGCAGGTCACGTAGACATCTGGCAGAAAGTGCATCTCGACCTTCAACACGCCATCGCCCTGACATGCCTCGCATCGGCCGCCTTTGACGTTGAAACTGAACCGGCCGGGCTTGTAGCCGCGCGCCTTGGATTCCGGCAAACCCGCGAACCATTCCCGGATCGGCGTAAAGGCCCCGGTATACGTTGCCGGGTTCGACCGCGGCGTGCGCCCGATCGGCCGCGGATCGATATCGATGACCTTATCGAGATGTTCGAGCCCCTTGATTGTCTCGCACGGCGCGGGCGTTTGACGCGCCCCGTTGAGCTTCATTGAGGCGGTCTTGAACAAGGTCTCAATCGTCAAGGTGGATTTGCCGCCGCCCGACACGCCAGTGACGCAGACGAACTGCCCTAGCGGGAAATCGGCCGTGACGTTTTGCAGATTATTGCCGGACGCTTTGACAACGCTTAGCTTTTTCTTGTTGCCCTTGCGGCGCACGCTCGGAACGGCAATTTCGCGCCGACCGGCCAGGTAATCGCCGGTCACAGACGCCTCATTGGCCATGATATCGGCCGGGGCACCTTCTGCGATGACCTGCCCGCCATGGACTCCCGCGCCGGGACCGATGTCAAAGACGTAATCGGCCTCGCGAATGGCCTCTTCGTCATGTTCGACCACGATCACGGTGTTTCCCTGATCGCGCAGACCTTTAAGCGAGGTCAATAACCGGTCATTGTCGCGCTGATGCAGACCGATGGAAGGCTCATCAAGAACATAAAGGACCCCGGTTAAGCCCGAACCGATCTGCGAGGCCAACCTAATCCGTTGGCTTTCCCCGCCCGACAGCGTGCCGGCTGCCCGGCTGAGCGTGAGGTATTCAAGCCCGACATTGTTCAAAAACCCGAGCCGTTCGCGGATCTCTTTTAATATGGCGCGCGCGATTTCGTTTTTCTGATTGCTCAGCGCCTCAGGCACTGTATCGATCCAGGCTGCGGCCTCCCGGATCGACATTTCAACCACTTGACCGATATGCAACCCCGCGATCTTGACCGCCAAAGCCTCAGGCCGTAGGCGATAGCCGTCACAGGCGCCGCATGCCCTATTATTTTGATAACGCTCAAACTTCTCGCGCATAAAGTCGCTGTCGGTTTGTTTGTAACGGCGTTCGATATTCGGGATGACACCCTCATAGGACCGTTCAACCTGATAAACCCGTCCGCCATCGTCAAAGCGGAATTTGATCTCGTCATCGCCCGAGCCATAAAGCAATACCTGCTGCGCAAATGCGGGCAGGTCCTTCCAACGGGCGGATGTGTCGAATTCGTAATGCGCGGCAATCGCCGAGAGCGCTTGTTTGTAATAGGGTGTGTCGCCTTCGGGCCAATGCGTTTCCGCCAATTGCATCAACGGCATGGTCTGATCTGGCACCACGAGCCGTTCGTCGAAAAACAGCTCTACCCCGAGCCCGTCGCAGGACGGACACGCCCCAAACGGCGCGTTGAAGGAAAATAAACGCGGCTCAATTTCCGGGATAGTAAAGCCGCTGACCGGGCAGGCAAAATTCTCTGAAAACGTGATCCGTTGAGGGGTGTCCGCCGCAGTTTCCAAAATCGCGATACCATCGGCGAGATCAAGCGCGGTGCGAAACGAATCCGCCAAGCGCGTCTCGGTGCCCGCGCGGACAACAATCCGGTCCACGACCACATCGATATCGTGTCGGAATTTTTTGTCCAGCGTCGGCGGGGTATCGAGATCGTACATCTCACCCTCGACCTTCACCCGCTGAAATCCCTGCTTACGCAGCTCCAGGAATTCCTTTTTGTATTCCCCCTTTCGGTCGCGCACGATGGGGGCGAGCAGATAGGCGCGCGTCCCCTCCTCCATCGCCATAACGCGGTCGACCATGTCTTGGACCTGCTGCGCTTCGATGGGCAAGCCCGTGGCCGGACTAAACGGTGTGCCGGCACGGGCAAACAGAAGACGCAGATAATCGTAGATCTCCGTAACCGTACCCACGGTTGAGCGCGGGTTCTTCGACGTGGTCTTTTGCTCGATGGAAATCGCCGGAGACAGACCCGCAATATGGTCCACATCGGGTTTTTCCATCATATCAAGGAATTGGCGGGCATAAGCGCTGAGGCTTTCGACATAGCGTCGCTGGCCTTCTGCATAGATCGTGTCAAACGCCAGCGAGGATTTACCGGAGCCCGACAGACCCGTGATCACCACCAGCTGATCGCGTGGAATATCGACATCGATGCCTTTGAGATTATGCTCGCGCGCGCCGCGGACCTCGATGTGCTTCAATTCGGGCATGGATCACCTGCTTTTGCGCCAACAGCCGATACGTAGCGGCATCGCTGCGAGACTCAATGGCGCTGTTGCGCAGATCATGGAACATTACCAGAACATTTACAAGCGGGCGGCGCGTGGGCAGAATTTGTTGTGGATGAATTTGAAACGGGCACCGATTGACCGATGCCCGTTCCGGGTGTTTGGCCTTAGGCCGCGCGGGACCGGCGGCGCAAGACGGCCAAACCGCCCATCCCGGCCAACAACATCCATCCTGCTGCGGGCAGAGGAATAGGCGCGGTATCCGGCGACGTATTGGCGATACCAAATTCGGCACCGGCAAGGTCTGGCGCCCCAAAGACCGCCGTCAGTGCGGCGGCAAGGTCGGAGGAGATATTGAGCTGAATGCCGCTTGAATCGATTGTCCCAAAATCGAATAGCGGGGCAAAAGCGCTCCCTCCATTGACGTTGCCAAAGACCGTCGCTTGGGCGGTATCAATGACAAAATTGCCGACCGTGGCGCTTTGGAAGGTCGCGACCGATGTCAGTGCCACACCGCCACCGTCATGCTCGATAATCAGACCGCTGGAGGACGACGTGCCCCCGGTGATCGGAAAGCTGAGCGTAGCGGTCGACGGATCGAACCCGGCCGTGCCGAAAACCGACGGCAATAGCCCCAGTGCGCCGAGATCTGCCGTCACTTCGATCTCGGTGATGCCGCCAACAATATTCATTGTCGCCGCCGATGCCGGCAGGGCCACAAATAGTGACGCTGTCGCGACCGCGGCGGCGCGCAGTAATGTCCTGATCATAATCAGTACTCCCTTTGTTACCCGTGGGAAATTTTCCCACGACTCGAAGATAGCAGAAAAAGGAGCCTGACCCACGCCCTTCACGGTTTCGTGATCCGTCTGTGGCATACGCGGACATCTACGACCTTGCGAGATTATGGTATGTCTCTGATAAGCCGCGTTTTTTGATACGCGCCGGGTCCGTTTGCAAGGCCCGTCGGGCGCAACTTCTATCGCCATCTCCTAACTGACGATGACGATCGTTCTGTTTTCGCGCGCGGTGGAGGCCGGGCAGCTCTATCCGCTCAATTAAGATAATCCGGCGCCTCGGCGTCTAAGACTTCCCGGATCGCGGCCAAATGGGTCTCACCACTGCCGTCATAATCGTCCCATTGACGAGCGGTCTTTTCGGCAACATCTGCACTGGCGACGTTCAACGGCCGGCCGGTTTGCAACGCTAAGATATAGGTCTCGGCCGCGCGCTCGAAATAATAGATCTGGTCAAAGCAGGCACCTATTCCATCGCCCACGACAAGCACGCCATGCTGGCCCATCATCAAGATCGAATGGTTGCCTAAGCAGCCGGCCAATCGCTCGGCCTCATCGCCAAGACCCATGCCGTCAAAGCCGCTATCGATGGCAACCCGGTTGTAAAACCGCATGGAGCTTTGATCAATCGGCGGCAAGGTGGGATCGGACAATGTCGACAGCACCGTGGCATAGCGCGAATGCAAATGCATCACCACGCGTGCGCGTGGCAATCTGCGGTGCAGTGCGCCGTGGATCGCGGCTGCCGTCCGGTCCACGCCCGATGCCGCGCCGAGATTGTGGGCATCGACCTCGATCATATCTGAGGCGCGCAATTGCGACCAATAGCGGCCCTCGGGATTGACCAAAAAACGGGACCCGTCCTCGTTGATCGCGGCACTGAAATGATTGGCGACGCCTTCGTTCAGCCCCAGCCGTTCGCACCACCGAAATGTGGCGGCCAAATCTTGACGCAAGTCGATGTGATCCATGTGCATCGCGCCTCCTTGCGGTTAGCTTTGGCCCCGTGCGCGAAGCCGTGCAAGCGCCAAATGCGCCAGGCCGCCCATCAAAAACGCCATGCAGAGCACGATCGTCATGCCCAAATAGCCGCCCCCCGAGATTACCCACAACAAGATCGGCGTACCGATTGTGTTGCCAAGATTGCCCATCTGCGCCAAGCCGCCATTGGCCAAGGCACGGGCCTCAATGGCCTCGTTCAGCTCCGGCACGGCAGCGAAACTTGCCCCTTGGACGAGGCCAAGTGCCGCGCCCAGAGCCAGAGCCGGCCCTGCACTGCCGGGCCAAAGGATCAGCCCCAATGCGGCAAGGAAACAGGCGCCGAAGCCCGCGACGATCACGCCCACGGGGCCAATTCTACGCAGCAGCCACACGCCCAGGGTCAGTGATGACAGGATCGACATCAACGGCATCGCGCCGATCACCCATGCCCGGTTGTCCGGCCCCAAATAAGGCGGCAGGACGGTCAGAACCGACACGAACGCAAAGGTGTAAAACAACCAGCCCACAGCCGGCGCGCCGATCCAAGGGGATGAATAGATGCGCCAATGCGCGCGCAGAACCCCGCCCGAGGATGGCCGCGCCGCGCCCTCGGCCTGCGCCGGCAGCAAGCGCCACAAAAGCCCGGCCATGAATGCGAGATAGACTCCGTGGGCGGCAAATAACGCGGCCAGCCCGAATTGCGCTGCGAACGGTCGGCCGAACCAGGCCAATATGGCAAAGGCCACGCCAAAAAACGTGCCCCATAGCGTCAGCGCGACCCCACGGTCTTGGGGCGTGGTCAGTTGCGCAATAAAGGTCGGCAGCGCGACCACCAAAGCCAGATGTGCCCCGCCTTCCAGCACACGCAATGCCAAAAACAGCGGCAGCGGCGGCAGAAAGGCTTGGGCAAAGGACAGCACCGCGCCAAAGACCAAGCCGCCGAGAACGGCTGGTCGAAATCCCAGCCGGGCCACGACCACACCGGCGACAACGCCCAAGGCGATACCGACCGCGCCCACAAGCGATACCGCAAAGCCCAAACTGGCGCCTGCCTGCGGGTAAATCGCGGGCAAAGCGTCGAAAACCACGCTGATCTTGCCGTATTGCGCCGCCGCGCCCAGCCCGGCCAGCCAGAGCAGGATCACAAGCGGCCAATTGCTGTGGTGGGCGCTGTCCATGATCTGGCGATGACAGGCCAGATCTGAGCCGTCAAGCGCATCCCTTCCCCTTTAAATGAAAAAGGGCACCGCCTAGGCTGGACCGAATTTTAAGGAGTACCCGCGTCTCATGGCCTTTCATCGTTTCCTTTCCGCGTCACTTGTTTCGCTGTGTGCCGCCACAGGCGCAGCCGTTGCCCAAGACGCCGCACCCGACACAATCTTGGTGCTTGATGCCTCGGGCTCGATGTGGGGGCAGATCGATGGGATCAACAAGATCGTCATTGCCCGCGAGGTAATCGCAAACGTTATGCAAGACCTGCCGCCATCGCTCGAATTGGGGCTTATGGCCTACGGACATAATCGGCGCGGTGATTGCAGCGATATTGAGATGCTGATTGCACCGGGTCCGGATACACGGGGCGCCATTGTCGATGCCGTCAACGCCATTAACCCGCGCGGCCGAACACCGATGTCCGATGCGGTGGTCGCCGCAGCCGAAGCCATGCGACACACCGAAAACGAAGCAACGGTGATCTTGGTCTCGGACGGAATTGAGACCTGCGATGCCGATCCCTGCGCGGTAGCCGCGTCGCTGGAAACCGCCGGCATCGGCTTTACCGCGCATGTCATCGGCTTTGACGTCGCCTCTGAGCCCGCGGCGCGCGCGCAAATGCAATGCCTGGCCGAAAATACCGGCGGTGTGTTTCTGACCGCCGACACGGCGGAAGAATTGGCCGCCGCTTTGACCCAAGTTGCCGCCGCAGCACCGCCGCCCGCACCTGCGAATGTGACGGTCACGGCCGTTCTGGCGCCGAACGGTGCGCCGCCGGTCTCTCCGTTGAGCTGGACGCTGTCCTCCAATGGCGTGGCGCTTTTGGGGCCGGTTGCTGCCCCCGGTTTCGTGGTTGAATTGCCCGCAGGCGACTATGTCGTTGATGTGTTGCGTGAAAACCAAGGCACCAACCATGCCACAGCCTTCAGCATTCGCGCCGGGGAAACCCGCGAGGTGGTTCTCGAGCTCCCCGCCCTTTTGACCCCGGTCACCTTTGAGGCTCGGCTCGACACGGTCGATGGCCCATTGATCGAGGACCCGGTGCTCTGGAGCGTGGGCGAGATCAGCGACACCGCAGGCAACCCTTTTGCAACCGATCTCGAAGCCGGCGCCTATTCGGTTGAGGCCTATTGGACGGCCGCCGAACAATCGCAAACATCGCAAATCGCACTGTTGGGATCGGACCCACGCACCGTCGTGCTAGTCTTTGAAACCCCCTTGCCCTCGGCGAGTTTGATTGCGCCCGAAACCGGGGTCGCGGGGGATACGATTGAGGTTGCCTGGCAAGGTCCGAATGCCAACGGTGATTTCATTGCCGCAGGCGATCTCGGCGAGGACACCTATCGCACATGGGAGACCACAGCCGGTGGATCGCCCGCGCTGCTGCGTTTGCCGTCCCAGCCCGGCATGTATGAGCTACGTTATATCTTGGCCGATGGACGCGACGTCTTGGCCCGCCAAACCATCACGGTTACACCTGCTGTCGCAACGCTTGAGGCGCCAGAGACGGCCATCGCCGGCGAGACCATCGGCGTCACCTGGCAGGGTCCGGATTACGCCCCGGACTATATCGCCGTCTCAGAGCCCGGCTCGACCACCCATGTGAATATGACCCTGACCCGCAATGGCAGCCCGCTCGATCTGGTCATGCCCGTCGATCCGGGCCAGTACGAGTTGCGCTATGTGATGCAACAGGACCGAGAGGTGATCGCCTCACGCAGGATCGATGTCGTCGCGGTGTCGGCCACGCTGGAGGCGCCGGAAACCGCAATTGCAGGCGACACAATACCGGTCACCTGGACCGGTCCTGATTATGCAAATGACTTTATTTCGGTGGCGGAACCGGATGATCCGCGCGGCTATGTGAACCTTCGCTATACGCGCGACGGGGCTGAGCTCGGCCTGGTCATGCCGACCGAGCCCGGACTTTATGAAATTCGATATGTCCTAAGCCAGGACCGCCAGGTAATTGCCGCGCGCATGATCGAAGTGACCGATGTGGGCGCCAGCCTCGATGCACCGGAAACGGCCATTGCTGGCTCCACCATTGATGTGGTTTGGTCCGGCCCGGATTACGCAAATGACTTCATCTCGGTGGCCAATCCGGACGATCCACGGGGCTATGTGAATTACAGATATACCCGCGACGGCACGCCGGCGGCGGTTCAGATGCCCACGGATCCAGGCATGTACGAGCTGCGCTATGTGCTTAATCAAGATCGGGAAATTATTGCCACGCGCCGTATCGAAGTCACAGCGGTCGGCGCCAGCCTTAGTGTTCCGGCCACAGCACCTGCGGGATCGGAGATCGAAATTACTTGGACCGGCCCTGACTATCAGAACGATTTCATATCGGTCGCCGAACCTGAGGATGATCGCGGCTATATCAACTATACCTATACCCGCGAAGGTGCACCCTTGATGCTCCGCCTACCAAGCACGCCGGGCACCTATGAAGTGCGATACGTGGTCAACCAAGATCGCAGTATCATCGCCTCGCAAGAGATCACGGTGACCCCAGTCACGGCCAGTCTTATCGTTCCCGCCGAGGCGCCTGCCGGGGCGACAATCGATATCGAATGGACGGGCCCTGACTATCAAAATGACTTTATTTCTGTGGCTCGGCTAGATGATGCGCGGGGCTATGTGAATTATCGCTACACCCGAGAGGGCAGCCCGGCCGCCCTGTTGATGCCCGCCACGCCCGGCACTTATGAGGTGCGTTACGTGATTAATAGCGACCGGACCACCATTGCCGTCGGCCGTATCACCGTCACGGAATTGCCGGACGTTCAGTTCGACGCGCCGCGCGTGGCCACGGCCGGCGGCACGATCACCATGCGCCATGACGGCCCGGATTACGGCAATGACTTTGTCGCCTTCGGTCTGATGGGTGATGACAGTGGATATGACACTTACGCATATACGCGGACCGGCAATCCACTGACGCTGCGGGTCCCGGACACGCCCGGCACTTATGAACTGCGCTATTACATGCGCCAGAGCAATCAGATCCTAGGCCGCCAAGAGATCACGGTGGAATAGCGCAACCTGCCGCGCTACCCACGTGGTTTGCCTTGGGTCCGCTTAGATATGGATGACCCGATCATAGGCGTCGAGCACGGATTCGTGCATCATCTCGCTGAGCGTAGGATGTGGGAAAACCGTCTCCATCAGGTCTTCTTCGGTGGTCTCTAACTTGCGGCCCACGACATAGCCTTGGATCAGTTCGGTCACTTCCGCACCGATCATATGGGCGCCCAGTAGCTCGCCGGTTTTTGCGTCAAAGACGGTTTTGACCAGACCTTCGGGCTCTCCCAAGGCGATCGCTTTGCCGTTTCCGATGAACGGAAACCGGCCCACTTTAACGTCATAGCCCAAGTCTTTGGCCTGTCGTTCGGTGTGGCCGACACTGGCAACCTGCGGATGGCAATAGGTGCAGCCGGCAATGCTCTCGGGTTTAACCGGGTGGACGTTGTTTTTGCCCGCGATGAGTTCCGCCACCATGACGCCTTCGTGGCTGGCCTTATGGGCAAGCCAGGGCGCGCCGGCAATGTCGCCGATCGCATAAAGCCCTTCGACACCGGTGCGGCAGAAGGCATCCGTGACCACATGCGTCCGGTCGATCGTGACGCCAAGCGCCTCAAGACCCAAGCCTTCGGTATTGCCCACAATACCCACAGCGGAAATGACCGTGTCGACCTCCACCGTTTCGACCTTGTCGTCGATCTCGATATGCGCCACGACCTTGTCCTTCAGTCGGTCGAGCTTTTTCACCGTCGCCTTTTGCAGGATCTTCATACCCTGCTTTTCGAAGGACTTTTTCGCAAAAGCGCTGATCTCTTCATCTTCGACCGGCAGGATGCGGTCCATAACCTCAACCACAATCGTCTCCGCGCCGAGCGTGTTGTAAAAACTGGCAAATTCAATGCCGATCGCACCGGAGCCGATCACCAGCAGCTTCTTTGGCATATAGGCCGGCGTCAAAGCGGCCTTGTAGGTCCAAACGCGGTCCCCGTCGGCCTCCAACCCTGGCAATTCTCGGGCACGCGCGCCGGTTGCGAGAATGATATTCTTGGCCGTCAGCGTCTCGGTGCCTGTTTCGGTTTCGACCGAAACGGTGCCCTTGGCGGGGAGGCTGGCTGTCCCCATCACCACGGTCACCTTGTTTTTTTTCATCAAGTGGCCCACGCCGGAATTGAGTTGTTTGGCCACTGCGCGCGATCGTTTGACGACGGCATCGAGGTCATAATCGATCCCAGTGGCGCTGAGGCCGAAATCCTTGGCCCGGTGCATCAAGTGAAAGACCTCCGACGACCGCAGCATCGCCTTTGTCGGAATGCAGCCCCAGTTGAGGCAGATGCCGCCCATATGCTCGCGCTCGACAATTGCAACTTTGAGCCCAAGCTGACTGGCGCGGATCGCCGCGACGTAGCCGCCGGGTCCGGCCCCAATCACAACGACATCGAAATTCTGGTCCACCATCGGGGCGCCTCCTCAAGCCGCAAACTGGTTCAACGTTAAACGACCTAAGGAGCTGCGGCAATCGGCGTTAAGGGGTTGGGTAGCGGCTTTGCACCTCGCGCAAGACAGCGCCATAGCTGCCGCCATCCAAAAAAGCTTGCTCGTCAGCTGTTGTGTCGCGGTTCAGCACGGCGTTGCGATAGGGAAACCGGCCAAAGCGCCGGATGATCTCGCGATGGGCACGGGCGTGCAGGACGTTGTTGGCGCCGTCCGGACCCAATCGGTCTTGCATCAATTGCAGCCCTTCATCCTGATCTGCCAAGATTTCGGAATGCAGGAAGGGCAGCAAGAAGAACTGCCGCACCGGCATGTCGTAGGCGGTATCAAAATCCCGCGCCACAGCTTGGCGGGCGAGTGCAAGCCCGTGATCATCGCCAGCAAAGGACCGGGCATCGCCGCGAAAGATATTCCGTGAAAACTGGTCAATCAGGATGATCAGGGCCAAAGCGCCCTCAGCGGTTTCCGCCCACCCGTCGAGCTCGCCTTGCTGCGCCCGCACCACGTCCGGACCGAACCGGTCGCGAATTGTGGCGTCCAGTTCTGGGTCTTCCTTGTACCAATCCGCGGGCGCACATTCATGGCACCAAAATTGGACAACCTCTTGCGCATTGGTCATGGCGCTGCCTCGCTTTCCTCGACCGCCTCAGCATAATATTCTTGCGCCGCCTCGACCACCACGGGGGAGGCTTGCGGCAAAACCGGTGCGTAGGTTTCGGTGCTCGTCGATGTGGGCGCCGGGCGCACCGTCATCCGGTAAACGGCATAGACGGCCATGAATGCCATTAACGCCGCCAGGAAGATGAAAAAACCTGCAGCACCCGCCACGTCGATCATTGCGCCAATGACAATGGGGCCCAGGATTGCGCCGATCCCGTTGATAAACAACAACCGACCGCCGGCTGCGGCCATCTGTTCGTATTCCAGGAAGTCGTTCGTATAGGCCAAAAACAGCGCGTAGAGCGGATTGGCCAGCCCGCCAAAGATGAACGCCGCCGCCAATACCAAGGTAAAGCTCCCGCCCAAGATTGCGCCAAAGAGCCCCGCCGCCGCCCCGACAGCGCACACGCCCGCGATCAATACGCGCCGGTCCATGCGGTCCGAAAGCCAGCCGATCGGATATTGCATCAGCATCCCGCCAACATAGAAGGAGGCCACAAAGGCAGAGATCTGGCCCAAGCTAAAGCCCTGCGCGGTGGCATAGATTGCCGACATCCCGAACATGCCAGAATAGATCCCGCCCAACACGAACATCCCAACCGAGCCAAGTGGCGAGACCCGGAATACCTCCATGAGGCCCATGGGCTTTGTCGCCTCAAAGGGCGGTGTCGGTGTGACGGTCAGCAATATCGGAGCAAAGCTGACCGAGACGAGAACAGACATGACGATAAAGAGCGTAAAGCCCGCGGGATCGCCCAGAACAAGCAAGGCTTGCGCGGTCACCACGCCCATAAGTTGGACCACCAGATAGATCGACAGGGTCTTGCCGCGATTTTCGTTCGTCGTCGAATTGTTAAGCCAGCTTTCGGCGGTAACGTAGACGGCCGACAGGCAAAAGCCGATCACGGCGCGCAGCAGGACCCAGGCGATCGGGTCGATCACAACCGGAAACAGGATCAAGGCGGCCGACACCATCGAGCCGAGGGCTGCAAAGCTGCGGATATGGCCGACCCGTTTGATCATCAGCGGCGCGGCGCGGCTGCCGCCCAAGAACCCGGCAAAATAGGCCGACATCACGATCGACAATTCCGCCGTCGAAAAGCCCTCCAGATCGCCGCGCACGCCCAGCAGCGTGCCATGCAAGCCGTTGCCAATCATCAACAAAAGGATGCCGAAGAGCAGCGCCCAAGAATTGCGGAATACGTCGAACATGTGACCTCCGACGGGTGAGTCGGCGCGACCCTAGCGCCAATCGCGACCCGGATCTGTCACGCCCGCGACGGGATCAAGAGAGAAGCGTCGCCGTAGGAAAAGAATCTGTACTCGCGGGCGATGGCATGGGCGTAAATCTCATCGATGCGATCCTTGCCCATCACCGCAGAGACCAGCATCATCAGCGTCGATTTCGGGAGGTGAAAATTGGTCATCAACCCATCGGTGATCTTGAGGCGATACCCCGGTGTGATGAAAATATCCGTGGCACCGCGCCAGGGCAGGAGCGTGCCGCGCGCATCCGCTGCGGTTTCGATCAATCGCATTGCGGTCGTGCCGACCGGGATGATGCGCCCACCGGCCGCCCGCGCCGCATTGACCTCAGCCGCGGCATCCGCACGGACCTCCCCCAACTCGGCATGCATTCTGTGATCGCTGATCTCTTCGACCGTGACCGGCAAGAACGTCCCAGCCCCAACATGCAATGTCACGAAGGTGAACCCGACACCGCGCTCAGCCAGTTTTTCCAAAAGCGGCTCGTCAAAATGCAGGCTCGCCGTGGGCGCGGCAATGGCCCCCGGATTGGATGCCCAGACGGTTTGGTAATCCTCCCGATCCTTGTCGTCCGCAGCGCGCCGCCCGGCGATGTAGGGTGGCAAGGGCATGGTGCCCGCAGCCTCCAGCGCGGCGTCAAACCCGTCACCCGAGAGATTAAAGCGCAGCATCAAATCCGGCGTCATGGCCATGATGTCGGCGGACAAGGCCGGAGAGAACACGATCGTTTCGCCCACGCGCAGCTTTCGCATCGGCTTGGCAAGTGCTGTCCAATGGCCGTTTGCCTGTGGCGCCAACAACGTCACCTCGATTTTGGCCGTGACAGGCCCGTTATGGGTCAGCCGATGCCGCGCGCCGGACAATCGCGCCGGGATCACCCGGGTGTCGTTGAGGATCAGCCGGTCCCCGGGCCGCAAAATGTCTGGCAGATCGCGGACATGCTGGTCAAAGGTGTCCGGGCCATCTGCAACCAGCAGCCGGGCGGACGACCGCGGCCGGGCGGGCCGGGTGGCAATCAACGAGTCCGGCAGGACAAAATCGAACTCCGAGAGCTTCATTGCTGGGCAATTTCGGGCGGCGGTCGCCGGAAGATTTCCCGGAAGATGCCCGGGGTCAGGATCGAGAGCGGATTGACGCTGACCGACGCCGCGTCGGCCGTGCCCTCAAGCCGGTAGGTAAAGCCAAAAAGGCCCTCACGCCGTGGGGCAAAAAGCGCGCCGGCGATGCCGTTGACGATATAGACCGGAGAGATCACGCCCTGCATGTCATACGCCCCCGTCGCCGTGTTGAGCACGCCATCCATCGATATCCCCATCGATGGGCCAACGGCGGTGCCTTCATCAAGGATGATCACACCTGGACGGACGCGAAACCCAGCCTCCAATTGGCCCAGATTGATCCCTTCGCCGCCGAGCTGTTCCAGAAGACCCACAACCGAGATTGCATTGAGCAGATCGGCCATGGCCGGCGCATCGCGCAGGCGCGCGCCGTCGATGGTCAAGCGTCCGTCATATGCGCCGGGCGCGCCAGTCGGCTGCAAGGCGACGCCCAAGGACCCGCCATAGCCGTTCTCGATCACACCGGCGGAACGCAGAACGGCCCCGGCATCCGCCGCCGTGATCGTGATGGCTAGGCCTTGCGCTGTGCGGCTGAGCGCCCCGGCCAAGGACGCACCACCATTCACGCGGCCAGAAAAGTTGCCCGACAGGCTCGGTGCCAAATCCGCCGAAGCGCCGGTTAGCGCGATCCCGTCGGCCAAAGTCAGGGTGTCGAGTTGGGCGGCGATGGCTATGCCGGCATTGCCGCCGGTCGCCGCCGTTGTCGGCCCGCTCAACTCGCGAAGATCGAGGTTTCCGCCGGTCACCCGTATTTGTCCCGGCGCCACACTTCCCGCGACATCGAGCCAATTTCCGATCCGCCCCCGTGCAATATCCAATTGCCGAAAGCCACCTTCTGGTCGCAGATCGACCGAAGCCGCCAAATCCAATCCCGCCGCCTGCAACGACAATTCGGGCACCTGTGGCGCCGCGTCGAGGATTGCGCGCATCTCAAAGCTGCCGGTGCCAGCTTGGGACAGCCGCCACGGTAGACCGGGGATCGCCAAACCGATCCCGGCCAGGTCCGACCGTAGTCGAAGCTCCGGCGGGCCAATGCGCGGAATATCCACCGAAAAGTCGGCGCCGCCAGAGCCCGAGAGCATGCCCGCGGGCAACGTGACGCCGAACCGCGCAAGGGTCTCGGCATTCACTGTCACCCGACCTTCGGCGCGGCTGCCTTCTCCGGCGACCAAAGGCTGGCTCCACCGGGTTGTGGCCGCGACGCCGTCCAAGGCCCCGCGCCCGGCGAGCGCCACGAATTCGGGCGTCACGGTCAGATCCAAACGTTCTGCGGTCAAAACCCGCCCGGGAACCAGGGTATCGGCCCGCACCTCACGCAATTCTCCCGCAGCGGTAAAGCTGATGTCCTCGCGCGGGACGCGACGGCGAAAATCAAAGACAAGCTGCGCCTCCGCCTCGACAAAGCCGGTGGCCAAATTCCCTGGATCACGTGGGCTATCGGCCAGCAAATCCACAGGTGGCAGCGCCAAAAGCGATCCCACCGCGGGGATGGAGCCTGCAATTTCCAGATCGAATTGCGCCCGTGGGTTGCGCGTCCGGGTATCGCCAAGCAGCATCGTCGATCCCGACAGATCGACGGCATCCCCATTTGGCGGAACAACTTGCGCCTCTGTCAGCACCAAGGACAGCCGTTCGTTGAGCACCGACAAAAAACCTGCGCCATTGGTGATGGGTGGCATCCCATCAAGCGGCGACAATTCCAGGCCGCGGAAATCAAATCGGATGCCGGTTTGGGGCCCACCTGGTCCGCGGCGAAAGGAGGCCGCAAAGCCCTCGATCTGACCATCGGTGAGGTTTTCGGTCACCCAATCGCGTGTGCCGGGGATGATAAAAGCGGGCCAATATGGGAAAAGGTCGGTCGCGGCCAGTTGCGGTATCCGCGCATCGATCCGCGTTTCAAGCCCCGCCTCTGTTGCCGCAACGCTGCCCCAGGCCTGGATGCGCAGACCGTCATCGAACAAAACCGCTTGGCCGATTTGCAAATCAAGCGCGGGCGCGAAGGACAGACGCAGATCCAAGGCTCCGCCTTCGAATTCAAGCGGCGCGGAGAACAATCCCTCGGGCGCTGCGGTGAGGTTGCTGAACTGAAGCTGGCCAACCAAGACGCGGCCGTCTTCGAAAACATCGGCTTGGCCCGAAGCTGTAAAGCTGAGCGGCTCAGAGTCCAAAATAAGCTCTTCGAAGGCCAACCGGTCGGCCGCCGCGTCAAAGCGGATCTCTGCTGCGACGCGGTCAAGCGGGATCGGCTCAAGCTCATCTCGGGGCAGAAACTCACCGGGGCCAATATCCAAGCTGCCGCTGACATCGCCGATCCGGCCGTCATCCGAGACACGCCCGACAAGACGTCCGCTGATCGGTGCGCGCATAAAATCAAGCCAGCGCAATGCAGGGCTTGCAGAGGCTAGGTCTCGCGCCGCGAGGTTTTCGAAGGAAAACAGAAAATCATTGCGACCCAGATCGGGGTTCCGGGTCACGGCAATCTCGACACGGCCGTCGCGACTGGCAGCAACCGATCCGCTGAGCCGCAACGTCAGCGCGGCATCCTTCGCTTCCAGAACCATTTCGGCGTCTTGGCTCTGGATCAATTGGCCGGTGATTTCATCGGACATCAGCAACACCAGCCCCGCGCCCGAGATCTCTTCGAGCTCGGAAAAGGTCGGTTCGGCAAAGACCGCATCAATCCGCGCCAGGGTTTCGGGAACGCCAAGCGTTTCAGCAACGCGGCCCGTTGACAGCGCAAGATCGATGACGCCATCGCGATCGCGGGTAAACCGCACACCTGCCTGGTCCAATCGGACCCGGCGCGGACGCAACTCACCGCGCAGCAATGCCTGGCCGTTGAGCGTGACGGAAATTTCCGGGACAAAGGCGCGCAAACCGGCTTCGTCGCGCATCGCGACGCCGCTTAGGACGAATTCGGGCGTAAATCGACCTTCTGGCAGGGCAATTTCAATGCCGTCGACATCGATATCGAAGGCCAAGACCGCCTCGTCGACACGGGTTATGATTTGGGTCTCAACGCCTTGTGGCAATTGCAGGCGATTGTCGGTGGCCAGAACCAATGCAATGACGACCACCACAACCGGCAAAAGCAGCAACAAAAAGAGGATCTCAGCGATGCGAAATGCGACGATCCTGCCATGGCGTTTGCGCGGCTTGTATGCCGCCGTCGCCTCGCCTGCAGACACAGCATCTTGCGTGGTCTCGCCCATCTCTGCCCGTTCTTCGTTTGGCCCCCGCCACAGACCTTTATCTTCGCCAAATCCCCCCTAGCTTGCAAACCGCAAGTACACTGACCCATGCGAGAGGACCCCCAGATGGTTGAAATCGGCTCTGCCGCGCCAGACTTTACCCTGCCCCGTGACGGCGGCGACATGCTGACCCTTTCGGCGCTGCGGCCGAAAACGGTCGTGCTGTATTTCTATCCCAAGGACGATACGTCCGGCTGCACCAAAGAAGCGCTGGCCTTTACCAGCCTTGCCGCCGAATTCACCGCGGCCGGTGCAGAGATCATCGGGATTTCAAAGGATACCGTGGCCAAGCATGACAAGTTCATCGCCAAGCACGATCTTGGTGTGATCTTGGTATCCGATGCCGACAGCGACGTGTGCGAGAGCTACGGCACCTGGGTCGAAAAGAGCATGTATGGCAAGAAATACATGGGGATAGAGCGGTCGACCTTCGTGATCGGCGGCGACGGCACAGTGACCCATGCCTGGCGCAAGGTGAAGGTTCCGGGCCACGCAGAGGCGGTATTGGAGGCCGTAAAGGGCGGATGATGCCTTTGGCGGAGATGGCGGTTGCGGTGCTCCGCACCGCCGATGGCCGGGAAAAAACCGCGCTTTCGCGCTCTTTTGCCGCTGAGTGGCGCGCCGCGCGCGACGCGGGCGCAACACCTGAGATCGGCCAGGCAACGCCGCCCTTGCGCCCGGCCCGTCCGGAAAAACCGGACCTATTGAGCCCACGCGATGTGCCTAAGCGCAAACCTGGCAGCCCAGCCGGCCGGATTGCGCTATTGCATGCCGTGGCGCATATCGAACTCAACGCGGTCGATTTGCATTGGGACATTATCGCGCGTTTCACTGCCACGCCGATGCCGATTGGCTTCTATGATGATTGGGTGCAGGCGGCAGACGAAGAATCCAAGCATTTCAATCTTATGTGCGATTGTCTTGAAGCTCACAGCAGCGGCTATGGCGCGCTTGCAGCGCATGCCGGAATGTGGCGCGCGGCCGAAGATACGGCCGAGGATCTGATGGGTCGTTTGGCCGTTGTTCCAATGGTGTTAGAAGCGCGCGGCCTCGATGTGACCCCTGGAATGATCGAGATTTTCGAGCGCGCCGGCGACAGCGACGCCGTTTCGGCGCTGCGGACGATCTATGCCGAAGAGGTCCACCACGTGGCCTATGGCTCGAAATGGTTCCACTTTCTGTGCGGGCGCGAAAACACCGATCCGAAGGTCGTCTTTCACGACCTCGTTCAGCGCTATTTTCGCGGTGGATTGAAGCCGCCATTCAATGAAGAAAAACGTGCCGAGGCCGGCCTGCCGCCGGATTTTTATTGGCCCCTAGCCGATGCAGGACGCTAACGGCACAATCGGCGGATTTCTGCCGAGAATGAGGGCCTTAACCAGAGCAAAGGCGCAGTCGAGCATAAAGGATTGAGCGCCCCGGGCCGATCAATTATCCCCAAGTGAAAGGTTGGAAGGTCGCGCGAAGCGATCTCTGGTGTGTTAGAGGAACGGGGCTGAGCATCGTGCTGTCACGATTACGAAACCGCATACATGCGGCACTTGAGCGTCAATTGCCGGAACAACGGCTTTATCTGAAGTCCGACGAAGGCATGCGCTTTATCCGGCTGAAATCAGCCACCCAGGCCACGATTATCTGCGGCGGCGCGTTGTTTGTTGGCTGGACCACGATTGTGACCGCGATCTTCTTGATCGACACCATTGCGGCGGGCTCAACGCGCGAACAGGCCGCCCGTGAACAGCTGACCTATCGCACCCGGCTGAACGAGATATCGCGGGAGCGCGACGACCACCTGGCCGCGGCACATGCCGCCCAGGAACGGTTCCAGATCGCGATGCAAGAAGTCTCCGACATGCAATCGCGTCTCTTGGCGTCCGAAGAGCGGCGACGGGAATATGAAACGGCAGTGGATGTCATCCAGGGCACACTTCGGCGGGTGATGGGCGAACGTGATCTTGCCCGCGCCGATGCCGCACGGTTCCAGGCCGAGCTCGAAAGCGAGACCGGAGAGATCACGACCGCGGCGGCGCGCCAGCGCGAGATGGAGGTTACCATCGATATGCTCGCCTCTGCGCTTGGGCAGACCGCCTCCGGTCGGGACGGCGCACTGGCGGCAGAGGCCGAGGCCTTCGCGATGGTCGATGCGTTGCAATTCGAGGCGGAGCTTGGCCGGGAACGCAACGAACGTATCTTTACCCAGATCGAAGACGCGGTGGCGCTGTCGATGGCGCCGCTTGATGAGATGTTTTCTGCCGCCGGGCTACAGACCGATCAAATCATCACGCAAGTGCGCTCGGGCTATGATGGCCAAGGCGGCCCGCTGACACCGTTGACGATGTCCACCCGCGGCGAAGCGCCGGACCAGACGTCGCTACGCGCCAACGAAGTGCTCCTGGAGCTTGATACGCTCAACGCCTACCGTATGGCCTCGGAGCAATTGCCGTTTTCCTTTCCCATCATCGGCGGCTATCGCTTTACCTCGGGCTTTGGGCCGCGCAACGGGCGGATGCATAACGGCAGCGATTTTGCCGGCAGGACGGGGACACCCATTGTGACCACAGCCGATGGCATCGTCACCTTTGCCGGCCGGCAATCCGGCTATGGGCTGATGGTCGAGGTGCGCCACGCCTTCGGGATGCGCACACGCTATGCGCATCTGAACCGCATTCGGGTCTCGGAAGGGGAAAGGGTCTCGCGCGGAGAGCGGATCGGTGATATGGGAAATACTGGCCGCAGCACCGGGACGCATCTTCACTATGAAGTGCATCAGAACGGAACGCCGATAAATCCGATGATCTTCATCAGGGCAGGACAAAATGTTTTCTAAATCCAAGATCAACGAACCCGGACCCAAATCGGGCGACGGGGCTCCCTCTCCATCAACGAGCACACAGACCCCCACCATGACAGAACGCAGCATGGCCGCACCGGCCACAAATACCGCGAAGGCAAAACCAGCCCCGTCGACCCTGTCGGCCGACCTCACGATTGTGGGCAATCTGCGCACCACCGGTGACATCCAGGTCGAAGGGCATGTGCAAGGCGATATCCGCGCGCATCTTTTGACCGTTGGAGAAACGGCAACCGTCGAAGGGGAAATCGTGGCCGACGATATCGTCGTGACCGGCCGCGTTGTCGGCAAGGTCCGTGGCCTGAAGGTGCGCCTGACATCGACCGCGAAGGTCGAAGGCGACATCATCCACAAGACCATTGCCATCGAAAGCGGCGCCCATTTCGAAGGCTCGGTGCAACGCCAAGAGGACCCCTTGGCCGGTTCGGCCACACCGGCCGCGGCCAAGGCGGCTCAGGCTCCGGCCGCGCCAAAGCCAACGCCAGCCGCCGCACCAAAACCGTCGGCCGAAGAAAAGGCCTGATTGGGTTTTGGCCGAAGAGCCGGCCATACCGGACGTGATGCAAAAGCCAGGCACGCAGCCTGGCTTTTGTGCGCCTGAGGCCCGCATCTTCATTCTGATCGCAGCCATCTTGGGCTCCGCGCTTGGTTTCATCGACGGCACGGTGATCGCCATTGCGCTGCCGGCCATTCGGGCGGGGCTCGGGGCCTCACTTGTCGAGGCGCAGTGGATCAATAACGGCTACTTGCTCCCTTTGGGCGCCTTGATCCTGTTGGGCGGGGCGTTTGGCGACAAATTTGGGACGGCGCGCATCTTCGCCGCCGGGATCGCGGTATTCGTCGTGGCCAGCCTTGTCTGCGCCGCCGCCCCCACCACGCAAATTATGATTGGCGCGCGCGTCGTCCAAGGCATCGGCGCGGCCATGATGGTCCCTGGATCGCTGGCGATGATTGCCCGGGCCTATCCCGAGGCCGAACGCGGCCGCGCCATTGGTATCTGGGCGGCCGCGTCTGCGCTGACCACGGCGCTCGGCCCGA
The DNA here is from genome assembly GCA_039183205.1 of Pseudomonadota bacterium. Classification (GTDB taxonomy): domain Bacteria; phylum Pseudomonadota; class Alphaproteobacteria; order Rhodobacterales; family Rhodobacteraceae; genus HKCCE3408. Next base: position 3,754 of record JBCDBR010000037.1, on the reverse strand, counting down.
TCCTAGGCGGGCTGGCGCTGAGCCTCGGCGGGCCCGAGATGTGGCGTCTGATCTTTGCGATCAATCTGCCTTTGGGCGGTTTGGCGCTGTATCTGATCCTAACGCGTGTGGGCGATGACCCGACCCGCAGCGCCGCGCCGCTTGATGTTGTGGGCGCAGCTCTGATCACCGCGGGTCTGGGCCTTGTCGCTTTTGGCCTAACGGCCGCAGCTGAAGGGCATGGCGACGTCCGACCGCTGCCCGTTGCGGCCGGGTTTGCCGCCATCGCGATCTTTGTCTTCTGGGAGGCGCGGGCACGCGCGCCGATGGTGCCGTTATCGCTTTTCCAGGATCGCGGTTTTGCGATGGCCAATTTGGCCACGCTGTTGATTTATTTTGCCTTCTCGACCATCGTTTTCTTTCTGCCGATGACACTGATCGCAGGCTGGGGGCTTGATGAATTCTTGGCCTCTGCGGCCTTTGCGCCGCTTTCGGTCTTCATTCCGCTGCTCTCGGCACAGGCCGGCAAGCTCGCTGATCGGATCGGGCCGGGCCCGCTGATTGGCGCGGGTGCCGCACTCATGACCCTGGCCTATTTGGGCTTGGTCGCCATCATGCCCAGTCAAGAGTTTTGGACCCGCCTCTTGCCGGTCACGGCCGTGATGGGCGCGGGCATGGGCCTTGTCGTGGCCCCGCTCTCAACGGCCATTATGGGTGGTGCACCATCCGCGCTGGCCGGAACGGCTTCAGGGATTAACAATGCCGTCGGGCGCGTAGCAGGCCTTGTCTCGGTGGCCCTGATGGGCACGATTGTCGGCGCGGCGTATCTCCGCCTCGGCGGCACCGACAGCTTTGGCGTCTTCTCCGATGCACCAGGGCATGGCGCGGCCATGATTGCGGCCTTCCAGACCCTATGTTGGCTCTGTGCCGCGCTCTCGGCGCTGGCCGCTTTGCTGTCGTGGTTGGTTATTCCGCGCCCTCAGGCTTAAGCGCGCGCCTGTAGACATGCCAACTGGCATGGCCCAAGACCGGAAACGCAACCAAAAGGCCCAGAAATGCCGGCAGCATCGCGGCAAAGATCAAGCCCGCAATGGTGATCCCCCAAATGAGCATCACCACCGGGTTGGTGCGCACAACCTCTAAACTGGTCAGCATGGCAGTGACAAAATCAAGCTCCCGGTCCAAAAGCAGCGGCAATGCCACAACGGTCAGTGCAAAAAGTATGGCGGCAAAAACCGCACCGAAGGCTGTGCCCACGATTAACATGCGCAACCCTTCGGGCTCCAGCAGATAGGCATAAGACGAGGTCACATTCAAAAGCGCCGATGGCCCGAGAAAAAGCGCAAAGAGCATGTGGGCGAAAAACGACCAAAACAGGAAATAGATGATGACGACCCATGATATCATCGCCAATTGGCGATCTTTTTGCGCCCAAATTACGGTCAGTATGTCCCGTGTCGTCCAACTGCGGCCGGTCGCAATCCGGCGAGATATCTCATAAAGGCCCACAGCCGTGAACGGGCCCAAAAGCGGAAAGCCAACCGTGATGGGCAGAGCCATCCAACCCCGTTCGATCACGAACAAAAACACCACCAGCAATAGACCGCCCCCCGCATAGACCGCGCCAAAAAACAGACCAAGCCCGGGCGCACGGGTGAAATCCTGCCATCCCGCGCGCAGCGCGGCGGCCAGATCACGAAAATTCATCTCGCGGACATGAGGCCGCGGCGCAGCCGCCGGTTGAGCCTGGGCATCGGACATCACGGCACCTCCCCCGCTTTGACGTCATCACTTATACTCAGGGCTTGCGCGGCGTGCAAAGGGAGCCATGGTTCCGTGGCAACGCGCCGCGCCGAACGCTCCCCCATTTGGGGGCGTGAGGTGCTGCGCCCCGCCCTATTCGGCCTGCGCATCGGCGCGCGATTTGCCCGCAGCATCCATCGCCAATGTGGCCGCCATAAGCCCGTCCAATTTGCCATCGAGCACGCCGGATGTGTCGGAGGTTTCAAACCCCGTGCGCAGGTCTTTGACCATTTGGTAGGGCTGCAAGACATAAGACCGGATCTGGTTGCCCCAACCCGCATCGCCCTTAGCTTCATGGGCGGCATTGATATCGGCCGTGCGCTTTTCCAATTCCAACTGATAGAGCCGCGATTTCAGCGCCTTCATTGCGATATCGCGGTTTTGGTGCTGCGACTTTTCCGACGAGGTGACCACGATCTTGGTCGGCAAATGTGTTATGCGAACCGCGGAATCGGTGGTGTTGACATGCTGACCGCCGGCGCCGGAGGACCGATAGGTATCGATGCGGATATCTGCGGGATTGACCGCGATCTCGATATTGTCGTCGACCACCGGATAGACCCAGACCGAGCTGAAACTGGTATGCCGTTTGGCCGCGCTATCAAATGGCGAGATGCGCACCAGCCGATGCACACCCGATTCCGATTTGAGCCAGCCATAGGCGTTTTGGCCGCTGATCTTGTAGACCGCCGATTTGATACCCGCTTCCTCGCCCGGCGTGGTGGATTGCAGTTCCACCGCATAACCCTTGGCCTCGGCCCACCGCACATACATCCGCGCCAGCATCGAGGCCCAGTCGCAGCTTTCCGTGCCGCCCGCGCCGGAATTGATCTCAAGGAAGGTATCGTTGCCATCGGCCTCCCCGCTCAGCAGAGCCTCAAGTTCTTTTTCCGCAGCGGTAGCGACGAGGCTTGCAATCGCCGCCTCAGCATCGCCAACCACCTCGTCATCGCCCTCAAGTTCGCCCAATTCAATCAGCTCGATATGGTCGCGTAACCCGCCTTCGATGGCCTCATAAGTGCCGATTTGATCGACCAGAAACTGCCGGTCGCGCATCAGTTTTTGGGCCCGTTCCGGATCATCCCAGAGCGCCGGATCCTCGACCATTGCGTTGAATTCCTCCAGCCGATGCTGCGCCGTCTCAAGCCCCATCCGTTGACCTAATAGGGTCAGGGAATTGCGGATCTTTTCGATCTGGGCTTGCGTCTCGGCGCGCATGGGCGTCTCCGTTGCTGGAGCAGTGATGTATCCTCTCGCGCTCAGGCTCGCAAGCAGGCCCTGCCACCGAATGGCGGCGCGATGCACCCGAACCGTCGTCGCGGTCGCTGTCGCCGAGCCCCGTTCGAGAACCGGGTCTACGAACCCTACCTAGAGGTGCGACAGTTTTGGTGCGACGGCGCAACCTGGCGCGCCTAGGGTCAGGACCCATTGATTTCCGCTTAGCGGCGTGATTCACGGTTCGAAAAACGAGCGGTGACATGTCTGATCTTTTCTGGCTGACGGATGCGCAGATGGCGCGTCTTGAGCCCTTCTTTCCCAAGTCCCATGGCAAGCCTCGGGTTGATGATAGACGCGTCCTGAGTGGCATTATCTTCATCAACCGCAATGGGTTACGGTGGCGCGATGCCCCGCGGCCTATGGCCCTCACAAGACGCTCTACAATCGTTGCAAGCGCTGGAGCGACAAGGGCATCTTCGCTGAGATGATGATCGGCTTAGCTGCGGATCACGGCGAACAGAAGACCGTCATGATCGATGCGACCTATCTCAAAGCCCATCGCACGGCGTCCAGTTTGGGGGTCAAAAAGGGGGACGTGGCCGCCTGATTGGCCGCACCAAGGGCGGCATGAACACGAAGCTGCACGCCATCTGCGACAGCCGGGGCCGCCCCTTGGACCTCTTCGTCACCGCCGGGCAGGTCAGCGACTACATTGGTGCGCGGGCCTTGCTGAGCAGCATGCCGGATGTCGATT
>JBCDBR010000036.1:0-33326 GCA_039183205.1 Pseudomonadota bacterium | reverse complement strand
GGGCAATTCATCGGTGGCGACGTATAGCCGTTCAACGCCTGAAATTTCGGCGCGTGCGCCGTCGGTCTGCCAATCCAATAGCGCCAGGTCTTGGCCAGGGAATTGCCGCGCCGCGTCGATCAGAGCGCGTTCGTCTGGGTCAAGCGGGTCAAGCGTGCGGTACCGCCAGCCCGGATCGGAGGCGAGCAAGACAACATCCTGCGCATCGTTCAGCAAAACCTCTTCGCCACCGCCGCGCCAGCTATCCTCGAAGGGAATGAGATTGATCTTGATGGCCACCACACCGGCAACGGCGCCCGCCTCGTCGCGCACCGGATCGGCGATGAAGTAGCCGGGCAAACCGGTGGTGGCGCCAATGCCGTAAAACCGCCCGCGCGTGCCGGCCAGCGCGGCCTGGAAATAGGGGCGGAAGCCATAGGTCTCGCCGACAAAACTCGCATTGGTTTGAAAATTTGACGCAGCGATTGTCAGCCCGCCGGTATCCATCAAGAAAATCGCATCGAGACCGGCAGCATCCGCAAATTCGAACAAGCGCGTGTTCAGCGCAGGCGAAGACCCGTCGACAACGGCCGCCATGACATAGGGATCGACCGACAATACTTGCGTCAGATGTTCGAACCGTTCGACCTCGGCAATGACGGTTGAGCGGTAGAGCGAAAGCCGCGCTTCGGCCCGGTCGAGCGCTTCTGACAGAAAATACCGGTAGGCGGCGAACCAAACGCCCAGTGTCAGCGCCAAGATGACGCCGGCCAACATCGCGCCCATCGCCGCGTTTCGGCGCAATGAGACGGGGCGGGGCGCGGCGTGGGGTTGCATGACATGCCAGCATGCACATCACCTCTCGCGCCGCAACCGCTTGACGCGAAACAATCAGATGGCGGCAAAAGGGGTGGTAAGGCACCTAGACAGGCGGGTTGTCACTTGCGTTACCCGACTAAATTTGTCAGATTTACGTCACCAAGCAGCGCAGCTCGTCTGTTCGCCCGGTTTATTCCGCCATCAAATGTGACACGAAGGGGCTAGCCAAACGCATGTGCGACCGCGACACTCAACCTTGTGGACGACAACCTAGTGCTAAGGAATGGGCCTTGGACAAAGTGGGTGTCGATGCAATCGAAACACATTTGCTGACCATTGCCCGGCACGTCTTCCAAAGCTTTTCTAACCCCGCGTCACAGGGATGGCTCACGGCCCTGCAACGCGCGCAATTGGCCTTTGGGAATCAGGGTCCTGACATATTCGCGCGTCTGCTGGATGTGTTGCAGAGCATTCGCTGTGCGCGGACATCGTGTTTTATGTTCAACGCACCGACTTGCGCACATTGCGCGCAAATTGCCACGGAACACGAACGGCGCATGTTGGTCGCGATTGCATCGATCCGGCGGGATAACGTCGGACGCGCGCGGGCTGAGCTCATGATGCTGTGCGAAGGTGCATCGACACAGGCCGTATTGGCCGCCATTGAGCGGCTGATCGCCGTTTTGCCCGCACCTGAACGTCACGTTAGCGCCGCGAGCTTTGCGCAATGATGGGCCGTCTGGCGGTCCCTTTGGTATGTTTTTGGGGCGCAAAATGAATGTGAATGACACTCTGGTTGCGCTTCTGCCGTCCCTGCGGCTGTTTGTGGCGACCGGCAATCGAGAGCAGGATCATCTGTGGCGCAAAGCCTATACCGCCGCATCTGACGTTTTTGGGGAAGCCCGCGGCCTGGCGCTGGCGCATCGGCTGCAAAAGGCCCTTTGGGCTGTGATGCGGGCGCGACCGGTGCCGTTGTTGGTCGAGATCGATCCCTACGACACAAGCCTAACCAATGACGAAGTGCTGTTTTTGGAATTGATCAGCGCGATGTGTGAAGAGCACACGTCCCGGGCGCAGGATATTCTGGCCATGCTGACCTATGGAACGGTCGATGCCGATGCAATTCGAAACGGTTTGAGCCTTGCCGCGTTGGTCGGCGGCGTGCCGAGTTCGCAGAAAAAGCGCCCGATCCTGCGCGTGGTCTAACCCCCCATTCGGTGTCGCGAACCGTCGCGCCTGATCAGCTTGCGATCGTCTGGATCGATGTAAACCCTTCAAAATTCGGGTGCCCATCATAGAGCTTTGTCGTCTGCCCGGCATCCCGGTGGGCGGCGCGGAATTGTTCGGACCGGGTCCATGCCGTGAACGCCGCTTCTGAGGCCCAAACCGTGTGCGAGGCATACAGCACCTTGCCGTCGGTTTCGGGACCACGCAGCATGTGAAACTCAACGAAACCGTCCATCTCCTTTAAGTGGCTGTCGCGACCGAGCCACAGCGCTTCAAACGCGTCTGCATTGGCTGCGGGGACAGTAAACCGGTTCATCGCGATGTACATTTAAGGCGCCTCTTTCGACCTATCCCGATAATTTTGCTTAGAAATAAGGCGTCTGGGACATGATGTCGAGACCGGCCTTGTCAATTCGACCTCGGCCTCGCAAGATGGCCCCAGCAAGGTAGCCCCAAGCGAACATCGCCACGACCGCAAAGGGCCTAGCCATGAAAGACGCCTCCGTCGGCTCTGAAACCATCCTCGATATTAAGCGCTTGTCGATTGAATTGCCCGCAGGGGCGGATCGGAAATACGCCGTTCAAGACGTGTCTTTGACGCTGAAACGCGGAGAGATCCTCTGCATCGTGGGTGAAAGCGGGTCGGGCAAGTCGGTCATGACCAGTGCGATCATGAATGATATTCCGCCCAGTCTTCAGGTGACCTCGGGCAGCGTGATGTTCGAAGGCCGCAACATGCTACTCTTGCCTGAGGCGGACCTGAACGAAATCCGCGGCGTGCGCATCTCGATGATCTACCAAGAACCGATGGCGGCGCTGAACCCGGCGATGAAGATCGGCAAGCAAGTCGAAGAAGTGTTCGAGCTGCACCGCCCCGATATCTCGGCCCAGGATCGCAAAAAGGAAACGATCACGCTGATGGAGCAGATGAAGCTTCCGGCGCCGGAACGTATCTACGAAAGCTATCCCCACCAAGTCTCTGGCGGGCAATGCCAGCGCATCGTGATTGCCATGGCCTTGGCCTGCAAGCCTGACATCCTGATCGCGGACGAGCCGACAACGGCGCTGGACGTGACCACGCAAAAGGAGATCCTGGCACTGATCAACGATCTCAAAGAGGTCTATGACAACGCGACGATCTTCATCACGCATGATTTTGGTGTCGTCGCCGAAGTGGCAGACCGCGTGGCGGTGATGTGTTGGGGGCGGTTGATCGAAGAGGGCGAAAAAGAAGACATCCTCATGCGGCCGCAGGACGATTATACCCGCCTGTTGGTCGACGCGATGCCCTTGATGGAAACCACGCGGGAGCCCGAGCAATCGCGCAATGACGCGCCGCTTGTTGAGGTGAAAGACTTGCACAAGGTCTATGGCAGCAAGGGCAAAACGGTGCATGCGCTGAACGATGCGAGCTTTGTCTTGCGCAGCGGCGAGACGATCGGCGTGGTCGGAGAAAGTGGATCAGGCAAATCGACCCTGGCCAAGACATTGATCCGATTGGTCGAGCCCAGCAGCGGTGCCGTCGTGATCAAGGATCAAGATTTCTTGGCGCTCGAAGGGGCCGATCTGGCCACCGCGCGCCAGCATATTCAGATGATCTTCCAAGACCCTTACGGTTCGCTCAATCCATCCCAGACGGTCGGGTACATGATCACCCGCGGGCTGCATTTGCAGGGCGTGTCGGTTTCGGACGCCAAGGGTCGCGCGATGGAGCTTTTGGAACGCGTCGGGCTCAAGCCCGAAGCTTATAAACGCACCCCGCGAAATTTCTCTGGCGGTCAGCGGCAACGGATCGGTATTGCGCGCGCATTGGCGCTGCAACCCGATGTGGTGATCGCCGACGAATCCGTATCCGCGCTTGATCTTTCCGTTCAAAAACAAGTGCTTCGACTTTTGAACGATCTTCAAAAAGAATTTAAGATGGCGATTGTGTTCATCACGCACGATCTTAGGGTGGCTGCGCAAATATCTGACTATATCGCGGTGATGGAAAAGGGCGTGATCGTGGAGTTTGGACCCGCATCGGAGGTGTTTGAGGCGCCTAAGCATGCCTATACCAAGCAATTGCTGGATGCCGCACCCGGACGCGACTGGCATCCCCCGCGGCTGTCGGCGGAAGAGGCGGATCGTATCGCGGCGGGGATCGTTCGCGAATAGGGTCGGCGCTCCGCACGGGGGCGTGCTGCCCCCCTTTAGGTCTTGCGCCGCATGAACTTGAGGCCCGACCAATCCTGATCGACCGCGCAGACCTTCACATCGACCCAGCCCGTCGGCAGGATGACCTCTCTTAGGGTGTCTTCGGTGACGTCCTCGAACAGTTTCGAAGACTTTTTCGGCCACGACACCCACAACATCCCGGGGTTTTCAACCCAGGATAGCGCAGGTGCAAGATCGGCCTCTAAAACGCTGCGCCTTGGGCAAAACAGATGAACAAACGCGGCCGGTCCGGGTGGATCTACAAAGCGGACACCCTCTGCGCCGTGCAGCAAGTCAGGGTAATGCTCCGGCGCGTTTCGGGCCAGACAGCGCATGCCAGGTTTCAGGCCGAGTTTTTCGAACAACGGCTTTCCTGAATAGCCGTGGCGCGCGGTGTCATTGGGTTTGGTCATCGGCGTCCTCATCGTAAATCTCTTGGTGCAGGGTGGACAGAACAGCCTTCAAAGACGCCATATCGGTCTTGTAGAACCAATATTTCCCAGATTTCTCCACGCGCGCCAATCCGGTTTTTCGCAGGACTTTGAGATGCTCGGAGACCGAGGCCAGGGACATGCCGGCATCTTGGGCAAGATCACCGGCAGAGACTGCGCGGGTTCGGCATCTCCGCAGCAGACGGCGACGTTCGGTATGGGCCAAGGCGCGCAGCAACTCATCCGTCCGGTTTTGGCTCACAACGCGATCAGCGTGACCAGATTGCCCGCAGGGTCGGCGATTTTTGCCTTCTTCACCCATCCATTATCGGTCTCGGGCATGACAACTTGGCCTCCGTGCTCGACCGCCATCGTCAGCGCCGCGCCAAGATCTTTGACCGTGACGCCCATCGTGATTGACGTTTCTTCTGCCTCAACGATTGCCCCATTAGGGCCGCCGCCCGGCGTGTCAATCAGCGCATAGCCAGGCCCTTTTGGCAAAATCTGCCACCCCAAGAGTGCGTGGTAAAAATCCTGTAGGGTTTCCCCATCTCTGCCCGAGATATCGAAATGCGCGACGCTGCCGTGAAGATGATCCGTCATTGTGTCAATCCTTTCATTTCGGAATAACCCTAAATGACAATTCGCGGATCTTTCTGTCAAGGCGCGTCCCATCGTGGACCGTTCGAAAACCAAACACTCCCGTCTTCGATTTCAGGGAACCTTAACCCCCACACCGCATGAATGCCCCGCCAAGGTGGTCAGGACTGTAGGTTTTCGATGGCGGACAAACTTAACGGACTTATTTTCAGCGAGTTTCTCGTGGACAATCCGCTGCCGGACGGCACCGACACCGATGGCGATGGAACCGCGAATGAAACGGATGAATTCATTGAGATACAGAACACGACCGGCGCTGCAATTTCCCTCGATGGGTATGAACTTTGGAGCAAAAAGAGCGGACAGCTTTTCGCCTTTGGGCCGGGCGACACAATAGATGCGGGCCAAACCGCAACTGTTGTCGGCGAATATACGGGAACGCCGCCGCCTGGGTTTTTCAGTGCTGGATTGACCGACGGAGTGGATTGGTTGCAAGACGGCCAAGGCAAGCACCACGACAGTTTGTATCTCGTAGACACGTCGACTGGCGAATATCTTGCATTCTCGTTTGGCCATCCGCCCCGATCTGCGTCGCCACCGTCCGGCTTTCCTGGAACCGCCAAGATTGGCAGCGGCGAGTCCATTCACACCCAGGCACCGAACGGTATCGGCTTTACCCGAGACCAGAACGGCGACTGGGTGGAGACAGATTCTCCGAACCCTGGCACACCCGGTGTGGTCTGCTTTGCCGCGGGCACGATGATTGCCACGCCAACCGGCGACCGGCCCGTTGAACACCTGCGCGTGGGCGATTTCGTGACAGTCTTGGGTGGCTACGCGCAGCCAATTCAGTGGTGCGCGTCGCGCCGGATCGGGGCCGCAACGCTCGCGGCGCGACCGGATCTGCGCCCCATCGCGTTTGAGCCGCGATGGACCGGGGCGGAAAGGCGTCTGCTTTTGTCGCGCCAGCACGCTGTTTTCGTGACGTCGGATCGATATCCGGATGGCTGTTTGGTCCGCGCCGCACAGTTGCAACGGATGAAAGGCGGCGCTGTGCGTATCGCCGAAGGGGTGCACGCTGTCACCTATGTTCATTTCATGCTGCCAAGCCATCAGGTGGTCTTTGCCGATGGTGTCGCGGTTGAAAGCTTTTATCCCGGCGCCTGGGCCATCGAGACCCTCGCGCCGCTGGCCAAGCTTACGCTTTTGGCTCAATTTGCCGGATGTCCCTTGGACGACATCGTCGGCAGCTATGGCCCGCCGAAAGCGCCTTACATCCCGGGCCGCGATCTTGCCACGCGGGTGACCGATCTGAAACCGGTCTTAGCCGAGAGCGCTATGGGTCATGCCGGCGCAGATCTCACGCCACCCGGGTTCGGAACATCCAAAGACCTCGGACAGATGAACCCGCCTGGACTTTAGACGCTGCCACGCTTTGGCAGAGGTTGAATGCGACTTGCCCCCGATCGCGGTCCGGGCGGCCCGAACCGGCGGCCTGAAAATTCCTTCGGCCTCTGGACGGCAAAAATCGTCCTTTGCCAGATGATTACGCGCTGGAGGAAACCTATTACACCGTAAGGCCCGCCTGGCATGCCCCGGTCGAGCGGTCCGGATTGAATTTAAACGCATCCTGGGCCCCCGGCCCATCGGCATGATGCTTTTCGGCGCCGGCCGTCGATGCCTCAACTAGAACCGTTCGCGCTGATTTTCACTGGTTAAAGGCACCCTGTTTCAGTCACCCTTCCTGCGCCAAACGGGCAAAACAGGGTGAATAATCACCGAACACCAAAGTCATGCATAATTGCCCCCCAAGACCGAGCAATACCTAAACAACTGGCAATACGAGAAAAATGGCTCCGGCGGTAGGGATCGAACCTACGACCAATTGATTAACAGTCAACTGCTCTACCGCTGAGCTACGCCGGAACTGGCAGGGCGTATAGCAAGCTCGGTCGCGGCCGTCCAGGGGGCGATTGATCGATTGAGCGGCTAATTTTCGACCCGTGTAAAGCGGCTTGATGCGGTCAGGGGCGGCGCGTAAGTCGCGGCGTTTCGCGCCGAAAGATCAATGAGATGGGCAAGCACGTTGCGTTCCGCCATGGGCCTCAATTGCGGGTCGACATCGGTGTAAATGCGGGCCGTCAAGCTCTTTGCGTCGGCCGGTCCGTCGGCAAGGGCGGTCTCGATGGCTGCCTCACGGCTCCGGCGATGGTCGTAGAGTGCGCGCGCGCGATCCAGCGGCGCGGTCACCGGCGCACCGTGGCCGGGATAATAAACCCGATCTCGGCGATGCATCAGCCGTTCAAGCGAGGCATAAAACGCGGTCATATCGCCATCGGGCGGTGACACAACCGACGTGGCCCAACCCATCACCAGATCACCGGAAAAAAGCGCGTCTTGCCAGGCAAAACTCATGTGATTGGCCATGTGCCCCGGGGTCGAAAGGGCCACGAGTGACCATTCATTGCCGTCGATGACCGCGCCGTCACGAAGCTGCGCGTCAGGTTTGAATGCGTGATCGACACCTTCGCCGCCGCCCAACGCGCCATCCCGGGCGAGCGCGGCCATGGCAGGGGCGCGGCCCCAATCGCTTGGACCTGCCGCCAGGACCGGCGCGCCGGTTGCCGCTGCGAGCGGTCGGGCGAGGGGGGAATGATCGAGATGGGAATGCGTAACCAGGATGGCCTTGACAGTCGCACCGGCGCAGGCCTCCAAGATCGCGGCCAAATGCCCAGAATTGTCCGGGCCTGGATCGATAATGGCGACGTTTCGATGGCCCAGGATATACGTATTTGTCCCCCAATAGGTCATCGGCGACGGGTTTGGCGCCCGCAAACAGCGCAGCCCAGGTTCCAATTCCATCACAGGCCCCTTTGCAGGTTGTCTCGCCCAAGGTTAGATGACCTATGGGATTTGGTTGGATCAAGTACGTATTGCCCCGCGGCCTCTATGGGCGCGCCGCGCTGATTTTGATTGTTCCCGTGGTTGGGTTGCAGTTGGTTGTCTCGGTGGTGTTTTTGCAACGCCATTTCGAAGGCGTGACCGAACAGATGACCCGATCAATCGCGCTTGATCTGGCGTTGGTGGCGGCGCGGTTCGAAGACGGAGGGCTTGACACTGCGCGCGAGGTAGCCGCGCCCTTGGCCATCACGCTTCAGCCCGGCACGTCGCCTGATTGGACGGCGCAACGCGATAGCCGCCGTTTGTTTTATGACCTTTCCGGCCGCGTTCTGATCGACACGCTCCGTGGCGAGGTCCCGCAGGTGACATGGGTCGATCTGTATCGCGACCAAAACGACCGGTTTGTCCATGTCAACATGCGCTTCGCCTCCGGTCAGAGCTTCGATGCAACCTTCAGCCGGCGGCGGGTATCGGCGTCGAACCCGCACCAGCTTTTGGTGCTGATGGTGTTTTCCGGGCTTTTGATGACGGCGGTGGCCTATATCTTTTTGCGCAATCAATTGCGCCCGATCCGTCGCCTGGCGCGGGCGGCCGAGGCGTTCGGGAAGGGCCAAAACATCCTCTATAATCCGGCGGGAGCGACAGAAGTGCGCTCTGCCGGACGGGCGTTTTTGGATATGCGCAGCCGGTTAGAGCGCGCCATCGAAGAGCGTACGTTGATGTTATCGGGCGTCAGTCACGATCTCAGAACACCGCTGACGCGTATGCGTCTGGCATTATCGATGCAGGACGAAACCGAGGAGACGGAAGCCCTGAGCCGCGATGTTGAGGAAATGCAGAGCCTCGTTGATGCGTTTTTGGATTTCGCGCGCGGTGCGGCGCGTGAGGAGCCGAGCCTGACCGATCCCATTGCCGTAGCGCGCGCGGCCGTGAGCGATGCCCGCCGCGGCGGTGGAAACGTGGCCTTTGAGGAGACCATCGACGGCGACGACCTGGTCCCGCTGAGGCAAGCGGCCGTCCGCCGGGCCTTGGGCAATCTTTTGTCCAATGCGCTGCGCTATGGCACATCGGCCAAGGTCTCGGTCCATGTAATGGCACGCTCGCTCCGCTTTACGGTCGAAGATGACGGGCCGGGCATCCCAGAATCCGATCGCGACAGGGCGATCGAACCTTTCACCCGGCTGGATGTCTCTCGCAACCAAGATCGCGGATCGGGCGTCGGGCTCGGATTGGCTATTGTCAGCGACATCGCGCGCCGCCATGGCGGCACCTTGCGGCTTTCTCAGAGTGACGAATGCGGCGGTCTGCGCGCAGATTTCATCGTGCCGCGGTGATTACTCTTGCTGCAAGATGGCGTCGCACGCGGTTTCCGCCAGCATGCGGTAGGCAACAGACCTATTGCGGCGCAAATCGCCACCGGCAAAGGACGCACCCGCCCGATCCAGGCCAGCCCGACCGGCTGCATCTAAGGCGAAGAGCAGTAATTTTAGACGTGTCATCAGATCGCTCCTGAAAAAAACCAGCAGCCTCCCACGCGCAGTGTCGCCTGAATTGGTTAAAGCCAAAGTAAAATCTGAAAAACGTCTGTGTGAGAGCGGATAGGTGCCGCTGTGGCGGCGTCCAATCGCGCAGCAATGCTGGGCTGACGTGCAGCGCAAACATGTGCGCGCGTGGTAGGCCCGGAGGGACTTGAACCCCCAACCAAAGCGTTATGAGCGCTCTGCTCTAACCAATTGAGCTACAGGCCCGCCACAGCGCCTGGGATAGCATGCCCGCAGGGGCCGTCAAGCGATGGACAGCAGAGCGCGGCGCTGATAGCACCACGCTTCATACGGGCGGAGACCGGCCATGTCTGACAAACGCAACGAGCTTAGCTATGCCGATGCCGGTGTGGATATCGCGGCCGGCAATGCCCTCGTCGATGCGATCAAGCCAGCGGTCGCCGCGACCAATCGCCCTGGCGTGATGTCGTCAATCGGCGGGTTTGGCGGATTGTTTGATCTCAAAGCGGCCGGCTTTAAGGACCCGCTATTGGTGGCGGCGACCGATGGGGTAGGGACCAAGCTGCGCATTGGCATCGAGACCAATGAGCTGGATGGTCTGGGCCAAGATTTGGTGGCTATGTGCGTCAATGATCTGATCTGCCAAGGGGCGGAGCCGCTGTTTTTCCTGGATTATTTCGCCACAGCGACGTTGTCTGTGGATCAGGCCGCGCGCGTGATCGGCGGAATTGCCAAGGGCTGCGAGATCGCCGGATGCGGTTTGATCGGCGGCGAGACGGCGGAAATGCCGGGGATGTACGCGCCGGGGGATTTTGACCTTGCCGGTTTTGCCATCGGCGCGATGGAACGGGGTGCTGAATTGCCCGCTGGCGTCCAGGATGGCGATATCGTGTTGGGCCTGCCCTCGACGGGTGTGCATTCGAACGGCTTTTCGCTGGTGCGGCGCGTTGCAGAGATCTCGGGTCTTGCCTGGGATGAACCGGCGCCTTGGTTGCAGGATGGCACCACGCTTGGCGCGGCCTTATTGACGCCCACACGGATCTACACCCAGCCCATCCGCCGCGCGCTTGATCTTGGCGGCGTTCGCGCGATCGCGCATATCACCGGTGGCGGTCTAACGGAGAACATCCCCCGGGCCATTCCCGATGGCCTTGGCGCGCGCGTTCGGCTGGACCGTCTGACGCTGCCGCCGCTGTTTGGCTGGCTATCTTCAACCGGCGGTATTGCCGAAGCTGAGATGCTGCGCACCTTCAATTGCGGGATCGGGATGGCCGTGGTGGTCGCGCCCAGCCTGTGGGAGCCGGCTCACGCGGTGCTGAGCGACGCGATGGGCATGCCAGTGCCGATCTTGGGCGAGGTCCTCGAAGGCGCCGGCATTGAATATGCCGGAACATTCAAACAAGCTTGGCCGGCGTGACACGCGTTGCGATCTTGATCTCTGGCGGTGGATCGAACATGCAGGCCCTGATCCGATCCATGCAATCGGATCATCCGGGCAAGCCGGTTTTGGTCGTGTCGAACCGGCCGGATGCCGGGGGGGTGCGACGCGCAGCCGCCCTGGGCGTGCCGACGGCCATCGTCGACCACCGGGCATACCCAAACCGCGCGGAATTCGAAGCCGCGCTGCACCAGAAACTGCAAGCTTATGCGCCGGATATACTGTGCCTGGCCGGTTTCATGCGTATCTTAACGCCTGATTTTGTGCGCCATTGGACGGGCCGCTGCCTCAACATCCACCCATCGCTGTTGCCGAAATTCCGCGGGCTCAATACGCATGCGCGCGCGCTTGAAGCCGGGGAGGACGCGCACGGATGCAGCGTGCATGAGGTCACCGACGATCTCGATGCCGGACCCATTTTGGGACAGGCGCGTCTGTCGATCCGCGCCGATGACACCGCCGATACGCTCAGCCGACGCGTCGTTGCGCTCGAACATCGGCTCTATCCGGCGGTGTTGCGCAGATACGTCGCAGGCGACCGGAAGCCAGTTGTGATCGACGAAACGTTGGTCTGAACGGACCCATGCCTTGACTTTGGTCGCTGACCCCTGTCCCTTTGGTCAAAACTAAGTAACAAGCTCGCCTCCCCACGTGATTGAGATTCTGACAACAACAGACGCGCTGGCCACGTTTTGCGCGCGTGCAGCGGACGCGCCTTACGTCACCGTCGATACGGAGTTTCTGCGCGAGCGCACATATTTCGCGCAGCTTTGCTTGGTTCAGATCGCCTTGCCGGGCACAGGCGATGACACAGCCGCGCTGATCGATCCGTTGGCCGAAGGTCTTTCGCTTGCGCCGCTCTATGCGCTCTTTGCCAACCCGTCCGTGGTCAAGGTCTTTCATGCCGCCCGGCAGGACCTGGAGATATTCTTTGTCGAAGGCGGCATGGTGCCGGCGCCCCTCTTTGACACGCAAGTTGCGGCGATGGTCTGTGGCCATGGCGACCAGGTCGGCTATGAGACGCTGGTGCGCAAAATCGCACGCGCCGGGCTCGACAAATCCTCGCGCTTTACGGATTGGTCACGGCGGCCATTGACGCCCGCACAACAAAGCTATGCACTGGCCGATGTTACGCATTTGCGCCAAATCTACGAACATCTTGCGGCCGAGTTAAAACGTACCGGCCGCGTGGCCTGGGTCGAAGAAGAACTGGGCCAACTCACCGATAGTTCGACCTATGTCGTCGATCCCGATGAGGCCTGGCGCCGACTTAAGGTGCGGTCCAATTCAGGCAAGTTTCTGGCAATCGTCAAAGAACTGGCCGCGTTCCGCGAACGCCTGGCGCAGGACCGCAATGTACCGCGTTCTCGGATCATCAAGGATGATGCCTTGCTGGAGCTTGCCTCAATGAAGCCAAAGGTGATCGCCGATCTGGGCAAGGCGCGGCTTTTGCTGCGGGAGGCGCGCAAAGGGGAATTGGCCGAAGGATTGCTGGCGGCTGTGCGCAAGGGCCAAGAGCTGCCCGCCGAGGCGCATCCGCGTCTGCCCAAAGGGCGGGACCGGTCGGCGCTCAACCCGGCTTTGGCCGACCTGATGCGGGTCTTGCTAAAGGCGAAAGCTGAGGAATCGGGCGTCGCGCAAAAACTGATCGCCTCTGCCTCCGACCTTGACGACATCGCCGCAGGACATCTTGACGGGAATTGGAGCACGGGCTGGCGTCACGAGGTTTTCGGCCGCGATGCGTTGCGGCTCAGCCGGGGGGAGATTGCCTTGGCCGCGCGCGGCTCTCGTGTCCGGATCGTCGACGTCTAATCGGGCCCAAGGGCGCGCGCTGGCGTCGAGCCTAGCGGCGCGACACGAGCCGATTGCTGGCGCCCTCTACGGCGATTTCCCGAATTCCGTCTAGGTCGCGCACCGACAGATCGGCGGCGGTGATAACTTCGCGGGAGGCCTGGCTGCCGGGGGCGCTGGTTGTAAGAGGCGGAAAGACCCGGAACTCATAGACCAGGCGACCATCGCTGCGCGAGACTTCGACCAATTCGGCTTCCCAAAAGCCTTGCGTCGGCGGCAGACCAATCGCGGTGACGACGGCGCCTGTGGGCAGGGGATCAATGGTGACATCGAGAACCTGCGCCACCAATAGCCGCGGATCGGTCGATTCCGGCGCCTCTATGGTCTCGACGCGTTCTTCGTCTTCGGCGCCTCCAAACCAGTTGAATGGGTTCAACCGGGTCCCACATGCCGCAACCAGGAGACACAGCCCCAGCATCATCAGTATCCGGATCGCCATATGCCCCTCCGACCTTGCAACGCCCCGTGCCTAGCCGATTGGTCCGACGTTGAAAAGCGCCACCAAGCGCCGTATTTGGCAGGTCAACAAGACCGGAGTGCCCATGGCCAGCCCAGCCTTTGAAGAGATCGCAGACACGTTTGACTTCCTCGATGATTGGGAAGACCGCTACCGTCACGTCATTGACTTGGGCAAAGCTATGGAGCCGCTAGAAGACGCGTTCCGTGTCCCCGCCACCAAGGTCGATGGCTGCGCGAGCCAAGTCTGGCTTTTGCCGCAGATCGAGGGCACCGGTCCGGATGCAATTTTTAAGTTCCGCGGCGACAGCGATGCGATGATCGTGCGCGGCCTGATCGCGCTGTTGCAGGCGCTATACGGATCGCAGCGCGCATCTGATGTGCTGGCGATTGATGCCGCAGCCGAATTTGGCCGCCTTGGTCTGACCGATCACCTCTCGGCGCAACGGTCGAACGGTCTTCGCGCAATGATTGACCGCATTCGGCATTTGGCCGCAGAGGCGGCTGGCTGATCAAAGCCGCGCCAAAAAGTGCTCAAGATCGCCGTAACCGGTAAAGCGACGTTGGAAGTCCAGGCCCAGAATGCGGGCGCAATCCTCGGCTTTGGCCGTCAGGGCAGGGTCATCCGTTTGGGCCTGGTAGACCAGGGTTTCATAATGTCCGAAATACATGTCGCGTAATTCGGGATGGCGATCGAGCCCGAGCGGCCTCATCACAAAAGCATCGAATTGCCGCACCAGGAAATCGGTCAGGTAAAACGCCGTGAACTCGGTTTCATGCCGCGTCGCGAAAGCGTCATTTCCTTCGAAAAAGCTATAGCAATGCGGCCCTTCGATCATCGTCACGCCCAAGCGGTCACACGTCGCCTGGAGCCGCCCGCCCGTGCCGCAATCGGCGTAGACCACAAATATCTGATCGTAATGGGATCGGTGCTTTTGCACCGCGTCTTCGACCGCTTTTGGGATCGCATCCGGTGTGTTGTGCAAAATCGCCGGCAAACAGGCCAGATCGAGATGCCGCCACGCATGGTCATCGCGTAACGCCACGATCTCGCGCGCAAGCGCGCCGCAGGCCAGCAACAGGATCGAGCCCTGCGCCTCGGGCGTTCGTCCGTCTTGGGTCAGAAGCACGTCATCCATCGCGCAAATGGGCCGCGCGGCGGAATTTCTGTCAAGTCTCAGAGCGACGCAAAACGGTAATTGCGAGACCTATTAGCACGATCACGGCACCGATTGCTTCGGATCGGCTCAGACCCTCGCCCAGCACGATGGCGGCAACGGCGATGCCCACAACCGGGATCAAGAGCGCAAACGGCGTGATGGTTGCGGCAGGGTGGCGGGCCAACAGTGCCCCCCATAGGCTGTAGCCTAACACGGTGGAGATGACGGCGACGTAACATACGGCGGCCCATCCGGCCAGGCTGAGCGATGCAATCGCGACCAGCGGCGTGTTCGTTTCGGTTGCCAATGACAGCGCCAGCATCGGCAGGGGCGGCACCAGGCTGGCCCAAATGAAAATCGGCAGCATCGCGACATTGGGCAGGGTCTTTAGCACCAGATTGCCCGCCGCCCAGGACAATGCACCCGCAAGGACAAGTGCAAGGCCTAAGGGCGTTATATTGCCGCCACCGCCAAACCCGATGAGCACCATGCCACCCGCTGCCAGCGCGATGCCGGCCAATTGGCGCGCGCGGACGTTCTCACCGAAGACAGCCACCGACAATAAGATCGTCAGCGGCGCCTGGGCCTGGAGCAAGAGCGAGGCAAGCCCGGCCGTGACATCGGCGCGCATTGCGCTGAAAAGAAATACAAATTGCCCGGTATTGATGAGCGCGCCGACAGCGAAGATCGCCCAAACCGGTGCTTGCGGCCGCGGCAAGACGGCGATGAGCGGCACCAATATAGCAAAGCGCAATCCGACAAACAGGGCCGGGGGCAATTCCTCTAACGCGATCTTCATGGCGCTGAAATTGCTGCCCCAGGCCAGAACGACGAAACCGATCAGGGCAAGGTCGCGGGCAGGCAGATCGGGCTTCACGCGATGGGTATCCGGCCGCGATCTGTCAACAAAAACGCCGCCCGATCCTCGATCGCGACGGCCGAAAGCGACCGGCCAAAGCCGGCGCCGGTATCGATGCCAAGCCTGTTGCCCATGTGCTCAACCGTCCTGGACGGTGTGTGGCCATGGACAATCAGCGGCCCGTGATCGTCGCAGGAATTTAGAAAATCCTGCCTGATCCAGATCAGATCTTGCGGGTCTTGCGCATCCAGCGGGATGCCGGGCCGAATGCCTGCATGGACAAACAAACACGACCCCGCGCGATGCGAGCGAGGCAAGCGAGATAGAAACGCGACATGCTCTTGCGGAACCTTTTCCAGCGCGGCGCTGTGCATCGCGCCCAACCGCCACGCGCGGATGCCATAGCTTTGGAGCGTTTCGCGACCACCGATATTGCCGTCGATCCAGCGGACGGTGTCGGATTGACGCAAGGTTTCTGGCGGTTCGGTGATGAAATCCACCATCAGTTGGTCGTGATTGCCCCGCAGCACGACGACCCGTTCGTCTTGGGCGGAAAGGTCCCGGAGCAATGTCACGACACCGGCGCTATCGGGGCCGCGATCCACGAGGTCGCCGATATGGATCAGTGCACCATCGCGGGCGCCTTCCCGGGCGCGGTCGTCTTCAACCAGGTCATGGGCCGCGCGCAGTTTGTCGAGATGGCCGTGAATATCACCGATAGCGTAAAGCGTCATGTCGCGACAAATGCAGGGCTTTGGGCGAAGGTCAACGCCTGCGGTGAACGGAAGGCCCGAAATTAAGGCCTAAAACAAAGACGCAGCGTTTCCGAGCGTCCGCATCTGGCGGCGCGGCTAAGGCGCCGGTGCGCCGGAGGTTTTCGCGCCGCTCAAGCCGCCGTGACGTCCAGTGATCATTGGCCAGATTGCGCAGGGCATCTGTGCGCAAATGCACGCAAGCTCCGAGCTGGTAACGCTCTCGTGCAATCAGGTTTCATGCGGTAGCGGCACCCCATCGCTCTCGCATACCCCTATCGGCGAAGACGCAATGCACAGCAGGAGCAGCACGATGAGTGATACAACTTTGATCCAAACCCGCGCGATGCCGCGGATTTCCATCGACACGATCTTGACGATGATGGTGGCCGGCGCCGCGGCGACCGTTGCCTTCGACCTTTGGGGCCAAACCATCGCGCCCTGGCTGGGCCTCGGCAACTTGGCCCCCACGCCGCTCGCGCAAGGGCTGTTGGGCAAACTTGGCTTTGAAGGTGTGGGCCGGCCCGAGGGTTATTTCATGCATCTCTTTGTGGTTGGGATGATTGGCTATCCCGTCGGATGGTTTTTCATCTTTAAACCGCTCTGGGATCGCGTTGTCGGTAAAGGCGGTTGGTTCGTGCCGGCGGCAATCTATGGTGCGGCATTATGGGTCGTGGCGATCGGCGCGATTGCGGGTTGGGTGACCGGAAACGCCTTTTTGGGCTTCACTCGGATCACGTGGGTGGCACTTGCAGGGCATGTCTTTTATGGCCTCGCCCTCGGCGGTATCGGTGTCTGGTTGATGCGCCGCGCCTAACCGCAGGCCGAACGCGCCCAAGCATTGGCGCCTGGGCGCGTTCAAAAAGCGGCAGCTAAAACACCGGCGGCGACGGTCGGTGCCAAAATCCCCGCAAGCCAGATCATCTGGCGCAACAGCCCGGCTTCCAGGACCATGTGAAAGCCGCCGCCGTAACGGCTCCCGCTCAGAATGTTGGTGAACTTCGTCCTGTTTGCGCCGAGATAGTAGGTCAGTTCATCGGGAAACGGGGCGGGGTCTTCGCCGATCTTCACCTGCTTAACGACAAGTTGTTGATCGGCCGCATCTTCGAGTTGCCATGCTGTCTTGTCGGCAGCAGCGGTTTGTTCGACCTCGATATAGGGGTTTAGCCGCATCATTGGGATCACGTAGCAGATGCCAAGGCTAACGGAAAAACCCATGCCCATGACCATGAGCCAAGCATGTTGGCTACCGACAATCGCGTTGAGGTCTTTATCTGTTTCCGCCACGTCTGCGCCGGGCGGTGTCCCAAGGCTCATCGTCACAAGCGCAAGCAGCATCAAAAGCAGCAAACCCCGGGACAGAAGCCGGACCACAGAGCCCAAATCTTCCGCACTCATCATACGCGATGATTGTGCGATCTTGTCCTCGATCAGTTCCGTCGGCGCCGCGCAGTGCTTGACGATTTCGGCGATGCCTTGATCTTTGAGCTTTTCGTTTAGCGGCAGGTTTAGTGGATTGGTGTCGGACCCGGTCTCCTTTGGGCCCGAAGCACGCGCCTCAAGTCGGTTGGCATGGTCTCGCCTGATTTCTCTCGTGAGCGTGTCACGGATCTTCAAGGCGTCTCGAACCGGGGGAAAGTTCCAGGCCAGGATTTGCGTTCCATAAACTGTGATGGCAATCGCCGCAAAGGTCATGCCGGCCATGAACACACTTCCCAACAAGCGCAGATAGTCGCGCCACCCCGGTTGCAACGGCTCAGGCGTGTCCTGCTGAGAACCAACCTCCGCCTGCGGGGCCAATTCGATCAAGTACGTGCAATAGGCCGGCAGGTCACCGCCGCCTTCGGCGCCCTGCGTCTCTGGCGGTGGGAGGAACTGGCACAAATGCCACCAAATGACCTCACCGCTAGGCAAAAACTCCGGTATGAGAGCAAGTATCGTTGCGCTGAGCAGCATCCCGAACGGTAGCCATAGAGCCAGATAAAGCGGCGGTGCGCTACGCTTGCCCCGCAGAAATCGTTCAAGCTTTGTGTGCGGTTGGCCCGTCGATGTGGTCAGATCCTCTTGTGCCACTTCGCGGTCCCAGAAAATGCTCGCATGGCGGCGGATGACACGGCGCTGCGCCGCAAGCACGGTTATCGACACCACAATGTAAAGAACACCGGCGGCAGCGAAATACAGGTTGGCTTGATAAGCGTTGTCAGATTTGACAAGACCGTCGGCGTCTTCGATCGGCTCGTCTGCCGCTTCGGCTTCGTCCAAGGCTTCGGTTTCGGGGTCTCGTGGCGGGGAGAAAGGACCAATCAGCGCACGCGGTTCGTCCAGCGTAACAAATCCCTGTGAACTCCTGCGTTCTGGGATCGAGGCAGGCGATGCGCCATCCTCTGCCCCCGGGGCCTCGGCACCAATACTGGCCGTTTCGTCGGCGGAGATTGTACCTGAATACCGCACCAGCGGGTTCAGGTAAAAGATGACGGCCGGCAAAAGGAACGCCGCGGTGACGGCAGCCCAGGCGATGCTCCAGGCGTAGCGCTGCCGCCTTTCGTTATCGAATGCGGCTTGTAAATCACGGCATGCGGAAATATCCGGATAAAGCGACAAAAGGCGTCCTCAAATATATGAGGAAGCCTGATCTGCTTTTAGACCAAAATCAACCTTTAGCTGGCCGCCATCTGGTTGTGCTTGCGGGCGACGAATTCTTTGGCTGTCTCCACCGCAACGGCGGCATCGCGGCAATAGG
This sequence comes from Pseudomonadota bacterium, assembly GCA_039183205.1. Taxonomy (GTDB): domain Bacteria; phylum Pseudomonadota; class Alphaproteobacteria; order Rhodobacterales; family Rhodobacteraceae; genus HKCCE3408. The sequence goes on along the minus strand of JBCDBR010000036.1, from coordinate 14,415 downwards.
CATCCGCGCCAATCGCCTTGCCAAATTCTTCGTTCAGCGGTGCGCCGCCAACCAATACGATATAGTCGTCGCGGATGCCTTGCTCGACCATCGTGTCGATCACAACCTTCATATAGGGCATCGTCGTGGTCAGCAGCGCCGACATGCCCAAAATATCCGGCGCCTCGCTTTCGAGCGCTTCCAGATAGGCCTCAACCGCGTTGTTGATGCCCAGATCCACAACCTCAAAACCCGCGCCCTCCATCATCATCGACACAAGGTTCTTGCCGATGTCGTGGATGTCGCCTTTGACGGTGCCGATGACCATCTTGCCGACGCGCGGCGCACCGGTTTCGGCCAGTAGCGGCTTTAGGATTGCCATGCCGCCCTTCATCGCATTCGCCGCCAGTAACACCTCGGGGACAAATAAGATCCCATCGCGGAAGTCGTTTCCGACGATCGTCATGCCACCAACCAGCGCTTCGGTCAGGACGCGGTACGGCATCCAGCCACGTTCGAGCAGAATGTGCACGCCCTCTTCGATCTCTTCTTTGAGACCGTCGTAGAGGTCATCGAACATCTGGCTGACAAGCTCTTCATCGTCGAGCTCGGCTAGGATGATCTCGTCGTCTTCGTCGGACATTGGCATTCAACCCCTGCAACAGGCCGGATTTTCGCGATTTTAGACGGAAAGCTGCGGCCGGATAGGTCTGGTTTGCGACAAATAATGACTGCCAGGCGACCGACTTTCACAGCAGGGTTGTGTGCGGCTGCGCCTTGCGCGGCAAAAGCGGCGTCGTCGGTCTATCGCCCGGGGAGGCATGCGACGGATGGATCGCGAATCGTATTCGGTCGCCCGCAGGATCGCCCGTGTTGCCCCCTTGGCGTCTCAGGGCGCGCGCCGTTCCGCGAGATGCCCGGTCGCGCGGGCCCGGGCAGTTTCTGCATACTCCCGGTACTGCCAATTGGGCCTTGTAAATGTTCACACTTTGTTCCAATCTTGGCGTATGGAACATCGGCAACCGTCTTTGAAAACCCGGGGACGGGGCGTGGCGACCAACCGATCGGGACGCTTCGAACGCCTGGAGAGATCCCGTGAACACGACGCGTGGGACTTGCCCGAGGATATCCCGCCTATTCGGACCGAAGTGTCGGACGAACGCCCCCGGACGATTATTGCGCGCAATACCTCGCCCGACGTGCCGTTTGACCGGTCCATAAATCCGTATCGCGGCTGCGAACATGGCTGCGTTTACTGCTTTGCTCGGCCCAGCCATGCTTTTTTGGGTCTGTCGCCGGGGCTTGATTTCGAAACCAAGCTGGTCGCGCGGCCCGATGCGGCCGCGGTTTTGGAGGCCACGTTACGCAAGCCGCGTTACACGCCGGATGTGATCGCGATCGGCACCAATACCGACCCGTATCAGCCGGTGGAAAAAGATCGCAGGATCATGCGCGACATCCTGGGTGTCTTAGCGGCATTCAATCACCCGGTCGGTATCGCGACCAAGGGGGCGTTGGTTGAGCGCGACCGTGATATCCTGGCGGAAATGTCGGCCCAAGGCCTCGCGCGGGTCGGCATTTCGGTCACGACGCTTAACCCTGATCTCGCCCGGCGGATGGAGCCTCGGGTGCCCTCACCGGCACGGCGGCTCCGGGCGATTGAGCATTTGGCCAAAGCCGGGATCTCAACCCGGGTCATGGTATCGCCCATTGTGCCTGGCCTGACGGATCATGAGATCGAGGCCATCTTGCAGGCAGCGCGAGATGCCGGTGCAGACGGGGCCAGCATGATTACGCTTCGGCTGCCCAGAGAGGTCGCAACGCTCTGGCGCGAATGGCTACAGGCACAATACCCCCACCGCTTTAACCGCGTGATGGGCAAGCTTCGAGAGATGCATGGCGGCAAAGACTACGATCCCGCATGGGGCCGGCGGATGGCGGGGGAGGGCATTTACGCGCGATTGTTGCAAGACCGCTTTGCCCGTGCCGTCAAGGCTAATGGTTTGAAGACAAAGCTGGCGCCGCTGCGCACGGATCTGTTTGCCGTGCCACCGCGACCGGGCGATCAATTGGCGCTGTTTTAGGCACAATTTAATTGGTTTGTATGGGTTGCGCGCCTGCGTTAGATGCAATACCAATACAAATGTTGAGTCTGCCCATTTTTTGGGCAAGCTGCTTGGTTTTTTAACGAGGGAGTGAGTAATGAAGCACCTAATCGCGGCCGCTGTCGCAGCGCTTCTTTCCGCCGGCGCATCCTATGCCGGCACGGTTGAATTCAATGTCGGTCGGGGATGGACAGGTGGCTGGAACAGCTACACCGCCAGCAATGGTTCGGAAGTCCTTGCCAACGGCGTTATCCATGACGATGGCCAAATCACCCAAGTCGGCGGCATTTACGCCGCAAGCTGGGGCGGCAATCACGGCGGTATCGGTGTGTGCAGCGGCTATATCTCCCACGGCTGCCGTGGCGATTATGCTTATGACGGGTCCGGCCACACGGTTGACGGTTATGGCCCGGATGAAGGTGTCGCGATCTATTTCGCCGACCAGGTTCGGATCACCAGCATCGAGTTTTCCTATATCGGCCATAACGACGATATGAGCCTTTATGCCTACGGACCTGGCTGGGGGTCGCCGGTTCGTGCCGACGAGGATAATTATATCGGCAACGACCTCCAGGAAACCGATCCTTACGACTTCTCCGACTTTATCGGTCAACGCTTTTTGGTTGGCACGGCCGATTACAAGGATGACTGGAAGCTGCATGCCATCCATTTTGAAATGGCACCCGTTCCGCTACCGGCGGCAGGGGGATTGTTGCTTGCGGGCCTCGGCGGTTTGGCACTGCTGCGCCGCCGCGAGCGGACGGCATCGTAGGCTTTCCTTTTCCCGTCATGTGAATGCGGCCGCCTCTTATCGGGCGGTCGTTTGCATTTGTCGCGATCTATGCGCGCCGGCGGCGCGTGCGTCGGGCCGGTGTGGCCCCATCGGTCCCGTCACTTGCCGACGAAAATGCGCCCAGATCGTTGGCAACTTCATCAAGGCTCGGACGGGCGCCTTTTGGTTGTGAAACAAGGGCTTCGCGCATCATCTTCAGATGGTCCGGACCGGTACCGCAGCACCCGCCAATGATCGTTGCGCCGCTGTTGCGGGCCAAAACGGCATAGCGGGCCATCAGGTCTGGCGTTCCATCATAGTGGATATGGCCGTCACTATATTTCGGGATGCCGGCATTGCCCTTGGCGATGACCGGTAAAGAGGTGTCGGTTGCGGAAAATCCCAGCACCGTGCGCAGCAAATCCGACGCACCAACGCCGCAATTGGCCCCAAAGGCAAGCGGGGGATGGTCAAGTCGCGTGACCAAGCGCGAAAGATCGGTCGAGGTGAACCCCATCATCGTACGTCCGGCCGTGTCAAAGCTCATTGTGCCGCACCATGGCATGCCGGCGCGTTTGGCAGCCTCACCGGCGGCGCGGTATTCCTCGGGCGCGCTGATGGTCTCAACCCAGAGGACATCGGCGCCCCCGGCTTTGAGACCTTCGGCCTGTTCGTGGAACATCTCAACGGCGGTCTCATGGGTCAGCGTCCCCATTGGCGCCATAATCTCTCCGGTTGGTCCCATCGAGCCTGCGACAACGACCGGACGGCCAGCCTGATCGGCCACCTCACGCCCGATTTCCGCGGCGGCTTTGTTCATCTCGAACACCCGATCTTGCGCGTTATGGAGCTTCAGCCGCGCGGCGGTCCCGCCAAAGGAATTGGTCAAAAACAGATCCGATCCGGCCGAAACCGCGCTTTGATACAGCTCTGCGATACGATCGGGGTAATCGATGTTCCACAATTCCGGCGCATCGCCGGATTGCAGGCCCATATTGAACAGCGCCGTGCCGGTTGCGCCATCGGCCAAAATCCAGTCGCGGGTCGTCAGAAGGTCGGACAGAACATTCGTCATGGGGCCCTTGCCTCGCTTTTACCCCCGCCTGCACCAGCCCGCGCGGACGCGCAATCTCGAAATCTGCAAGATCATTATGAGCCCGTTGCAAACGGTGGGCTTACGTCTCGTCCATGATCTGGGCCTTGGCTTCGGACAAGAGGTTTGCATATTTCGCGCGCACTTCGGCTTCGGGCACCAAATCGCCAAGATCGCCCATCACCTTGCGCATGACATCCTCATGGCCGGCTTCTTCGAAATCCGACCGAACGACCTCTTTTGCATAGGCATCGGCCTCATCGCCGGATATTCCCAGCTTTTCGGCGACCCAAAGACCCATCAATTTGTTCCGCCGCGCCTCGGCCTTGAATTGCATTTCGGCGTCATGGGCGAACTTGTTTTCAAACGCACTTTCGCGGTCTTCAAAGGTGGACATATGGCGGCCTCCTGCGGCGTAGATTTGGCTGCCACTGGATAGAACGAGCGCCGGGGTAGGGGCAAGCGAAACCGCTGCGATCTTTGGCCGGTGGAGTGGCTTCTTGCAGCGCAGGCTGGATTGGCCTATAGCCCGCTGGCGGCGCAATCAACGCGCTGCCTGTCACAGGACCCCCCATGGCGCGACGTAAGAAGGTCTACGAAGGCAAGGCCAAGATCCTCTACGAAGGCCCGGAACCAGGCACGCTTGTGCAGTATTTCAAAGATGATGCGACGGCATTTAACGCCGAAAAACATGCGACAATTGATGGCAAGGGTGTCCTAAACAATCGCTTGAGCGAGTTCTTCATGGAGGGCTTGGGCACAATCGGTGTGCCGACCCATTTCATCAAGCGCATCAACATGCGTGAGCAATTGATCCGCGCGGTCGAGATCATTCCGCTGGAGGTGATTGTCCGCAATGCCGCCGCCGGGACGTTATCAAAGCGGTTGGGCATCGAAGAAGGGACCCAATTGCCCCGGCCGATCGTAGAGTTTTGCTTGAAAAACGATGATCTGGGCGATCCGTTGGTGGCCGAAGAGCACATCATTGCCTTTGGTTGGGCCAGTCAACAAGACCTTGAGGATATGGTGGCCTTGGCGCTCCGGGTTAATGATTTCCTCAGCGGTCTGATGTTGGGCGTTGGCATCAAGCTGGTCGATTTCAAAATTGAGATCGGTCGCATTTGGGAGGGCGATTTCATGCGGCTGATCGTGGCCGATGAAATTAGCCCCGATAGCTGTCGGCTTTGGGATATCGAGAGTGGGCGCAAGCTCGACAAGGATGTATTTCGGCGTGATTTGGGTGATTTGGCCGATGCCTATACCGAAGTGGCGCGCCGCTTGGGCGTGATGCCGAGCGCACCGCAGGGCATTGCAAAGCCCACGCTCATCAACTGAGAGGGTTAGGATGCGCGCGACGGTCACGGTGATGCTAAAGGACGGTGTACTTGATCCGAAAGGCGAGGCGGTGAAATCGGCGCTCGGGGCGATGGGGTTCGACGGCGTAGCTGGTGTGCGCCAGGGAAAGGTCATCGAGCTTGAACTTTCCGACACCGCGACCGAGGCGCAGGTGACCGAGATGTGCGAAAAGCTCCTCGCCAACACGGTGATCGAAAGCTACCGCATCGAGATGCGCAGCTAGCCGATCGGTCGATTTTGGGTCCCTGTGCGTACCAGGTTTCGGCTGACATCGAACCGCCAAACGGGTAGGGCTTGGCAAAAGCCACAAAACGAGGCCCCGATGAAAGCAGCCATCCTTGTCTTCCCCGGATCGAATTGTGACCGCGATCTCGCCGTCGCGTTTCGGCAGGCCGGTTTTGACGTCGAGATGGTCTGGCACAAAGACACCGCGCTACCGGAGCGCACCGATATTGTCGGCGTGCCTGGCGGTTTTTCTTACGGCGATTACCTGCGCTGCGGGGCAATCGCGGCGCAATCACCGATCTCATCGGCGCTAAAGACGCATGCGGCGCGGGGCGGTTATGTCTTGGGCATTTGCAACGGATTTCAAATTCTCACCGAAGCGCGGCTTTTGCCCGGCGCGCTGCTGCAAAATGCCGGGATCAAATATATCTGTCGCACGGTTGGGCTGACCGTGGGCACAGCCGAAAGCCCGTTTACGCAAGGCTTTGAGGCCGGGGCGGATATCGCGCTTCCCATCGCGCATCACGAGGGCAATTATGCCGCCGATGCCGACACGCTCGCGCGGCTCGAAGGCGAGGATCGCGTGGCGTTTCGATACACCGAAAATCCAAATGGCGCCGCCGCCGATATCGCGGGGATTTTGTCGGAAAATCGCCGGGTTCTGGGGATGATGCCGCATCCAGAGCGCGCGTCGGATCGCCTCCAGGGCAATACCGATGGTGCCGCGCTCTTTTCCGGGTTGAGCGGAATGTTTCAATCGGCGTGACGCCGCTGACGGCAGGCTGCGGCATCTTGTCGGTCCTGCGGGGCTGAACTACGATCCGCGTCATGACGCAGAACCCCGCAAAACCTGCCCCTGGCAGCCGCCCGTTCCCGGGTCGGACCTGGGTATTGCGGGCCGCGGTTTTAGGATTTTTAGCGGTCGCTGTCGGGGTGGTATGGGTATCCAACATCCTATTGACCGAACGCTACACGGAATCGGTGCGCAATTCGGCCGAAGTCCGCATGGCGATTTATGCCGGTTCCATCGTCTCGGAGTTACAGCGAAATTCCGTCGTCCCGCTATTGCTGTCGCGCGATCCTACGCTGATCCAAGCTCTGCAAATGGGCGAGTTCGCCACAACCTCGCAGCGCCTCATTTCGTATATCGACGAAATTGACGCCGCCTCGCTTTTGTTGCTCGACCGCGACGGCCGGGTCGTGGCCGCCACCGACAGGCAGCGATTGGGTGAGCGGCGCGATACTGAGCAGTATTTCATCCAAGCACAGCGCCAAAGCGACACCGTATTCACCCTCAATGAACGGGAAACCAACGCCTTTGATTTCACCTTTTCACGGCGCGTGGTGGCGGATAACCGCACCGCCGGTGTGATTGTCGTTGAGGTCGATTTCACACGGCTCGTGGATCGTTGGCGCGGCACGGGCGAGGCGATCTTTGTCACCAATTCTGAGGGCCGCATCATCCTGTCCACCGAACATCTGTGGCGCGGTTTGATTGAAGAAGAGGCTTTGGATGTCTCGGACCCGCCATCGGCCATTCAGCGCGCATTGGAAGCGACGGGCGCCTTTGGCGGATTTGATTTTTCCGACCGTTACCTGTTTGACGACGACACGCTGCGCATCGAAAGCCGGATCAATTTCCGCGGTTGGCGGCTTGTCTCCTTTACGGCGTATTCGTCGGTGCGCGAACGTGTGAACGGGGTCTTGGCACTGCAAATCATGGGATTTGCGCTGCTATTGGCCGGGGGCTTTTATGCAATCAGCCGCGCGGCCCGGCGCCAGTCGCGATTATTTGCCCGAGAATCGGCGGAGTTGCGCAAGCTCAATGTGCGCCTGCAATCCGAGATTGCCGAGCGTAAACGCGTCGAACGCAACCTCGAAGAAGCCGAACAAAGCCTCGCGCAATCGCAAAAGCTGGCGGCCATGGGCGAGATGTCGGCGGCGGTCAGCCATGAATTGAACCAGCCGCTCGCGGCGATGAAAACCTATCTCGCCGGTGCGAAATTGCTGCTACAACGCCGGCGACCCGAAGAAGCGCTCAGTTCGTTCCAACGCATTGACGATCTCTTGGAGCGGATGGGCGGGATCACCCGACAGCTCAAAAGCTATGCCCGCAAAGGGGCGCAGGCGTTTGAGCCGGTGGACCTTCGCGAGGCCTTGCAAGCGGCCCTGTCGATGATGGAGCCGCAACTGCGCCAGCAATCGGTCGCAATCTCCCAGACTTTGCCACGGCGTGCTGTGATGGTCTTGGCAGACCGGTTGCGGCTGGAACAGGTGATCATCAATCTTTTGCGCAATGCGCTTGATGCAATGCGTGATCTGGAGGACCGAGAGCTTGATTTGCTGATCGCAGAAGGCGAAGAGGCGGTGTTGACCGTGCGCGACAGCGGCACTGGCATCGAGGACCTCGATGCGCTTTTTGAGCCGTTTTACACGACCAAAGCCCCCGGCGATGGTGTCGGCCTGGGCCTGGCAATCTCGTCGGGGATCGTGGCCGATCTTGGCGGGCGGCTTACGGCGCGAAACGGCGAGCGGCGCGGCGCGGTCTTCCAACTGAGGCTGCCGCTTTATGGCGAAGGCACTGAGGCGGCGGAATAACATATAAGGGGTGATCTATGAAAATCGCCATCGTCGATGACGAACAAGATATGCGGCAATCGATTAGCCAATGGCTGGCTCTGTCAGGGTTTGAGACCGAAACCTACAGCTCTGCCGAAGAGGCGCTGAAATGCATTGGCTCTGATTTCCAGGGTGTTGTCGTCTCTGATATCAAAATGCCTGGCATGGATGGGATGGCGTTTCTCAAACGTCTGATGGGCGTTGATTCCGGGCTTCCCGTGATCATGATCACAGGCCATGGTGACGTGCCCATGGCGGTCGAGGCGATGCGCATCGGCGCCTATGATTTCCTGGAAAAACCGTTCAACCCGGACCGGATGACCGAATTGGCCAAGCGCGCGACCCAGACCCGACGCTTGACGCTGGATAACCGTGCGCTGCGCCGAGAATTGTCGGATGGCACGGTGCTTATGCGGAAGTTGATTGGGTCGAGCCCGGTCATGGAGCGGTTGCGCGAGGATATTCTCGATCTGGGCCAGGCGGATGGCCATGTGCTGATCACCGGCGAGACCGGGACCGGCAAAACCTTGGTGGCGCATGCGCTTCATGCCGTGGGTCCACGCGCGGGCAAACGCTTTGTCGCGCTGTCTTGCGCGGCTCATCCCGAAGATGAACTCGCGCGGATTTTGTTCGGTCCGGTCGATGAAGGCCAGGATTTACCGCTGTTGGAACAGGCGCGCGGCGGCAGCTTGGTTTTAGAAGATGTCGAGGCGTTACCCAATGCCTTGCAGGCAAGGCTACTGACGGCGATCAACAACCAAGGCACACCAGCCGAAACCCGGATCATGGCCATTTGCAATGCCGCAGAGCCCGATGGATGCGAGGCCGCGCTGCGGCCCGATCTTTTCTATCGGCTGGCGGCGATGCGCATCGATATTCCGCCTCTGCGCCAACGCGGCGAGGATATCCTGACGCTGTTTAACCGCTTTGGGGAACAATTTGCCGAGGAATACGGCACAGACGCACCCGAGGTGACCGCGCAAGAGGCCGCGCAATTGCTGCAAGCACCCTGGCCCGGCAATGTGCGCCAGTTGATCAATATCGCGGAACGCGCGATCCTCCAACAACGTCGCGGGTCGGGCTCGATTGCATCGCTTTTGATGAGCGACAATGCAGAGATCGCGCCGCAGACGCTCGAAGGCGGCAAGCCGCTGAAAGAATATGTCGAGGCCTTTGAACGGATGTTGATCGACAATACGATGCGGCGGCACCGCGGATCGATTGCGGCGGTCATGGATGAGCTCTCGCTGCCACGCCGCACCCTTAACGAAAAGATGGCAAAATACGGGCTGAGCCGATCGGATTATCTGTGATCGAACAGGTCTGGGCGCTTCCGGTCGAAGTAAAACTGATCGCAGTCGCCATCGCGCTTTGGGCGCTTTATGCCGGGTTGGGTTGGCTCTTGTCCAAGGTAACTGGGTGGCGCGTAAGGCTGGTGGTCATCGGCTTATGGCTGGTCTCGTTGACGCCCATCGTTGTCGTCGAAATGCGGTTGAGGTTTGTCGAGCAAAGTCTTTCCGCAGCGACCCTATTGCCCACGCACTTGGACGTAACCGGTGGGCTTACCCACATCGTCGGCGGCCACCGGGCCGCAACGGCCATCGATGCGATCCCAGAACTGATCGCATATGCCGACCCCGCGGCGGTTGTTCTTCAGATGGGTTCACGCGCGCTGAGCACGCCGAACCCAATTTCGGAGGACCGCAGGAGCGAGGTACTGACCACGCCTGCGCGTTTTGAACGCTTGGACGTGTTTCACATTTATCCGGTGGAGGACAATCCGGGCTGGTTGGGGCCAATAATTGAACGTGAATTGGCCAGTCGCGCGATGCGCTTGGCACGCCCCGACCGGGTCCTCATTCTTGACGATGGGGCGCGTTTGACGCGCATGATGCCCGACCAATTCGGACTGACGCCCGAGATCGCGGCGCAGGTGGACGTGGCGGTCTACGTGGTCGAAGACGCCGCGTTGACGGTGCGCATCCTTTTCGCAATCCGACCGCTTTCATCGGTTTTGTTGCACGGCGACGTGTTTGTCCCGCATTCGGCGCAGGCGGTCGCCACCTGGCAATCCGCGCTCTGCGGCTATAACCGGGCCATGGTCTTTGACATTTATTGCCCCGTTTCGTTTTTGTCGTTGGTTGTTGAGGGTTAAGAATGCCGCAGTTTGATGTCATAGGCGCCCTTTTCGACATGGATGGCCTGCTGCTCGATACCGAGCGGGTGGGCATGCATGTCCTTCGCGATGTCATAGCACCTTATGGGCACACATCCGCCCAATCCGACGCGATCTATCTGGGTTTGGTTGGCACGAGCCAGGAATACACCGCCGCCGCGTTGCGCCGTGCCGCGCCTTCGGTCGATCCCGCAGAGCTAGAGGCCATTTGGCATGCCCGTGTCGATGCGATCATGGCCGGCGGCGTGCCGCTTCGCCCGACCGTTGCCGAAAGCCTCGATGCGCTGTCCGCAGACTGCGTGCCCATGGCGGTTGTCACCACGACCCGTACCGCGCGTGCGCGCCAGCATCTCGAAAAAGCCGGGCTTTTGCATCACTTCGCCGATGTGATCGGGCGGGACCGTGTGGCGGCGCCTAAACCGGACCCGGCCCCGTATCTGGCCGGTGCGGCGGCCTTGGGGTTGGCCCCGGCGCAATGCGCGGCCTTCGAAGACAGCGATACCGGAACGCGCGCGGCCGTTGGCGCGGGCTGTCGGACCTGGCAGATACCCGATCTGCGCCCCGATGCCAGCGCGCTGCCTGATTTGGGCCAATCGGTGGCATCGAGCCTCAACGAGGCGCTGCGTGACGCCGGATTACTAGGCGACACCTAGATACAACGCCAGAAGGCGACATATTCGTAGACCCGGCTATATCGTTGGAATTAAATATCGAATTGTAGTTTGGTCCGCGACATTTTTCGATGCCGATGAATTCCGGCATTGTAATCTGGCGCCGTCCGACATTAATGTTGACCATGCGGAGCTTTGACCCAGAGCCCGCATGTAAAAGTTTCTCTGCCGCCCTGGCTTGCGTTCGCAAACCCGCATCTGGGCCAAGCAGGAAGACGATCTGGTGATGTGACACCGGGTCCTACGGAACAGCCCCTTCGGCGGGCAAAGTGGGTGGCGCGTCGGGCAGTTGATCCTGCGCCATCGGAGAAAAACCGCGATGAAACGCGCGCAGGCATTGACGGAACGAACGGGCGGGCTTTGGGCCCGGCTCGCGCCCGCGCCTGTCGGCTCCATCGCCTCAATCGGACAGAATAACCAGACGACCGCGCCCCCGGGGCGCCGGCGCAGGTGGTTATGTGCAAGGACACAATGGCAAAAAAGATGCTCATCGACGCCACCCACGCGGAAGAGACCCGCGTTGTTGTGGCGGACGGAAACAAGGTTGACGAATTTGACTTTGAGTCGCTGAACAAGCGGCAGCTTGCTGGCAATATTTATCTGGCAAAAGTAACGCGGGTCGAACCCTCGCTTCAGGCCGCGTTTGTCGATTACGGAGGAAACCGCCATGGTTTCCTGGCGTTTTCGGAAATTCACCCTGATTACTATCAGATCCCCGTCGCAGATCGGGAGGCCTTGCTGGCCGAAGAACGCGCCTATGCCGAGGCCCAGGCGCAAGAGGAGGCGGAGGCAGAGAGCAAGCCCAAGCGCCGCCGTCGGCGCCGCAAGACTGAGACAAAAGCAGAAGACGCCGCCGGCGACGCTGTGGCAACCGGTGACGTGCCCTCGGGCATGGATGTCGTCGATCTCGAGCCAGCGGACGGCGAAGAGGGCGGCGATTTGGTCACGGACGACGCGCCTGCGGCGCATGCGGATGCGGATACGTCCGACGAACCCGCAGAAACCGTGCCAGTTGAAGCTACGGGCGATGCCGAACAGCCGGCAGAGGCGAGCCCGTCAGAGGCCGACACCGAACATACAGAGCCGACGGATACGGCCGCAACGACGGCAAAGGAGACCGACGCCGCGACGGCCGATGCCGCACCAGACGATGCCGCTGCGGCTGCCGCATCCGACGAAGAAGACGAGGACAGCGACGCGGTTGATGAGCCCGACACTGTCGCGGATGATGATGCACAAGACGATATCCGCCCGGCGCGTAAACCGCGTCCGCGTCGATACAAAATCCAAGAAGTCGTGAAAGTGCGCCAAATTCTCTTGGTGCAAGTGGTCAAGGAAGAACGCGGCAACAAGGGCGCTGCGCTGACCACCTATCTCAGCTTGGCGGGCCGGTATTGCGTGCTGATGCCCAACACCGCACGGGGCGGCGGCATTAGCCGCAAAATCACCAATGCCTCCGATCGCAAAAAGCTCAAAGACATTGCCCAAGGGCTGGATGTGCCGCAGGGCGCCGGGCTGATCATCCGAACGGCCGGCAGCCAGCGCACAAAGACCGAGATCAAGCGTGACTACGAATACCTCCAACGGCAGTGGGAGCAAATTCGCGCATTGACGCTGCAATCCATTGCGCCGGCGCCGATCTACGAAGAGGGCAATTTGATCCACCGCTCCATCCGCGATCTTTATAACAAAGAGATCGACGAAGTGCTGGTTGAGGGTGAGGCGGGATACCGCCAGGCAAAGGACTTCATGAAAATGATCATGCCGTCCCACGCCAAAAACGTGAAACACTACGCCGATGGCATGCCGCTTTTCGCACGCCACCAGGTCGAAGGCTATTTGGCCGATATGTTCAACCCGGTGGTGCAGCTGAAATCCGGCGGCTACATCGTCATCGGCGTGACCGAGGCGCTGGTTGCCATCGATGTAAACTCTGGCAAGGCCACGAAAGAAGGCTCCATCGAAGAAACGGCAACAAAGACCAACCTTGAGGCCGCCGACGAGGTCGCCCGGCAATTGCGCCTGCGCGATTTGGCTGGCCTTATCGTGATCGACTTCATCGACATGGATGAGCGGCGCAATAACAACGCGGTTGAAAAGCGGCTGAAGGACAAGTTGAAAAACGACCGCGCGCGGATCCAAGTGGGGCGGATCTCTGCCTTTGGGCTTTTGGAGATGAGCCGGCAACGGCTCCGCCCCGGCATGCTGGAGGCGACAACCCAGGCCTGCGCGCATTGCCATGGAACGGGGCTTGTCCGGTCCGACGATAGCCTTGCGCTTTCAATTCTGCGGCAGCTTGAGGAAGAAGGCACACGGCGCCGATCGCGGGAGGTGCTGCTGACAGCGCCGGTCGGGATTGTGAATTTCATCCTGAACAACAAACGCGAATATCTCGCTGAACTCGAAGCGCGCTACGGGCTGTCGATCCGGATAGAGGCCGATGTCAGTTTGGTCGTGCCCGATTATCGGATCGAGAAGTTCAAGACCGCGACGCGCCGGGTGCCTGCCGCTGCGCCCATTCTATCGATGGATACCGCATTGATGGATGAGATCGAAGAAGCCGAGGAAACCGAGGTTATCGAGACAGCTGAGGCCGAAGATGGCGAGGGCGGCGAGGGCAACGGTAAGAAACGCCGGCGCCGGCGCCGCGGCGGCCGCGGTCGCAAGAAAGCAGGTAGCGACGGTCAGGAAACAGGCGCCGACGCCGCGGATGCATCCGCGTCCGAAGCGGGCGACGGGGCCGTTGCCGAGCAGGCCGCGACAGCATCGGAGGAGGACGCGGCGCCAACCGCAGAGACCGTGTCCGAAGGCGCCGATGACGCGGACAAACCCAAGCGTCGCCGGTCTCGCGGCGGGCGCGGGCGTAAAAAATCCAGCGACGCGGAAAACACTGCCGACGAAACGAGCTCTGACGCGTCAAGCGAGGCCCAGCCCGAGACGTCTGAGACCGCGGCCACGGCGGATGCTGACGCTCAAACGGCGGGTGGCGCGGCGCCGGCAAAAAAACCGCGCAGGCGTCGCAAGAAAGCGGAGCCGACCGAGACAGCTGATAATGCCACTGCACCGGTGCCCGAGCCGGTATCCGCCGATCCCGAACCGGCGCCCGAGCCTAAGCCAGAACCAGAACCTGAACCTGAGACGGCGCGCGTTGCTGCCTCGGCCGAGCCCGATCCGGTTCTCGAGACCAAATCCCAAGCGGCGGCACCGGCAACCGATACCGTGCTGGCCGAAGAAGAACCGGCAAAGCCGAAGCGCCGGGGATGGTGGTCTTTGGGCAGCTAGATCCCCGTTCTGAAAATCTGGATCGATAGGATTTCCTTGGTCGGCATTTTGTGGTTCCCCCTATTTGGAGGTGGATCATGGGCGGATCGCTGTCGCTTGACCTTCGGGAACGGATCGTTGCGCGGGTCAATGAAGGG
>JBCDBR010000035.1:0-37033 GCA_039183205.1 Pseudomonadota bacterium | reverse complement strand
TGTTGCAGGATGTACATTGGGCGGCGGGCCTTTTCGGCTATTTCCCGACCTATTCGCTGGGCAATGTCTATGCCGGCTGTTTGCATCAGGCATTGCGGGGCGACATCCCCGATCTGGATACGCAGATGGCGGCGGGAGACCTCTCTGCGCCGACGCGCTGGTTGGCTGAAAAGGTCCAGCGCCACGGCTCTGCCTTGAGCCCAAAGATCGTGATTGAAACGGCCACGGGCGCGGAGATTTCCGAAGCGCCGCTTTTGGATTATCTCGACGAAAAATTCGACGCCCTTTACGGCACTTAGTTCATTGGCTCCAGCTCGGATCGCGTTTTTCTATAAAGGCCTGCATGCCCTCGGCCGTGTCGGTGTTGAGCATATTTTCGACCATCACGGCGCGGGTCATGTCATAGGCCCGTGAGACGGGCAGTTCGAGCTGATCGTAGAATGCGCGTTTGCCGATCCGAACCGCACTGCCGAGCTTACTTGCGATCTTCTGCGCCAGCGCATCGGTTTCGGCTGCCAAGCTGCCCGGGGAGGCCACGCGGTTGATCAAACCCAGCTCTTGTGCGCGCGCAGCCGAGATAAACTCGCCGGTTACCAACATCTCAAAAACGCGCTTGCGCGGCATATTACGGCTCAGCCCGACCATCGGGGTGGAACAAAAAAGTCCGATATTGACGCCATTGACGCCGAACTGCGCCGCCTCGTCGGCAATCGCTAGATCGCATGTGGAGACAAGCTGGCACCCCGCCGCCGTCGCAAGCCCATGGACCTGGGCAATGACCGGTTGCGGTAGACGAGAGATGAGCTGCATCACATCGCTACAGGCATCAAAAAGACTGGCGAATTCCGCGGCCCCACGATCCTTGCCGTTACGCTTGGCCTGCATTTCCTTCAAATCATGGCCCGCGCAAAAGGCACGCCCGGCACCTTTCAGCACGATCACGCGTTGTCGGTCGTCTTGCATTAACGCCAAAAGTTGGCGCCGCATGGCCGCCAACATCGCATCCGAGAGCGCATTGAGCGACTTTGGTGAATTCAGGGTCAAATACGAGATCGGCCCCGCATCTTTCCTGATCAGGATATCAGACGACATGGTTGCAATCCTTGCCTAATGTGTGCGCGCAGCCCCAATCTAGGCGCAAAAAAGGGAGAGCGACTTTGATCTGTGTCATGAACCGCGCCGCACTTGCGGCGTTCTTAGCAGAGCAATTTCCACAAGTCGCAGATGATTTCGATATCCTGGAGCTTACCGATACCGGCATTATCATGCGTCTGAAGGTCGGGCGGCGGCATCTTAGACCCGGTGACACGATCTCGGGGCCGTCGATGTTCTCGCTTGTCGATGTATCGGTCTACCTCGCGATTTTGGCACGTATCGGGCCGCAAGCTTTGGCGGTGACCACCAATGCGTCGATCGATTTCATGCGCAAACCCGCCGCCGGCAAGGATTTGATCTGCGAATGCCGCTTGTTGAAATTGGGGCGGGTTCTGGCGGTGGGGGAGTGTTTGCTGTTCTCTGACGGGCAGGACGCGCCGGTCGCGCGAGCAAGCTTGACCTATTCCATCCCACCTTCGAAATAGTGGGGTAAAATAATACCGCAAATGTAAGAGGCTGAA
The DNA here is from genome assembly GCA_039183205.1 of Pseudomonadota bacterium. Lineage (GTDB taxonomy): Bacteria > Pseudomonadota > Alphaproteobacteria > Rhodobacterales > Rhodobacteraceae > HKCCE3408. Next base: position 35,417 of record JBCDBR010000035.1, on the reverse strand, counting down.
AAAGCTCAAATATCCGCTTTGGGTTGTTGATAAATATGCTTGACCATGGCCGCAAAAGTCTTAGAACCACGCCATCTTATGCGGGCCCAGGGCCCAATTTCTCCAGTCGAAGGATAAATCGACCGATGACCACGTTTTCTGCCAAACCGGCGGATATCGACAAGCAGTGGATCCTGATCGATGCCGAAGGCGTCGTTTTGGGCCGGCTCGCGTCGATTATTGCCATGCGCCTGCGGGGCAAACACAAAGCCACGTTCACACCATCGATGGATATGGGCGACAACGTCATCGTCGTCAACGCCGAGAAGGTGCAGCTAACGGGGCGCAAACGCGACAAGCCCAATTACTGGCATACTGGCTATCCTGGCGGGATCAAATCACGCACAACGGGCGAAATTCTCGAAGGTGCTCATCCCGAACGGGTCGTGACCCAAGCGGTCAAGCGCATGTTGCCGGGCGGGCCGCTATCGCGCCGCCAGATGACTCATTTGCGCGTTTATGCCGGGGGCGAACACCCGCATGAGGCGCAGAACCCGACAATTCTCGACATCAAGTCGATGAACCCGAAAAACACGCGGAGCGCATAATGGCTGAGACCATCACATCGCTGGATGAGCTAAAAGGGGCTGTGGCGGACGGTGACGCGCCGGTCCCGGCAATCGAACTCGATACCCCGCGGGAGCCTGTGCGCGACGCGTTGGGCCGGTCCTATGCCACTGGAAAACGCAAAGACGCCGTGGCACGGGTTTGGATCAAACCCGGTTCGGGCAAGGTCTCGGTCAATGGCAAGGACATGCCGGTCTATTTCGCCCGCCCGGTGTTGCAGATGATCCTGCGTCAGCCGTTTGAAGTTGCCGGCGTTGAGGATCAATTCGACGTCATGGCCACGGTTAAGGGCGGCGGATTGTCGGGCCAGGCCGGTGCGGTAAAGCACGGGATTTCTAAGGCGTTGCAGCTTTACGATCCGAGCTTGCGCAGCGCGTTGAAGGCGGCCGGTTTCCTGACCCGCGACAGCCGCGTGGTTGAACGGAAAAAGTTCGGTCGCCGCAAGGCGCGCCGGAGCTTCCAATTCTCCAAACGCTAAGGCCCACGCAGTCAATAAAGCTGAACGGCCCATGCCCCACGCATGGGTCGTGTTTTTATGGACTTTTGGCGGAGCGGATCATGCCGCGCGGCGCAACATCCGCGGCAAATTGTCGGTTGCTGATCCATTTCGCAGCCGGATTTTCGATCCAGCGACGCAAATACAATGCCGCAACGGTCGACAGCGCGGCGGCCAGAAAAAATGTCGCCAGCACATGCCAGATCGTTGCCGTCTCCAGCACAGCCTCATCGGTGGAGCGGAATACAATAACCGCGGCTATGAGGATGAAGAGGAAGTGAAACAGATAGATGCCATAGATGTTTTGCGCAATCAGACGCCAGGGCCCGGCATCCAAAACCTTGAGCAACCACGGGCCGCGAAAGGGTGGGGCATAAAACAAAACCAGCGCGATCAGCACGCCGCCTACAGCAAAAACAAGACGGTGCAGTGCCCAGTAGCCGCGCCAAAACAGCTCTCCGGTCTGCGCGTAGATCCACGCATCGGCGTTTTGCACCGGCAGCCAGCCTGAAAGCGCCATGGCAAGCACACCAAGGGCAAGGGCCCCGATCCAAATAAAAGGGCGCTCCAATGCGGATGCCACAGGCTCTGCGCGTTCAACCACCAACCATGCCAGGCCCAGCCCGAGCAAAAACGGTGTCGCACGAAACCACGCCATGAAATACAGCTCCGCTGCGGCATCGCTGAATTTTGTTGTCCGGATAGCGTCGCTATAGAGCGCTTCAAAACCGTCATCGCTGAAAGCAATAAAGACCACGCGCGCCAGGACCGACATCACAATCAATACCACGATGCGCAGTGCCGGCCGGCGTGCGTTCATCACAAATGCCACAAGGACGGGCAGGACGATATAGACCTGGACCATCGCCTCCATCGACCAGCCAACCGGGATCACGTTGGTGTCGTGCAGGATATATCCCAGAAATACCGCGGAGCTGAGGATCTTGTGCCAATCCGGCTGCAAGGTCAGGGCGTAGAAAACGAGCGCCACATAATAAAGCGGCAGGATCCGCGCCGCGCGGCGCCACAGATAGGGGCGGATCGCGATCCGGCCGGCCTCCCGGTATTCCAAGATCAGGATGTAGGACACTAAAAACCCGGAAAAGAGAAAGATCAGCTCCGAGCCAAGGGCTTGCCAGGCGACATTCAGCACTCCGGCGAATTCGGAGGTCAGCGCCGCACGGCGTTCATCCGACAAAAGCCGCGCCATCCCGTAGATGACGTGGAACCAGATCACCAGCAAAATGGCGACGGCCCGAAAGAAATCGATGATGCGCCGGGCGCGGGTGTCTTGGAGTAACATGGTGCCTGTTGTCTCGTTTTTGCAACGCTATCACGCCGGCAATGGCCCGTCACGCCGACGATGCGTGGTCCCCGACCGCCAATTTTGGCGCGACATCCGGGCCGGCACGACATTCCCGACGCCTTGATGTTGGTTGCTCTTGCGCGCAGCGGGCAAAGGATGGTCTTTTGCCCGGATGGCAGATGGGCGCAGATATGGCTAAGGGCCGGGTGTGGGCGCCCGATAGCAGGCGCGGTCTGGCCCTCGTGTCGGCCCCGATGGCCTATGCCCTGTTGATGCTGGCGGCACCGCTTTTCACCATCTTTCTGCTGAGTTTTTGGACCCAGGATTTTCTAGAGATCGACCGCAGCTTTCATCTTGGCAATTACCGTGAGGCGCTGACCGACCCGATCTACCGCACCTTGATGCTCCGATCGTTGCGCGTGGCCGCGTTGGTGACGCTCGCAACCGTGCTGTTGGCCTTTCCCTTGGCCTATTTCGTCAGCTTTCACGTCGCCGCGGAGCGGAAATCGATCTGGCTCTTTCTGATCACGATCCCATTTTGGACGAGCTATCTGATCCGGGTCTTTTTATGGCGGGTCATTTTGGCCTTTGATGGGCCGGTGAACGGATCGCTCATGGCGCTTGGCGTTATCGAGGCGCCATTGGGCTGGATGCTCTACAACGTCAATGCGGTGGTGATCACGCTGGCGCACGCCTATGCGCCGTTTGCAATTCTGCCGATTTTTGTCGCCCTTGAACGGATCGACCGCAGCTTGTTGGAAGCGGCGCGGGATTTGGGCGAAAACCAAGTGATGACCTTTCTGCGGGTCACGTTGCCCTTGGCGGCACCGGGCGTTCTTGCGGCTGCTCTTATCGTCTTTATCCCGACGATCGGCGATTATGTCACGCCGCGGCTTGTTGGCGGCTCTCAAGGCTTGATGATCGCCAATATGATCCACGCGCAAATCTTTGATTTAAATAACCGCCCCATGGGGGCGACCTTGGCCGTGCTGGCCATGTCCATTGTGGGTGCGGTTGCGCTGGCGGCAATATTTCTGACACGCCGCTGGACAGGGCGAAAATCATGAAAGGCGGCCGGTTTCTAAGATCCTATGCCATTGTCTACCTGGCGTTCCTTTACGCGCCCATCGTCCTTTTGCCGCTTTTTGCGTTCAATGCGGGCTCCGTCATCTCCTTCCCGCTGCAAGGCTTCACGACCGAATGGTTCGTGGCGTTGACGCAAACCCCGGCCTTGCACATTGCGACGCTGAATTCGGTGATCATCGCCTGCACGACCGCGATCTTGTCGACATCTTTGGGCATGTGCGCTGCGCGCGCGGGCACGCGCTACGTCTTTCCCGGTAAATCCGGAATTCTGGGCTTTGTCATGCTTCCCTTGGTCTTGCCAGAGATCATCGTGGCAATTGCATTGCTGGTGATCCTGTTGCAGCTCGGACTATCGCTGAGCCTTTGGACGGTCGTTTTGGGCCATGTTCTGATCTGCACGCCCTTCGCCATCGCCATCTTGAACGGCGCCTTTGCCGGCCTCGACAAAAGCCTCGAAGAGGCGGCGATCGATCTCGGCGAGACCCGGCTTTCGACGTTCCGGCGTGTCACCTGGCCCTTGGTCACGCCAGGGGTGATTGCCTCGCTCTTGATTTGTTTCACGATCTCGCTCGATGAATTCATCATTGCGTTTTTTCTGTCCGGCAATGATCCGACCTTGCCGGTTTATCTCTGGAGCCAGCTTCGATTTCCCGGCCGGCTGCCAGTTGTCTTCGCACTTGGCACGCTTTTGGTTGGGCTCTCGCTTGCGTTGTTGATCACGGCGGAAACCATGCGGCGGCGCGGGCTGCGGCGCTCTGGCCGCCAAGACAGCGGAGGCTTTTTGTGACAGGCCCGATCATCACGCTGAGCAACGTGCAGAAATACTACGGCGATTTTCACGCCCTACGCGGGATCAATGCGGAGATCGAGGCCGGTGCATTCTTTTCGCTTTTGGGGCCATCGGGATGTGGCAAGACCACACTCTTGCGCGCCATTGCGGGTTTCGAAGACATCTCAAGTGGCCAGATTGCGCTTCAAGGTCGCGACATGGCCGGGGTGCCCCCGAACAAGCGCCCGACCAATTTGGTCTTTCAAAACTACGCCATCTTTCCGCATCTCAGCGTGGCCGAAAATATCGGTTTTGGCTTGCGCAAGGCACCGCTCAGCGCACAGGACAAGTCGCGGGCCGTGACCGATGCCTTGGCGCTGGTCGGACTTGAGGGCTATGGCGCGCGCGCGGCGCATGCGCTCTCGGGCGGCCAGCGCCAACGGGTGGCCTTGGCCCGCGCCTTGATCCTAAAGCCCAAAGTATTGCTCTTGGATGAGCCGTTATCGGCGCTCGACAAAAAGATGCGCGAGCAGATGCAATCCGAGCTCAGACGGCTTCAGCGCCAGGTTGGCATCACCTTCATTTTGGTGACCCACGATCAAGAAGAAGCGCTGATCATGTCCGACCGCATCGCGGTGATGTTCGAGGGTCAAATCGCGCAATTGTCTGATCCGCAAACGCTTTATCGCCGGCCGGCATCGCGGAAAGTCGGCGCTTTCATCGGGATGATGAGCTTTCTGCCCGCGTCGGCGATTTCGGACGATACGGTCGAAATCGCGGGGCTGGGCCGGGCCGCACTTGCGCCCGATCAATGCCCGGAAGGTCGCCCGTTGACCGGACTTGTTGGCGTGCGCCCGGAAAGCCTATCGATCCTTTATCCCGGCCAGGCGGCGGACCGTCAGGCGCGCGGCACCGTGGCGGAACGCGCCTATTACGGGGACATGACTTACTATGACGTTCTGCTTGAGGGCGCGGACGCGCCGGTCTCGGTCTCAACGCGCAATATGCCAGGCCGGGCCGTCTTTGAACGCGGTGACGCGGTCGATTTGGCGTGGGACCCCGCCGCACTGGTCTATTTCGCTGCCTCCTAATCCGGCCCCTTACGGATCAAAAAGGCGGTTGCGTCAACGCGGTCTTCGGCCCCCAGATATTCATGGCCTGCCTCGACGCAGAAATGCGGAACATCGATATGCGCTGCGGGGTCGGTGGCAAGAAGCCGCGCCGTTTGCCCCGCCGCCAAGCCTTGCATGCGTTTGCGCAGCCGCAAAACGGGCAGGGGACATAGAAGCCCCGTCGCATCAATTTCAAGGTCCGCCTTCATATCCCGCACCTAGCCTGGTCCTCTCAATTTCGCCACGCTTTTGTGACAATCGAGCAGGTGACCTTTGCCCCGGCCAAGGATAAGGGTAGGATATGTTCGGCATCGATCTTTACGACGCAGCGCTGCTGCCTGGCATCATGGTGGCCCTAACGGCTGGCGTGCTGAGCTTTCTTAGCCCTTGCGTGCTGCCGATCGTGCCGGCCTATTTGGCTTATATGGGCGGGATTACCCTCGATGACATGGCCGAGGCGCGCGCAGCACGGCGCAAAGCCGTCACGGCGGCTGCGTTTTTTGTGCTGGGTCTTTCGACTGTCTTTCTGTTTTTGGGCTTCACGGCGTCGCTGTTCGGCCAGTTTTTCCTTCAAAACCAGATTTTGCTTGGTCGGATCGCCGGTGTGGTCGTGATCGTCTTTGGGCTGCATTTTCTGGGCTTTATCCGCATCCCGATCCTCGACCAAGAGGCACGCCTGGATGCCGGGGATCGCGGCGGTTCGTCTGTTGGGGCCTATGTTTTGGGACTGGCCTTTGCCTTTGGCTGGACCCCGTGCATCGGCCCACAATTGTCGGTCATCCTGTCGCTGGCTGCAACCGAAGCCAGCATCGAAAGGGGCACGTTCTTATTGGGTGTTTACGCCATTGGCCTGGGTGTTCCGTTCTTGCTGACGGCGGCGTTTTTGACCCAAGCTCAGGGTCTGATGGCCAAGATCAAACGGCATATGAAAACCATCGAACGCGCGATGGGCATGCTGTTGGTCGGTGTGGGTGTCGCGCTGACGACGGGGGCGTTTTCGGCCTTTGCCTTTTGGCTGTTGGAGGCCTTTCCGGCCTTGGCCCTGATCGGCTAATTTTTCGCTGACCTTCCGGGAGGAGCCGATTATGCTCCGATCCCATGGCCAAGCCCGTGCATATCGCGACACGCCACGTTCTGTTTTTGCCGGGATTTGACCCCGCACCGGCCCGGACGCACCGCGAACGGTATCGCCGCGAGGGCGCCGCCCAGGCGCAAATCTCGGGCTATTCGCTCAGCCTTAGCGCCGATCCAGGCGCGGACCCGGCCGCCTGGGACGTGATAGGACACTGGCCCGAACAGACCACGCGGGCACGTATTGAAGTGCTCACCTGGTCGGATTTGGTGCGCGCGGCCATGACCGGGGGCGTGGCGTCGAGCTATGTTCAATTGGTCCAAACAGCGGCAATCTATATCCGATCCGGTGCGCTTTTCCGGCTCATGCGGCTGCGCAAGGGACCCGTGCTTGCCGCGCTCTTTCCGGTCGTTGCGTTGATTTTACAGGCGGTTTTTGCGGTGTTGATGGGCCTTGTGGCCGCGTCGGTAGCGGGCGCGCTCATGGCCCGGCTCACCGCGCCAGCGCTTGCTTCGATCGTCGCCGCTGCGGTGTTCTGCGCGCTATGCGTTATGATCCTGCGCTGGTGTCGCCACCATGATGGACGCATCTTGGCCCATTACCTGATGCAGGATTACGCTTATACGGCGCAGTGCCAAGGCGCCTATCCCGACGCGCTGTCGGCGCGCTTGGCGGCCTTCTCAAAACGCGTGATCACGGTGTCCGATGAGGTCGATGAAGTGCTGATGGTCGGCCATTCCTCAGGCGCTTATCTCGCCGTCACGGTACTGGCCGATGCTCTGCGGTCCGGCATGATCAACCCCAAAACGCGGCTTTCGTTTCTAAGCCTCGGCCAAGTTGTCCCGATGGCCAGCTTTTTGCCAAAGGCCGACAGACTGCGCGCGGACCTGGCCTATCTTGCCGCAGCAGATCGGATCACATGGGTCGACGTCACGGCACCAGGCGATGGATGCGCCTTTGCCTTGTGCGATCCCGTGGCGGTGACGGGCGTTGCACCGGCGGATAAGAAATGGCCGCTGGTCCTGTCTGCCGCGTTTCGTCAGAGCTTGCGACCGGAGACCTGGGCTGCGCTCAGATGGCGCTTTTTCCGGCTGCACTTTCAATATCTCTGCGCATTCGATCAGCCGACGGGCTACGATTTTTTCGCCATTACCGCTGGCCCGCTTTGCCTTGCCGACAGGTTCGAAGGCCGCACCCCCTCGGCCAGCCGCATTGAAACGCCGGTGAATGCCCATCGGAGCTTGGCTGCATGATCCCGCCCAAGCCCTTTCGCCCAGCCGCACGGATCCGGCCCTTGGCCTATTTGCGGGCCTTTCGGCGTGATCTTTTATCGGCCCAGCCCGAACGGCTATTCGCTGCGAAGATGGCGGAATATCGCACGCCGTTTTTTCGGTCCTTCATGGTCAATGAGCCCGATTTGATCGATATCGTCCTGCGCGTCCGGCCGGATGATTTTCCAAAATCCGACCGGATCAGCGAGGGCCTGCGGCCGCTGCTGCGACGTTCGGTATTTCTGACCAATGGGACGGATTGGGCACGCCAACGGCGCATCATCGATCCCGCCTTTGAAGGCGGTCGGATCCGGGCGACCTTTCCAGCGATGCAGGCGGCCGGCGCGGCCATGGCGGCGCGTTTGCAGCCCGGCCAACAGGATATCGAACCGGTCATGAGCCATGTGGCCGCGGACGTGATCTTTCGCACCTTGTTTTCCTTGCCGATCGAGGACGCGTTGGCGGCACGCGTCTTCGCCGCCTTTCAAATCTATCAGCGCCGGCAGCCGATCGTAAATGTCGGTGCGTTTTTCCGCCTGCCATCATGGGCGCCGCGCTTGATCGGTCGGCGGACACGCAACGCGGCCGCGGCGATCCGGGATGCCATTGCCGCGCTGACGGAAGCACGCGCCGCCGCGATTGACGCAGGCACCGCACCGGATGATCTGGCCACCAAGATCATGACCAGCCTGGATCCTGAGACCGGCAAACAGTTCGGGCCCGAAGAGATGATCGATCAAGTTGCGATCTTTTTCCTTGCTGGCCATGAAACCAGCGCCAGTGCGCTGAGTTGGGCGCTTTATTTGCTGGCCGGGGATCCGGACGTTCAAGCGCATGCCCGAAGCGAAGCAAAAGCAAATCCTGATTTTTCAGATATTTCCCAGATGCCGTTCATCCGAGACGTATTGCGTGAGGCGCTTCGGCTCTACCCGCCAGTTCCGATGATGGTCCGCGAAGCGACACAGCCAGAGATGTTGCGCGACCGGCCGGTTCCGGCGCGCAGTCCAGTGATCATCTCACCTTGGCATCTCCACCGCAATCCGCGCTATTGGGACGATCCCGATACCTTCGCGCCCGCCCGGTTTGCCAGCCAGGCCGGGCGGGCCGCGCAGCGCCAGGCCTATTTGCCGTTCTCGGCTGGGCCGCGGGTCTGTCCAGGGGCCGGATTTGCCATGGCGGAGATGACGCTCATCCTGTCGGTTTTGCTGTCACGGTTTACCATCACGCCGGTCGCGGACCGCCCGCCTATCCCTGTGGCGCATCTCACCATTCGGGGCCGCGACGGTATCTGGCTTGATCTTCAGCCCCGCTCGGCGTGAACCAACACATAGACGCGGATTGCTGATGCTAAGCCCGAGCGGAGGCCCCGCGCTTCATCGATCTCGGCCACGAGCGCATTGACCGAGACATTCCGTTCAGCCGCGATCCGGCCGAGCGCGTCCCAAAACGGGTCTTCCAAAGAGACACTGGTGCGATGCCCGCGCAGGGTGAGCGAGCGCTTGCGCGGCCGCAAATCAGCGCGGGGCATCCGGGTCTCGTTTATGTCCGTCGAGCGTTCGTTCGGCTTTTGCCTTGTTGGCCTCATCCGCCGTGCGTTCGGTTTTGCGCCGGCCAAATTTCACGGCGTTTTCATCCGCCTGGGCCTTTGCCGTCGCACGCGCACGTGCCTTGCGCGCGCGGTTGAGATTAATCACGGTTTTGTCTGCCATCAGCGCCGACCTCACGGAGAAAACAGGGGGGTTAGCAAATCGGGCAAGACCTGTCGCCCCGCATCCGTAAGTTCATAGGCCACAGCACCGGTATCGCGCAGGGCGTCGGCAAGGTCCGCGGTCGTATCGCGCATCAAACCCAGATTGGCCAAAAGCGACCAGAAGCGATCATTGGCCGAGCAGGCAACGGTCATCATTGTCGTCGCGCCCTGACTGTCCAGCGCGGCCAGCAAGACCGAGCGGTTGCCCCGCGAAAGCTGTTCGGCGGCGTCGCGGAGGCGTGGACCCATTGACAGGTCTTCCCGCGCAGCTGCCACAAAGCTGCGATCCGGTAGCCGAGAGGCGCCGTCTGGGCAGTAGATATGACCCTCGGCGCGGCATGCGCCCGCAGCGAGCTGTATCATCGCAGCAAAAACGGCACCCGCACATCGGATCATTTTGGTCCAATCATATCCTCCGGCCGCACGATTTTATCGAAGGTCGCTTCATCGACAAAGCCGAGTTTCACGGCCTCTTCGCGCAGCGTGGTGCCGTTTTTATGCGCGGTCTTGGCGACCTTGGTGGCGTTGTCATATCCGATCGAAGGCGCGAGCGCGGTAACAAGCATGAGCGATTCTTTCATCAACGTGTCGATGCGCGGTTCATTGGCGCGGGTCCCGCTCAGCATCCGTTCGGTAAAGCTGTCGGCGGCATCCCCCAAGAGCGTCATGCTTTGCAGTAAATTGTAACTCATCATCGGGTTATAGACGTTCAGTTCGAAATGGCCTTGGCTGCCGGCAAAACCGATTGCAGCATCATTGCCAAGAACATGGGCGCAGACTTGGGTCAGCGCCTCTGCCTGGGTCGGGTTCACCTTACCCGGCATGATCGACGATCCGGGCTCGTTTTCCGGCAAGATCAACTCGCCTAAGCCCGACCGGGGACCGGAGCCCAAAAACCGCATGTCGTTTGCGATTTTATAGGCGGCCATTGCGGCCGTTTTGATCGCGCCCGACATGAACACCATCGCATCATGCGCGGCCAGCGCCTCAAATTTGTTCGGCGCGGTGACAAAGGGCAGGCCGGTGATACGCGCCATGTTGGCGGCAACCTCCTCGCCCCATCCTTTGGTGGTGTTGAGCCCCGTACCAACCGCAGTGCCGCCTTGCGCCAATTCGTAGATGCCCGGCAGCGCCAATTCGATCCGGGCAATGCCATTGCGGATTTGCTTGGCATAGCCGGAAAATTCTTGGCCTAAAGTGAGCGGCGTGGCGTCCTGGGTATGGGTGCGCCCGATCTTGATGATATCGGCAAATTCATCCGATTTCGCGGCCAGCCCATCGGCCAATTTCGTCAAACCGGGGATCAACACATCCCGCGCCGTCGTCGCCGCGGCGATATGCATCGCGGTTGGAAACGTATCGTTTGAGGATTGTCCCATATTGCAATGGTCATTTGGATGAACCGGGTCTTTGGAGCCGACAACGCCGCCTAAAAGCTCAATGGCGCGGTTAGCGATCACCTCATTGGCGTTCATATTCGACTGTGTCCCGGATCCGGTTTGCCACACGACAAGCGGGAAATGATCGTCAAGCTTGCCGTCGATCACCTCTTGCGCGGCCGTGATGATCGCGTCGGCAATCTCGGGCGCCAATTTTTCTGATGCCTTATTGGCCTCCGCACAGGCCCGTTTGATCACACCAAGCGCGCGGACGATGGCAACGGGCTGACGTTCCCAACCGATGGGAAAATTCATCAAGGAGCGCTGCGTTTGCGCGCCCCAATATTTCTCGGACGGAACCTCCAGCGGCCCGAAACTATCGGATTCTGTACGCGTATTTGTCATCTGCTCGCTCCCGGGACCATGCTTGCGCCCATTTACCTCCCGCGGTGCAAGCGCGCAACATATTGCCGGTCATGCGGACGAGATACGGCATCGCGTCGCGCGGCCGATCAGCGGGCCGGGCGCGTTTACTTCCGGAACCGGTCCAAGCTGACGATTTCTGCATCCTTCGATGGGCTGTCCTCACCATTGACCGGCCCATCAGGCGACGGTGAGGGCGGGGTGCCATCGGGGTCGTCATCTTCGCTATCGGCCCGGGTTTCGAAACGCAGGCCGAATTCGACCGATGGATCGACAAAAGTCAAAATCGCTTCAAACGGCACGCGCAAAGGCTCGGGTCGGTCGCCAAAATTCAAGGTGATATCAAACCCAGCCTCATCGACCGCCAAATTGTCGAACCAATGCTGGATCACGATGGTCATCTCATCGGGATAACGCTCCAACAGCCAATCCGCCAGATCGACGCCGTCATGGCGGGTGTCGAAGGTGATGAAAAAGTGGTGATCCCCCGGCAAACCGTTTTCGGCAACATCCGACAAAACGCGCCGTATAAGGCTCCGCATCGCCTGATGCATGAGCCGTCCATAAGCAATGGTATCGGGCACCATATCGTTCATTGGGGCAGAGGTCCTGGGAACTTCCTCTCCCCAACCATAGTAGATTCGCCCGGGATTAAAACCCGAGTTCACGCCTTAGAAATTGGCGAGGATCAACCACGAGGCCAGCCCCGCCTCGCACGCGAAAAAGGTCCAGCTTTGCCGTGTCGCGGCATCATCGCGCAGGATCGATGTCACCCGGCCCACCGCCGCACCGCCATAGGCAAGCCCCATCAAGAGCCAGGCGAAGGGCTCATTCAGCACGAGCGCACCCAGGCCGAGCCCGACAAAGAGACAGCCTGAGACGGCCGAAACCTCTGTATAGGCCATATTCGATGGGCCCGGTCTGATATCGAGTTGGTTCATCGTCCAGCGTGGTGCGATCCATCCGCACAGGCCAAGGCCGATTGTGGTCAAGGCGATCAACGCATTGACGATGTCAATAGCACTCAAACTGGCTAACATCCCAGTTCTCCGGTAAGGTCATTCATCACAGATACGTGTGAACGCCTGATCTGGATCATTTCAAGCGAAAGAAATTCCTCGGCAAGCTTGGAAGGTGCAGGCTTCTGTTGCCAGGTGCCTGCGAACCCCGCCTTACGCGGCTAGGCGCAAGGGCTTAAGATTTCGATCTTTCGCACTGCATTAAGCAGCGAGAGCGACCGGAGCACGATTGTCGTTGGCAATTATGCTGAGTGAACCGATAACGGTGGTATCTCACCGGGACAAAGCTAACGCCTTTAGACGTTCGTCGATCCTGTTTCGGCCCCAAAATCCCCCAACGAAGGTCTCTGGTGGAGCCGCCGGGTACCGCCCCCGGGTCCGATCCGCTTATTCCGCGCGCGTTTATGTCCATAGTTCCGAAAGGAACACCGCCAAGCTATAGGCCATTGCCGCGTGTTTCAAGGCTTTGCGACGTAGCGCATGCGCGGCATGGATCCTAAAATTGAACCCTTCGACCGACCGCGCCGACCCATGGGCAGAAAATGAGGCTCATACCAATACAGGGATTGGAGATATGTTCCGGACAGTCGATACAATGGCCACACGCAGCCAAAACGATGCCAAGGCAGGGGCGGACAATCCTGTGCACATGGTTTGGGATCGCTGCGGGGATGCTTTCGAATTCCAGATCGCGCATGGTGCGCAGGATCGGGCCGCCCCTGCCGATCCCACAGGGACGGACCACATCGATACATGGCGGCCGGTTTCGAGCTGGACCCCGCTACCGAATGCCCAGATGACCTCCGACCAGAGCCAAGAGGATGCTGGGATGTTCGTCCCTGACAGCGCCGAAGACGCGTTTCGCTTTGTCTTCTCAGACGCAGAGACGCTGTTTTGAGACCGGGCACTAAAGGCACGTGCAGCGATTAAGATCGCGTCGTGCCGTCGGCACGCCGCGCATAGACGCAAAAGGGCGCCCAGTGGCGCCCTTTTTCCGTTTGATGAGACGGGCTAAAAACCGGCCTTGATGCGTTCAAAAGCTTCTGCCTGGGCTTGGCGCTGTTCGTTTGAAATCGGCAGCTGCGCCAGAACCGGCACTGTCACCTCACCCAATCCGGCCGCAACCATCGCTTCTGCGCCAAGCGCGCTAAGTGCGGCGTCATTGGCTGAGCCGAACCCAGACTCCAAAAGAGGCCCGGCCGAGCTATCGGACAAAATCGCATTGGCATAATCATAGGCCTGGCTTTCGCTGCCGGGCGCATCGGTCATGTTGACATAACCGCACAGCCAAACGCTTGAGCCCTCGATCGTGTTGCGTTCAAATCCAACGGGAAAACCTTCTTCGGCCAAGGCGACGGGAACCTCGTTCCAGACCCAAGCGGCCAAAACCTGACCGGAGGCCATCAATTGGCTGATCTCTGCCGGATCGGTCCAGTAGGTCACCAGGTTGGGATGGATGCTGCGCAGCCACGCGGTTGCCGCGTTAAACTCGTCCTCGCTTGCATCGGACCAGTCGCTGACGCCCGTGGCCAGATAGGCCAGCGCATAGGCATCATCGACATTGTCCGGGATCGATAAGCGACCGGCCAGGGCAGGGTCGGCAAAAAGCGCGAGGCTCGCAACCTGCGCTGCGGTCAGTTCATCTGCGTTATAGGCCACCGCGGTGGAGCCGTAATCGGTCGGCAAAAAGTACAGCTCCTCCGACCCCGACAGGACGTCCTCGCCCACCAAATCCCCGTTCAGTGTCTCAAAGGCGGCAATCTGCGCTGTCTCCCAGGGTTCGATGATCCCGCTTTCCCGCCAGCGCGGGACCGATCCCGCGCAGATATGGGTCACATCGGACTGAAATCCGGAAACAAGGCGCTGAAACGCCTCGTCCTCATCGCCGAAAAAGACAAATTCCGGGCTCGCCCCATGCGCCTCGACAAAGGGCTGGTGGAAGGCCGGATCTTCGAAACCGGCATAGTCAAATACTGTCAAGTCTTGGGCGGTTGCGGGCAGCGTGGCGACAAGCGCCAACGCGGCCCCGGCTGAGAGCGGTTTTATCATCTGGGGGTCCCTATCGGATCATGTACCGCGCGGGACGTTAGGGCGGCGAAACAGGTCAAGCAAGGGTCAACCTTGCGCGTGACGCGCCCGGCGTTCGGCAATCACGGTTTGGGCCAGGTCTTGCGTGTAACTTTCGAGCCGGCTGAGGGTCTCTGCGGCGCCGGATCCATCGCGCGCCTCGATGCGGTCGGCAAGCTCTGCATGGATGGCGATGATCTCGGCGCGCGATCTTGCGGTGAAGGTGATCATGTTCATCAGCGGCTGCATGCCTTCGACCGCACCGGCCAATTGATAACCCAAAACCGGATTGCCGGCCGCATCCACAAGCGCACGGTGGAACGCCACATCAGAGGCGCAGAACGTCTGATCGGTCAGCCCCGGTTGCGCTTGGCGGTGGACCTCGGCGCGCATCGTGGCCAAATGGTCCGGCATACGGCGTTCTGCCGCCAAGGGCGCACAGGCGCGTTCAAGCGCAAAGCGCGCCTCGCAAGCCGTCGCGAAGGCCACGTCATTCATGCCAAGCAGCAGGGCCGATTGCGTCACCTGTTGCTGGTAGGCCTCGGCATAGCTCAGCCGGTTAACGAAAGCCCCACCAAAAGCGCCACGCTCGGTCCGGATCAAGGATTGCGCGGCCAGCCGTTTCAGCGCTTCGCGCACCGTCGAGCGTGCAACGGCAAATTGTTCGGCCAATTCCGCCTCAGACGGCAGGCGTTCATCGACCGGTAGCCGGCCCGAGACAATCGCCTCGCGGATATCGGCGGCAATTCGAGCAGACAGATCGCGTGGTTTTTGACTTGCGTTTTCCATTTGTCGGACATTTAACTGTCAGACAGTTTGGCTGGCAAGCTGTTTGGGAGGATCAGGATGTCGGCACTGCTTACCCGAAACATCGCCTGGCTTGCGTTTTTTGCCGCAATCTTAGGTGCTTGGGTCTGGCTTTATCTTATGGCAACGCGGATGGGTCTCGACCTGATTGGCCGGCCATCGATGCCCATGGACATGGATATGTCGATGGGTTCGGGCATGGATATGGGCGCAGACACGGAGATGGGTTCGGCCATGGACATGGCGGATACCGAAATGCCCGGAGCCGATGACGCGGCTGCGCCAGAGGGCGGTGCCATGTCACCCGAGATGGACAGCATGGGCTCCAATGAGATGCCGATGGATGGCATGGGCTCCGATGACATGGACATGTCAGACGACATGCCAATGGATGGCAGCATGGAGATGGACGGCATGAGCATGGACGGCATGTCGATGGATATGTCGGCTATGACCCGTTTCGCTCCGGTCTGGGGAATGTGGTCGGTGATGATGGCCGCGATGATGTTGCCCACCATGGTGCCGACATTGCGCACCTATGAAACGCTGATGCACTCCGCCGACGGAACCCGGGCCGGATGGGTCGGGGTGCTTTTGGGCTATTTCGCGGTCTGGGTCGCCTTTGCGGCGGGCATCTCCGGCATCCAATTGGCGCTGTTATCCGGCGGCGCGATCGACATGATGGGCATTCCGACCTCACGCTGGTTGGCCGTTGGTCTATTGCTTGCCGTGGGTCTGTTTCAGTTCACGCGCACCAAAGAGATCTGCCACGGCGTTTGTCATAGCCCAATGAGCTATTTCTTGGGCCATTGGCGCCCCGATTTTGCCGGCGGGATCCGCATGGGGCTTGGCCTCGGCGCATTTTGCGCCGCTTGCTGCTGGGGCTTTATGGCGCTTGGATTTGTTGGCGGCATGATGAGCCTTTTGTGGATGGGCCTTGCAACGCTGTTCATGGTTATCGAGAAACTGCCGGATATCGGTCGCGTGGTGACCAAACCCATGGGCGCGGTATTAATCGCGGGCGGGGTTGCCGTGGCGATCTGGCCGGTTTTGCAAATATAGGAGAGGGCCATGGCGCTTCGAAAACGTCCCGATGCCGACCGTTTGCCGGTAAGTCAACGGATCGACCAGCGGATGGACAACCCCGCCCGGCGACGCGCAACCCCGCGCGATTGGTCGATCACGGGGGAGCTGTTCATGAACTGTTCGTGCACAGTGTTTTGCCCCTGCGTGGTGTCCTTGGGCAAGCACCCACCCACCGAAGGCGATTGCAAGGCTTGGATGGCCATCGCCATCGATGACGGGCATTTCGAGGACGAAGATCTTTCGGGGCTGAATGTCGGCTTGATGGTCGAAATCCCCGGCCGGATGGCCGAGGGCAATTGGAAGGTCGCTGCCTATGTCGATGAACGCGCCAGCGGCAAGGCATACCAGGGCATCTTGGAGATATTTTCCGGCCAAGCCGGTGGCACGACTGGGCTTTTCACCATGTTGGTCTCAGAGATCATCGGGGCCGAGCGCGAGAAGGTCGAGATTGTCCGCGATGGACGCAAGCGCGGTCTTTATATTGGCCGAAAGATCCAAGGTGAGATCGAAATGCTGGAAGGCGCAAGCCCCGACCATCCGGTGATGATGAGCAACACGAAGTATTGGATGGGGCCCGATATCATTGCCGCGCGGGGCTTGAAATCGAAGGTGCGTGATTTGGGCCGCGTCTGGGATTTTGGCGGCAAATCAGCAGAGATTTGCCCGATCAATTGGTCCGGCTCTTCTGGCGGGCGCTGAGATGATCACGCCGATCTATTGCCAGACCATGGCGCGCTACAATGCCTGGCAAAACCAGTGGATGTATGCGGCCGTGAACGCGCTAGATGACGCCGAACGGCGGGCGGATCGCGGTCTGTTTTGGGGCAGTATGCTGGGCACTTTGTGCCACCTTTACTGGGGCGATCTGATTTGGATGGCGCGGTTTGACGGCGGCCCAGGTCCCGAGCTTGGGCTGAAGGACAGCATGGAAGCCTATGATTGGCCGATGCTTATGAATGGCAGACCCGAGCTTGATGCCCGGATCACCGTCTGGGCCGGAGGGCTGGAGCAAGGCGATCTCGAGGGTGATCTATCCTGGATGTCTGGGGCCGCACAGCGCTTCATGACGATGCAAAAGGCGGTCTGCATTACGCAGCTTTTCAACCACCAGACGCACCATCGGGGCCAGGTCCATGCCGCTTTGACCGCGATCGGGGTGAAAACCACCGATACCGACTTGCCATTTATGCCAGATGAGGTGCCTCAATGGCCCTGATCTCTCCATCTCGACGGTTGCGGCGGACGCCGTTTTCCGATGGCGTCGAGGCCGCGGGCGTAAAATCCTATACGGTCTATAACCGTATGCTTTTGCCGACGGTTTTTCGCTCCATTGAAGAAGATTACCGCCATCTTAAAGATGCGGTGCAGATCTGGGATGTCTCGGTCGAGCGGCAGGTCGAGCTGCGCGGCCCAGATGCCGGCCGGCTGATGCAGATGCTCACCCCTCGCGACCTGCGCGGCATGTTACCCGGCCAATGCGCCTATGTGCCGATTGTCGATGAAACTGGCGGTATGCTGAACGATCCGGTGATGGTGAAACTGGCCGACGATCGCTATTGGATTTCGATCGCCGACAGCGATTTGTTGCTGTGGGTGAAAGGCGTGGCGCAGGGCTTTCGGCTGGACGTGCTGGTCGACGAACCCGATGTGTCGCCCTTAGCGGTCCAGGGCCCCAAGGCCGAGGACCTCATGGCGCGGGTTTTCGGCGATGCGATCCGCGATGTACGGTTTTTCCGGTTCGGCCATTTTGACTTTGAGGGCCGCGATTTGGTGATCGCGCGGTCCGGATATTCCAAACAGGGCGGCTATGAGATCTATGTCGAGGGCGCCGACATCGCCATGCCGCTGTGGAATGCGTTGATGGAGGCCGGCCAGACGCTCGACGTCCATGCCGGATGCCCCAATTTGATCGAGCGGATCGAGGGGGGGCTGCTAAGCTATGGAAACGATATGGATCGCGACAACACTCCGCATGAATGCGGTTTGGGGCGGTTCTGCAATACCCAGACCGCCATTGGCTGTGTCGGGCGCGACGCGCTATTGCGCGTGGCCAAGGATGGGCCGACCCGTCAGATCCGGGCGATTGCCATCGAAGGAGATCCGGTTCCGCTTTGTGATCGGCCCTGGCCGATTATGGCCGGTCAAGCGCAAGTTGGCCAAATCACCTCGGCCGCGTGGTCGCCGGATTTTGAGACCAATGTAGCCATTGGCATGGTGCGAATGACGCATTGGGACCCGTTTACCGAAGTGGACGTGCTGTTGCCGGGCGGAGATGTGCGCGCCGCCACCGTCTATGCCGTATTTTGGAGCTAAGGGAGAACACGATGCGAGCCTTGATTGTGGAAAAGGATGACGCCGGTGCAACCAGCGCCAGTGTCCAAGACATCGACCCGGACCGCCTGCCCGAGGGCAATGTGACGGTTGCGGTTGAATATTCGACCCTGAATTACAAAGACGGGCTCTGCATCGGGCCTGGTGGCGGTTTGGTCCGCACCTATCCGCACGTTCCGGGGATCGATCTTGCCGGAACGGTCACTCAATCCGACGACGACCGGTATGCGCCGGGCGACAAGGTCGTGCTGACCGGCTGGCGTGTGGGCGAAGCCCATTGGGGCGGTTATGCCGAACAGGCGCGGGTGAATGCCGATTGGCTGGTCCCCTTGCCTGCGGGGTTGACGAGCCGTCAGGCGATGGCTGTGGGGACAGCCGGATTTACCGCAATGCTGGCCGTGATGGCGTTGGAAGACCATGGTTTGCGCCCCGAAAACGGCGAGGTTTTGGTCACTGGGGCGGCCGGCGGGGTTGGGTCTGTGGCCACGGCCATTTTGGCCAATCGCGGCTATAGCGTCGCCGGTGTCACCGGACGGCCAGACCAAGAGCCGTATTTGAAGGGCTTGGGCGCGGCACGCATAATCGCCCGAGACGAGATCAACGAGACTGTGAAACGGCCCTTGGAAACCGAAACCTGGGCCGGTTGCGTCGACGCGGTCGGCGGCGCGATGCTGGCCCGCGTTTTGGGCCAGATGCGGTATGGTGGATCGGTCGCGGCGGTCGGTTTGGCCGGCGGCGCCGGTCTGCCTGCAACGGTCATTCCGTTTTTGCTGCGTGGCGTGAACCTTTTGGGCATCGATAGCGTGATGCAACCCTTTGAGAACCGTGTACGCGCCTGGGCCCGTCTGGCCGAGGACCTGCCGATGGCCAAGTTGGAAGAGATGATCCAGCCCGCGACCCTAAGCGATTTGCCCGAACTGGGTGCCGCGATACTGAAAGGCGCGGTGCGCGGGCGCGTGGTTGTGGATGTCGCTGCCTGACAGCTATTTGAAACGGGTGGCGGGCGATCTCGCGCCCCCAAAAGGGGAGCCCTCGATCGCCCGCAGGATCCCCGCATCGGGGATCCCGGGGTCCACTGCGATCACGCGGTCCACATTGATCGTCGGGACTTGATCTTTTCGAACCCGTTCTAGCTTGGCCAAGGCGTCAGGATGGGGGAATGAATGGGCACCGCACCGGTTCTTTGGTGGGTCAGACGGGACTTTCGACGCGCGGATAACCCCGCGCTTTTGGCCGCCATTGCGACCGGACAACCGGTTATTCCGGTCTTTGTCCACGATGAGACGACCCATGCGCTCGGCGCGGCACCGGCCTGGCGGTTGGGCCTGGCCATCGACCATTTCGCGACGGAACTGACCGGGCAGGGCAGTCGGCTGATCCTCCGGCGCGGCACCGCCCTGGATGTGTTGCGCGACGTGCTGCGCGAAACCGGTGCGACGGGCGTATTTTGGAACCGGCTTTACGATCCCATTGCGCGGGATCGCGACACCCAGGTGAAGGCGGCGCTGAAAGCCGACGGCGTCACGGCAATCAGCACCTCCGGCCATACCTTGACGGAGCCTTGGACGATTAAGACCGGGCAGGGTGGCTTTTATCGCGTCTATACCCCCTATTTTCGCGCGGTTTGGGCACAAGACATCGCCCCGCCACGCGCCGCACCGAATGCGATCCCCGCGCCGGATCATTGGCCGCACAGCGACGCGCTTGCTGCATGGCGGCTCGATGCGGCCATGCACCGGGGCGCCAAGATCGTCCGCCCGCATCTTTGCCTGGGCGCGGCGGCTGCCGCCGAGCGCCTGGAAGATTTCGTGGCCCAACGCATGGCGCGCTATGATGCGGATCGCGACCGGCTGGACCTTGCCGGCGCCTCTGGTCTGAGCGAGCCGCTGAGCTACGGCGAGATCTCGCCACGGCAATGCTATTGGGCCGCAGCCTCCCAGGCCAGAACGGGGGATGCGGGTGCGATGACATTTGTCAAACAGTTGATCTGGCGCGATTTTGCCTACCACCTGGTCTTTCACACGCCCCATATCACCACCGCAAATTGGCGCCGTGACTGGGATAAATTCCCTTGGTCAGAAGCGGAAAGCGAGCCTGTGAATGCCTGGCGGCAGGGCCGCACGGGCATCGAGGTTGTCGATGCCGCCATGCGCGAGATTTACGTGACCGGTCGGATGCACAACCGGGCGCGCATGCTGGTGGCGTCCTATTTAACAAAGCATCTGATGACGCATTGGCGGATTGGCCTCGACTGGTTTGCCGATTGCCTGGTCGATTGGGACCCGGCGGCAAACGCGATGGGCTGGCAATGGGCGGCCGGCTCCGGTCCGGATGCCACGCCCTATTTCCGCATCTTCAACCCTGAAACGCAGGCGGCGAAATTCGACCCGAACGGGGATTATCGTCAGCGTTGGTTGGGCCCGTCGCCTGAAGCGGCACAGTTTTTCCAGGCCATTCCGAGACGCTGGAACCTGACCGAGACGGACCCCTATCCCGCAGCGCCGATTGTCGGGCTGGCTGCGGGTCGCGCGCGCGCCTTGGCTGCTTATGCCGACCGCGATTTCTGAAATGACTTGCAGCTTGATCGCGACCACCGCAGAGTGGCTGGGATGGGAGATGGGATTTGACAATAAGAACAACGACGAAGGGTGAAGCAAACCTGCCGCGCTACTTTGCGCCTGTGTTCGAAAAAGCGGCCACAATCACAACTGGGCGGATCGATATTGCGCTTCCCGATGGGCGCATTTTCCGGGCCGAAGGCGAAAAGCCGGGGCCGGTGGCGGCACTGACTGTGCATAACCCGGACCTGTTTAGCCGGCTTATCCGCGAAGGCGATCTGGGGTTTTGCGAGGCCTATATGGACGGGTGGTGGTCTAGTCCCGACCTCCAAGCTTTTATGGATTTCCTGCACGCCGATAACGATGCCGTGTATAACGGCTTTGCCGGATTTGAGTTGGTGCGCGCGTTTGAGCGGCTGCGGTTTTGGCTGCAATCGAATACCAAACGCCAGGCCCGCAAGAACATCTCGGCGCATTACGATCTTGGCAATGATTTCTACGCCCTTTGGCTGGATGACACGATGACCTATTCATCGGCGATGTTCAAAACGGGCCAGGAGGCGACCGAGACCGCGCAACGCCAAAAATACGCCGCGATGGTCGATGCTTTGGAGGTAAAACCCGGCGAGCATGTTTTGGAGATCGGTTGCGGCTGGGGCGGCTTTGCCGAATACGCCGCGCGGGAACGTGGCTTACATGTCACGGGGCTGACGATCTCTCGTGAACAGGCGAAATACGCGCGCGACCGGGTCGCCCGGGCCGGGCTGAATGAGCGCGTTGAGATTCGGCTGGAAGATTACCGCGATGTCCGCGGGAGCTTCGATGGTATCGCCTCGATTGAAATGTTCGAAGCGGTTGGTCAACGCTATTGGCCGCAATATTTCAACGTCTTACACAAATCTCTTCACCCGAACCGAAAGGCGGTTCTTCAGATTATCACGGTCGCCGACCGGCAATGGGATATCTACCGCAAGGGCGTCGATTTTGTCCAAAAATACGTCTTCCCCGGCGGCATGTTGCCCGCGCCCCGGATCCTGCGCGCCGAGATTGAGCGGGCCGGCCTGCGTATCGATGGCAGCGTGGAATTCGGTCAAAGCTATTCACAGACGCTCAGGCGGTGGTATGAAACCTTCAACGCGCGATGGGACGAGGTGGCAGAATTGGGCTTTGATGACCGTTTTCGGCGCATGTGGAACCTTTATTTGACTTCCTGTGCGGCGACCTTTTGGTCGCAAACTTGCGATGTCACGCAGATCGCCGTGACACGACCCGACGCCTGATGCTGACGGCGGCGCGCCTGGTCGCGGCCTTGCTCTTTGCCGGGCTTGGCTATGTCGCTGGCGGATTTGTGACCGACACGTTCCCCGAAGGCATCTCGCATGATTGGTTCGAGCCATCGATTGCCGCGCTTGGCCTGTGGCAGGGCTGGACGGTCATGGGTAAGTCGGTGGGTCTCGGCCTCTCCGCAGCGATCGGCAATGGCATCCGGACCAGCGCGGGGGTCGTTTTCTTCGGGCTGATTTATTACGCGCTGCGCGAGATGTTCATCCGCTCCTCCGATCTGCGTTACACTGATTTTGGCGTCGCCATCATCGACGCGTTGAACTTATTCATGGAATACGGCGCGCAATTCTTCTCAATCTCACCGGCTTGGTCGACATTGCTGGTGGGCGGCATGGTTGCGGGTTTGCTGACCGAAGGGGCGTCACGCATTTGGCGGTAGCGTCGAAGACCCGCATCTTTCTTTATGGCACGCTGCTTCATCCGCCACTGCTGTTGGCCGTTTTGGGCCGAGAGGCAGAGATGACGGCCGCCACGTTGCCGGATTTCCGCGTGGCCACGGCAAAGGACCAGGACTTTCCCCTTTTGCACGAAGATGCCGGGCACATGGCGGAGGGCGCGCTGATCGAAGTTGAGGCTGACGGCGCCGAACGGCTCGATTTCTATGAGGGGCTCTACAGCTACACGCGCCGAACCGTCACCATAGGCGTCGGACAAGATGTGCAGGAGGCCGAAATCTATTGGGCCGAGCCGGACCGGTGGCAGGTGGGGGCGGAATGGTCGCTTGAGGTTTGGCAGGCCAAATGGGGCGCTATTACAAGCAGGGCCGCGACGGAGGCCATGGCGGCCTTTGGGGTTCAACCACCCGCAGATGTCGGCCGCCGTTGGGGCATGATCAAATCCCGTGCCCAGGCTGATCTCGATACCCAAAAATGGCGTCGCCCGCGGACGATTGGCACCCGCATCGGCGCGGAAACCGTGACCATCGATGGGCATGACTATTCCCATCTTGGGTTTTTCACCTTCGAGGATGTGCGCCTGACCCATCCGCGATTTGACGGCGGCGCAATGTCGGTTGATCGAGCTGTGTTCCGAGCCGGCCAAGCTGTCACGGTGCTGCCCTACGATCCGGTGCACGACGCCGTCTTGCTGGTTGAACAGTTTCGGCCCGCACCCTTCCTTCAATGCGATCCCGATCCGTGGCTTTTGGAGCCTGTGGCCGGGATCGTGGATGCCGGGGAAAGTCCAGTAGAATGCGCCCATCGCGAGGCGCTCGAAGAAGCGGGACTAACGCTGCAAAAGCTCCATTTCGTTGCGCGGCATTACCCGTCGCCGGGGGCCACGGCGCAGCAATTGCATTCCTATATCGGCATTGCCGATCTGGCCGAGGTCGGTGAGATCGGGGGATTGGCCGATGAAGGCGAAGATATCCGCATCCACGTCGTGCCCTACCAGGCCGCCCAGGATGCCTTGGCAAGCGGTGAGATTGTGGTGGCGCCCCTGATCCTATCGCTGCAATGGCTAGCGCTTCATCGCGACCGGCTTCGCGGCGACGCTTGAATCTCGCCCCGGGGCCGCATACCCCTGGCAATCAACTGTCGGGAGAGGGGCGATGCAGATCCACAAAGACTTGGCCGCCGCAGTCGGAAACACCCCGTTGATACGGCTGAACCGCATCAGCGACGAGACCGGCTGTGAGATCCTCGGCAAGGCTGAGTTCCTCAACCCCGGCCAATCGGTGAAGGATCGTGCCGCGCTTTATATTATCCGCGATGCCGTGGCGAAAGGCGCGTTGAAACCGGGCGGCACGATCGTGGAGGGCACGGCTGGAAATACAGGGATCGGGCTTGCGCTGGTCGGGGCCTCGATGGGGTTTAAAACCGTCATCGTCATCCCCGAGACACAAAGCCAGGAAAAGAAGGACATGATCCGCCTGGCCGGTGCCGAGCTTGTCCAAGTGCCTGCGGTGCCATATAAAAATCCCAATAATTATGTGAAATATTCCGAACGTTTAGCCGAAAAGCTGAATGGAACGCTGCCCAACGGGGCCGTTTGGGCCAACCAGTTCGACAATGTTGCGAACCGGCAAGCGCATGTTGAAACAACTGGGCCCGAGATTTGGGACCAAACGGACGGCAAGGTTGACGCCTTTGTCGCCGCCGTTGGCTCGGGCGGGACACTGGCCGGTGTCGGCATCGCACTGCAACCGAAGGGCGTGAAGATTGCACTGGCCGATCCCGATGGCTCCGGTGTGCATGGCCTGTACACCACCGGGACGGCAAACCCGGCGGGCTCTTCGATCACCGAAGGCATTGGGCAGGGGCGCATTACGGCCAATCTTGACGGCTTCACACCCGATCATTGCTTTAAGATCTCCGATGCCGAAGCGATCCCTCTGGTCTTTGATCTTCTGCGCGACGAAGGGTTGGTCATGGGCGGCTCAACCGGCATCAATATGGCCGGCGCGGTGCGGATGGCGCGCACGCTTGGGCCCGGACACACCATCGTGACGATCCTTTGCGACTACGGCACGCGGTACCAATCGAAGCTCTATAATCCCGCCTTTTTGCAGGAAAAGGGCCTTCCCGTCCCAGATTGGCTCAGCGCTGCGCCACCCGATCTGCCGGTCGTGTTCGAGGCGCCATGATAAAGGCTGCGGCTCGGTTTTGCTGTGCTTTTGCGCTGTGGCTGGGCCTGGTCCTGGCCGCAGGCGCGCAGACCCAATTATCGGCCGATGATCCGGTCTGGCAGGCCCTGTCAGGTGAGGCCGAAGAGACCATTCTTGCCGCTGAGGCCAGCAATGACGCGCTCGAAGCGCTGCGCGCGGAGCTGACGGAATGGCGCACGCGATTTCTCGCCGATCAAAGCGTGAATGCCGCGCTGATTGACCGCGTTCAAGCGCAAATCGATGCGCTTGGCCCGCCCCCCGAAGACGGTGAAACCGAACCGGCGGCCATGTCAGCGTTGCGAGACGAACTCAATGCAGAACTGACGGAAGCCTTGGTGCCACGCCTTGCCGCGACCGAAGCGTTCAACCGCGCCAGCGGCCTGATCTCGCAGATCGATGCAATCATCCGCGAACGATCGACCGAAGTGCTGTTTGAGGCCAGCCCAACGCCTTTGAACCCTTTGAACTGGGACAATGCGGTGGCGTCCCTGGTCACCGTCTTTGCCGAGTTACGGCGAGAAATCCGCGTTCGCACGATCTTTGAGTTGCGTCGGCAAGAGATACGCGATGCGCTGCCGGCATTTTTAGGGCTGCTGGCACTTGGCCTTGTGCTGTTGCTCCGCGGGCCGATCTGGAGCGTGCGCGCAACAGAGGCCTTGACCGGGAAACTGCATGGCGCCGGGCGCGACACGGCTGGGTTCGTCTTGTCCTTTACCCAGCTTTTGCTGCCCTTCGCCGGGCTTGCTTTTCTTGCCGCAGCCATCGACACGCTCAGCATTTTGGGCCCGCTCGGGCGGGCTCTATTGATTGCTACGATGGAGATCATCGCGCTGGTCTTTTTGGCGCTGTGGCTTGGCGGGCGGTTGATCCCGGCGCAAGACGATTTGCCGAGCAGCATCAGGCTTAACCCCGAACGCCGGCGCGGCGTGCGCCAATTGTTGGTCTGGATGGCGATCGCCGTCGGCGTGACCGAGCTCATTGAAACAATTAGCAGCTTTGAACAGGTCGACCGCGCCGGCCGCGGCGTGTTTTTGCTGCCGGTATATGCTGTTCTGGGGATCCTTTACATTCGTATCGCGAAGGTTCTGAAGATCAGCCGTGACTCGCTTGCGGCTTCCGAGGACGACAGCGGTGGGCTTGGAGCACGGATCTTAGGGTTTCTCGTGCCCGCGATGCGGATGGTGGGCGTTGCCGGCCCGCTTCTTGCGGCGGCGGGCTATTTGAACGCGGCCCAAGCGCTGATGGTGCCGACGGCACTCACGGTTGGCTATCTCGGCGTCATGCATGTTTTGCAGATGCCGATCCGGGATACCTACGCAGCACTGACGCGGACCAGCGTCGAAGACGCGCGGCAAGCCTTGGTCCCGGTTCTGATCAACTTTGGTCTGGCGCTTATTTCGATACCGGTCATTGCCCTGATTTGGGGTGTCCGACCGACTCAAATCTTTGAGATCTATGCACTTTTCAACGAAGGGTTTGCGCTTGGCGATGCCCGTATCACGCCGGGCACCATCGTTGCCATCCTCGTCGTTTTTGGCATTGGCATCTTGGCCACACGGCTTTTGCAAGCCGCACTCAGGTCGACGATCTTGCCGCGCACCCGGCTTGATCCCGGCGCCCGCAACGCTTTTGTTTCGGGTCTTGGCTATGTCGGGGTCGCGTTGGCGGCGATCTTTGCGATTAATGCCGGCGGCATCGATCTAACGGCGCTGACATTCGTCATTTCCGCGCTTTCCGTGGGGATCGGATTTGGCCTTCAGAATGTCGTGTCGAACTTCGTCTCGGGGATCATCCTATTGATCGAGCGGCCAATTTCCGAGGGCGATTGGATCGAAGTGAATGGGCAGATGGGGATTGTCAAAACAATCTCGGTCCGGTCCACTCGGATCGAGACATTCGACAAGACCGATGTGATCGTGCCAAACGCGGATTTCATCTCCGGCACGGTCACGAATTGGACGCGCGGCAACAATATCGGCCGGGCGGTGATGGAAGTCGGTGTCGCCTATGGCAGCGATACCCGCCAGATACAGACGATGCTCGAAGAGATCGCCCACTCCCATCCCGGCGTCGCCGCCTATCCCGCGCCCGCGGTCGACTTTCTGGGCTTTGGTGAAAGCAGCCTTGATTTTCGCATCCGTGCGATTTTGCGGGACGTCAATGAGGTGCTTAATGTGAAGACCGAGATCAACCATCAAATCGCCGAACGTTTTGCCGCGGAGGGCGTTGAGATACCCTTTGCGCAACGCGATCTGTGGCTAAGAAACCCCGAAGCGCTGCACCCGGCCGTGACCAGCAGCGCCCCGCGCGATATCCAAGATCATCCAGCTGGGCCGGACGCGCCCGATTTGGCCGCAGGAGATGCGGAATGACCGCCCAGCTTTACGCCCAAGATGCCTACAGCAAATCGGCCAAAGGCACCGTGATTGCCCATACCGAAGAAGGCGGCATCGTGCTCGATAAAACGATTTTCTATCCGCGCGGCGGCGGGCAGCCGGGCGATAGCGGTCGCGTTCTTTGGGCCGGCGGGCGGCTCGACATCGCCACCGCGGTGAAGGGCGAGGCCGGCCAGATCATCTTGGTCCCGGCCGAAGCCATGGCCATGCCGGAGGTCGGTGATGTAGTGGATCAACAGCTCGATTGGGACCGACGGTACGGGCATATGCGAATGCACACTGCGCTCCATATCCTGTCTGTCGTTCTTCCTTACCCGGTCACCGGCGGCGCGATTGCGGCCGACCGCGGTCGGCTCGATTTTTCAATGAAGGAATTGCCCGAGCCGAAACCCGTGATCGAAGGGCGCCTAAATACGATCATCAGTCGCGATCTTGTCGTTAGTGAAGACTGGATTGATGCGGAGGAATTGGACGCAAAGCCTGATTTGGTGAAAACCCTGTCGGTCCAGCCACCGCGCGATGCGGGCCGGATCCGGTTGGTTCGGATTGGGGCGGGGATGGATCAAATCGATCTTCAGCCCTGCGGCGGCACCCATGTCGCAAAGACCGGGGAAATCGGCAAAATCGCGATTGCCAAGGTCGAGAATAAGGGCTCGCGCAACCGCCGGGTGACGCTGACTTTTGCGGTGTAAAGCGACGCTTGCACCACAGGGGTCACCCGCGCTATGACGCCCAATACCGGAGAGGTGGCCGAGTGGTCGAAGGCGCACGCCTGGAAAGTGTGTAGGCGGGAAACCGTCTCCAGGGTTCGAATCCCTGTCTCTCCGCCATTTTTGGCTGAATAGGCCCATCACAAGACACTGATAGTAGAGCGGAATTCGGCGTTTTCGCGCTGATGGCGGTGTTTGGTCCGCTTGATTTGCTGCACATTTTGCTACACAATTTGCTGCACAAATGGGGGATTTTTCCGCCATGAGCATCGCGAAACGAGGCCGTCTTTATCACCTCCGTCGCCGCGTCCCGCGCCGGTACCGGGGCGTCGAGCCGCGCGAAACAGTCTGGATCAGCCTGCACACCGATTCCGAGACTGTAGCCAAGAGCAAGGCGGATCGCGCGTGGAGCCAAATGATCGAGGCTTGGGAGATGCGGCTGGCAGGGAACAGCGTCGATGCGGACGCCCGCTACGAGGCGGCGCGTGATTTCGCCCGGGCGCGGGGCTTTCGGTATCTGGATGCGGGGGCCGTGGCCACGCTTCCGGTCGAGGATGTGGTTGAACGCGTCGAGGCCATCCCGGCGCTCGCGAACCAGCCCGATGCCATCGAGGCCGCCGCTTTGCTCGGCACTGTGCCCGAACCCCACATCACGGTCACCAAAGCACTCGAGCTCTATTGGGGCCTGGCCAAGGAAAAGACCCTCGGCAAGAGCGAGGACCAACTGCGCCGCTGGGAGGCGCCGCGCAAGAAGGCGGTGAAGAACTTTGTGGCTGTCGTCGGCAACAAGGAGATCGCCAATATCACCCGCGACGACATGCTCGACTTCCGCCAGCACTGGCTTGACCGGATCGAGGCGGGAGAGGTGACGGCGAACTCAGCCAACAAGGACTTGATCCATCTGGGCGACGTGTTGAAGACCGTGAACACGATGAAGCGGCTTGGATTGGAGTTGCCCTTGGGTGAGCTGTCCTTCAAGGAGGGTGAGAAGCAGACGCGCCCACCCTTCAGCGAGGAGTGGATCAGGACACGGTTGCTCGCGCCCGGCGCGCTGGACGGGTTGAACGGCCAGGCCCGAGCGTTGCTGCTCGGCATGATCAACACCGGCTATCGACCTTCCGAAGGCGCGGCGCTGACGGCCGACACGATCCGGTTGGATTGCGACGTTCCGCACATATCCATTGAACCCGAGGGGCGGCAATTGAAGTCGCACTATGCCCGCCGCGTGATCCCGTTGACCGGCGTCTCCCTCGAGGCCTTTAAGCAGTACCTTCAAGGCTTCCCGCGTTACCGCAACCGCGCGACTTTGAGCGCGGTCGTGAACAAGTTCCTTCGCGCCAACGGCCTTCTAGAGACGCCGCGCCATTCGATGTATTCCCTGCGCCATTCCTTCGAGGACCGGATGCTCGCCGCCGGGATCGACGACCGGATCAGGCGCGACCTCTTCGGTCACCGGCTCGACCGGGAGCGATATGGCAAGGGCGCGTCGCTGGAGCATGTCGCCGAACTCGTCTCCCGCATCGCCTTCTGAGCCAGGAGCGCCCGCGCCCGGCGCTGTGCTTCCGATAGCCGCTTTTCCTTCTTCACGGCCGCGTCCAGTTCTGCCTCCAACCGCTCGAAGATCGGCGCGAAAGCCGGGTCATTCGAAACCAGCGTGGCCACCTTCACCAGTGCCGCCTCAAGCCGCGCGACGCCGACCGACTGGGTCGGACGTTTGCGTTGTGGTGAGGGGCGAGACCTTGTCATGCTGAGAAGGATGGGGGCTCGTCACCTCGATGTGCAGAGCTTCAAAGCCGCTGTCGCGGAGCGACAAGCTGCGGCGTGCGAAACGGACTTCAGTTGGATGATCTTTTGGGACTTGCAGTGGCCCTGGCGGCGGCAGCCATCAACCATTTGGAAGAGCGCTAGATAAAAAGCTTGGCGCGGTTGCCCGCTATGCCGTTGTTACTGTTCACCGATTTGCGTGCTGCGACGAAGCCAGCGGTGCCGGCAAACTCTTCAACCCTATGATATTAATAGGAGTTCCTAGTGCCATTGGTCTTTGTTCTTGAGGCGTGCCGCAGTGTTCCTCCAATATTGTCAGTGGCTTAGAGCATGCCATGCCGCATTGCCTCGAGAGGCGCGGTTGAAAATACCTCTTATCAACAGATGCTTGCATGCCGAATGCGGCAAGCCTTTTATCTTGCGCTCCGTTGGTGGGGTCCTTTGGCGGGCCGCTTCCTCGAAACGTCTCAATGAAAGCTTGCTTGAAAACTGGTCGCAGTCAGCGTCACATGCGCATCAAGCGGCGGGCGCAGCTCGAAAGCCTTGGGCGTTCGTGCGAAGTTCCAGAGGCGAAACAAGCACCATTCCTCGCGTCGTTCATCTGCCACTGCAAGTTCATTGCGCGAGACATGGAACGGAGTGCGTTCCCACCCGTTTTTGGTCTTCGCCTCGATGAGACGCTGCCGTCCGTCTGCATCGAAACTGGCGATATCAAAGCCCGCGCCATCCCCGTCTTCTCCCAAAACCCGGCGGAACTGCTACGCCATGTCCCCACGCCCGCTGTGGCCAAAGTGTCGTCGTCGTGCTTCAAGACGCGCTCCTCCCCGACTTTGCCAAGGGCGCCGTTGCATTCATCTCGCACAGTCACTTTGATTTTCGTGCCGATGTGGAGCATCTGCTCAAGTTCGTCCGGCGGCGGTCGGTTGGTCAAGGTTGGTGCGGGCCCGACCCCTTCGCATCGCTAGCGATCGTGTGCGGATGCGCTGCGATCAAGCATGACGTGCAAAAACAACGTCACCAAAGCACAAGCCAGCACCGGTGCCAGGACCAAGCGTGGTTCGGTGAAAAGGAACGTTCGATACTCGAAGATCATCGCACCCCACTCCGGGCGCCCGGTATCTGCTGACAAGCCTATAAACCCAAGGGACGCGACAAGGACGACCGCGCGACCTGCATCCGCACCAGCCAGAGCCCCGATGGCGGGCCACGCGTTGGGGATCATATGGCGTGCAATCGCTGCGGAGATTGGAACCCCTAAGGCCTGGCTGGCGTTCCAATAGGCCTCGCCACGGATGCGGTCGAACAGCGCTGCGATTGTGATGGCGTAGGGCGCCCAACTGGTGAGGAGGAGCGCCATAGCGACCGTCCAGACGCCTGCGCCAAGTATGGCGGACAGAACGAGGGCGGTGACCAAAGTCGGCACGGCAAGCGCTGTTTCCGCAAGCCACGAAGCCCCGCTGCGCAAGCCCGCCGGTCCGAGGGCGATGATCCCGCCAGCCAGAACGCCGAGCCCGATGCCGCCGACAAGAACGATCCCGATCGCCATGACAGAGGGCAACGCCCCCCAAACGATCCGCGCGGCAAGGTCGCGACCCAGGTGGTCTGTCCCCAACAGATGATCCGCTGACGGGCCTGCCAAGCGATTGGCCAAATTGATAGCGTGCGGATCGTCCAGACCGCCGCTGGCCATCGCCGCGAGAAAAGCAATCAGGCCCAAACCAAGGATGATCAAGCCAACGCGCTTCATGTGAGCCTCGGGTCCAAGCTGTGGCGTAGGATGCGCGCGGTTTGCAGGACGAGCGCCACCCACAGCGCGACAAGGGCGATGTAGGGCTGTAGGACGGCGTAATCTCGATGGTTGACCGCTTGGACAACGCGTTCCGACACGCCGGGGACACCGAACACGATCTCGGCCACCGCCGTTCCACCGACAATCCAGGCCATCTCAGGAGCGAGCCCGGCGATCAGGGTGAGCGCCCCTGCCGCCCGACCATGATGCCAGAGCGCCCCCAGGCGAGAGCGTCCCTTGGCAAGGGCCGTTCGATAATACGGGCTGTCTTTCACGCTCAGGAACCCGGCCCGCGTGATCCTCGAGATCGAGCCGAGCGAAAAGAACGTCACGAGCAGCATTGGTAGCAAAATGCGCTCAACCGGACCGCCGCCGAAGGCGTTGATCCAGCGCAGTTGCACGCCAAGCACCCAAAGCAGCACAAGTCCAACGGCAAAAGCGGGGAGCGCTTGGCCCGCAACGGCCAAAGCCCGGGACGTCGTATCCGCCCAACCGCCCGGCCTATGCGCCGCAAAGAAGCCGAGTGCGTAGCCCCCGATCACCACGAGGATCGTTCCGCCAAATCCGATGGCAGCGGAATACGGCAGCCTTGCTGCAAAATCCTCAGCCACCGGGCGGCCGGTCTCGAAAGACATGCCCCAATCGAGGGTCAGGAACCCGCTAAGCCATCGGAGGAATTGCGAAAGGAGGGTCCCGTCCAACCCCCATTGCGCGCGGTAGGCGGCGACAACCTCCGGACCCGCGCGGATGTTTGTTTGCGTCAGGAAAACCTCAACCGGGTCCCCCGGCATCAGGCGCAGCAAAAGAAAGGCGGCGGCTGTGACGGCCAGCCAAGACAGGGCCAGCCGTGCAACAGAAAGCGCCGCCGCCGTTAAGGTCACTCGGACACGACCAGATCGGGCCGGATCACGTAATAGTCCGATCCCCAGGGTTCATACCCGGCCAGCGCGGGTGATAGGCCCACATGCCATTCGGGCGTGACGAGGAACGACACGGGCGCCTCCGCCGCGATCATCTCTTGCGCCCGGAGCGCGAGGTCGATCCGCGCCTGCGGGTCACCTTCGGCGCGCAGATCAGCGATCAGCGCGTCAAATTCTGCGTTGGACCATCCGCTGTAGTTCCGTGATGCCGCCGTCTCAAAGAAAAGCGACAGGAAGAGGCCCGGATCACCCGCCGGCGCCGTGTGTTGCGCCCAGAGGAAGAGGTCAAACTCCCCACTGGCCGCGACATCGCTCGGGCTTTCGGTGACTTGTGTCGTGGCGGCGATCCCGATCTCCGCCAGCGCCGCGCGGATGACGGGCTGGAACGTCACAAGATCAGGCCGCTGCGGATAGGCGTAGAGCACCAGTTCCAACGGCTCGCCATCCCGGCTGCGCATACCGTCCGCGCCCAAGGTCCAGCCTGCCTCGTCTAACAGCGCCGCGGCGGCGTCCGGGTCGTATGGCAGGGTGCCCGTTGCGGCGAACGGATAGCTTCCCGCAAATGCACCAGTGGCCGGAACACCGGCCTGCGCCGCGGTCACCAGATCCGCCCGGTTTACGGCCATGTCGATGGCGCGCCGCACGCGAGGGTCTGCCAAGGCAGGCGTCGTTGTATTCATCCACATCATGTATTGGTACGCGACCGGGAAGGAGACGGTTTCGCCCTCCGTGGCCTCCAGCATCGCGAGGGTTTCGACCGGCAGGTTAAAGGCCAAGTCGAGTTCCCCTGACGCGAAGGCAAGCGCCAGCGACTGACCATCGGCGATCCGGCGCAGGGTGACGTTCGGGCGATCTTCGGCGCCCGCGTAATGGGCGTTTGGCACCATCTCAATCGACCCGCCGGGTTCAAACGCCTCCACGGCGAAGGGACCGGTGAAGATCGGGGTGTCACCCGCCATCATGTAGACGGGGAAGGCCCATTCCGCGAGGATCGAAGGCAGGATCGTGGTGGGTTGTTCAGTTTCCACATTCAACGTGTCGGCATCGACGGCCGTGAACACCAAACGTCCCGCTGTGGCGCGAGCGGATGGGTTCGCTTCGCCTGTGCGGTTCAGTGCGGTCGCGACAATCTCAGCAGTGACCGGTGTCCTGTCCGAAAAGAACCGGTCGTCCGCCAGTTCAATGGTCCAGGTGCCATCGTCGTTCAGCGTGGCAGAGGACGCGAGATTCGGAACCACCTCGCCCTCACGCGAGACCCGAAAGAGCTGCTCGCCAATGCCGTGGCTGACCAGCGCCCATCCGTTGGAGCCCTCGGCAGGGTCGAGGCCAGAGGCGAGGAAGGTTTGGCCGATCGTGACGTCCTGAGCTTGGGACATCACGGGCGCTAGCGACGCGGCCAGGATGGCCGTCGCGGCGAGCACATGGGACATGCGGAATGAAATCATGTTTGGTCTGTCTCCTCTGAGTTTTCTGTCGTTATCGGGGGGAGCGGTTCGACGAGATCACCGTCGAAGCCAAGGGGTGGGATGCGACCGAGGATACCGGCTTGCAGCACCTCCGGTCGCTCGGCTCGGGTCAGGAACCCGGTCTCCGACTGGGCGTAAGCGGCAGCCACGGCGAGGGCCTCTGGCGCGTTGGTTTCCGGGTCGAGGTCGCCGAAAAGGTAGGTAAATCGGCCCGGTGCCGAAAGCGCGATGGTGCAGGGCCGCTTGCACTGGCTCATGCAGTTTACGCCGCGCAAGGACACGCCATGTCGGGCTGCGTCACTCGCGGAAAACGCCGATAGGATGGCGCGCGCCAGACGGCGGCCGCCGCGCTGATCCAGATCGGTCTCGCGGATCTCGCGCCCATCGCGGCATCGCAAGCAAACCGATAGCGTTACGGATGCGTCATCCACCGGCCCCACCTCTCTGCGAGGCGAGTGCAGGCTGGTCCTGTCGGCTCAAAAGCCGCGCTGATGCGAGTAGCTGGTGTCGCGCAATCGGCGTCGTGCATCGGTCCACTCCCCCAGGTCACCCCGCCTGGTTGATCGTCATTGATCAGCAGGCAGGTCTCCTGACTTGCGGAGTATGGTCGGCGCCAGCCTTCCCAGCCGCTTTGCGACCAGTGGCATTCTTGGCGTCAACGCTCCGCTTACAGTTGCGGGGGCAGTCGAGGCATTGGGAGAACCCGCACCTCATTCCCTCTTAGCGCCACCGGGAAGTGGCGACCGTGCTGACCTATGCAAAGAAAGCGATGTATCGCCGCTTGTCAATTGGTCGCGGCATACGCTGTCTGATCGGTTTTGACGCACGCCTAGGGAGGGGTGCGAGACACGGATCAAGTGGTTGTCAAACGCGCGAGCGCGTTGAGTTGGCGCCTATTGGTCGATCACGTCCCACAGCAAATGGCGCCATGGCCTGCCGTTGGCGGAAACGATCTCGCCCCCCTGGCGGGGCCACAGACATCCGCAGCATGGCGTGCATTCAGAAAACCTACGATTTCAGCAGAGAATACATGCGTAACTCCTCCCCGACGCGCTAGAAGTCTAATCATCGGTATGTGTCCCTTACACGCGCCACTCCCTCACCTGCACGCTTGGGAAAAGCGACACATGATCCGATCTGGAGATTTGAGGTGCCCCTAGTTTCCTAGACACCTGCCTGTTTCAGTTTGAGCTGTCTGGTTTCGAAGTCAACGGGCGACAGCATGCCGTTGTTCGTGTGCTTGCGCTTCGGGTTGTAGAATAGCTCGATGTATTCGAACACGTCT
>JBCDBR010000034.1:0-37038 GCA_039183205.1 Pseudomonadota bacterium | reverse complement strand
TATACCGGCGCGGAATTCATGCGCCGCCGATTGCTGGAGCCGGAAGGCAATATGCATCCATTGGTTGCCGTGTGGGATGGTTTGGCGGTTGGTCAAGCGAGCCTGATCTTGCGGTACGGACGCCAGCGCCATGTGGGCGAGCTCTTTTTGTTTGTTCATGATGATTTCTGGGGGCGCGGAATTGGCCGAGCGCTGATCGAGGCTGTTATCGATCTTGCTGACAATTGGCATGGTCTACGACGCCTGCAACTTGACGTGGCGGCACAAAACACGCGCGCCATTGCGCTTTACGAGGCGTTTGGATTTGAGGTTGAGGCGACGATGCGGGGTGACACGATCACCGAAGGGCGGCTCGAAGACAGCCTGCTCATGGCGCGGCTCAGGCCCGCGCCGGAGCCTCATCCGGAATAGACTGCGTTGAGAGCGCCGTTGACGGGGCCTTGAAGGGCCGCGAACGTTCCGATCGGACCAGCGCAGTCATCCCGTCAGCGGATAGCGGTTCAGAATGTGAAATCGACCGTCCGATGCCTCGCCCAGCATGCAGAGATTATCGATCGCGTAAGGTGCCGGCAGCACCGGGGCAAAGTGCTCGGACAGGCGGCTGGCCGTTTCTTCGGCCGCAGTTCCATCGATCTTCCCGGTCAAGGTGAGATGAAACCGGAACTCATCAAACACATACGGATAGCCCCAGTGGCGGAGCATAAGCTCTTGGTTCTCACTTAGCCCCGCTTTGCGCCGCCGGGTAAGCTCATCGGGCGGGGCTGCCGCGCGGAACGGATCGAAGCCCGCCACGATGGCCGCGGCCAATGCAGATAAATCCGGTTGCGGCGTGGCGGGAACAGCGGCAACAAAACCACCCATCGCGCGGATCGCGAGCCGCGGGATCTCCACGCCCGGTCGAGCGGCACAAAAGGCCGCTATGGCGGCCTCAAGCTCGCCCCGCGTAGTTCCTCTGGCCAACCGAAACGGCGGTTTAAGCGTGCCGTGAAAGCCGTATTTTCGCGGCGTCGCGGTTAAGATTGCTGCTTCGGATGCCGGCAGGTTCGGCAAATCGGGATGTGCGACCTCGATGCCCGCGGCACTGTCCCAGCCGAGCCATGTGCTTGCCGTGCGAAAAAAGGCGCCATCGGGCACTGCAAAAATCGCGTAGCGTGCAAATTCATCCATGCCGACCACCGGGGTATCTAAGGATGCGAGAGCCAAAGCTCCGCTGCGTCATGTCAGAGGATGCTGTGCTTGCCAATGGCTGTTTGACCCTGGCCGGAGCAAATTC
Organism: Pseudomonadota bacterium; assembly: GCA_039183205.1. Lineage (GTDB taxonomy): Bacteria > Pseudomonadota > Alphaproteobacteria > Rhodobacterales > Rhodobacteraceae > HKCCE3408. Next base: position 35,765 of record JBCDBR010000034.1, on the reverse strand, counting down.
CGTCGATGCGCGGCGCGGCGTCGCCTCCTGTTCTAAACGAAAGCTGGTCCAAGCGACACCGGTGGTTTCGGTCTGAGGCCCTTGGTCCCAAAGACGCAATGGCATCACTTGGATGTGCTTTGTCAACGTAATCTGCTGGTTGCCAGAGCGTAGCTTTCATGCGATCAAACCGTGATGGAAAAAATGAACTGGCCGGTTCTTTTCGCATGGCGGACTTCTCAGATTTGCGTGTTGTGATGGTCGATACTCAGGTACGCCCATCCGATGTCACGAAGTTTCCGATCATTGATGCCATGCTTTCGGTCCCACGCGAAAACTTTGTCCCCGATGCTGCCCGCGACGTGGCCTATGCAGGCGCCCCGATCCCGCTCGCGCAAGGGCGGGTTATGCTGGAGCCGCGCACATTCGCCAAGATGTTGGATGCGCTGGATATCCGCGCGGACGAGCTGGTGCTGCATGTCGGCGCGGGGCTGGGCTATGGCACCGCTGTTGTTGCGCATATCGCAGAGGCGGTGGTCGGCGTCGAAGACGATGAAGCGCTGGCCGGAGACGCCGAGCTTGCGCTGTCCACGGCGGGTGCGGACAATGCGGTTATCGTCGGCGGGACGCTGCACGAAGGGAACGCGAAGAACGCGCCCTATGATGTGATCCTGATCGAAGGCGCCGTGGCGTATATTCCTGAGATGTTGCTTGATCAGCTGAAAGAGGGCGGTCGCATTGCAGCTATTTTCATGGATGGCGCGCTCGGGGAGATGCGTTTGGGGATAAAAACTGGAGGCCGGGTGAGCTGGCGGATGGATTTCAATGCCACCGCCCCGATTCTGCCGGGGTTCGACGTGGCGGAGACATTCGTCTTTTGACGACAAAAATGGCCTAGAGGGGACGGACATGATTTTGCGATTGGCTGGGGCGATACTGCTGTCTTTGTGTTTGGTGCAAACGGCCCAAGCGCATTCGCTGCGCGACGCGCTGTCTGCGGCGTACCGAAATTCGGACCTCTTGGACCAGAACCGGTTCTTGTTGCGCCTGTCGGACGAAAACGTGGCCCAGCAGATTGCTGGCCTGCGCCCGATCATCAGCTTCACGGCCTCAACGACCTATACCACGCCGACCGATCTCTACACCACGTCCCTTAATCTCGTGGCAGACCTGCTGGTCTATGACAACGGTGGGTCACAGCTCTTGATCGCATCGGCGCGGGAACAGGTCGAATCTGCACGCGAAGGCCTTGTTTCGCTTGAGCAGCAAGTGCTGCTTGATGCCGTGACGGCCTATATCAACGTTTGGCAGGACATCCAGGTGGTGCAGGTGCGCGAAGCAAACGTTCGGGTCGTAACCGAACAATTGCGGGCGGCGCAGGACAGATTTGAGGTTGGCGAAGATACCCGTACGGATGTTGCGCAGGCCGAAGCATCGCTGGCCTCCGCACAATCGGATCTGGCGGCGGCGCGCGGTCAATTGGAGATCTCGGAAGAGCTTTACATCCTTGCCGTGGGCATTGCGCCCATTGGTATTGCTGGGCCGGGCGCGTTGCCCAGTTTCCCGGCAAGCGAGGCCGAAGCGGATTCCATCGCACGCGCCAATCATCCGCTGATCCGCCAATTGCAGCGCACCGTTGCCGCCGATGAACTGTCGCTTGCCGCCGCCCGTACCGATTACGGCCCGACCGTAACCCTCCGGGCCACCACTGGCAGAAACTCGTCCGCCGTGACCGGCAACCGGTCAAATAGCACGGCCCTTACGCTGACATTTGATCAGCCAATTTATAGCGGGGGGCAGCTTTTTTCGCTGGAGCGTGTCGCATTGGCGACGCTTGCGGCGACTCGATCAGAATTAAACCAGCAGGTTCGTGTGATCATTCAAAACGTTGGTGAAGCCTATGCCGTGCTTCGAATCGCCAACGCGCAGATAATCGCGTCGGACCAGGAAATCCGCGCTGCGGAGCTTGCTTTTCAGGGCGTTCAGGAAGAGGCGGCACTTGGCGCGCGCACGACGCTTGATGTGCTCGATGCCGAACAGGACGTCATTGATGCCCGTATTGGGCGTATCGAGGCGCAGGCCGATCTATATATTGGGGCTTACGCCGTGTTGTCGTCGATTGGACTTTTGACGGTGTCGAACCTGGGCTTGCCGGTTGATGAATACGATCCCGAGGCCTATGCCGAAGCATTTTCAAACGCGCCGGCCCGAATAACATCCGAGCAGGGTGAGCGGTTGGACGCCATCTTGAGCCGAATTGGCCGCGATTGAGCTAAATTGGAATGACACTGCCGCATTGTCGCCTGGATTCGGGTGGATTGTCTTTGGTGTGGAACCCCGGTTACCTTGCGTGTTGACCAACCCTTGATCCGGGTCTGCTGTGCATGACACCAGGAGCGCCGCGAATGACCGAGCCTGCAAAACACGATGATATCGAAGACGTGTTGTCATCGATCCGCCGCCTCGTCTCGGATACCGGTTTGGCAGAGCGGACAGACGTCGAAGAGACAAGCGACCGTCTGGTCTTAACGCCGGCCTTGCGCGTCGCCGACAACGATGCAGCCTTCGGCGATGCCATTCCGTCGGTGCAGGACGATGGCTCCGACGCCGAGCCTGATGCCGACGCCGAGCCTGATGTTGACGCCGAGCCTGATGTTGACACCGGGCCTGATGCCGGCGCCGGGCCTGACGCCGACGCCGAGCCTGATGCTGACGGCGACACTGACGCGCCTGAGACCGAAGCCTCCGTCGATGAGGTCGAAACGGACACCGATACCGGTGACGCGGTTCCCTATAATGAGGTGATCGCAGCGCCGTCGGATGAATGGCAGGTTGGCGCAGATCCCGATACGCCAGACACGGCCACTGCACCGGCCTCCCAAGATCAACAAGCCGAAAGCACCGACAACGACGAAGGCGCTGATGCCGATCCGGCTGACAAATTTGGCCTTTATTCCGTAACTGGCCCGATCCCGGATTGGGATCAGCCCATTTCCGATATTTCCGATGAAGCCGGTGATCCCGACAGGTCCGAGGACACCGAAGATCAACCCAACGAGGCTGGCGAAAATGTCGCCTGGGCCAATGGCGCGGCGACAGCCTGGCCGCTTGATGGCGAGGATGCCGACACACAAGAACATGGGGCGCAAGTCGATGCGCCTGAGGCCGATGCCAATTCAGACGCAAGTGCAGATAGTCGCGACGATGGGGGGGATACGGATACACCGCTTGCACTTTCGATCGTGCCGGAAACTGAGCTATCGGAGGAAGACGACGGTCATGCTGCATCGTCCGGCGACGAGGCCAATCCAGAGACGGACGCAAGCGATGCGTCTGAGGACCGTGACGATGGCTCATTGCCGGACAATGAACCCGATGCCATAGCCGAGGATTTCCCGGACGAAGCCGACGCGGCGGCACCGGACGGCGATGCGGACGACGATACGCTCGACGAAGCGCCCGGGGAGGAGCGCGCGTCGGAGCTCGACATGTCCGATGCTCAGGAGACCGCACCCGAACCCGATGCGGCGGATCTTGATCCCGTGGGACCTGCTGAGCCAAATGAATTTGAGCCAGAGCATGGCGACACGGAGTGGGCGGAAACCCAAGAAGTGCAGCCGGCGCTTGATATCGCCTCCGCCCGTCACGCCCGCGGCGAAGACATTGGCGGCTACGATGAAGACCTGTCCGAAGTGATGCCTATATTCACCCGCGCAATTCGGCGCGACCAATCCAGCGCCGAGAGCCAGCAAGCAAATGCCGAAACACGCATCACGCCCAGCTTGGACGGCGATGAGGCGGGCTTGGATCATGCCGCGGTGTCGCATACCCTAGCTGAAATTGACCAGGCTGAGGCGGCCTTCGCGCAGACATCCTCGCTGGCCGAAGAGGCCGCCGCTGAATTGGGGGTCCTCGACGAAGAGGCGCTGCGCGATCTCATCAGCCAAGTTGTGCGGGACGAATTACAGGGCGCGCTTGGCCAGCGCATCACGCGCAATGTGCGAAAAATGGTGCGCAGGGAAATCCGGCTCGCCCTGGCCGCCGACGATTTCGACTGATTGCAAAACGGTTGAATTTCCCAACGTTATGCCCACCTGCGTGTCATGTTTCCGATCCGCGACCATAACCCGTCTGACAATACCCCATTCGTCACCTGGGGCTTGATTGCGGCAAACGTGATCGTCTTTTTGCTGTATTTTCCGCAGCTGGCATCCAGCCCGCCCCAGCTCATGGCGTTCTACAATGAATGGGCACTTATTCCGGCCAATGCCGCGCAAGGGATCGACAGCCATACGCTGGTAACCTCGATGTTCCTGCACGGCGGCTGGCTACATCTGATCATGAACATGCTGTTTTTGTACATCTTCGGCGACAATATCGAGGATTTGCTGGGCCATATTGGGTATTTGATCTTTTATTTGGCCGGCGGCGTCGCGGCGGCCTTTGTGCAAATGATCTCAGACCCATCTTCGGCGGTTCCGGTTGTCGGCGCGTCGGGCGCTATTGCGGGCGTTATGGGGGGCTATTTGCTGATGTTTCCGCGTGCGCGCGTGGACATTCTTGTCTTCTTGGTCGTTTTCATCCGCATCTTTACCTTGCCGGCTTGGATCATCCTCGCGATTTGGTTCGCATTGCAGCTGGTCAACGGCGCAGCCGCCGGCACAGGCGGCGAAGGCGGCGTGGCCTATTGGGCGCATGCCGGCGGGTTTGTCGCCGGGGTTATCTTACTGTTGCCGGCCTGGCTGAAGCGGGGTGGTCCTGACTTTTGGACCCAGACCCATGGCACGCCGCCCCATGCTGAAACCCGCCCGACATTCCGTGGCGTGTCTCCGCGTGATCCGTTCGAGGATGGTCCAATTCGGTCGTTGCGCGAAGATCGTGGTGCCATGCCGCTGCGGGGCGCGGCGGGTGCAGGCAGGCTGTCGGCCAGCCGCATTCCGCGATCGGGACGAACAACGCCGCCGACACCGCCGCCGCGCCGCGGGCCCTGGTCCGGGGGATCTTAGGCCCGTTCGGCGTATTCCATCGTTTCGGTGTTCACGACGATCGCTTCGTCTTGCCCGACAAACGGCGGAACCATGACTTTCACACCGTTATCGAGCACGGCCGGTTTGAAGCTGTTTGCCGCGGTCTGTCCCTTCACCACGGGCTCAGTTTCGACCACGGTGCAAGTGACCTTTTGCGGCAGCGTGGCGCTTAATGCCTCGGCGTCGTAATATTCGATTTGGATCGTCATGCCATCCTGGAGAAACGGGCGCCGGTCCCCCAAAATATCCGATGGCAATTCGATCTGTTCGTAGGTCCCGGTGTCCATAAAGACCAACATGCCATCGGCTTCGTACAGAAACTGCTGGTCCTTTTGTTCCAGCCGAACACGCTCCACCTTATCGGCGGATCGAAAGCGTTCGTTCAGTTTTGAGCCGTTGCGCAAGTTCTTCAGTTCGACCTGTGCAAACGCGCCGCCCTTGCCGGGCTTGACGTGATCGACTTTGACCGCGACCCAGAGACCATCGTTATGTTCGAGAACATTTCCTGGGCGAATTTCGTTGCCATTGATCTTCGCCATCGAGTCCTCCTTAGGAAATCTTTGCCCGTGCCACTTGTTAGAATACTAAGGAAATCTATATATCGGGGCTGAGGGGGTGGCAATACACCGGTTCGAGTAGACCGTCGTTATGAGCTATGCGCCTGGCGAATGGCAGAGCTATCAAATTCGCATGCCAGAATCGGGCAATTTTTGGGCATAACGGTCGCCACGCCAAAAAGACAAAAAAGAAATAAGAAGGACGACGAAATGCGAGATTTCGTTGACGGCACGGCCTACAACTTTGAACAAGGTCAACGTGCCCGTAAACTGTTTGCCGCCGTTGTGTTGGCAGCCTTGGACGATGCGATTGCCGACGACAAAAAGTACGGCAATGGCCCGGATCAAATCGCGCGTTGGGCCCGTTCCCGTGACGGGCGCGAAGTGCTGAGCTGTGCCGGCATCGATCCTAACGAACGGGTGGTCGAAGGGCTCATGACCTTCGTCGCCAGCGGCGTTCGGACATCTGTCGCGCTTAGCCGTGAAGAAAGCGAACGCCGGATGCAGGCATTGGCGGCGGAAGCCGCGTAAAGTTGGTGCCACATCCTTGACGAAACGCGCCCCGTTGCGGGGCGCGTTTTGTGTTCCAAAGGGACCTCGAGAGACCTTGGAATGACCGGCGCCCACTGGATGCGCCTTGCAGATTTGCTCTACATCTCGCCACGCGCCGCATACACACGCCGAGTTCGCAAACAGTCAGCCGGCGGCAGCGGTCGGCCCGGTTTTGGGTGGCCTTTGAAGCACAGAAAACGCCAAAACGAGCGTGGCGTGGATGCTCAACGGGTCTTCGCCCGCAGCGCGTTGCATTAAGGCCAAGCCAATTTGTTCCACTAAATATCGCGCGACAGTTGCAATGGGTGCGTCGCCATTCCATTCGCCGATTTCCTTGCGGTTTTGAAGGAATTCCCCATATGCCGCGACTGCCGCGGCGTCGATTTCGTCGATGCGTTGGCGGGTCATTGGACCTAACCGATGCTTGCCCGCGCGCATTTTGTAAAACACGCACCCGGTTTCCATTTTGGGGTCCTGGCTCGCAAACGCGATCAACGCGTCCAAGGTATCTTGAAACGGCATATTCTTCGATAAGGTGTGGAAGATGTCGGACAGGACATGTTCTGCATAGCGATCGAGAGCCGCGCGCATCAAACCGTCTTCGTTTCCAAACTCTCGATAAAGCGACGGTTTCGAAACCCCCGCCATTTGGCAAATCGCGTTAAGGGACACATCCGCCGGATCGGCAGACCAGTAGGCGCGCAGGGCGATATCCAACGTCTTGTCGGTGTCAATCTTGCGCGGCCGGCCACGGGCTGGCTTTTCAGGTTCATCTGACATTTAATACCATGTGGTATTTAATTATTGACACGCGGTTTCGATATTTGTACCAGATAGTACGTTAAGCCACAAGCAGCGGGTCTTGAGAACGAAAAACCCCTGCCAAGTTCGGAGATTATACGATGAAAAAGACGCTGATTGCAGCAGCGATTGCCACGACGGCCGTGGCCGGCGCGGCGGATGCTGACGACATCGACACGGTGCGCGCCTTTTATGCTGACATCCTCACGGCGCCGGCTGAGACGACGGAGGCGCGCTATTACGAACTCTTTTCGCCGGATGTTGTGTCGATACCAACACCGCCAGGTGGGCCGGGTGCGCAAGGCATGCTCAACACGGTCGGATATTTGGGCCAAGTCGTCCCAAACCTTACCTGGACCCCCGAAGAGATCATTGATGTCGATGGGCGATTTGTCGTGCGTGGGACCGCAACGGGCACGCCGATTGGGCCATTCTTTGGCGTTGATCCGGCAACCGGGAACAGCTTTGAGATCATGTCCATCGATATCGTGACGGTCGAAGATGGCTTAATTACCCACGTCTATCATCTAGAAGATTGGACCGGTGCCATCGCGCAGCTAACGGCGCAATAAGACATTATTGCGTGCCATCCCCGGGGCAGGCAATGCGGCCAAGCCGTCCTGCCTGCCGCAAGCGCGCCGATGTTGGAAACCGGCCTAAGCACAGCAGACTTGACCCAGGCTGTTAAAGCTGCAGCGATGAGGAGCGCAAAGCCGCACCGTCTTGCATAGCAGCCGGCTTTGGTACCCGCGGCCGGACTTGAACCGGCACGGCATTTCTGCCCAGAGATTTTAAGTCTCTTGTGTCTACCATTCCACCACGCGGGCGCGCGTCTTGGGCCAATTTCAGGCCTGGAAGACTCACTACGGCGACACGGCCGTGAAAACAATGCGCCTTGCGGCCAAAGTTCCGCTGTTGCCGGGCTAGCAGCTGCTGAAAGCCGCACAGTTTGGTGCCGACCGGTTGATTTGTCGTTGATGCAGGATGGGCAACATTGACCTCGGGGACACTTAGTGGCCGTCAAAGGTCGATAGCGCGTGAACGCTTAGCCCCATCGCTTCTAGGCGGGCCCGGCCGCCGATCTCTGGCAAATCAATCACAAACGCAGTCCCGATGACATCGCCGCCCAATCTCTCGACAAGTTTGATGCCGGCCTCGGCTGTCCCACCCGTCGCCAATAGGTCGTCGACGATTAATACCTTTTCACCAGGCCGAACCGCGTCCTCGTGCAATTCCATCGTCGCGGTTCCGTATTCAAGCTCATAGGATTGCGAAATCGTCTTGCCCGGCAGCTTGCCGGCTTTGCGGATCGGCACAAAGCCTTTGGACAATTGGTGCGCGACAGCGCCGCCGAGAATAAAGCCGCGCGCTTCCAAACCGGCCACCTTATCGATTTGCTGTCCGACAAACGGCGCAAGCAACTGATCGACGGCCATGCGAAACCCACGGGGGTCCTCGAAAAGCGTCGTGACATCGCGGAACAGAATGCCCGGTTTGGGAAAGTCGGGGATCGTACGAATGTAATCCTCGATCCGTTTTTGATCTAACATGGGGTGCATCCTTTACCGAAGGCGGCCGGCTGGGTCCGCGATGACCAGCGCCGGTGCAACATGATATGACGTTTACACGCGCGGATAGTGCAGGCGCAGAGCTTCGGCATCTTGGCCGCGAAGCCAAACCACGGAATTGCCGGTTTCTGAAAAAATCGACCGCGCATAGGCCGCGCCGGCGATGTCGGTCGGAAGACCCATGGCTTGGACCATTTCCTCTAACATGACAGAGGCGATCTCGCGCCGCCCGATATCGCGGCTTATCGCGATCGCAGCCTCAAGGATATCGCTGCCGCGAGAGCGCAGCACGACCCGCCCGATGGAAATCTCCGACCCGTCGATCTGGCTGTTGCCGGTGCCTTCGATCAGCTCGCCCTGGCCGGCATCGGTCAGATAGATCGGCACATCAAACGGCCCAGCAAAGCGCCGCTCCAGAAACAGGTTCGCGCCAACGCCGTTGATCTCGGCAATCGCGGCATCGATCGCCTGGTCCGCAAGGTCGAATTTGTAGCTGGGGAAGACGGGGCTGGCATCGGCAATGCCCACGCGCAGAGCCAATCGACGCTCTGCTGGCCAGCGCACGATGGGCTTAGCGCAATCTCCGCCCGGTGGGGCGGCGCACGCCACGAGACGATAAAAATCGGTATCCGTTAGCGCATGGTCGACCGAGATAAATTCCTGCGCCGCAATTGGAGCGGGCAGCAATCCTGCAAGAAAGGCGCGGCGGCTTAACATGCCCATACGGTGGGGCTTTCTCCGATGCTGATCAAGCCTACTGCTTTGCTCGGAAGGCTTGTGCGACGCATTGCTCGGCTCTTGCGGCAGCCAGGCCACGCCTTTGGCCCATATTTTGCGGCATCCGCGCCCGATGGCGGGGCGCGCGGTCTACAGAACGCGGCCCGCGACGGCATCGAGCTTTTTGACCATATCGGGGTCGCGCTTGTCTGGCGCTGTCAGAATGGCGTAGGTCAGGGCTCGGTCGCAGCCGTAAGGGCAGGGTGTGTCCGGTCCGATGCGTGCGGGCAGTCCTTTGACCGTGGCACGTGCCTTGTCCGCATTCCCACCAAGGATGCCGATGATCTCGGTGATATCCACGTTGCCATGGTTCGGGTGCCAACTGTCGTAATCGGTCACCATTGCCAGACTTGCATAGCAAATCTCTGCCTCGCGGGCGAGTTTGGCCTCCGGCATATTGGTCATCCCGATCACATCCGCGCCCCAAACGTCCCGATACATCCGGCTTTCGGCGATCGTGGAAAATTGCGGGCCTTCCATCGCCAAATAGGTCCCACCTTCATGCACGGTGACACCGGCCGCGCGCGCCGCTGCGGCGGCAATTGCACCAAGCCTGGGGCATGTCGGTTGGGCGACAGAGACATGCGCGACGAGACCCGGGCCAAAGAACGACTTCTCCCGCGCAAAGGTGCGATCAATGAACTGATCTACAACCACAAAATCGCCTGGCGCGTAGCCTTCGCGAAACGATCCACAGGCTGAGATTGAGACAATGTCAGTGACCCCAAGTCGCTTGAACGCATCGATGTTTGCCCGATAGGGAACGGTGCTGGGGGTATGCACATGGCCGCGCCCGTGCCGGGGGAGAAAGGCCATGTCGACCCCGTCCAAGTGTCCGGTGAGAATGGCATCTGACGGGTGGCCGAACGGCCCGTTGACTTCGGTCCATGACGCCGTCTCGAGCCCGTCAATTTCGTAAAGCCCCGAGCCCCCGATAATTCCGATCTTCCGCGCCATGCTTGCCTCCGCAGATACGCGCGAAAGGCTAGCTGCGCCGTGCAGCAACGGCAATGGGTGCGATGGGGCTCGTCGCGTGGCCAAACCGCGCTACGTTTGTGACTGCGTTGTGAGACCGGGCAACGTGGGAACGATGTGGTGCCGTGCTGACAGGGCTGCAATCAGCGGATCAGCAGCAGTCCGACCTGTACGGCACCGTCGGTCAGTCACCTGGGCGTTTGATTTCGAATAGCTCTGTAACCTTGGCGTAATCGCGATAGCCGAGCCGCGCCAGGGGCTGAACTTTGGTCAGATCAAACCGTCCGTCGGTTAGCGTATCATCCCGAATATGCACGCCGGTGACCTCCCCCAGCACCAAGAAATTCGACACCCCGGCCAGTTCGATAACCTGCGTCATGATGCATTCGAGCGCGGCGGGTGCCGCGGCCACGCGGCTGCATGCGATGGTTTCGCAGGGCGCCCGTTGCAAGCCGGTCAGCGCAAATTCGTCCGTGTCCCGACCCCAAGGGCCAGAGCTTTCGTTCATCGCGTCGGTCAATTCCGCGCCGACGATATTGACGCAAAAAACGCCTGTTTCGCGGATATTTGACACGCTGTCTTTTGTGTCTTCGCGGTCATCTTTTCGCCCAGTTGAAGCAAACATGACCTGGGGCGGCACATAGGCCACGGCATTGAAAAAACTGTAGGGTGCGAGGTTTTCAGCCCCCTCTGTCGCGCGCGTTGAAATCCATCCGATCGGGCGCGGCGCGACAATGGCGTTAAAGGGATTATGCGGCAGGCCGTGGCCGTCTTTGGGCTGGTAAAACATTAGCGTCCTCAGGGGTTTGCGGCTGACCTAACCCACATGCTAGGCCCTGTCCATGTATCAGATCGCGCGTGAAAGACAGGATGATTGGTGGGAGGTCGAGGCCCTGTTCGACCTATCCTTCGCGCCAGGGCGGGAGGCGCTGTCGAGCTATCGATTGCGCGACAACGTCCCGCCCGTTTCAGATTTGTGTTTTGTGGCCAGAGACTTAGACGGCATCCTCGCCGGGGCGGTGCGGTATTGGCCGGTGCGTGTGGGCCGGGCCGAGGCGCTTTTGTTAGGGCCAATCGCGGTCCATCCCACGCGCCAAGGCGAAGGCCTTGCCGGCCGGCTGATCCGGGACAGCCTCGAAAAAGCCTATGACTTACAATGGCCGCGGGTGATGCTGGTGGGCGATGCGCCCTATTACGGGCGCTTCGGCTTTGTCCGACTGGACGGCGTCAAGATGCCGCCGCCGACCAACCCGGCCCGTATCCTCGGTGCCGGAAATTGGCGCGGGATTGACGGAAAGGTGACCGCCTGGGGCGGTGGTTAATCCGCCACGAAAGCCGCGAAATCGCCGATATAGAAAACGGTATAGATCCCGTATAGATCGGGTATAGACGCGGTCGATCCGAACAATTTTAAGACATTTGCGGCAATCTGGGGCCAAGGAGGCCGCCATGGACCGCAAATTGACCAAACGGGAATGCGAACATCATTACTACATGACCGACGCGATGCGTCGGTTTGAGTTCGACATGCACCACGAAATCGACATCCACCACCGCATCCCAAACGAATGGCACGACATCGCCGCGCGACGCGAGAGCGCGAAGAAAAAGATCTGCCTGGCCATCGATGAGGATGTGCTGAAATGGTTCAAGTCGATGGGCCCGGGCTACCAGCCGCGCATCAACGACATCCTGCGCGCCTTCATGCACGCCAAACTCGCCGGTCTTTTGAAAGGCGACGAAACGCTTGATCCGTTCAAAGAACGCCCCGCCGAACGCGTCCGCCCCGAATGGGGTTCCACAGCTGCGCGGTTCGGGGAAGGTTGAGCACATATTGAGGCGTTGAACGGGCCCGACACCACATTTAGCTTGGCGGGTTCATCGTTTTGGGGTAAACACAGTTTCACTAAAACAAGTAAACTGCGAGCGGCAGAGGCACCTATGGAACCGGAACTCATCGTTGCATTGTTATCTCTAGGCGTGGCCACGCTTGGCGTGGCCATCAAAATCTACGTGTCCTTTTTTCGGAAAAAGTGATCAAAAATCATGCGGAGCACCTTCGGAGACTATGCGCTCGCCCTCAGGCACAGGAAGGGAATGTCGCAATCAGCTTTCGCTGAGCTTCTTGGTGAGTCGATGCCCAGGGTGAGCAACCTAGAGTACCAGCGGACAAACATTGGGGACGATATTCTTCGCCGATATCAAGAGATTTTGACAGAGAACAAAGCTGAAAGGGATAGGCTAGCGGAACTGGCTAAACTCTCAAACGGTAGACGTTTTTTCGTGGCTAAAGATGCGGCACACGATCGGCTTCACATGGTCGTTTACACCTACGGAAACCTTCTATCGGATGAGGCGATCGAGAAAATTAACGCGATCATTGACGACGAAATCGGAGATGCCATAGCCGAAAAAACTGGCGACCGGCCGAACGCACTACGACTTGAAACCACCATGACGAGGTCGACGGGGCAACGGAAACGGGCGCGAAAGCGCCGCGAAAAGGGGGCTTCGGTATCAGCCGACAGCTTTTTCAGTATTGCGTTACTGGCCGAAGAAATGAGGAGCAAATGCTGCGGACTTTCAGACCGTTTGGACATTCTCCGTTTTTTGGAGGGCGAGGAACTAGAAGCAAAAACGCTTTGTTTTGATATTGTCGCGTCAATGCCGAGTTTTGCAGACGGAGCATTCGCTTGCATCGTTGGCGATGGTGAGATCAACAGGATAATCGTCCAAAGCCGCTTCGTACGCCTTGTCGAACGTGGAGGTGGCTATGCAAGACACGTTCTTGCACATGAATATGGTCATCACCTTTTGCATTCTGAGTTTCTAAGTGGCGGTGGTCCCAGTTTCTTGCCGCCACAAGAACTGGCAAGAATTGATCCAGACCTTGAATATTCATCTGTTGGTGCAAATCAAATTGTCGAAAATTCGGTAGAGGCTGAGGCCGAATGCTTTGCGACTTTGCTATTGGTGCCTTGGCAGCGCTTATTGGGAACGACTTCCACGCGCGAGCTTGCATGGCAATACAAAGAGGAAGACTCGAGAATAGAGAAGCACAGACGCTATCTTAGGATTCCGCCAGTGCGCGCACGTTTCGAAGCCGAATTGGCAAGAAGATCAAAAGATTGACGCAGCTGGCGTTGTTTTGCGCTTGAGCAGTTGGATTTCTCGTTTCCGGAGACAAGGGATAAAGACAGCAAGACGCATGGCATCGGCCCGGCGCACCCTGCGGGCCAAGAGCAGCGGCGCCGGTCGGCCATGTTGGCGTTGCCCCGGGATCGGAGGGTGTGCGCCTTCGCATTGCCGCGGCGGGCGGCCCTTGTTGATTGCGCGGCGCCGTTGCGCCATTTTCGCCGGGCCTTGATAGCCGCATTCCGCGCTTGACGGCCGCCATTTTGGTCGCAATCATCGCCCGGTATGGTTTGGGGGGTATTGATATGACAAGAGAAAAAACCTTTGCTCTGACGCTTGCCTTTTGCGTCGGCTTTGTCGGCGCGGCGCATGCGCAGTCTTTCAGTGACGTTCTTGGGCGCACATTGACCAACGAACAAGGCAGCGTTGTGATCCAATCCAATGGGACCCTTTCGGGCACTTTGGGCGGCCAAACTCTGAGGGGCACTTGGGATGTCGTGGATGGCTTGTTTTGCCGTCAAGGCAGCCTTGGGACGCAAACGATCGAACGAGCCTGCCAAACCGTGCGGATGGGCGGCAATACGATCAGTTTCGTCAATTCCGACGGCCAAGTCTCCTCTCGCTACGACATCAACTGATCAGGCCTGTAGCCGACGCACCCCCAGTTCCCCTTCGCGCGCCGCTTTTATCGCTTGCGCGGCGGCGTGGCTGGCGGCGAGCGTGGTGTAGTAGGGAATTTTGTCCATCAGCGCGACATTGCGCATCGAACGGGAATCCTCGATCGCTTGTGGGCCCTCGGTGGTGTTGAGCACCAAGCTCACGCCGCCATCTTTCATGATGTCGACGATGGTGCGGCCGCCCTCATAGGCCTTGTTCACGATCTCCGATGCGATGGAATGATCGCCCAGGAAGGCGGCGGTGCCGCGGGTGGCGAGGATTTTAAAGCCAAGATCAACCAGGATTTGCGCCGTTTCCGCCAGGTCCGGGACCTTGTCGCCATCCTTGATCGACAAAAACACCGTGCCCCCATCGGGCAGGGTTGTGCCGGCCCCCAATTGAGCCTTCAGGAAGGCACGTGGAAAGGTCCGGTCCCAGCCCATAACCTCGCCGGTGGAGCGCATTTCGGGGCCCAAAAGCGTGTCAACACCGGGAAACCGAGCAAAGGGCAATACCGCCTCTTTGACGGAAAACCATGGCGTGCGGTAATCGGTGAGCGTCATCGGATCGGCCAGTTTCAGGGGCACATCATCCGGGACGGGGGCGATTTTCGGTGTCTTGTGAAAGACCGATAGGCGCTCTCCGGCCATGAGCCGGGCTGCGATCGAGGCGATGGCTGAATCGGTGGCTTTGGCCACAAACGGCACCGTGCGGGACGCGCGCGGATTGACCTCGATGAGGTAAATCTCGGAACCCTTGATCGCAAATTGCACATTCATCAAGCCGCGCACGTCGAGCGCTTTGGCCAGTGCCACGGTTTGTGCGATGATCGCATCTTGGATGTCTTGCGGCAGCGTGTGCGGCGGCAGGGAACAGGCGCTATCGCCGGAATGGACGCCGGCCTCTTCGATATGCTGCATAAGGCCCGCGACGTGCACATCGGTGCCATCCGCGAGCGCGTCGACATCGACCTCGACCGCGCCGTCGAGATAATTGTCAAGCAGCACAGGGCTGTCGCCGGAGACCACCACCGCCTCGCGGATATAGCGCTCCAGCCCGGTGCGGTCGCGCACAATCTCCATCGCGCGGCCACCCAAGACGTAACTGGGTCGGATCACCAGCGGGAAGCCGATCCCCTCGGCGATCTCCAACGCTTCGCGGTCGGAATGCGCGATACCGTTATGTGGCTGTTTCAACCCCAGCCTCTCAACCAAGGCCTGAAAGCGTTCGCGATCCTCGGCCAAGTCAATCGCATCGGGCGATGTGCCAAGGATCGGAATGTTCGCATCGTGTAAGTCATTAGCAAGTTTTAGCGGCGTTTGGCCGCCAAATTGTACGATTACGCCAAGTAGCTCTCCCGTGGATTGTTCCCGGCGCAGAATTTCCAGAACATGTTCCAGCGTGAGCGGTTCGAAATAAAGCCTGTCCGATGTGTCATAATCGGTGCTGACGGTTTCGGGATTGCAATTGATCATGATGGTCTCAAAACCTTGCGCGCTGAGCGCGAAACAGGCGTGACAGCAGCAATAATCAAACTCGATACCCTGGCCGATCCGGTTCGGGCCGCCGCCCAGAATGACGACTTTCTTGGCCGTGCTCGGGCGGGCTTCGCACTCGACCTCGCCCATCATCGGGTGCTCGTAGGTCGAATACATATAGGGCGTCTGGGCTTCGAATTCGGCGGCGCAGGTGTCGATGCGTTTGAAAACGGCCGTGACACCGTGCCGGTGGCGCAGGCCCCGGATGTCAGCCGCCGAACACTCTGTGAGCATTGCAAGCCGCGTATCGGTAAAGCCCAGCATCTTCAAACGCCGAAGCCCGTCAGCATCCTGGGGCAATCCAGCGGAGATAAGATCTTGCTCCACCTCGACGATTTCGCGGATGCGCGCCAGGAACCACGGATCAAAGCGGGTGATGGCGGCGATCTCATCATCCTCCAACCCTTCACGCATGGCCTGGGCGATGAGGCGCAACCGGTCGGGCGTCTGCTGGCTGAGCGCCTTGACAATGGCCGCCTTGCCGGTGGCGGGATCGTCCGCGCCGGGGATGGCGATCTCATCCAGACCCGAGAGACCCGTTTCAAGCCCTGCCAGCGCCTTTTGCAGCGACTCGTGGAATGTCCGGCCGATCGCCATTACCTCGCCCACCGATTTCATCGCTGTCGTCAGATCGGGCGCGGCGCCGGGGAATTTCTCAAATGCGAAGCGGGGAATTTTGGTGACGACATAGTCAATCGATGGCTCGAAGCTGGCCGGCGTCACCCGTGTGATGTCGTTGTCAAGCTCATCGAGCGTGTAGCCTATGGCCAGTTTCGCCGCGATCTTGGCGATGGGAAAGCCGGTAGCCTTTGAGGCCAGTGCCGATGAGCGGGAGACCCGCGGGTTCATCTCGATCACGACCATCCGGCCGTCTTCGGGGTTTACCGCCCATTGCACGTTCGAACCGCCGGTTTCGACCCCGATCTCACGCAGAACCGCGATCGAGGCGGCGCGCATCCGCTGATATTCCTTGTCGGTCAGCGTCAGGGCAGGGGCAACGGTGATCGAGTCCCCCGTATGCACGCCCATCGGATCGACGTTTTCGATCGAGCAGACGATGATGGCGTTGTCGGCGCGGTCGCGGACAACCTCCATTTCGAACTCTTTCCAGCCCAAAAGGGATTCGTCGACCAAGATCTGCGCGACAGGAGAGGCCTCTAGCCCGCGGCGGCAGATCTCGGCATATTGCTCGCGGTTATACGCCACGCCGCCACCGGTGCCGCCAAGCGTGAAGGCCGGGCGGATGATGGCCGGCAGGCCAACATCCTCAATCGCGGCCATTGCGGCCTCAACGCCGGATTGAATGTCGAAGCGTCCGTCGATCTTCGGCGCGGACACAATTGCCGCGCGCGGGTTTTCCAGCCCGATCCGATCCATCGCATCGCGGAACAGCTTGCGGTCCTCGGCCATTTCGATGGCCGCGCGCTTGGCGCCGATCATCTCGACGCCATGCGCGGCCAGCACGCCCATCTCCTCAAGGGCAAGTGCTGTGTTCAGCCCGGTCTGCCCGCCCATCGTTGGCAGCAGCGCGTCCGGCTTTTCGGTCGCGATGATCCGGGCCACGACCTCCGGCGTGATCGGTTCGATATAGGTGGCATCGGCGAGCCCGGGATCGGTCATGATTGTGGCCGGGTTCGAATTGACGAGGATGACCCGGTAGCCTTCCTCGCGAAGCGCCTTGCATGCCTGCGCGCCAGAATAGTCGAATTCACAGGCTTGACCGATGACGATGGGGCCGGCGCCGATGATCATGATGGATTGGAGATCGGTGCGTTTTGGCATAGGGCCCCCAACGGTCGCAAATTGTCCTGCGTTATAGGGATGGCACGGGCGGGCGCAAGGAGGGACCGGCGCAAAAGCTTGCCGTTCTGGGCGATCGCCGATCTCAAGCCCCCGTTCCGGGAGCCCTCACTCGGCGATTGGCGCTCCGCTGGGGAGTATTTCAAGGATATGGAAGGGAAAGCCGGGCTTGGATGCCAGCCCCCGCGCCCTATCCCACAAAGGGGCTTCGGGCGGGGGGCCTTCCACATCCACGGTCATCGGCACTCCTGCCTGTACCGTGCCGAGAGCTTTGCATGCATATGGTTAAGGAGACCTTTCCCCCTTCCATATCCTTGAAATACTCCCGCCGGAGGCACATTCGGCGGCTGATCACTCCCAACGGGGGTGTGAGGCTGCCGAAATCCGCTGCCTATTCTGCCGCCGACAGGTGGTGCTGGGCGGCTGGGTAGAGATAGTCCCGCGTCAACGGCACAGCCGATTGTGCCTGTGCAAATTGTACCTGGAACACGACGTGGCCGCGCAGGCGGAAACTATATTCGCAGGCCTTGAGATAGTAACGCCACATTCGGCAAAATCGCCCATCGTAAAGCGCGCAGGCTTCACTTTCGCGCGCGACAAAACGGTCGTGCCAGATCTTGAGCGTCTCAGCATAATGCAGGCGCCAGACTTCTGTATCGGTGTTGATTAATCCCGCGCCTTCAATCGCTGCCGACATTTCCGACAGAGCCGGTACATATCCGCCAGGAAAGATGTATTTCGCCACCCAAGGCGATGTATGACCAGGCGGGCCGGAGCGGCCAATTGTATGGATAAGCGCCACGGCTTCAGGCCGAAGCAAGCGCCGCAATTTGTCGAAATATTCCGGGTAGTGCGGCACGCCGACATGTTCGAACATGCCAACCGATACGACCCGGTCGAAGGAACGATCGATATCGCGGTAGTCGCGCAGTTCAAACCGCACGCGGTCGGACAGGCCAGCTTTTGCGGCGCGCGACAGAGCGATGCGGTGCTGTTCTTCCGAGAGCGTCACGCCCCAGACCCGGACGCCGTAATCCCGCGCCAGGGTCAACGCCATCCCGCCCCAGCCGCACCCGATATCGAGCACCTCCATATCCGGCTCCAATATCAGCTTTCGCGCGATATGGGCCTTCTTTGCCGCTTGCGCGTCCTCAAGGTCCATTCCGGGGCGGCTGAAATAAGCGCAGGAATATTGCCGGTCGCGATCGAGAAAAAGGTCGTAGAGCGCGGCGCTGAGATCGTAGTGATGCGCGACATTGGCCCGGGCGCGCCGGACGGGGTTGCGCTGATCGATGCGCCGCCGCACCTGCCCCAGCCAGCGGGAAACCGCGTGCAGCCCGCCCAATGGTGCGGTGTCGGCGTTGCGTGAGATAAACCGCATGAAGCCGTCAAGGTCATCGTTTTCGATCAACAGTCGGCCATCCATATAGGCCTCACCGATGCCAAGCTCCGGTGCGGTCAAGATTTGGCGCAACGTGGCTGTGTCTTTGATTGCAATTGATAATCCGGTATCAGGCCCCGGGCCGTAGCCGATCTGGACGCCGCTTGGCATCCGAATTTTGATATGCGCATGCTGCACGTGATTGCGCAGCATCCGATCGAACAGTCGCTCCCACATCAATGCGTACCCCCCGTCGCGAAAAGGATACCTGCCTCAATGCGCCACCCCGACGCATGTGGTTCATGATTGGTTGATGCCAAAGGCTATGGGTTCACGCCAACGAGTCAATCGTCCGGCACCCTTGTGGCGCAGAAGTGAGCGGCTGTGTGCCGGTCTGTTACTCGATCAAGGGCTGGGGATCGACCGCCTCAAAGCCCTGGCGCACCTCGAAATGCAAAAAGGGCGGATCTCCTGGACCAACTTCGGCCACCTGCTGGCCGCGGGACACGCGATCGCCACGTTCGACGGAGATATTCCGGATATTGGCGTAGACGGTGAGCATGCCGCCGGGGTGGCGCACAACAAGGATCGGGATCTGTTCGGTATCGCGCGTGATCGCGGCCACTTCGCCATCATCCGCAGCAAGTACCGGCGTGCCTTCGGCGGTGGCAATATCGACCCCTTCATTGGCGCTTGAAAAGCCGCGCAGGATCGAGCCCTGGACAGGCCTTTGCAACCGACTTTCTGCGGCAAGCTCAATCGGGGGCGCCGTTGGCGCGGGCTCGGATGTGTCGCTGAGGTCCGGCGCGTCGGGCAGATCGGCCGTTTCAACCGGTTCGGGCAAGGGATCGGCCGCCGATGGTGGCGGAGGCGGCGCACTGTCGCCAGGCAATCCATCGTCTGGCAATGTGGAGGCCACAACGGCCCCGCCGCCAACAGCCAACGGGATGATCAAGGTCTGCCCTTCGCGGACCGCGAGATCAGGGCCCAACCCATTCCATTCCGCCAAGGCCCGGACCGACACGTTATAGAGCCGCGCCACGGAAAACGCGGTTTCGCCTCGGCGTACTGTGTGGCGCAGCGGCTCCCCCTCGGTTGCAGCACCAGGCACCGCATCGCCGGGACCATCGGCTGCATCAATCGCGGCAGATGCTATTTCCGTGATATCGCCGTTTGCATTGGCGCCGACCCGCTGCGGCAAGGCCAAGATCTCGCCATCGCGCAACACATCATCTGCGTCGCGGGCATTGAAGGCGGCGAGATCGGCCGGGCTAAGCCCGATCCGTTGGGCCACACGGCCGACCGTGTCGCCCTGACGCGCCACCGCGACCTGATAGGACGGATAGCTAATCAGCCCGTTGGCATCGGGTTCCGGGCGCGGGGCGGTTTGCGCCGTTCCGCTGGATATCCCATTGTTCCGAAAATCGAAATCAAGGCCAGGGACGCCATCGGCACAAGCGGAAAGTGCGAAAGCAGCGATCAATAAGCCAAACGCGGTGCGGTATGCGGGCACAGAGCTCTTCCTCAACCAGGTTTGCGCCAAATTGCCCCGTATCGTCGGGGTCTGAAGCGGCACGATTGCCGCCAGCATACAATTTCTGCGACGCCGGTGCCAGTGCCGGCGAACGGCCCGGTGGCTCGGCAATCCACCGCCCAAAGCCTCACCGGTTTCGCGACATTGCTCCGTGCGAATTTGAACATCGGCGACCGGTTCGCTATCGAGTTGTTGGAGGCTCATGCCACAATGACACGCGTAGACTTCCAGGATTTCCTGGATGCGATTTCCGATTGCTTCATTGAGGAGAATTTCGCGGGCTGGCGCGCGCGCATCGTGCTGCCGATGACGATGACCAAACGCCATGGCAGCGAACATTTCACGACCGAAGACGCGCTTGCAGAAAACTTCGCGCTGTATATCGATGCCTGCCGCATCCTTGCGTTGGATCAGATCGTTCGGCGACCGATTTCCTTGGAGGATTGCGGTGATGGCACGTGGCTTGGCACGTATGAGACCAATTTGCTCAGCCGCGGCCAGAGGGCTGTTGCCCCCTATATCTCCACGGCATTGTTGCATCCCGATAACCATCATGTGCGGTTCAGCGCCATTTTGAATGCCCGCGGTCACCATGAATGGACAGATGCGGGCTGAGCGGCCGAAACCGCCGGCATCAAACGCCGTCGCGCGGCATCCCTTCGACCAGCGGCACGAAGCGGACCGGCAGCAATTCCTGATAGTCGAAGCCATCCGCCAGGCGCGTGACCTTTATCAGGCTTTGAACCATGTCTGACTGGCCCACCGGCAGCACCATGATGCCGCCCACTTTCAGTTGCCGCATGAGCGGGCCGGGAGGGTCCTCGGCCGCAGCGGTCACCAAGATGCGGTCAAACGGGGCCTGGTCCGGCAGCCCGTAACACCCATCGCCCGTAAGCACCGTGACGTTTGTGATCTGGGCTTTGTCCAAGCGCCGTTCGGCGTCGCGCGTCAGCCGACGGTGCCGGTCGATCGAATAGACCCGGCGGGCGATCTGCGCCAGAACCGCCGCCTGGTAGCCAGAGCCGGTGCCGACCTCGAGCACCTTATCCCGCGCCTCGACGTTCAGCGCCTGGGTCATCAGCCCGACCACTGAAGGCTGGCTGATGGTTTGGCCGCAGGCAATCGGCAGCGGCATGTCGTCATACGCGCGGGTCTCGAAATGGCCGTCGATGAAATCGCCGCGGTCGATCTTTTCCATCGCCGCCAGGGTGCGCGTGTCGGTCACGCCGCGGCTGCGCAGTTGGAACAGGAACTGCATCTTTTGGGTGGCGATATCCTCCGTCATCCCAGGCGAATTTTCAGATCGTTCAAAAGATCATGCGCGGTGAAATCGGCGCGCATGGGCGTGACCGCGATATAGCCGTCGAGATTGGCTTGCACATCGGTGCCCTGGTCCATCGGTTCTTGCTGCGGCGCGCCATTGGCCCAGAGATAGCGCCGCCCGTTCGGTCCGACATGCGCCGCAACGCTGTGGCTGGGGGTTTCGCGCGTCCCTTGCGGGGCGACCTGAAGACCTTTCACCGCCGCTGCCGATACAGGCGGAAAGTTCACGTTATAAAACGTCCGAAACCCCGAAGCGGTCCAGTTGGCCTCATCCATGAGCGCCCGCACGACGGCGGCGCCATGCGTGGCCGCGGCCTCAAACGGATCAGCTAAGTCGCGGTTTTCGGGGCCGAAATACTGGCTGAGCGCGATGGCGCGGGCGCCTTGTAGCGCACCTTCCATCGCCGCGCCGAGCGTGCCGGAATAGGCCGCGTTCTGGCCGGCATTGTTGCCCCGGTTCACGCCTGAGAGCACCAGGTCCGGCGGCGTGTCCTTCAGCACCACATGCAGCCCCGCCATCACGCAATCGGCCGGCGTGCCCTCGGCGGCAAAACGGCGCGGACCTTGTTGGGACAAAAGCGTCGGGTGGACCAGCGAGATCGAATGCGCCACGCCGGATTGCTCAAACGCCGGTGCGACCGTCCAAACCTCGCCCGACGGGCCGGCCACGTCCTGCGCGATGGTTTCAAGCACTTTCAGCCCCGTGGCGTTGATGCCGTCGTCATTGGTCAGCAGGATGCGCATAAGGCCCGTTCCGTTCCGGTGGCGGTTGCCCATCCCTTAAGATGCGCAGCACGTGGCGGCAAGAGGCGCGCTTGAGCGTGGCGCGCGGCCCGGCTATGGCCAATGGGATGACTGCGCCCATGATCGAGATCGAAACCTTGGATGCCGGCGATGCGTTGGCGCGTGAGATGGCGTTGCTGCAATCGGTCTCAGCCGCGCCGGATGAGCGCCATCTTTGGGTTTGGCAAAGTCCCCGCGCGTTGGTGGCACCGCGCAAGTTGGCGGCTGCGCAGGGGTTTTCGGAGGCTGCGGCGCGGATGGCGGCGGCCGGTTGGCCGGTGCATTTGCGCGCGACCGGCGGCGATGTCACCCCGCAAGGGCCGGGGATTGTGAACATCACCCATGTCTATAGCATCGATCGGACCCGTGCCTTTTCGATCGAGGCGGCCTATGACCGGCTTTGCACCCCGATCGAGACGGCATTGGGCCCCGGTGCGGCGCGCGGCTGGATGCCGGGCGCGTTCTGCGACGGGGCCCATAACGTGCAGTTTAACGGAAAGAAATTCGCCGGGACCGCGATGCGGTTTCGCCCCGCGACGGGCGATCGGTCGCGCATGGCGGTGATGGCCCATGCATTGATGCTGTTCGCGCCGCCATCCCAGGCGGCGATTGACGCGCTCAACGCCTTTCTGGGCGCCCTCGGCGCGTCCCGCCGGATCGAGCGATCCGCGCATATCGGCTTGCCAGACGACGCCGCCGCGTTTCTCAAACGCCTTCGCAGCGCCTTTGGCGATCCCACCAAAGGTTAGGCGCCTGTGGCGGCTGCATGTCTTCGCAGATGCCAAAGCCGGGTCTGACGACGACCACGTCGCGCAGACCGATGGAGCCGGTCGCATAGCCGGCGCGCAATCGGTCGGCTGGTCCTGAACTGGATATTGGACATGTGCCAAGCGCGACAGCATTATCCGCAAAAGGACCGTTCGGCGATGCGCCGCGCCCACTTCATCCGACAGAAATGGACAGATGACCGTTCTGAGCCCAACTCGGTCGTTGCGTTTTCATTCTGCGTGCGCCCGCAGCGCGAATTTTTTTTCGAGAGAGCGTTCTCAATTGCTGCCGCCGAGGTGCAAAATCGGCCGTTAATCATCGGTGAACTCTGAGCCTTGCAAGGTCAAGTTTGATCAGGGCGCGTTGGTTCGATGGATTGTATTGAGTTTGGAGAACAATCGGTCCTCGTATCGGGGTCTGGTTTTGGAGAATGGCTTGAACTACGCTCATCACATTGAATAAAATTGGATTGATTATGCTTGCACCGAACGCCTCCGAATTTCTTACGCACAACGTCGGCAGCACTTGCATATCCGTTCCCCCATCATCTGATTACAATGGCGATGACACGTTGACGAGCGCGGATGCGGAGTTTGCCAAATTCAACGTGCTGGTCACGAAGGCGGATGGCACGGCGGAGGTCAAAACCTTCGCCCAGCCCAGCGTCACCGAGATCGACCAGGCAGGCGATTCCTCACATGTTGAACTGCCGGATGGCTCGCTAATTAACAACCTGATGACCCCGATCTAGAAAGGTCACGGTATGTTTCAAAGCCTTAGAACTGAGCTGCGCGAATATTGGCGGGCACGGAAACAGTTCATTCAAATCACTAATTTTGGTTTTCTAGTCATAATGGCGATGGTTGCCGCCCATTACTTTCTTGGTTGGGGCGAAAACGAAGTGACCTCAACTTTTGATCGAATGGCACCGACATTTCGTTGGTTGATGCCATTGGCCTACGTGTTTTCTTTGGTGAACGACTACAGAGCCTACAAGCGGTCGCGCAATGGTGGTGAACAAAAATGAACGAACGCGTACAAGACATTAGCGCTGTTTTTGACTTTGGCCACTTTTTTGACGACATGGGAATTGATGACCTGGCGACAGGGAATTGGGGGATCGATATTCGACCCATTCCAGAACCGCCAATCTGGGTCGATGATGCTGTGGCAACAGCGATTACAGTGTTGGAGCAAAGCGAGGATTTTAGGCATTCAGCCAATTATTTCCCAACAGAGCTCGGAACGCTGGCTCGAGGAGCTGCCGCCGGAACAGCAGTGAGCATAGCAACGGCAGCATGGGATGGTGAGGTAACTGTTCGCGAAGCGTCTGCGATCAGCGGCGAAGTGTTGATTGGAGGGGCAGCAGGTATTGTGATGGCTGCCCTTTCCGCGCCAGTCGTCATTAGCTTCGGTACTGCGGTAGTAGCGACTGAGTTCGGCGCTTGGTTTGGCGAAGCAGTTTACGACGTTTTCGATTTTCTGCTCAATGCCGAGGACCCGGACGGCGGCGTGAACGGCGTCGGTCAAGTCTCGCGGTCCTATGGGTCTGCAATTGTGCCTGGAGGGATCACTGACGGCACGTTCGATCCATTGGGTTATGGGCCTTCGGGAATGTCTGGTCTCGCGCAGACGATACCTTTTGGTTTCGAATACAATGCGTTGGACCAAATCGCCCACGAAAATTTCTACGAGATGCATCGAGCTCGACGGGAGGGACGCGACCCATATGTAGAAATCAGTCCGAACCCGCATGCGCGCACCCACTTCTCCGAATCAAATCCGTCTGGCGATCGTAACCATAGAAATGACAACGACTGGCGCCGTCCTGAACCAGTTGACGACGGCGGACCGCGTGGCGCTAATGAGCGCGGCATGGAGCGGGGTTCTGGTGGTGGTTTCAGTTCTACCGGCGGACAAGGGTCAGGCGGTACGGGTTCAAGCATCGGATACTCAAAACCGTCACCGACCGGTTACGACTCTCGCAGTCCGTATGACGAAGACGGGCCTGGCGTGTCGCTCGATCACGACTCTTCCTATGGCGAAGCATTCAGCGGGCCGAAGCCTATCCTTCTGGACCTTGACGGCACGGGCGTTCGGCTGACGGAGCTCTCAGAGTCCACGCAGTACATCGACAGCGGGAACTCGGGCCTGAAGCACAAGACAGCCTGGGCGGGCGCGGGTGACGGGGTGTTGTTCTTCGACCCGGATGGGCGGGATGCGATCACGGAGACGCGGCAATATGTGTTCACGGAGTGGGACCCGGGCGCGTCGAGTGATTTGGAGGCGCTGCGCTCGGCCTTTGACTCGAGTGGCGATGGCAAACTGACGAGCGCGGATGCGGTGTTTGCCAAGTTCAAGGTGCTGGTCACGAAGGCGGATGGCACGAGTGAGGTCAAAACCCTCACCCAGCTCAACATCACCGAGATCGATCTGACGGGCGATGCCACGCATATCGAGCTGCCCGATGGCTCGCTGATCACCGGCCAGACGAGCTTTACGCGCGGCGAAAGCACAACTGAGACGGTGGCCGATACGACGCTAGTGGTCGAGGCGCAAGGGTGCATCACCTCAGGAATAGGCAAGGACGCCCGTATGCCCCTTGCGACCTTAGGTGTCGATGTTTTTGGACATAGTAGCGATTTTCGTGACACCAAGGATTTGGGGTGCGCCGGTAAAGTCGACTTTGTATTTTCTGATGGAAACAATATCCCAAAATCGGTAACGCTTAGTTCCAATCTCAGAATTCTTCAAGACAACACCTCCTTTTTTTCCAAAGCTCTCGGTAGATAGAATGTCCAATCTAGAAATACTCGGAATTGCCATAAGTTTGATTTATACAGTCCTATATCTTTTCTTCCGGGGGCGTAGTCTTCTAAGAGACGTTGTGGCACGCCTTTCCGGAGCGGATATCTGAGGTGGAAGTTTCATCAAGAATCATTGGCTGTATTATGGGCCAATTCTAGCACTTTGGATTTTTGTGTTTTTTCTTTCTCAAACGTAGCGGGGGATCCAGAAAATGGAAGAAGAAATTATTGAGGATTTTTGGATCTTCACCGCTGACATCGCCGTTTTCCGAAGCGTTCATTGCGGTAAAAACGGGCAATTTCGGCTTTGTCCCGCATCGGGATCGTTCGGCGTTGCGTCGCGCCTAATTCATCCGACCGAAATGGCCTTATGGCTGCTCCGGGGCGCGAAGTGGCCTCTACCGTGCTCCGGCAGAATGCTCGCTTGCGGGAGCCGCCGGTGCCTTGGCGAAGCGTCACCGTGAAACGTTAAACTATTCGTCAATGCCCATTTACTAAGCTGTTCGCTCAACATTCTGGCGCCCCGTCCGAAGTGGAGCAGTTCAATCGCAACCTGGATTAGCATCGGCGCTTATGCCGACCTAGACCCCACCGAAGGCAACCTCCTGAGTGAGAATGCCAGTGCCCTGCTTGGCACGATTGACAACGCATCGATGTCGACGGTCACTGCCTTCGCTAATGACGCCAACGGTGATGGCGTCATTTGGGAGGATGACCTTGGCGGTGCAGAAACCATCACCGTGGATGGCGTAACGAGCGGGCTCGACAGTATTCAGAGCTACAACGCCATTGTCAGCCTCGGCGATGGTTCGACGTTCACGACAACGCTTGGTGTGGCGCAGCTTTCAAACGGTGAAGCGTATATCGTTCCATATCATGAAACGCAGCTCGACAATCTGAATATCCAGTCGATCGAACTGACAAGTATCCTGATCGATGACTATGACGGAATGTACGTCACGAGCGCTGAACGGTCCGTGGATAACAGCAGCATTGTCTGTTTCGCAGCCGGTGCGCGGATCGCCACACCAGAGGGCGCGCGCCCTGTCGAAGTCCTAAAACCCGGCGACCCCGTGATGACGCGGGACCACGGCCCGCAAATTGTGCGTTGGACCCGCAGCAGCGATCATGCCTTGGGAGACGTCGAGGATGAGGCCAAACCGGTGCAGGTAAGCGCCGGGGCGTTGGGCCGGGGCCTTCCCACAACGGACCTCGTTGTTTCGCCGCAACACCGAATTTTAGTCGGCGGG
The DNA here is from genome assembly GCA_039183205.1 of Pseudomonadota bacterium. GTDB lineage: Bacteria > Pseudomonadota > Alphaproteobacteria > Rhodobacterales > Rhodobacteraceae > HKCCE3408. Next base: position 8,553 of record JBCDBR010000034.1, on the reverse strand, counting down.
GCGGGGCAGTTGGACGGGCTTTTCACGCGCGAGGCCTTCGCCCCCGCGAAATTCCTGACGGCGTTGCCGGGCATCCGCCACATGAGGGGCAAAAAGGAAATCACCTGGTTCCACTTCGCCTGCGACCGGCATGAGATTGTCACCGCAAATGGCTGCCATTTGGAATCGCTTCTGCTCGGCCCGATGGTCCTAAACGGCTTGAATGCCGCCGAGCGCCGGGCGGTTGTCGATCAATTCGGAATGGCGCCTGTCCCTGGCGCGGCGCTGAATGGTCCACCGGCGCGCGTTTGTCTGAAAGCAAGCGAATGTAGGCGCGCGATCGTCGAATACAGACAATCGAAAGGTCGTCGGGGGGCCAAGGCGTTCCGAAACTGGACCCGCGGTGATGCGACGGAGATGCACAGAGCAGCGCAGACCGTCGAGACGTCCTGGGCTCGACCTCGTAATCCGGCGCAATAGCCCGTGCTGACATAGAACGGCCACGGCCCGGAATTGGCCAGATGGCAGAATGATCCGCAAACGGGCCGTTCAGCGATGCGTCGCGCCATGTTCATCCGACTGAAATGGCCCAACGAACGCTCTGAGCCCATTTTGCAGAATTCCGCTGCGGTCAAGAACGTCCGCTTCGGTAAGAGCGGGATGCTATTCACAGCTTTTCGAGGACAGCGCTCTTAACGCTTCGCACACAAAACGGTATGCTTTAGCAGTTGGGCCTAAAGGTAAGGACTAGAAATGTCAGAAGACACACCCGGTAATGATGGCTCGTCCGGACATGAGAAAATAAAACCAAAAGACATATTTGAAATGTATCGCTTTCGAATTTCGAACGAAAACGAACTAATCCATTATCGCATGACTTGGTTTTTACCATTCCAATCGTTTCTCTTCATTTCTGTAGCGATCTTCTCCAATGGCAACTTAGTAGAAGAGCTCGGAACCGTCTTTCTGCTTGGTGCTGCGATGGTCGGTATCGGGTCTTCTGTAGTGACGTTTGTGAGCATTCATTCCGCAGTTGATACTATGAATCGTCTTGAATATGAATGGTACGAACTCAGGGGCTTCGAAGAATTTAAGGCGGTAACGCCTTCTTTGATGGGAGCGACCAAGCGAGAAAATGCGGGCAAGAGTGGAAAAAAACCGACCTTAAGATCGCTTGGAACTTGGATTTCGTTTGGAATGCCGGGAGTAACATTTGCCTTTTGGATCGGTGTTTTTGTAACGGCTATTTTAATTTGGTATAATCGCATAGTAATTTCCTCAGTTCAATAAGGTAGAATGACTTCTACATATAGTTGCTACTTAATCTTCGTTTGCGTGAAGGGTAGTCTGTTGGCAGTAGGAAGCGAAGAATAAACAGTTAACACGCATAGCCAATTTGACGTGTAAGCAAACATCCGATCAGTTATCGTCGAGGTCCGCTTCGTCCCGCAGAGGTGCCGTTCGGCGATGCGTTGCGCCCAATTCATCGGACCGAAATGGCCCAACGACCGCTCTGAGCCCAAGTTGAGCTTCGATGCCAGTGCGGTACATGCCAGGCTGAGCGTTTCGGGTGGGGCGTAAAAGCGAGATCATCCACGAAAGCCAAGTGATCCGCTCGGTTAGGGAGCGTCGTCGCCGTGGCGCCGCGTGTGAGGGTATCCTCGCGGACTGAGAGACGCTCGAACGCGTCGCTCAATCCGTTGCGCTGTCGCCTTGCCGGCACACCGCGGCCCAAGCACATTCCGCAAGTTTCGGTATCACTGTCGAGGGATCTTCTAGGTCCCCAGATTTTCGCAGGTAGTCGTATGTCGGGCCGACAATGAGCGCTGAGGCGAGCGGCCAAGGCAGGTCGTACACCACCCCCGCGGAAACCCACTTTGCATAAACGGCGGTGGCTCTTTGTGCGCCGTCTTTCGAAATCTCACGGATCTCGATGAGGTCCGGGTCCGTCAAGGCACGGATGCGCAGCTCTTCATAGAAAAGGAAGAGGGCGCGGTTGTTCAGAGCCCATTCGGCCAGACCGATTACGGTCGCTTGGACGATCGTTTTGGGTGTGTCATCGGTACGTTTTGAGATTGAAAGCCGCTCCCACTCATCATTGGCAGACTTCCAGATCGCGATCGCAACACTCGGCTTGCCATCAAAGAAGTGATAAATGCTCCCGGTCGTTGCGCCTGACAAAGCGCGAATATCTGCAATCGTCGCAGAAGAATATCCTTTCTCGACAAAGACTTGCAGGGCTGCGTCGAGAATTGATGTTCTCCGGTCCGGCATCATTTCTCCTTCGGGTTGACACCTCTAGAACGCCGTTCTAGTACTGCGATAGAACACTATTCTAGAAGAGGCGTTCATGTCGGAGCAATCCCAGCAAAACCTGGTCGCCGCCAAGAGTTTTGTGGCGTCGGTGGAGGCGATGGACGGCAGCCTGATGGATCGCTTCTTTGCCACGGATGTCGAACAAATCGAGTGGCCAAACCTGTTCAAGCCCGGCGGTGAGCGACGCGACCTCGCCGCGCTAAAGGCCGACATTGAAAAGGCAAAGGGCGTGATGCATGGACAACGATACGAGATCAAACGAGAGATAGCCTCGAACGACTGCGTCGTTCTCGAAATGGTTTGGAGTGGCGTTGCGGTTAAAGAAATTGGCCCGTTGCAAAAAGGCCAAAAGCTCAACGCCCATTGTGTGGCTGTGTTTGACTTTGAGAACGGTCAAGTTGTAGGGCTAAGAAATTATGACTGTTTCGACCCGGTCTGATGGCAACTTGGCCAGCGCGGTGCCGTCACCGCATAACAGGGACACTATAAAATCCAATCCCTTGCCGTGAAGCGCATGACGCAGAAGCAGGGACAAACGTGTCAAAAAGCGAGGACAGAATGCAAATCTTCAAAAACAGTTTCGGTATCATCGCGATATGCGGTTTGATGTCTGCATGCGCATCCCCAAGCCCCGATGTCGTGTTAATCGCGCCACAGCCGGTTTTTGAAAAGGGTGGCGGTGGCAGCTGTCCGCCGGGCTTTATCTACGTGCCGGGCGCGGTCCCTGAACTGGCAGAGTGTATTCCCGAGGATGAATGCGAGGAACTTTTGACCGCCGATGGCAGCGCAATCCCCTGCGGTCCGGTTCCCGGACGTGCGGGCGACGGGGGTGGCAGCGATAGTTCTGGCGGCAGCGCCACGGGCACACCGGGTCGGACGTAACGAAGTCGAGCCAGGACCACGTCCCGAATGGCGCTAAGGGCGGTGGCCCCCTGCTGTGAGCCAGCAATATCGCTGGCTTGCGGCCAATGTCGGTTCGATGCTCTGCCGCGTGTCATTTGGCGGTGTCGTGGTATGTTCTTGAAACGATCCCAGCACCCAAATCGATGATAGCTCCGCCAGCGGCGCATTTGTCTGCCGCGCCGATTGCTGCCATCGGGTTGGATATGCCCGACAGACAGCGTCAGATGGCGGTTCTGGGCCCGTGCCCATCAAGGTCTGCGCCTTGCCCGATTGGCGATACCGCGCCGAATGCCGTCATTGATACCGGTGCGGTCGACCCTGACCTGCTTTTCCGTTTGGATGCGGCTACGATTTGGGAGACGTGTTCATGAGTTTCTTCGCGTCGCGCGTACCGCGCAAAGTGGGTGAAATCGTCGCTTCCGCCGCCATTGCGCTTGCGTCAGTGGCGCAGGCGGACACGCTGAGCGCGTTTCGTTTCGATGGTGTATGCTTGGCCGTTAACCTCGACGAAAATGAGTTGTATAGTCCCGGCTTTGCCCTGCGGTCTGGAAGCCCATTTCTTCTCGCCCCCGCGCCCTATGCGACGCCCGAATTGACCGATGCGCCGGATCGCACCGGCATTGGCGTGTTCTATCGCCCGATCACGGATCGCGACCGGGCGCGCCGCTTGGCGGACCGAGAGAGGTCGGAACCCGGGGATTGTATCGAGACGCCGTTTGACTTTGGCCTCGCGCGGGTCACCGACGATCCAGCGCATACGCCCAGAGGCACGGACCCGATCACCTGCGCAGCGAGCGATATCCAAATCGACCTGGTGCCCGAAGCAACGGATATCCCGCTAGATATGCGCTGCCCCGGCGACATGAGAACCGGCTCGTGCTGGGCCAGCTATTACCTCGATGAAAACTGGGAGGCGAGATTTCTGATCTCGCCCGAATACCTGGCCGAATGGCCGACGTTCCTCCGTCTGGTCGAGACGTTTTTTGACACCGAAATTCAGCCCTGCACGCCATGACTGACGTTAGCGACATCGGTTCCGCCATCCGTCCGCGGCGACCATGAGCGGTTTGCCGTAGGGGTACGCTTGCTCCGCGCCCTGCGCAGCAGTGGCGAGACGGGCGCGTGCGGAGGTGGGCTCTCCGCCCAAGGCGTTTTCGCTGCGATCGTGACGGCGCAAAGCGGACCTTCGAACGCAAAACCGAACGGCAGCAATGTCCCCAGAGAGGTCGTTCGGCGATGCGCCGCGCCAACTTCCTCCGACCGAAATGGCCAGATGCCTGGTTTGAGCCCAAATTGCTCGATGCCGCTCCGCACTATAGAGACGACTTGGCGCTCTGAGTAAACTTTAAAACGTCGAAATGTATGCTACTGGAAACACCCTTACTCAATCCACATAAACCGCTTCTGTTATATCGTCGAGAGGCCCAAGTTCGACACAAAAAGGGGCTAATTCTCCAAAATTCTGCGTCCAAGAATGCAGAACATACCTGTGCTCTTTTTGGTATGAATATGAGAAATGTTTCCAGAATTCTTGGTTTTGGCTTGTTGGTATGTCATTGTAGGGATCGTAGTAGTAGACTTCCCCCTCCAAGAACTGCCACGTCGGAAACTTCTGTAGCATTGATTTCTTTGAGCGTTTTGAAAACTCAGTCTTGTTCTTGATTATCAGCGCAGCGTCCGCCTCGAAGTCTGTTGGCATCCGTCTGTCTATTTCCTTGCAGCTAGAGAACAGAAAATAGTCATCAACCATAACTTCCATAGGGATGAAGCCATTTTGAATCTTCATCTCCATGACTTGCGCTTTTACGGTTTCCCCTCCCTTCAAGAGATCGGAAAGCGCCTTCAATTTATAGGGCCGTGCAGTCTCAAGATCTTTGATGGCTTTGATGTAACTGCCCTTAGAATACTCGCTGGCAGGGGAGATTCGGAACCTACCAAACCTGAGCATGTCCTTAACGTATTTTGCCTTTGAGTACTTTACGATCCACTTTCCGGGGATATGATCCCGATCACCAAACATCCGACAGCCCAGTGGCGCCCCGTCTTTGAAATATGCGCCGACGGGCTTGGTTGCGTTTCTAGCGACATCTTTGGTTAATGCGCCTCGCCAATTCGTTTCCTCAAAAACCTCGGTGAGAAGCCGCATAAAACGATTACCATTTTGCATACCTGGCGTCGGAACGATTCTGCATTCCCTTGAGATTTCGAAGATGTTTACCATTAGGTCAGAGAAGCGTTCGACAATTTTCTCGTCAGTTTCCAAGATTAGGTAAGGATAATTGTAGTATTCGCGCCGCCATACTTGGTGTCCGGGCAGTTTGCCGCCATTCTTTTTCGCTTCTTTAACTAGCTCATTTTCCTGCTGTTTGAAAAGCTGATACGGGCCAAATGCTCGCCCCAAAACCTCTTTTTCGGTTCTCAATCCCTTGCCTCTTAGAATGCACGCCAAAGGTTAGTGTTGAAGCCTGCGCGTGGAAAGAGGCACTTGAGATTGTTCTCCGTAGGATAGAACGTGCACGTTAACAATAATTGCGCTGAGCAAGTCTGACGGGTTGGGCTGGGAGCGGCAGTTTGATACCCCTAACCGAATGGCAGCAAAGTCCGCAAAGCTGCCGATCAATGATTGATCCGGTCTCCAGGCGACACCGTTCGGTGCAATGCAGCTCTCGTCGGGCGCGGCTTATGGGTTTAGGCTAAGTCTATGACCAAGGCGCTTATGATCCAAGGCACCGGCTCCAATGTTGGCAAATCGCTTTTGGTGGCGGGGCTATGTCGGGCCGCGCGCGCGCGCGGGCTGTCGGTTGTGCCGTTTAAGCCGCAAAACATGTCCAACAATGCCGCCGTCACCGCCGATGCGGGCGAGATCGGGCGCGCGCAGGCCTTGCAAGCCCTTGCTGCTGGTCTGGCCCCGGTTACGGATATGAACCCGGTCTTGCTTAAGCCCGAAACGGATCAGGGATCGCAAGTCATCGTGCAGGGCCGTCGCCTGACGACAGTCCAGGCGCGCGACTACCAGACGCTCAAACCCAAACTTATGGATGCAGTCCTTGAGAGCTTCGACCGGTTGAAATCAAACCATGATCTGGTGCTTGTTGAGGGCGCTGGCAGCCCGGCCGAGGTCAATTTGCGCGCTGGCGACATCGCGAATATGGGATTTGCCCGCGCCGCCGATGTGCCAGTGGTGCTTGCCGGTGATATCGACCGCGGCGGCGTCATTGCCCAGATCATCGGCACCCAAGCGGTCATGGACCCGGGCGACGCGGCGATGATCGCGGGCTTTGTCATCAACCGGTTCCGGGGCGATCCCCGCCTTTTTGACGATGGATACGCGATGATTGCGGCGCGCACGGGTTGGCGCGGTTTCGGCGTCTGCCCGTGGTTTGCCGATGCCTGGAAGCTCCCGGCTGAGGATGCGCAAGATCTTGGCGCACCCGCGCGCGCGACGGGGGTCCATATTGTGTGCCTGGCGCTGAGCCGCATTGCCAATTTCGACGATATCGACCCGCTGGCGCAGGAGCCCGGTCTGCGGTTGACGATGCTTGGCGCCGGCCGCCCGATCCCGGGCGATGCCGATCTGGTCATCCTTCCGGGCTCCAAATCGACGCGTGGCGATTTGGCCTTTTTGCGCGCGCAGGGCTGGGATGTGGACCTCGCGGCACATGTCCGGCGCGGCGGCCGCGTGCTGGGCATTTGTGGCGGATACCAGATGCTGGGGCGGCAGATCGCAGACCCCGATGGGATCGAAGGACCGGCAGGCAACGATCCGGGCTTGGGTCTTTTGGACATCGACACCGTGATGACGCCCAAAAAGCAGTTAACCGAGGTCCGTGCCGTCCATGCCGCGACAGGGCAGTGTTTTAATGGCTATGAGATACATATCGGTCAGAGCGATGGCCCGGACCGCGCCCGTCCGTTTGCGCATGTCGATGGCCGCGCCGAAGGCGCTGTGACGGCGAACGGACAGATTGCGGGCAGCTATCTGCATGGCATGTTCCGGGAGGATGGGTTCCGCGCCGCGTTTCTTGCGCAATTTGGCCTGACCGCCGCCGAGGCACAGTATACCGTCACGGTCGAGGATACGCTCAACGCGCTCGCGCGGCATCTTGAGGCGCATCTTGACGTCGATGGGCTGCTTGGCACCGCCCGGTAAGGTTGTCGCGCCGCTAGGCGATCAGGCCTTTGATTGCCGCATCGATCCCGGCGATGTCCTCCGCTTTGGTCAGGCTGGTTCCGTCCCACGTATCAGCCCAGCGTCCGACCCCGTAGGTGCCCTTGATATCCATTCCAAAGAATTCCGCCGTAACCTCTTGTGAGCGCAAAACATTTTGTCCAGCCCTTGGGCCGGGAGAGGCCGCGAGCAACACAAAAGGCGTGTCCTGCCAAACCTTCATGTCGATCCGGCTCATCCAATCATAGATGTTTTTCCACGCCGATGTGACAAAGCCGTTATACTCAGCAAAGGAGGCAATGATGGCGTCGGCCGCGCCGATGTGATCGTAGAAAGACTGCGCCAAGGGGTGCACACCATCGGCCTTCTCACGATCGACGGAATAGATCGGCATCTCGAAATCGTTGATGTCGAGAAACGTGATCTCAGCATCGGGGCGCAAGTCGACAAACCGCGCAGCCGCATACCCCACAAGGGCCCGATTGATCGATTGGCTGTGGTTGGAGGCGGCAAAGGCCAGAAGTTTCATGATGCAATCCTTTGCGGTCTTGTGCACGTCTTCTAACCTGCACCTCTTACGTCAAGAATGCGACCGCGCGATTTTACGCAAGTGCAATCGCGTCGGTCGGTGGGTTGTGTGTGCCGCAGATGCGACGCGGTCACGTGTGACCATCAAACGCGTGGCGGTCAGCGGCACGGTTGCGGAATTAGGTGCCGTCCCGGACAGGGCGGGCCAGGACGGCAAAACGGGTAGGTCCCGTGGCTCCGGGAGACGTTCGTCGAGACCTAGCCGTTTTATTGAAATATGCCGATCATGCGCCGCATCGGCCAAGGCGATCCTGGCCGGCCCCTCAAGACACGCGCACTGGCATGGTCTAGTGCTTTTAGAATTCCTCCCCTTGGCGGAACCAAGACTGTGCCGCGTTCCCGTAAGCCGCCACGTTTTGACGGCCCAAGTTTTCCGCGACCCGATGCGGTGTCGACGAACCGCGACGGCGCCACCCCGTCGCAAGACCGCAACCGCCCCAACACGCATCACGAAAGGGTGCGATTCCCAGCATCTGTCCCGGGCAACATTACGTAAGGTTAAGCAAATGACGAGGCGCAGGAACGCGCAGTCTATGCGCGGATCGGCTACAGCTCGCCCGAGACAACGGACGATGTGGATGCACGTGCCTGCGCCCTAG
>JBCDBR010000033.1:0-37723 GCA_039183205.1 Pseudomonadota bacterium | reverse complement strand
TAAGCGGCTTTGTCGCGTTTTCCGACGATTATGGGGTGAACTGGGGCATCAACGGTTTTGATGAAGAGGGGCTGAATTGGGCGCAAGCGGCCTATGCGGGCTATGACGCGTTCGATGATGATGTGCTGATCGCGCATTACATGGGCGACTATAACATCGCGGTTAATGGCGACCCGACAACCGATGCTTATGCCGCACGGAGCGTCGATCATCTGACGGTGCTCGAAGAGGTTCTCTTGAACCGCGGCTATCCGGTGCCCAGCAGCTACATGACCGCAGCCGAGGTTCGCGCGCTTTACCAGTAAACATCCCCGCGCCTTGTCTTCGCGTGCCTTTGCCGGCAAGAGTTTCGGTATGCGCGGCAAGCGAGCGAACCAAGCACATCAAGGCTATAGGCCAGGCGAGATTAGCTCTGCCTGGCTCTTTCCTTTGTCATGACTGGGTCTTCATCCACGATTGCGTTTTCTGAAGATCAGGCTGAAGCGTTTGATCGCATCGCCAATGTATTGTCGGAAATGGGGGTGGATCTGACCGCCGAAACGCTGTCTTCGGCAAGTGAGGGTCGGGCAAGGGTCATGGCGGTCACCGGAAAGGCCGGCTCTGGCAAGACCCTGCTTTTGGGACACCTTGTACGTGCGCTTGAGACGGCCGGGGTGGAGATCGTCTCAGGCGATTGGGATGGCCGCCGGCGCCGAGATCGCCGAACGGTGGCTATTTTGGCGCCAACGAATAAGGCGGCCAGCGTCCTGCGCAGCCGAGGCGTGCCGGCCACGACGATCCACCGGATTTTGTACACGCCCGTCTATGATCCTGAATTTGAACGGGTTGCCGAATGGCTGGCGGGCCAAGGCGAGAAGCCCGAGATCGAAGCCCTGAGCGAGGCAGCGTTGGATCGGGCTTTCACCGTCTATCAAACCCACAAATCCGTTCCCGCCGCCTTGGCCGCAGCGGGCCTGCGCGGATCGGATTTTATCACTGGTTGGAAGCGCCGTGAGGAGGCGCTTGATATCGGTTTGATCGACGAAAGCTCCATGCTTGATGAACGCCAATTCGAAGATCTGCGCGAGATTTTCCCTATGCTCTTGCTGTTTGGGGACCCCGCACAGCTTGCGCCCGTTGGTCAATCCGGCACGATGGTCTTTGAGAAACTGAAACCGCCCGCGCGGCTGGAACTGAACCGCATCCACCGGCAAGAAGCAGACAATCCAATTCTTGATTTGGCTCATGCGCTCGGTGATCCGTCTTGCGGATTTGACGTATTCGAGGACATGGTTGAGGCGGCGGCGGACCGAGACGACCGGATCGAGATCGCCCCCCGCGTCGATGCCGATTTGATGGCGCGCAGCCCTGTTTTGGTCTGGCGGAATGCGACCCGCATTCGCCTGATCCATGCATTTCGTGCCGCTCATGGCGCTCCGGATGACACGCTCTTGCCGGGCGAGCCGTTGATTTGTGACGGAATCGAATTGCCACTTAAGCATCGAAAGAAACGCATCGATCTGGAGGCGCGTGGACTGATCAAAGGGGCGCAGGTCGTCTATCTCGGACCGGGCACCAAGCCCGGGTTTTCGCGCCTGCATGTCGTCGGGGCCGAAGCCCCACGATTGGCGGCCGCGTCTATTGTCAAGATCGAAAAGCCGGACCAGGAAGAGCCATTCATTCCCTATGCCGCGCGCATGGGCGCGGCTTTTTTGCACGGCGCGGCTGTGACCATACACAAGGCGCAGGGCTCGCAATGGGAGGATGTGCAGGTCTTTGCCCCTGATCTGTGGTCCGCTGCGCGCTCTGGCCGTGAGGAGGCGGGCCAGGCGCTTTGGAAGCGGCTGGCCTATGTGGCCATCACACGCGCAGAAAGGCGGCTCATTTGGGTGAAACGCTATGCTTTGGCCCGTCCAAAGGCCGCATTGGGGATCGAAGATTTAGCCGCAGCGCCCATGCCGCTGACATTGGAGCAAGGAGACGTCGCATGAGGACGATGCTGGTCACAGGGGCGTCCTCAGGGATCGGCCGTGCCGTGGCTGAGTTGGCGTTGAACCGGGGCTGGCAGGTCGGCCTACTGGCGCGCCGTGCAGATGTGCTGGCTGAAATTGCCGCGGGACGCGAGGCCGCCCTGGCCTTGCCGGCTGATGTGACCGACCCTGCCGCGATTGCGGGCGCCATTGATGAAATGGTTGCGAGATGGGGCCAGATAGATGTGCTGTTCAACAATGCCGGCATCTTCACGCCTCAGGGCGCCATCGATGAAATCGATCCCGAGGATTGGACCAAAAGTGTCGCCGTAAATCTCACGGGCATGTTCACAGTGGCGCGTGCGGCGTTTTCCCAGATGCGGTCTCAGGGCGGCGGTCGGATCATCAATAACGGCTCCATCTCCGCGACAACCCCGCGCGAGGGATCGGTGTGCTATACAGCGACGAAACACGGCGTGACGGGGATGACCAAGGCGCTGGCCCTTGACGGGCGCAGTTTGGGGATTTCAGTGGGGCAAATTGACATCGGCAATGCCGAGACACCGATGGTGGCGCGCATGAAGGCACGTGCCGCAGCTGAGGGCGGCACGATTGAAACTATGGACGTGACCGATGCGGCGCGATCCGTCCTCCACATGGCGGAACTGCCGCCGGAGACCACGGTCCTCTTTCACACGATCATGGCGACGCGCATGCCTTTTGTCGGGCGCGGCTAGGCTAAAAGGCCTCTAACGCCGAAGCAATTGGAACGCCGCAGAGGCGCCCCACCCGGCTAGAATTGCAATGGTGAGCGCTAAGATGCCGTAAACCAGTGGCTGGTCGTGGGCGAGCCGGTAAATAAAGCGCTCCAGCCCGACTTTGCGCACCGCAATGGTGGTTTCGTGCAGGGCGACCACTTCTTGGTCGCGGGTCAGAAAAATCCGCGTTTCATAATCGCCTTCCGTAAGGTTTGCCGGCAGGCGGATATTGGCATCAAACAACGTCTCCGCACGCAATCGCACGGCACCGTCGAGGATTTGGTAAAGCCCGTTATCTGCGCGAATGCGGGTCAGCGCCTCGGTGAACGCGGGTTGGTCGGCCACTTGCGTATCGACCGCGCGAATTGCCGCTGGAATGGAGATTTCGTATCTGAGGTCCTCGGTGCTGCTGAGGATATCAGCAAGGGGAAGATTGGTCGCAATTGCATAAAATGTGGGGGCGGCATCGATCTCTGCGGATTCGGTGTTCACCCAAATGCCAAAGCGGCGATCCTTACGGCGGACGGTGACGCGTTCATCTGGGCCCGCAACGGCAATGATCACGCCGAGATCCCCTTCTGGTCTTGGGGCATCGCGCGATACCGCGCCAAAGATCGTAATCTCAGAGCCATCGAAATTCGCGGTGATCGAAATCTCGTCCTGGCTCAAGCCTGCTACGATGTCTTCTGCATGCACGGGGAGTGCAAAGAGGCAGAACAACGACAACCAGAGACCCCTCAATGCCCCGCTCCGCTGCCCAAAGAGTAAAGCTCTGCCGGTTCGAGCAGCAGGTCGAGGGCAAGCCGACCGCAAACGGCCAACACCATGATCGCCAAAAGGATGCGCAATTGCTCAGCCTTCATGCGGACGCCAATTCGTGTTCCAATCTGTGCGCCGACGACCCCACCCAAGAGCAGTAGGACAGCCAAAACCATGTCGACGGTGAAATTCGTGGTCGCGTGCATCAGCGTCGCAAATCCGGTGACGAAGATGATCTGAAAGAGCGAAGTGCCCACCACAACCTTCGTCGGCATGCCCAACAGGTAAATCATGGCGGGTACCATGATGAACCCGCCGCCAACGCCCATGATGGCCGCGAGGATACCCACAAAAACCCCCACACCAATTGGCGGGATGACCGAAATATAAAGCCCAGAAGTTCGAAAGCGGGTCTTGAAGGGTAGGCTGTCAACCCAACCGCGTTGACGGCGTGGGGCTGGCGTCGACTGAACCGGGTTGCGGGCGCGACGGATGGCACGCAACGATTCGAAAAACATGATCGAGCCAATGACACCGAGAAAGACGACGTAACAGAGGCGCACCAGTAATTCGACCTGCCCAAGCCGCGTCAGCAAGGCAAAGACTTGCACGCCGGCGGCCGCGCCAATGACGCCGCCAATTGTCAGGATCGTGCCCATTTTTAGATCGACGGTCTTTCGTCGAAGATGGGCGAGCACACCCGAAAACGATGATGCGACGATCTGGTTCGCCTCGGTCGCCACGGCCACAGCCGGCGGAATGCCGATGAAGAACAAAAGCGGCGTCATTAAAAAACCGCCGCCGACGCCGAACATGCCCGACAAAATGCCGACCAGCCCGCCCAAACCAAGCAGAAGGAAAGCATTTACGCTCACTTCGGCAATGGGCAGGTAGATTTGCATTTGCGATAAGTCCGGCTGGCTGGGTGTCCTTTAACCTGCGACTTGCGGCTTGACCAGCGGGGGTGTCGTGACAGATCGCAACATTCGTCTACCGCTCCTTGATATAGGGTTCACCGCCGGCGCGCGGCGGAACCGCTTTGCCCACAAAACCTGCCAAAATGACCACCGTTAATATGTAGGGCAGGGCTTGCATGAATTGCACAGGGATTGACAGCCCCAAAAGCTCGATGTTTTGGAACCGGTTTGCAATCGCATCGAGAAAGCCAAAAAGAAAACAGGCACCCAATGCCTCCCAAGGGCGCCACTTCGCAAAGATAAGTGCCGCCAAGGCGATAAAGCCGCGTCCGGCGCTCATGTCGCGCACAAAGCCGGCGGACAAGCTGGTTGCCAGATATGCGCCCGCGATGCCGCACAGAATGCCGCAGATCCCGACCGCGGCAAACCGCAATCCGGTCACAGAAACGCCCGCAGTGTCGACCGCAGCCGGGTTTTCGCCAACGGCACGCAGCCGCAGCCCAAAACGTGTCCGGTAAAGTAGCCACCAGCTGAGGGGCACCAACAAAAAAGCGCAATAGACCAGCACGCCATGGCCCGAGATTACCTCGGAAAAGAGCTGCCCCAACGGGCCTTGTTCCGCGATCTCGCGAATACGGCTGGCCGCACCAGGCAAGATGAGATTGTCGAACCGTGCAGCCCCGGCGAGCGCAGGCGTGCGGCCACCTTGGCCGAACCAGCTTTGAGAAATGACGACGGTGAGGCCTGCGGCGAGGAAGTTAATTGCGACGCCCGAGATCAGTTGGTTGCCGCGAAAGGTGATGGAGGCGAGGCCATGAATGCCCGACAGCATCATTGAGGATGCAATACCGGCCAATAAGCCGATCCAAACCGAACCGGTCACAAAAGCGACGGCTGCGGAAAAGAAGGCAGCGGCCAGCATCTTTCCCTCAAGCCCGATGTCAAAAATGCCCGCGCGTTCGGAAAAAAGCCCTGCCAGACAAGCCAACAAAAGCGGTGTTGACAGGCGGATCGCGCTGTCGAGCAATTGGAGGAGGGTCAGAAAATCCACGCGCTTACGTACGGGCCAAGGCCAGCTTGATCGCGGCAAAACCAAAGAACGCGCCAAGGGCGCCTTCGACATAGCGTCTCACACGTTGATAAGCTGCGCGCAAAGGATTAGCCGAAAGTACCAGGGCCCAGGCTGCGTGGCAGACAAAACTCAATACGGCGCAACTCAGCACGAAGAAGAAAATCACGCCATGGGGCGCGCCTGCGGTAGTCCCGATCGACGCGATCGCCAGCCAAAAGGCAATGGATTTTGGGTTCGTCGCTTGCAACAGGTAAGCGTTGGCAAACAGCGCTGCGCCGGATTGAGGCCTTTGCGCGGCCAGCGCAATTTTTGGCGGGGCGAGCGCCTTCTTGAAGGCGCCGCACGCCAGATAGATGAGGTAGCCTGCGCCGAGATATTTCAGCAGGATCATGGACCAGCCAACCTGCGACAGAACCAGCCCAACGCCCAATAGGGTGAGAACGTTCGTCGTTGCCGAACCGCAGGCGATCCCCGTGCAGGCGATCAAAGCCGAACGACGCCCTTGGTCGATGCTAATACCCATCAGCATTGCAATAGCGCGCCCGGGCGAACAGGCGCCGACAAGAAGGATGCCGTAGGCGATGAAAATTCCGGGAAGGTAGGCAAACAGGGTTTCCATCGCTTACTCCGCAGGGCTGCTGGCGCCGGTACGCCGGAAGCGCAAGAACAAGGCTTCCATCGGCATCCGAACCATATTGTCAAGCGCGCCGGTGAAAAGGATTACCAGGGCTTGAATGACGACGATCATCTCGCGGCTGACGGTCGGCATCTCGAAGGCGAGTTCCGCACCGCCTTGATATAGCATGCCGAAAAGCAGCGCGGCAAGGACAACGCCCACTGGGTGCGACCGCCCCATGAGCGCCACGGCAATCCCCACGAAACCCGCGCCTTGGACGTAATCGAGCCGAAGCTGTTCCGCCTCGCCCATCACGGCATTGGTCGCCATAAGCCCTGCCAGCCCGCCCGAAATCAACATCGCGATCATGGTGATCCGAACGGGATTGATGCCCGCATAAACCGCCGCCGTTTCTGAATGGCCAAAGGCACGGATTTCGTAGCCCAGCCTTGTGCGCCAAATCAGAACCCAAACGGCAAAAGCGGCCAGAAGTGCGAGGAAAAAGGAAATATTTAGCGGCGTGGAGGCACGAAACCCTAGAAAACCAGCGAACGCCGCGGCGTTGGGGATATGCGTCGCTTCTGGGAAGGGGGCGGTGGCTGGCTCCATCGATCCCTCGACGCGGAATACGTTGACCAGCAGATAGACCATCAGCGCGGCGCCGATAAAGTTAAACATGATCGTCGTGATCACGATATGGCTGCCGCGCTTGGCTTGAAGGTAGCCCGGAATGGCCGCCCAGCCCGCGCCGATGATCGCGCTCAGTGCGGTTGTGGCCAAAAGGGCCAAGGTCCAATGCGGCCAGGGAATATAGAGGCAAACAAGCGCGGCGCCGAGACCCGCGACATAGGCCTGTCCTTCGCCGCCGATATTGAACAAACGTGCATGGATGGCGACCGCCACGGCAAGGCCGGTGAAGATGAAATTCGTCGCGTAAAAGAGCGTATAGCCCCACCCATAGGCCGATCCGAATGCCCCGCGCACCATGATAACCATGGCCTCCAGCGGGTTTTCTCCGATCAAAAGAACGACCAATCCCGAAACCAGCAACGCCAAGATGACACTGACCAACGGGATGAGGACGACATCAGCCCAATGCGGCATCCGATTCATGGCTTGGGTCCGTTCATGGCCGGTCGCGCCGCGATTTGGCAGCAATCAAACGCGTTTGCCATTTGGGTGTTGACACAATCGCTCATGCCGCGGCCCCCTCTGTCATCCCGGCCATCATCAAACCCAACTCAGCCTCGTTGGTCTGGTCGGCCTGTCGTTCGCCCATCACGTGGCCATCGAACATCACCAAGATGCGATCAGATAGTCCCAAGATCTCATCAAGCTCGACGGATACCAGCAGAACGGCCTTTCCTTGATCGCGCAAGCCGATGATTTGTTTGTGGATAAATTCGATCGCGCCGATATCGACCCCGCGGGTCGGTTGACCGACCAAGAGCAGATCGGGCACGCGATCCATCTCTCGCGCGACGACGATTTTCTGTTGATTTCCGCCCGAGAAATTGCGTGCCGGCAGGCGTGGATTGGGCGGCCGCACGTCGTAGCGGTCCATCTTATGCGCGCAATCGGCTTTGATGGCGCTGTTGTTCAGCAAAATCCCAGACTGATAGCTAGGATCATGGTGATAGCCGAAGGCGACGTTTTCCCAAGCCTCGTAAGGCATGATCAGACCTTCGACTTGGCGGTCTTCCGGCACATGTGCGATGCCGCGCGCCCGGCGCGACTGGCCATCGCTCTCGCGCCCGGTTAAATCGATGGTGCTGCCCAAAAGCCGCACCTCACCGCCTGAGGCGGCGATCATTCCGCCCAAAACCTCCAGCAATTCGGACTGTCCGTTTCCAGCCACTCCGGCAATGCCCACGATCTCGCCCGCGCGAATGTTAAAGCTGACGCCTTTAAGCCGTTCGACGCCGGCGCCGTCCGTCACGCGGAGTTTGTCGACCTCCAGCACGACATCGCCCGGCATTGCCGCTGTTTTATCGACTTGCAACAGCACCTTGCGCCCAACCATCAGCTCGGCAATCTCTGCCGGGTTGGTGTCTTGGGTCTTGACGGTTGCCGTCATCTCGCCCCGGCGCATAACGCTGACCGTATCGGTCGCATCCATGATCTCGCGCAGCTTATGGGTGATCAGAATGATCGTTTTGCCTTCATCTTTCAGACGCCCCAGGATGCGGAACAATTGGTCTGCCTCTGCCGGCGTCAGCACGCCTGTCGGTTCATCCAAAATCAAGATGTCGGCTTGGCGATATAGCTGTTTGAGGATCTCAACGCGCTGTTGATGCCCGACGGACAGCTCTTCGACTACGGCGTCGGGATTAACCTCTAGCCCGTACTCGTCCGCTAAACTGGTCAACAGTTTTCTGGCTTTTGAAATCGACGGTCGCAGCATTGCGCCGTCTTCGGCGCCCAAGATCACGTTTTCCACCACGGTGAAGTTTTCGACGAGCTTAAAGTGCTGATGCACCATGCCGATGCCCGCGCGGATGGCCGCTTGGCTGTCAGGGATTTGCGTCAACTCTCCGTTGATCCAAATCTCTCCGGCATCGGCCTTATAGAAACCGTACAGGATCGACATGAGCGTCGATTTCCCGGCGCCATTTTCCCCCACGATACCATGGATCGTTCCCGGCTGAACGGAAAGGGAGATGTCTTTGTTGGCTTGGACAGGTCCAAATGCCTTCGAGATGCCTTTGAGCGCAATGGCAGGTGTATTCATGGATTTTGCATGTCGCAGAAGGTGAAGAAGGCCGCGGCCGAGATCGGCGCGACCCTCTGTTTTTGGGGAATGCCGCGCCTATTGCATTTCAACGGGGCACGTATTGTCGTCGGTGTAGTTATGAACAGAAATGGAGCCGGACAAAATGGCGTCTTGCGCCGATTCTACCGCCGCCATCATGTCTTCGCTGATCAGGCTTTCGTTGTTCTCGTCAAGCGACCAACCCACACCGCCTTCGGCAATACCCAACACGACGACGCCGGGTTCGACATTTTCTGCGCTGAAGCTTTCATAGACAGCCACGTCCACGCGCTTGAGCATCGACGTCAGAACCGAACCTGGGTGCAAGTAATTTTGGTTGCTATCAACGCCGATCGACAAGATGCCTTCGTCGGTCGCGGTTTGCAGGACGCCAACGCCGGTGCCACCCGCGGCCGCATAGACGACATCAGCGCCACGGCCGATTTGGTCACGGGTTAATTCGCCGCCGCGAACCGGATCGTTCCAAGCCGATGGTGTGGTGCCGGTCATGTTGGCAAGGATGCTTGCCTCGGGGTCGGTTGCTGCGACGCCTTGGGCGTAGCCGCAGGCAAACCGCGAAATCAGCGGAATGTCCATGCCGCCAATAAAGCCGACCGTGCCGCTTTCGGACGCCATCGCCGCCAGAACGCCAACCAAATAAGACCCTTCGTGTTCCTGGAAGATGATCGACCGCACATTCGGCTGATCGACAACGGCATCGATGATCACGAACGTGGTGTCAGGGTAGTCCGCGGCCACGGCGTCGAGCACGGAGCCATGGGCGAAACCGGCCATCACGATCGGGTCGAATCCGCGTTCGGCCAAACGTCGCATCGCCTGTTCGCGCTGTGCGTCTGTCTGCAGCTCAATCTCACCGTATTCGCCGCCGGTTTCCTCAGCCCACAATTCCGCGCCGTTGAACGCCGCCTCGTTAAAGGACCGGTCAAACTTTCCCCCAAGGTCGAAAATAATCGCCGGGTCTGCCAATGCGGCACCTGAGCTCAGTGCCAAAGCAGCCGAAGCCCCAAGAAGCGATTTCATTAAACTCATCGATGTCTCCCAGTTGTTGGCCGGCGCCGCCATCTAGGGCGCTAGATTGCCGGTCTCATCTACGTCGGAATATGAGATCCCTGTGCATGATAAGGGCAAAGCCTGGGAGTAGGGTCAACCGGATTCTGAT
This sequence comes from Pseudomonadota bacterium, assembly GCA_039183205.1. Taxonomy (GTDB): domain Bacteria; phylum Pseudomonadota; class Alphaproteobacteria; order Rhodobacterales; family Rhodobacteraceae; genus HKCCE3408. The sequence goes on along the minus strand of JBCDBR010000033.1, from coordinate 27,720 downwards.
GCGGACATGCCTGCCCTGACGGCATATGCTTAATTCGCTGGCACTTCGCACATGGAGTCGGGATGCAATTCACGGCGCATCAGCACGGCATCGTCGGTTGTTCCATCGGGATAGCGGTAATAGCCCGCGCGCTGCCCTGTTTCTGCAAAGCCGACCTTACGATAAAGCGACATGGCGCGTCGATTACCTTGCGCCACCTCTAAAAACATTTGGGTGGCACCCCTTTGCTCTGCCCGGTCGATCAAAGCGCGAAGGATCGCTGCGCCATGGCCCTGCCGCTGTGCGCTCGGGTTGACGGCCAATGTCAGCAATTCTGCCTCTGGTGGGATCACCCGAACCAGTCCGAAGCCTGCCGTGCCAGCCTCCACAATCGTCGAGGCGCTCTGCAGCAGCGCAACAAACTCTGCGCGGGCCCATGGACGTTGCCGGTCAAAGGCTGCCTTGTGGATGCGCGCCATGCGGGCCGGCGTCATGACAGGATCTGAGGGCTGAGTTGGCGTTGTGGTTCGGCGTCCGGCGGACGAACATAAAGCGGGGCGGGGCGGTCCTGTGGATCATGGCTGTCAAGAGCCCGTGCCGCACAGGTCGCGATGATCGCCGCCGGACGCGGCAGTTCTGCCGGGTCAGTCAGCGCTTGGGGCAGGGCATGGGCAAGCGTGTCGGCGGCATGGCCCAAGACCAGGCTCGCTTCCGCAATTTGCCGATGTTCGGGGACGACATTCTCAGGTGGACCTGCCGGTGCGGCATTGTCGTAGTGCTGCACATAGGCCGATCCGCGCGGACCGGGCAGGCTGACTAAGACAGAGCCTGACGGCCACCCCGCCTGCGCCATGAGGACGTCGAAATTACTGACGCCGATGGCCGGGCGGTTGAGCGCGAGTGCCAAACCGCGCGCGGCGGCGACCGAGATACGAAGCCCGGTGAAGTTTCCCGGACCGACGCCCACACCGATCCCCGACAGATGCCGACGTCCGACGCCTGCTTCGGCCATTAAATCGGCAATCATTGGCATCAGCGTTTCGGCCTGTCCGCGTGCCATTTCGGCGTAGCTTTCGGCAATCACCCGATCGTCGCGCCAAATCGCTGCGTTGCAGAACGGCCCCGACGTATCGAAGGCCAAGATTACGGTTTCCGCGTTTGTCATGGTGTGCCGCTGCGTGACGGAAAAGATCGCGTGGCATCCCCAAACGCCCCTGCGCCCGGTACAAAGTGCCGGTGGGCCCCTATCGCGTCACGATCAAAGGCTGCGAAACCGGGGATAGGGGCCCCGGAACGGCGCCGACGATTTCTGAAACCAAGGCAGCTCACCCAGAATGGAACGCGGAGCCCCGCAATCGCATTTGCGCCGGCGAAGCAGCGGCCCGCCGCGATTGGATTAGATGGCAACCGGGCGAACTTCTAAAACCTCTGGGATATAATGCCGCAGAAGGTTCTCGATCCCCATTTTCAGGGTCAGTGTCGAGGACGGGCAGCCCGCACAAGCGCCTTGCATATGAAGGTAAACGACACCGCGATCAAACCCGTGGAAGGTGATGTCGCCGCCATCTTGTGCGACCGCTGGGCGGACGCGCGTATCGAGCAATTCCTTGATCTGACCAACAACCTCAGCGTCTTCTCCGTCATGTTCCGCGTGGCCGGAGGCGGCCTCCGCACCGTCTGAGATCACCGGCGCGCCTGACTGGAAATGTTCCATGATCGCGCCCAAAAGCGCGGGCCGAAGATGATCCCAATCGTTCCCGTCCTCTTTTGTAACAGTCACGAAATCCGTGCCGAAAAACACGCCGGTAACGCCATCGACGGCAAATAGTCGCGCCGCCAGTGGCGAATTTGCCGCCGCCTCTTGCGATGGAAAATCTGCGGTACCCGCATCCAGCACGGCTTGGCCAGGCAAAAACTTCAGCGTTGCCGGGTTGGGGGTCGACTCAGTTTGGATAAACATGGCGCACGATCCTTCTCGTTGCGGGTGATATGTGCTCACCCGGGCGCGCTGTCAAGTTTTTGGAACCGTTCTAAACTACGATCGACCGTTTAAGTGATGTGTTCCAATTGTTCCTTCGACAATTCGCCGGGTACAATCGTGATCGGCACCGGCAGCGCGCCTGCGTTTTTCGACAATGCCGTAACCAGCGGTCCCGGTCCGCCCTTGCCTGTAGCCGCGCCGAGAACAAGCACACCGATTTCACCGTCATCGCGTATCTGTGCGAGGATTTCTTCGACTGGTTCGCCCTCTCGGACAACCAGTTCAGGGTCCACCGATTGCCGATCCCGCATCCATTTGGCGAACACGTTGAAATGCGCCTCAATGCGCTCACGTGCCTCGGCTCGCATCAAATCGCCGACGCCGATCCAGTGATTGAATTCGTCAGGCGGAATGATCGATAATATCTCAACGCCGCCGCCAGTATGGGCCGCGCGCATCGCTGCAAACCGCATCGCATTCAGGCATTCGCGGCTGTCATCTAAGACCACGAGAAATTTGCGCATGGTCGTCTCCCTGTCCGGGGTCCGAGGATGCACCAAACGCCATGCCGCTGGCAATGGTCTTGGCGTATCCCATCCATCCGTTCCGCACGCGTCAAACAAAGCGCCGCCTGGCCGGCCCGAGCCCGACTAGGCGTCCTATCCCGTCGAATTCGCCCAGTCCCAATAAAGCTGTCGCGCCCGTTCAGTCACGGGGCCCACCTGGTAATGCGTGCCGTCGAATTCGACGACCGGTGTTACTTTGTTGAGATTGCCGGACATAAAAACCTCGTCCGCATTGCGGAAGTCGTCATAAGTCATCACCTCCTCACGCACGTCAAATCCGTCTGCTTTGAAGTTGGAGATGTGCCGTGCTCGGGTGATACCACTGAGGAACGTGCCATTTGGAACGGGCGTAAAAATGACCCCATCTCGCACGGCAAAGATATTCGCGCTGGCTGTTTCCGCAACATTGCCAAGCGCATCGCAAACGAGCGCATTGTCGTATCCTTTATGGCGGGCCTCGGCGAGCATCCGGGCATTGTTAGGATACAAACAGCCCGCCTTCGCGTTGCAGATCGCATCTGACAGAACAGGTCGATGGAATTGCGTGGTTGTGAGCCGGACGCTTGCTTCCGGCGGGGCGATGGGAACCTCTTCCAAGCAGACAGCGAAGCCTGCGCGCGCCTCCAAATCCGGCATAATACCCATATATCCGCATTCGATGCCCCAGAACATCGGCCGAATGTAAATCGGTGTTTCGGGCGCGTATTGCCGCAACCCTTCCCAGACGATCTCAAAAATCTGGTCGGCCGTTTCGACGGGGTTCAACATCAAAGCGCGCGCGCTATCGACTGCGCGTGCACAATGCGCCTTTAGGTCCGGCGCAAGTCCGTCAACATGGCGTGCGCCGTCGAAAACCGTTGTCCCGACCCACGACCCATGGTCGGCCGCCCGCATGATTGGGACATTCCCATCATGCCAGGCGCCATCGAGATAGGTTTTAATGTTCGTACCAACGGCCATGGGCGCCTCCAAGTCTTGGCGCGCAGCATGGCGTCAATCGTTACAGAGATCCAGACGTAGCAAAGCCCTGTTGATAGCTCATTGGGCCTTCTTTCGCCGCCGGCTTTGCGGGTGCCGTTCCGGGGATCACCGATGCCGGCTTGGCCGGTTTGGTCAACTGCTTCACTTGCATGAGCAACTCCTTTGCAGATCAAGAAGTCGGACGCCCACGTATACACACTAGAATGCTAAAGTCTACCTAACGGCTGCACAAATGTTACGCATCGACGGCGCTCGATTGGTCATCGGCCTCTCTGAGCAACGTTTCTAAATCCAAGTGAGCATTCACAAATGTTGGGTTTCCCACCGCGTCGGTCGGCCAATCCGCACGGTCACGATCACAGTAAATCTCAATGCCATTGCCGTCGGGGTCGTCGAAATACACCGCCTCGCTGACACCGTGGTCGGCCGCGCCGGTAAGGGTTACACCCGCCTCCAGTACGCGTTTGAGCGCACGCGCAAGCTCCGGACGCGTCTGAAAGAGGAACGCCACATGATAAAGCCCAGCATGGTTCTTTTGCGCAGGCGGTCCGCCGAAGCTGTCCCATGTGTTCAAACCGATATGGTGGTGGTAGCCGCCGGCACCCAAAAACGCGGCATTCCTGCCCAATTTCGCCTGAAGCTCCAAGCCCAGAACGTCTCTGTAAAATGCGATGGATCGATCAAGGTCCGAGACACGAAGATGAACATGTCCGATGCGGGTGCCGTCGGGCGCGCGGTACGTCATGGCGGAGCCTCCTTTGTTGTGACATGGGCACATTGGCGGCATCGATAAAGTTCGTTCGATGCACAGCATCAGTGCGTTGATGCCCAAGACGGCGCGGTCTCAGCGGTCGTGCGGAGCCTAGCGTAGCATCCCGATCAGGTCGTAGGTTTGCGCCAAAATGGGCCCGGCAATGTCCCGCGCCCGCTCCGCGCCGCGCGCCAGAATACGGTCAATTTCGGCCGGGTCGCCGACCAAGCGCGACATCTCCGTCGTGATCGGCGCCAGCTTCGCAACCGCGACATCGGCCAAGGCAGCTTTAAATACGCCGAATTGGCTACCGCTATGTTCCGCAAGCACCTCAGCCGGTGTCGAATTGGCCAAAGCGGCATAAATATTCACAAGGTTGCGCGCTTCGGCGCGATCCGCCAGCCCGGCGGGTTCTGACGGCAACGGTTCGGGGTCGGTTTTCGCCTTGCGGATCTTCCGTGCGATGGTGTCTGCGTCATCCTTCAAGTTGATCCGCGTCTTATCCGACGGGTCGGATTTCGACATTTTCTTGGTGCCATCCTGTAAATTCATAACCCGCGTCGCGGCCCCTTCGATGACTGGTTCGGTCACAGGGAAAAAGGGCTGGCCGTATTCGTGGTTGAATTTGATCGCGATATCGCGGGTCAGTTCAAGGTGCTGTTTCTGATCCTCGCCCACAGGGACATGGGTGGCATGATAGACGAGAATGTCAGCAGCCATCAAAGCTGGATACGCAAAGAGCCCAAGGGAGGCGTTTTCCGCGCTTTTTCCCGCTTTGTCCTTCCACTGGGTCATCCGGCCCATCCAGCCCATTCGAGCAATGCAGTTAAAAACCCAGGCCAGTTGGGTGTGCTCGGGGACTTGGGATTGATTGAACAAGATCGACTTTTCGGGATCAATGCCCGACGCGATAAAGCCGGCGCATAACTCCCGGGTATTGTGGCGCAGCTCATTGGGATCGAGCAAACGTGCGGTGATCGAGTGCAGGTCGACCATGCAATAGATGGTTTCGAATTTGCCTGCATCTTGCATGTCAACAAAGCGCTTCATCGCGCCAAGATAATTGCCAAGCGTTAGGCTGCCCGATGGCTGGATGCCCGACAGCACGCGGGGTGTAAAATTGGACATGGTTGAAGCCTCTGGCCAAGTCAGCCGCGCTCGCATACCCACGGGGGGTCGCGCCGTCAACAGGAGCTCGCATGAACGACGATCTCGAATCCCCATTCAACGCGCTGCCAAGTGTGGTTGTCGCCTTAGCCGTCGTCATTGGCGGAGTGGAATTGATGTTCGTCTTGGCAACGGCTGGGCTTTTGGGCGGTGACGGCGGCGTAGGATGGCGGATCGCGGCGCTGCGCGATTTTGCAGTGCTCGACGATGTCTGGCACTGGATGGTGGCGAACAACACCTGGCCTTGGTCCGAACTTCGCCGCTTCATGACCTATCCTTTTTTGCACACAGCGTCGCTCGAAGCTGTTTTCGTCATCGTCTTTATTCTGGCGATGGGAAAGGTCGTTGGGGAGGTTTTTCACCCCTTGGCGTTTTTGGCAATTTTTTGGGCCTCCAGCAGTGTTGGGGCGCTTAGTTTTGTGGTCTTTTTGAATGAACCCTTTGCGCTGGCTGGCGGATTTCCCGGGGTTTACGGCCTCATCGGTGCATTCACGTTTTTGCTTTGGGCAGACCTCGGGGTGCGGGGTGGGAACAAGATGCGGGCCTTTGCGCTTGTCGCAACCCTTCTGGCGATCCAGTTGCTGTTCAGCCTGGTGTCAGGGAATTTCGGCGGTGTCGTGTCCGAACTTGGCGGCTTTGTCGCCGGGTTCTTTTTGTCGTTCCTGGTCAGTCCGGGGGGCTGGCAGCGCGTGCTTGCGAAATTGCGAGACCGTTAACGCCGTAACGCGATCCGCATGTCCGACAGCCGAAGGGCGCCAAGGACATGGGCGGCGAGAAAGTAGACCGCGATGCCCGCGCCAACCAGGGCCGCGAGCGCGGCGTAGCGCACCCCGTCGGTGACAAGGGCCGGACCTAGGCCCAGGGCAAGGGCCCAAAGCATAGCCCCCATTACTGCGGCGGCCGCGATTATGCGGGGAAGTCGCATAAGAAACCGGGCGTCGAATTCTCCGGCGGTGCCGAACTGCGATCGTCCGCGCGCCAGCAGCCAAACCATAGCCCAGGCCGCGACACTCGTCCCAATCGCGGCGCCAAGGTAGCCAATCGTCAGGCCAAGTCCGACGGCGACTACCGCGTTAATCCCCATCGCCACGAGCGCGTAGCGGAACGGCGTCTTTGTGTCCTCGCGCGCAAAGTAAAGCGGCTGAAGCACCTTTTGCAGCACAAAGGCAGGAAGGCCCGCGCCGTAGATTGCCAGCGCCCAGGCGGTCGCAAGGCTGTCATCCGACCCAAAGGCGCCGCGTTCGAACATCACTGAGACCAGAGGCAGCGGGATTACCACCAACGCCACCGCCGCCGGCACAGTGAGGACCAGCGCAAATTCGGCGGCCCGATTGAAGGCCTCTTGTCCGCCGGATGCATCCTCGGCCCGCAGCCGGCGGGCCAATTCCGGCAGCAAAACAACCCCGATGGCAATTCCCACGACACCAAGGGGAAGTTGATACACTCTGTCGGCAAGTCCGAGCCAGACGATGGCGCCGTCAAAAAAGCTCGCAACCTGCCGACCGACCAAAAGGTTGATTTGGACAACACCGGCGGCCAGCATGGCCGGTCCCGCGACGGCCAAAAGCCGGCGCATGTCCGGCGTAAGGCGCGGGATTGTCGGGGTCAGCTTAAAGCCCGCTTTTGCTGCGGCAAACCACACGAGTGTGGCCTGAGCCACGCCTGCAATGGCCGCACCCCAGGACAGCCACAGTCCATGCGCGCTGCCGCTCCGTTCGGCGGCAAGAAGGGCCAAGATCAGGATAATATTGAGCAAAACCGGCGCTGCAGCCGCAGCTGCAAAACGCCCCGTTGCGTTCAGAATGCCCGACAAAATGGCAGCCATGGAAATGAATAAGATGTAGGGAAAGACGATCCGGCCGTAACTTGTTGCCAGCGTTAGACGGTCATCTTCTGCAAAGCCTGCGGCCATTGCCAGGACCAGCCAGGGCATCACCAATTGCGCGACAAGCGTGAGACAAATCAAAAGCCCCGCCAGCCCGGAGAAGGCGTTTTTGGCAAAGATCGTTGCATCGTCATCACCTTCTAGTTTTTTGGCGAAAATCGGAACAAACGCTGTGTTGAATGCGCCTTCGGCAAAGAACCGGCGGAACATGTTCGGCAGGGCGAAAGCCACCAAAAAGGCCTCTGCTGCGGGGCTGGCGCCCATAAAGGCGGCGATCAGGATGTCGCGGACAAATCCAAGAATACGGCTGGCCAAGGTCCACAGACCCACCGTAAAGAACCCCGCGATCAAACGGATCGGCCGTGAGGCGATGGTCATGCGCCGGCTCGCTCGGCGACCCGTTCGATAGCGTCGTGCAGTTTTGCTGCCAGAGACTTTTGACGCGATTGAGAATGAAGTTTCAGACCGAAGGTGTCTTTGACGTAAAAGGTGTCGACAACTTGCGCGCCAAAGGTCGCGATCACGGCGCTGGAGATATAGATATTGTCCGCCGCCATCGTTTTGGTCAGATCGTAAAGCAGGCCAGGCCGATCCCGCGTATCAACCTCGATGATCGTGAAAATCTCCGACCCGTCATTGTCGAACGTAATATGGGTCGGCACGTCGAAGTCCCGTTCACGCTTGCGGATCATCGGACGGTCTTCGAGTTCGCGTGAGGCGACGACCTCCCCCTTCAACGTGCGTTCGATCATCTTGCGCAGCCTTGGCAAGCGCGATGCTTCGTAGGGGTTTCCATTTGCGTCCTGAACCCAAAACACCGCCGTGGCGAAGCCGTCCTTGGATGTATAGGTGCGTGCGTCGACGACGTTGGCGCCGACAAGGCTTAGCGCGCCGGCAAGACGGGCAAATATGCCCGGGTGGTCGGCCAACGCAAAACAGACGCGGGTTGCGTCGCGGTCGAGATCTTCGCGCGTATCGAACCGCACCTCGTCGGTCTCAAGACCGCGCAAAAGCTCCGACAGGATCACATGCGCCGGCAGATCCAGACCCTGCCAATAAGGACCGTAGTGTCGCGCCAGTTCGGCTCGCAATTGGGGCTTCGACCAATCCGATTGCGCCGCCCGCAGCGCGGCCTTTGCCTCGCTCTCGCGTTTGTCGCGGTTGAGGTCCTCAAGGCCCGTATCCATAGCGGTTGCGGTCGCGCGGTAAAGTCCACGCAAAAGCGTTGCTTTCCAGTTGTTCCACACGCCGGGGCCTACCCCCCGAATGTCGCAGACGGTCAGGACCGTCAGCAGATCGAGCCGTTCCTTTGTTTTGACGGCCTTGGCGAAATCTCGAACGGTCCTTGGGTCGGAGATGTCCCGCTTTTGCGCCGTATCGGACATCAGCAAATGATACCGCACCAGCCATTCGACGGTTTCGCATTCGGCGGCTTTCAGCCCAAGCCGTGGGCATACCGACCGCGCGATGCGCGCACCAAGGATCGAATGGTCCTCCGGTCGCCCTTTGCCAAGGTCATGGATCAAGCAGGCCGCGTAAAGAACGCGCCGGTTTATCCCATTTTCCAAGATGCGGCTGGCAACCGGAAGTTCTTCGACAAGTTCTTTGCGTTCAATTTGCGCAAGTGCCGAGATCACTTGAATGGTATGCTCATCGACGGTGTAGCTGTGATACATATTGAATTGCATCATTGCCACGATCGGCGCGAATTCTGGGATATAAGCGCCCAGAACGCCCAATTCGTTCATCCGCCGCAAAGCGCGTTCGGGATTGCCGTGCCGAAGCAATAGGTCCCAGAAAATGCGGGCCGCCTCTGGGCTGTTGCGGAGCGAAGTGTCGATCAAATCGATCCGGGCAGCCGCGGCCCGCATCAGATCGGGATGGATCAGATATCCGGTCCGAAGCGCCTCTTCGAAGAGGCGCAGAATGTTCAGCGGATCGGCAAAAAAGCGCGCCTCATGCGCCACGGTCAGCCGGTTTTGCCGTAGATCGAAACCATCTTTCAGCTTCTTTCGCCGTTTCCGTTCCGTGCCGCGCAGCACCCCGAGTATCGTGGGCTCCCCTTTGACGTGGCTGGCTTCAAGTGCGGTTAAGAAAATCCGCGTCACCTCGCCCACGCGGGTCGCATGGCGGAAATAATCCTGCATGAAATGCTCAACGCCACGCCGGCCGCCGTGGTCGCTGTAGCCCATGCGACGCGCCACCGCGACTTGTGCATCGAAGGTAAGCTGGTCGGCTGCGCGACCGGCGACGAGGTGCAGATGGCACCGCACACACCACAAAAACCGTTCCGCTGCATCGAATGCATCGAACTCATCCGGCGTGAAAACGCCAAGATCCACAAGCTCTTTTGCGTGGTTCACACCGTGGATATACTTTGCGATCCAGTAGAGTGTCTGGAGGTCACGAAGGCCCCCCTTGGCCTCTTTGACATTCGGCTCCACCAAGTAGCGTTGACCACCCTGCTTGCGATGGCGCGCCGCACGTTCAGCCAGTTTCGCCTCAATAAATGCCGGTGCTGTGCCGGCGAAGACGGACGTTCGGACCTTGTCCTGTAGTTGATCCGCAAGTGCCGCGTCGCCGTCCAGAAGCCTTGTTTCCAACAGCGTGGTGCGGATCGTCATGTCGCTTCGGCCATAAGACACGCATTCGCGGATGGTTCGGCTTGAATGGCCAACCTTTAGCCGCAGGCCCCAGAGCATATACAGCGTGGATTCGATCACGCTTTCGGCCCAAGCGGTCCGTTTCCACGGCAGCAGAAACAGCAGATCAACGTCGGAATAGGGCGCCATTTCACCGCGCCCATACCCGCCGACCGCCATGACCGCCATCATTTCCGCGTCTGTGGGAGTGTGATTGGGATGCAGGAATTGGCGCGCAACCCGAAGTGTCGCGCGCAGAATACCATCGGTCAGAAACGTGTAGGCGCGTGTCGCCCGTCGTGCGGCTAAGGGATGGAGAGCAAAACCGGCCTCAATTGCCGCCATGCCTCGAGTTTGGGCGTCGATCAGCACCTGGATCGTCGCGTTCCGGATGTCACGTGGATCGGTTAAGTCTGCGAGCTGGGCATCAATTTCCGCATTGATCGCTACGGTATCGAAAATCTCAACATCGGCGCAGATCAATTCACCGTTGCCCCTGACGGGTACGGCGGCTTCAGAATCCTGTGGTTGCGCTAAGTCCTGCGGCGGGGTCACGGATACTCACCTGACTGTCGATCACCTCTGCAACGGCCAAAGCCCGTGTGTTTGTGCCGTCTGCGTTGAGCCGGAATACCCCGTTCGCCCCGTTCACGCCAGGGGTTGTAGACAAATCGCTTGATCCAAGTTGCCCGCTGCGCCGCGCCGTCGCGGCAACAATTTGGATTGCGTCGTAGCTTAGTCCGGCAAGAACATGGGGCGGCTCGCCATAGGTGCTGGTGTATCGTCCCTCGAAACTGGCCGAGGCGTTCGGGTCCGGCAGGACGAACCAACCGCCTTGAAGACCGGACAGCTCCAGGGTTTGCGGCGGGGTATCCCATCGCGTCATGCCGATCATCTGTACTTCTGTGACATCAAGTCCGTTCTCAGGCAAAAGTTGCGCAAACAGCGGCAATGCGCCGGTTGTGTCTGAGGTAATAAAGAGCGTGTCGGCTTCGTTTTCACGGATCGTCTCCATCACGACGGGCAAAATGTCGACCACACCGGAGGCCGAAAACTCGTAAGGTACAACGCCGGCCAAGCTCGAACCCGCAAAGGGCAACGCCTCAAGGACTGCGTCGCGGGCAATTTCACCGGCCAGGTTCTGTGCGTGCAGAATGACGACGCGGCTTCGGCCTTGGGATGCGGCATAGTTGACGAGCCGCAGCGCGGTGCTGCTGAAGGTGTTGCCTAGGACGAAAACGTTGCCGCCAGCAATCTCGGTGTTGTTCGAAAAACTCAGAACGTTCAAACGCCCGCGGGCTGCTACGCTGACGGCAGCGGCGGCATCTGATCTCAGCGGACCCACGATGATGTCCGCGCCCTCCCGGATCGCCTGTTCGGCGACGGTGGCCGCTTGCGCAGGGCTGCCTGCGGTCTGATAGACGGTGATGCCGACAGAGACATCCGTGACATCACTGGCCGACAGGCGCGCGGCTTGTTCGAGGCTTCGCGCGACCAGATCATCCCCCGCCGCCGGCGAGCCATAGGGGACAAGCAAGGCAACATTGACGGCGTCGGCGCCGACCCTTGGCCCCGCTGTTCCGCCGGGTATGCCAAGATTGCACGCAGCAAGCAGCAGGCACGCACCGAAAACGGTAATTGCGCGTAAAGCCTTGCGAATAGGGCCATCAGCGAGGATCATCGCAGTCTCCGTGCGGTAGGGCATTGTTGCTCGCGACCCTAGTGCCTCGCCGCTAGGCATGCAATTACAGGCGTATCATGGCGTCCGACACTGATGCGAAAAAGCGGCGAGACGCCGATGAGGACCGTGCACTGGCGCCCGGGCTTTATATGGTGGCAACCCCGATCGGAACGGCCCGCGACATCACGCTGCGCGCGCTGGATATACTGAGATCAGTCGATCTATTGGCGGCGGAAGACACGCGAACGGCCCGGAAACTCCTTGAGTTGCATGGCGTCGCGTTAAGCGGCAGGCCGATAATTTCCTATCACGATCATAATGGCCCCGAAGCGCGCCCGCGCATTCTATCCGCGCTGACCAAGGGTCAATCTGTGGCCTATATGTCGGAGGCCGGCACACCGCTTGTCGCCGATCCGGGCTATCAGTTGGTGCGCGCCGCGGTCGATGCCGACATCGACGTCTTCAGCGCGCCCGGCGCTTCTGCGGTCTTGGCGGCGTTGACGGTAGCAGGGCTGCCGACAGATCGATTTCTATTTGCCGGCTTTCCGCCCGGTCGCGGCGAAAAACTGTCCCGATGGCTGGATGCGCAAGCGACGAGTGAGGCAACGGTTGTATTTTACGAAAGTGCGAAACGAATTCATCGACTGTTAGATGTTTTGTCCGAAGTTTACGGCGCCACGGGGCAAATCGCCCTGTGCCGCGAGTTGACCAAAAAGCACGAAGAGGTGCTGCGCGGACGAATTGGTGATGTTTCTGCCGCCATCGCAGAGCGAACATTGAAAGGTGAGCTTGTTGTTGTTGTTGGACCCCGCCTTAAGGCCATACCCGATGATGCTGAGATCGCCGAAGCGCTGGCGCGGGCATTGCAGGACCAAAGCGTGAAAACCGCGGTGGCAGAGGTGGCGGCAACCTTCGGTTTGCCACGCCGCAAGGTCTATCAGATGGCGGTCGCAATGCGCCGTCCGGAGGACAGCAGATGACCCCAGCGGCGCGGTATCAGACCGGCAAGGCGGCCGAGGAACACGTGGCCCGGCTTTACGCCCGCGAGGGGTGCAGCATTCTCGCACGCCGTTGGCGCGGCCCCGCGGGCGAACTTGATTTGGTCGTCCAGCAGGGCGAAGAGGTTATTTTCGTTGAGGTTAAGGCGTCGCGTGATTTTTCGCAGGCGGCGATGCATCTGACGACGCGCCAAATTCAACGCATATACGCCTCGGCCGCACACTTCCTGGGCTTTATGGCCGAAGGTCAACGCACGCCGACACGTTTCGATGTCGCTCTTGTTGATCGCACCGGTCGCGTCAACCGGATTGCCAACGCCATCGGCATTTGATCCGATCTTGCGTGCCGCGACGTCGGCTGCGAAGAAGGCGGCAATGTTCCGTCAATGTCGAGGGCAGGCATGGGCAAGAGCCTCACAGTCGCGCTGCAAATGGATCCGATCGCAGGCATCGATATCGATGCCGATTCCTCTTTTCGTCTGGCCGAGGAGGCGCAATCGCGCGGCCACCGATTGATGTATTACACGCCCGACAAGCTGGCTTACGACGAGGGTCGGCTCGTCGCACAAGGTGCGGAGCTAAAGGTTCAGCGGGTGCTTGGCGACCATGCCATCACCGGCGATTTGCGCGAAGTGGATTTGTCTAGCTGTGATGTGGTGTTGCTCCGCCAAGACCCGCCATTTGATATGTCCTACATCACCAACACGCATCTATTGGACCGCATCCACCCGCGCACTTTGGTGGTGAATGACCCGTTTTGGGTCCGCAATTATCCCGAAAAGCTCTTGGTGTTGGATTTTCCTGACCTTACGCCACCGACCTTGATCGCGCGGGATTTGACCATGCTTCAGGCATTTAAGGCACGTCACGGCGATATTGTGGTCAAACCGCTCTACGGCAACGGTGGTGCGGGTGTTTTTCGCCTTGATGCGTCTGACCGGAATTTGAATTCGCTGCATGAGCTGTTTGCATCCATCAACCGTGAGCCATTGATCGCGCAAAAATTCCTGCCGGCGGTGTCAAAAGGCGACAAGCGGGTCATCTTGGTGGATGGCAATCCGGTGGGCGCCATCAACCGTGTCCCCGCCGCAGGGGAGACGCGATCTAATCTACATGTCGGTGGCCGCGCCGAGAAGATCGACCTGTCGGATCGGGATCATGAGATTTGTGCGCAAATTGGTCCGCGGCTGCGCGAGAAGGGTCTGATTTTTGTGGGCATCGATGTGATTGGTGATTGGCTGACGGAGATCAACGTGACCTCGCCGACCGGAATTCAGGAACTGGAACGATTTGACAACACCAATATCGCTGAGAAGATCTGGCAGGCTATCGAAGCCCGGTGTGCCTAGCCGTCCGGGCCACCGATGAGCCGAAAACTCAGCGCCTCTGCGATATGCGACCTTGCAATGATGTCCGCGCCGGCAAGATCGGCAATAGTGCGGGCCACGCGCAAGATGCGATGATAGCCGCGGGCGGATAGGCGAAACCTATCGGCAGCTTGCAGCAAAAAATCGCGACCGGCCCTGTCGGGCGCTGCGATTTTCTCCAAAAGCTCTCCACTGGCATCGGCATTCACCCGGGCGGGTACGTCCAAATCCGCAAATCGCGCAGTTTGCACGGCGCGCGCGGCTGCAACGCGCCCGGCTATCTCGGCAGAACGTTCGCCGCACGGTGCGCTGTCCAGGTCCGCAAAGGAAACCGGCGGAACCTCGAGCCTGAGGTCGAAGCGATCCATCAATGGACCTGAGATCCGTCCTAGATAATCCGCGCCGCAAATCGGCGCCCGTCCGCAGGCCTGGTCGGCGTCGTACAAATGGCCGCACCGACAGGGGTTGGCCGCCGCGATCAGCAAGAACCGGCACGGATAGCTGACATGCGCATTGGCGCGCGCGACGGTGACTTTGCCGGTCTCTATGGGTTGGCGCAGGGTTTCCAGCACCGCGCGTTGGTATTCCGGGAATTCGTCCAAAAACAGCACACCGTTATGGGCAAGGCTCACCTCCCCCGGCTTGGCACCGCGCCCGCCGCCAATAATCGCGGCCATCGATGCGGTGTGGTGCGGCTCACGGAACGGCCGGGTGCGGTTGATGCCGCCTTCATCGAGCAATCCGGCCAAAGAATGGACCATCGAGGTCTCGAGAGCCTCGTGCGCGGTCAAAGGCGGCAGAATACTGGGCAAGCGCGCCGCGAGCATCGATTTACCAGAGCCCGGCGCGCCGATCATCAGTAAGTGATGCCGGCCGGTCGCTGCAATTTCGAGCGCACGTTTGGCGCGTTCCTGTCCTCGCACCTCAGCGAAATCGCCTGATATCGCTGGCCCTACAACCTCACCAGGCGCCATCGGCTCAATCGGCATGCGGTCTGTGAGATGCGCAATTATGGCCCCTAGGTTTGGTGCGCCAAAGACGGGTGTCGCGCCAACCCATGCCGCCTCCGGTCCGCTGGCTGCCGGGCACAAGAGCGCGCGCTGGTCTTCGCCCGCAGCTAACGCGGCTGGCAATGCGCCAATGATCGGGTTCAGCCGACCATCCAATGTCAGCTCGCCAAGCGCCATCGCTTCAGCGGCCCGTTCATGCGGCAAAACGCCGATCGCGGCCAATAGCGCAATTGCAATCGGCAGGTCGAAATGGCTGCCCTCCTTCGGCAGATCAGCAGGTGCGAGGTTCACCGTGATCCGTTTTGACGGCAAGGCGATGGCCAAAGCAGAAAGCGCAGCCTTGACCCGTTCGCGCGCCTCCGAAACGGCCTTGTCCGGCAGCCCGACAACTGAAAACCCAGGTAGCCCCGGCGTGACCGCGCATTGTACCTCGACCCGCCGCGCATCGAGCCCCTCAAAGGCCACTGTATGCGTCAGCGCCACCCGATCGGTATGGCTCGTGTCCAGCATAGCGCCAGACTGTGCCGCCATGGTTAGTAAAGTGTTAACGCAGGACGAAAGCAGGCTTATGGATTGGGAAACCGAACCCGTGCGAGCGGCGCCATATCGTAATGGCTGACTTCCGCGTCTTCGGCCAAACCCTCGTTCCGCCAGGCCACAAAATCCGGATGCGTCACAATGGCCCGAGCATAGCTGCGTGTCGGTGCCGCCATCGCGAGACCATAGGTCAAAAACCGCGTCACGGCCGGGGCAAAGAAGGCATCGGCCAAGGTGAACGATCCAAACAAAAACGGCCCGCCCGATGCGTCTAAGGCGTCGGCCCAGATGTGCTCGGCGCGCGCGGCATCGGCTAAAACGTCCTCCGAAGGTTCAAAATCAGCCCATGCGGTGCGCAGATTGACCGGACATGCAGCCCGCAAAGCGCCAAAGCCTGCATGCATCTCCGCGATCATGCTGATGGCGAGCGCTCGGTTCACAGGATCGGTGGGCAACAAGCCGCGATCTGGAAAGCACTCGGCGAGATGCCAGGCGATCGCTAAGGAATCGGTCAATCGACCACCATCAGGCGTGCGCGCCGCCGGTACGGTACGATAGCCCCCGAAGGCTGCGACGTCGTCATAGAACGTATCGCTATAAATCACCGCGCGTTCGACCTGTACGGGAATGCCAAATGGGGCAAAGGACAGCCAGCCGCGCAGCGACCAGCTGGAATAGGATCTTTGTCCGATGAGAAGGCTGTAGCTCATGACGCAAGGAAATCCGCCAGATGCGGCTGCGTCAAACGACAATCTGTCATCACCCCAATCAGGGAGTTTCATTAACACGACGCAGAACCTGTTTGCCATCGTAGACGTCAATCTGCGTGATGGACAGATTGTCGATTTGGTGGCTCATCGCTGAAAACGATGTTTGGTTCTGGCAGCGCGCAATTTGCGTCATGATCGTTCCGATATGGGCGACAGCAACAATGTGCTGCCCTGCATGTGCGCGGCTCAACCGGTTAACCACCTTTGAGACGCGGGTTGAAACTGTGTTCCAGCTTTCGCCATCGGGCGGCGCGACGTCGCCGGGCTGTTCCCAAAATGCGCGGCTAAGGTCCGGATCGTTTTGCGAAACGGCGTGAAATGCCTGACCGTCCCAAGCCCCAAAATTGAACTCTCTCAGATCGGGTTCGTCAGGCTGCCGGGATCTGGCGCGGCCCAGCACGTCGGCCGTCTGGCGCGCGCGCAACAGGTCGGAGGAGACCACTAGGGCAGGGCGCGGCAAGGTGGCGTCCAATCTGGCAAGCAGCGCAACATCCGAAAGATCGGCCGGAAGATCACGCCAGCCCAGAAAGCTCTTTTCATGCGTGGGGCCGTGCCGTACCCACCACCAGCCGGTCACCAAGGTATGTCGCCTTTAAGCGTCGTTGCTAATCCTGCGGTCACCAAGACGGCGAGATCCGCCGCGGCAGCCAATTCCTGGTTCATCTGGCCATGGGCATCGCGAAACATGCGGGTCGCCATGTCGGCCGGAACGATCCCTTGGCCCAATTCGTTGGTCACGATGACCAATGGGGCGGGGCATTGGTCCATTACGTCGATCAATTCCACCAGTCCGTCACGCCAGGGCCGGGAGGCATGCATCGCATTGGCCAGCCAAAACGTCGCGCAGTCGATAAGCGCAATTTCTTCCGCCTCGATCTCTGCCAACGCAAAGGCCAGACGCTCCGGCGCCTCGACCGTTCGCCAGCCTTGGCCGGCCCGCGCGCGGCGGTGTGCGGCAATCTTTGCCTCCATTTCAGCATCGCCCGCTTCGGCGGTCGCAACATAGACTTTGGCCAGGCCCGAGCGGCGGACAAACGCCTCTGCCCAGGCGGATTTTCCCGAGGACGCGCCACCGATCACCAAAGTGATGGAGGGTATCTGCACTTTAAATTCCTTCAAAAGTGAACCGCCCGCGCAGTTGCCCCGTAACTCTTAGTGAAAGCGCACCGGGCTCGGTGACGCGTCTAGGCACAGACCAGGGAGAACGCAATGGCTTTGGACGCAAGTGGAGATCAGTCCCTATCGCGGCGGGCCATGAAGGCCGAGCTTTTGGACGCGGAAACTGAACTGAAATTAGCATATGCCTGGCGTGACCACCGCGATGAGGCCGCGCTGCACCGTCTTGTGACCGCCTATATGCGCCTGGCCATTTCGATGGCAGCAAAGTTCAAGCGTTACGGCGCGCCAATGAACGACCTTATTCAAGAGGCCGGGCTGGGCCTTATGAAGGCCGCCGACAAGTTCGACCCGGACCGTGGTGTACGGTTTTCGACCTATGCGGTGTGGTGGATCAAGGCGTCCATCCAAGACTACGTCATGCGCAATTGGTCGATGGTCCGCACAGGGTCAACATCCTCGCAAAAGTCGCTTTTTTTCAACATGCGTCGGGTGCAGGCGCGGCTGGAACGGGAGGCGATGGCGACGGGTGAGAATCTCGACAAACACCAGTTGCGCCAGATGATCGCAACCGAAGTTGGTGTACCGCTTCATGACGTGGAGATGATGGAAGGTCGCCTATCGGGTTCCGACTATTCGCTGAATGCGACGCAATCAGTTGAAGATGAGGGCCGAGAATGGATCGACGTTCTAGAGGATGACGGTGCGCAGGCGGCGGAAATTGTTGAGGACGCACACGACACTGAACAGCTTCGCGATTGGCTCATTTCGGCGATGAATGCGCTTAATGACCGCGAAAGGTTTATCGTACGGGAACGCAAATTGCGGGATGAGCCGCGGACACTCGAAAGCCTCGGAACAGAGCTTGGCCTGTCAAAAGAACGCGTTCGCCAATTGGAGGCCGCAGCGTTCCAAAAGATGCGCCGGACGCTCGAATCGCAATCTAAGGAAGTGCGTGCGCTTCTCGGCGCCTAACCTTTCGCATCGCACAGGACTTTTGGGTCGCCAGGTTGCCGCGGGTGCGATTGGGAAATTTGCGCGGCTGCGCGTCGCAGGTTTTGAATCGCTGAGCCACGCCTGGGACGGCCGCGAGTGTAGCAGGCAGGATCGCTGTGGGGTTTCTTACTCCTGACAGATTTGCATGTCGTTTCGTCGAGCTATCCGAAAGACGCACAGATCGGGGTGCAGATCATGGCAAAGTCTGTAGCCTTCAGCCCATCGGCACGAGATGCGACATTTCTGGCAAGATCAGTGGTAAGCAGCAAATGCTAAGCTGCGCGGTCGAAGTCCGGTTGCGGCGACGGACCTATTTCGCGACGAAGCGCGGCCAAATCGGCAATAGCTTGTTGCCGGTTCGCCTCTGCAACGGCGGCCACGCGGCGATCTTGGCCTGACGGCTCCGCGGGCGCCAATGCGGCTGCCTTGACCACTTCCATCTTGCTGATCGTCGCCTCTGGATCGCCTTCGATCGGCGAGACGTCGATTGCCACTGCCCCACCGACGGCGTATTGCTTCCCGTCGGGCCCTTGCTGAAACGTATAGCTGGGCTCGCCCGCATAGGCGCCGCCCACCCGTGCATGGGCCTCCTCGTGGTTGCGGACTTCGCGGTCACGGGCGACGAGCGCATCGACGACCGCTTGTTTCTCTGCGCTCAGCTCACCGGATTGCGTTTCGCTGGCACCGCTAGCCCTGCCGTTCGCGGCAGCGGGCTCATTCGAGGCCGCCGCGCTTTCCGCGGCCAAGTTGGCACGTAGCGTAAGGGCCTGCTGTTGAGAGTCGTCAAATGCAGGACCGAATTGGCGATCCAGAGGCGCTGCAACGCGCGTCGTACGATCCTCCGATCGGGTCTCAGGCGAGGTTTCCACCTGTAGCGTTACCGCAAGTGCGGGACGCGCCGCCTGATATGGAGCATTGTCGTTAAATACCATGCCTCGACCCTTATCCCACGACCCACCGGTACGGCCTCTGCGTTACCAATTGCTTGATCTCTGTCGGCCGATTGCTGTTCACACCGCCCGCTAGGGGGATTAAGTGTATCAAAAATGAAGGAACGCCCATGCTCGCGGGCAAACGCATCCTATTGATCATCAGCGGCGGGATTGCTGCGTATAAGGCCTTGGATTTGATCCGAGAGCTTCGCCGCGCGGGGGTCGATGTGACCCCCGTATTGACGCGTGCGGCGGCGCAATTCGTCACGCCGCTTTCGGTCTCCGCCCTTGCTGAAAACAAGGTCTATGGCGACTTGTTCGACCTCACCGATGAGGCGGAAATGGGCCATATAGAACTGTCCCGTGCGGCGGATTTGATCGTCGTCGCGCCAGCTACGGCCGACCTTATGGCGAAGATAGCCCACGGCCATGCCGATGATCTGGCCTCGACGGTCCTGATGGCCACTGATAAGCGCGTTTTGATTGCACCAGCGATGAACGTGCGGATGTGGGAACATCGTGCGACGCAGCGCAATTTGGACCTGCTCCGGCGCGATGGCATTTTGACTGTGGGCCCAGCAAAAGGCGCAATGGCCTGTGGCGAGTTCGGGCCAGGTCGATTGTCAGAAGTTCCTGAAATTATGGCCGCGATTGACGCCGCGTTTGGCGCTGGTCCACTTGCCGGTCATCGCATTATCGTAACCTCGGGCCCGACCCATGAGCCGATTGATCCGGTGCGCTATATCGCCAACCGATCTTCAGGTGCGCAAGGCACTGCCATTGCCGCCGCCTTAAGCGGTCTGGGCGCAGACGTCCATTTTGTAACAGGTCCAGCCGACGTCCCTCCGCCGCAAGGCGTCTTGGTGACACCGGTTGGAACGGCCCGCGAGATGCATGCAGCGGTCATGGCGGCCCTGCCCGCTGATGCCGCGATCTGCGCAGCGGCCGTCGCGGACTGGCATGTCGCCAATGCTGGCGCGCAAAAGATGAAAAAGACCGTCCACGTAGCACCAGAGCTGGAATTTGGAGTGAACCCGGACATCCTTGCCGATATCTCGGCGCTGGCGGACGGCCGGCCGAAACTTGTTGTTGGCTTTGCCGCAGAGACCGAGAATGTTGTGCCGCACGCCCAAGCAAAACGAACGCGGAAGGGATGCGATTGGATCGTGGCCAACGATGTCTCTGCTGCGTCAGGTGTGATGGGTGGGGCGGAGAACGAAGTGCACTTGATCACTAGCTCTGGTGTCGAGAGCTGGCCGCGCATGAGCAAAACAGACACCGCAGCACGGCTCGCTGCGCGTATCGCCGCCGCGCTACAGTCATGAAAATTAGACAGAAATAACCCGCCGGTCTTTACGTGTTCTTGGCAGGCAGATGGAATGAGGCGAAGAATGAAAATCACTATAGACATCATGCGCGAAGACTGGGCCGACACGCACGTTCCGCTGCCGACCTATGCCTCTTCTGGCTCGGTTGGTGCGGATTTGCGCGCCAACCTGTCCGAAGAGGATCGCGAAGATGGAATGATGCTGGCCCCTTGGGAACGAAAGGTCGTTCCGACCGGGCTGCGCGTTTCCATCCCCGAAGGATATGAAATGCAAATCCGGCCGCGGTCGGGTTTGGCCGTCACGCATGGCGTTACAATCGCCAACGCACCTGGGACCATCGACAGCGATTATCGTGGCCCGCTTGGTGTGATTTTGGTCAATATCGGTGGAAAGCCGTATCACATTGGACATGGCACGCGCATCGCGCAAGCCGTGATTTCGCCGGTTATGCGCGGCGAATATGCGGTGGTGCAATCGTTGTCGCCCACGCTTCGCGGGGCAGGAGGGTTCGGGTCCACCGGGATCGCCTGAGGTGCTGGCGCTCGCCCTAGCAGTTGGGATCGCCGTCTTGGGACACGTCATGCGCGTGCCCTGGTCGGCGAGGTTCTACATGCTGGGCCTGCTTTATGTGGCGGTTTTGACGCTGCACCTGATATTGCCGTTTGGCCATCCGTTGCGCGTAGCCATGGGTGAAACAGCGGAGCCTTGGATCATTCTTGGCATCCTTGTCGCGATTTTCCTGGGCTATCGCGCCATCCTTTTTCGGGTGCGCGCCCGCGCAGATGCGGTGCAGACGTCGCGCGCGGCTGCAGCCACTTCGGACGAGCCTTTTAATGACGATGAGTTGGAGCGGTATGCCCGCCACATCACTTTGCCCGAGATTGGCGGTGCCGGGCAAAAACGCCTGAAACAGGCGCGGGTCTTGGTGGTCGGTGCGGGCGGTTTGGGCGCGCCGGCGCTCTACTATCTTGGCGCCGCGGGCATCGGTCGTTTGGGGATCATCGACCCTGATATCGTCGCGCTGTCCAATCTGCAGCGCCAAATCATTCACACCGATGACCGGCAGGATATGCCGAAGGTGTTTTCTGCTCAGGCCGAGATCGCGGCACGCAATCCATTTGTCGATATTCGACCCTATAACCGCGCCCTCACCGACGACATCGCGGCAGAACTTTTTTCGGATTTCGATTTGGTGCTGGATGGGACCGATACGTTTCAGTCCCGCGCGACTGTCAATCGCGCCGCCGTGGCAACCGGTGTGCCTTTGATATCAGGGGCGATTTCGGCATGGGAAGGACAGCTATCGCTGTTTGACCCTGCCCGAAACGCACCGTGCCTGGCCTGCATTTTTCCCGAAGCACCCGACCCGAATTTGGTGCGGACCTGTGCGGAAACCGGCGTTATCGGGTCCTTGCCAGGGGTTATTGGCGCAATGATGGCGCAAGAGGCCATTAAAGAATTGACCGACGCGGGTCGTGGCCTGCGTGGCCGTATGCTCCTATATGACGCGCTGAACGTCGATATCCGTGTAATAAAGATCCGTCGTGACCCCCATTGCGCGGTGTGCGGCCCAGGATCGAAGGAGGAAGACATATGACGAACCCGTTGCTTGCGGACTGGCAAACAGCCTTTGATCTGCCGCCTTTCCAGGACATCGACGACACGCATTTTGGCCCTGCAATGGATGAGGCGCTCCGGCAGGCGCGCGCAGCTGTTGCTGAGATTGCCGATAGCCCGGAACCGCCCAGCTTTGAAAACACCATAGAAGCATTGGAACGCGCCGACCGCATGTTGGATCGCGTCGCAGGCGTATTTTATAACCTGGCGGGGGCCGATACCAACCCCGCGCGGGAGGCGTTGCAGCGGGAATTGGCACCAAAGCTTTCGGCCTACGGGTCGGAGGTTACGTCGAACGCCGCGCTTTGGGCGCGCATCGATGCGATTTGGCAAACCCGCGAGACGCTGGGTCTGGATGCCCAAGCAGCCCGCTTGCTCGAATTGACGCGCCGCAACTTTTTACGTGCAGGCGCGGGCCTGTCCGAGGCCGAAAAGTCGCGGCTTGCGGCTGTGAAATCACGTCTTGCGGTTTTAGGGACGACATTTTCGCAAAACGTCTTGGCAGATGAACAAGGCTGGTTCCTGGCGCTGGACGAAGAGGATTTGGAGGGTTTGCCTGAATTTGCCCTCGACGCAGCGCGCGCTGCGGGTGCGGAAAAGGATGCCGGTGGTCCGGTCATCACGCTGTCGCGGTCCATCATTGTGCCGTTTCTGCAATTCTCACCGCGCCGGGATTTGCGCGAAACCGCCTGGCGTGCCTGGACAAGCCGTGGCGCCAATGGTGGCGACACCGACAACCGAGAGATCTGTGCAGAGATCTTGGCCCTACGAGAAGAACGCGCGCGCCTTTTGGGCTTTGACAGTTTCGCCGATTATAAGCTCGCACCGGAAATGGCTGGGACGCCGCGCGCGGTTCGGGATTTGTTGATGCAAGTCTGGCAGCCTGCCCGAGCCCAAGCCGAGGCAGATGCAGGTGTCTTGACCGCGATGATGGGTGCCGATGGCGTGAACGGTCCGTTGGCGCCATGGGATTGGCGGTATTACGCAGAACGCCGCCGTCAGGCTGAACATGATTTAGATGAGGCAGCGTTAAAGCCGTATTTCCAGCTCGACGCTATGATCGAGGCTGCGTTCGATTGCGCCAACCGTTTGTTTCAGTTGGAATTTGCGCCGCTTGATGTGGCACTTTACCATCCGGACGTACGCGCATGGGATGTGCGTCGCAACGGCCGGCATATCGCGGTTTTCGTCGGTGATTATTTCGCTCGGGGTTCCAAGCGTTCCGGCGCCTGGTGCTCGACGTTTCGCAGCCAGCGTAGCCTTGATGGAGAGGTGCGGCCGGTTGTTGTGAACGTCTGCAACTTCGCAAAGGGGGCGCCGTCGCTTTTGTCCTACGATGACGCGCGCACCCTGTTTCACGAGTTTGGCCATGCGCTCCATCAGATGCTGTCTGATGTCCGATACGGCTCGATGTCGGGCACATCGGTTGCGCGCGATTTTGTCGAACTGCCGAGCCAGCTTTTTGAACATTGGCTTGAGGTGCCTGAGGTTCTGGAAAAACATGCCAAACACGCGCAAACAGGGGCCCCAATGCCACAGGAGATGCTGGATCGTCTTCTGGCTGCGCGTGATTTTGACACCGGGTTTCAAACGGTTGAATACGTGGCCTCTGCGCTTGTCGATTTGGATTTCCACGATGGCCCGGCACCTGCGGACCCAATGGCAGCGCAGGGCGAAACGCTGGAGCGAATTGGCATGCCGGCGGCGATTGCCATGCGCCATGCCACGCCGCATTTCGCCCATGTCTTTTCGGGCGACGGCTATTCCTCAGGATATTACAGCTACATGTGGTCCGAAGTGATGGATGCGGACGCGTTTGATGCGTTTTTGGAGGCCGGAAATGCCTTTGATGCCCAAACTGCGGCGAGGCTCGAAAAATACATTTTGTCGGTGGGCGGCACCCAAGAGGCCGATGCGCTCTACACCGCGTTTCGGGGAAGAATGCCGGGTGTGGACGCGCTCCTGAAGGGCCGAGGTTTGGATAAAGTCGCGTGATCACTTGGCAGTGACGAATATTGCCCATAGTGTCAGCGCACTTTGTTGGAGTATGTGCGATGGCAACGACAGATACCTTCCTTGCCGACGAAAAGTTGCAGCAGATCCGCGATGCCGCGTTCGATGCCTTTTTGCTGTACGGCTTTAAGCGCACCTCTATGGAGGACATCGCCGCGCAGGCCGAGATGTCACGCGCCGCGCTGTACCTGCATTTCCGTAACAAGCGTGACATTTTTCGATCGGTGGTCGAAGGAATTTACGACCGCGGTACCGTGCGATTTCAAGCGGCGCTGAACCCGAGCCTTCCCGTTGCCGAGACCGTGGCCGAAGCGTTGCGGGCCAAGGATGACGGCATCTGGGAGCGTCTCTTGTCGTCGCCGCATTGGTCGGAGTTTCTCGGCGTCGGCCAAGAAGCCGCGAGCGATATTTCGCGTGCCGGGGAGGCGCGGTTGGTCGAGGTGCTGGAGCACTATTTCAACGCCGTTCTGGCCAACCGTGATGTCGCCGCGCGTACCCCGCCAGGTGAATTGGCCGGTCATATCGTCGAAGTGAACCACGCGCTCTATAAGATCAGCGGCCCAGAGCCACGGCGCCATGTGCTTTTGGGTCAAACCGCCGCCGCACTTTTGGGGGTCGATTAGTCGATCGCTTCCCCCGGCGTGGTGCCCCAAAGCGCATCTTGTGGAACCCAGCCGCGATACCCGCCGGTGACAAACAGGCACCAATCAGACTGGCATTCCTGCAGGCGGCCAATCACGCCCAGCTCTGCATGCGCGCGCACGGGCGCGGTTGCGTCTGGGCGGGTGCGCATCTCAACCATATCGGTCTCTACGATGCCGGTGCGCACGCCTGAGAGCAGCGAATAATGCATCCAGCCGCCTTCGCCTTCGAGATCGACGACGCGGCGCCAATGGCCGTGTTCGGCAATGATGATCAAGGGCATGCCGCGTTGAGTGAAGACCCAATCGATGCGATGGCTGCGCGACGGCCCGCGCCGGGCGCGACCTTCGCTTGCGCTCATCGACACAAATCTGGGCAAGGGGAACCCCGTTTCCGGGCCGACCCGCCCAGGCTCGGGCGAGCTGGCGCGTATCTCAATGGTTGTGGATTGCGCAACGCTTTGGGTCGCCATTGCGGCCCATATGACACATAAAACGATGCCGATCCTTGCGATCATGCCCGTCCGTCCTCAATCACCTGGGCCATTTGGCCGCTTGTCGGGTTGCCCGCCCGATTGCTTTTGTTGCTGCGGGTTGCGCGCAACCCTGCCGTCTGAAACTGTCATGCAGGGCTTGGGAATTCCAGGGGAGGTTTAATATCCATGGCTGGTCGGCGGTTAAGTGTTGTCGTCACGCGACGGTTGCCAGCGGTGGTTGAGACCCGGCTGAAAGAGCTTTTTGATGCCGAGTTGAGCGCCGCAGATGAAAAGATGTCGCGTGAGGGACTGATTTCGGCGATGAAGCGTGCCGATGTCTTAGTGCCGTGTGTGACCGACACAATTGATGCTGCCATGTTGGCCGCCGCAGGCGACCGGCTAAAGCTCATCGCGAATTACGGTGCCGGTATCGACCATATCGACATAGCCACCGCGCGCCAGCGCGGGGTTTTGGTGTCAAACACGCCCGGCGTGGTGACGGAAGACACGGCCGATATGACAATCGCGTTGATTCTAGCCTGCACGCGCCGCATTCCGGAAGGACTGACCGTAATGCAGTCTGGCGAATGGTTGGGCTGGGCGCCAACAGCCTATATGGGGCGACGGATTGGCGGCACGCGGCTCGGTATTTTGGGCATGGGCCGGATTGGTCAGGCCGTCGCGCGGCGCGCGGGCGCCTTTGGCATGCAGGTTCATTACCACAACCGCCGGCGACTTCATCCTGGCATTGAGGACGGGCTGGAAGCAACTTATTGGGAAAGCCTGGATCAAATGGTGGCCCGCGTAGACGTCCTGTCGATCAACTGCCCACATACGCCGTCAACGTTTCATCTGCTTAATGCCCGCCGCTTGAAGCTGATGAAACCATCGGCTGTCATCGTGAATACCTCACGCGGCGAAGTGATTGACGAAAACGCGCTGACACGGGGGCTGCGCGCGGGCGAGATTGCAGGCGCCGGGCTCGACGTATTTGAGCATGGCCACCAGATCAACCCACGTCTGCGGGAATTGCCAAACGTGGTTCTGTTGCCGCATATGGGGTCGGCGACAGAAGAAGGTCGCATCGAAATGGGCGAAAAAGTTTTGATAAATATCAAAACGTTCGACGATGGCCACCGCCCGCCTGACCTGGTCGTTCCGGCGATGGTCTAAGTCTTGGCCTGCCGCTGCGTTCGGTCGAAACTTCGCCGATCCGCGCGAAATCAGGCCTTGGTGGTAGCTTTGTTTTGCGTCTGGCGAACGCTGGAATTTGGCAAAATGTGGGAATTTGGGCAGGCGTTGCCTCATTTTCGCCACGATTACAAGTTAGGGCTCCTTTTAGTAAATTGTTCGAAGGTACCAGTGATGCTTGATTACGTTCGTGAATCCGTCCTTGACGCCCCGGTTGTAGAGGACATGTCTGATCTCCTCCTGACATCGACCCGACAGTTCCGCCGCGCGCGTATTGCGCGTCTTGTGCCCGGCACATACACCGATGATGGCAACCTGTTTCAACGCCGTGGCACTGAATTTGCCAGAACACTCGATATGAAGGTCGAGAACGTCTTCGCCTAAATCTTGCCAAACTGACGTCAGCTCGCGCCGCGGATTATCCGATAATTTTGTCGGTTTTTGCCGCAAATTTGCCCTTTCGACCGGTCACCTTACAGATGCTTTAACGAGTGAGGTGACCAATGACTGTGTTTGCGAATGTGTTGTCAGCGCCGGTAAAGGGTGAGCACGAAACGTCCCGCGAGGATATCTTTCTGATGTGCCGCCTTTTCCGCGAAGATCGGATTGCGCGATTGGCGATTGTCAATCTGCAAGCTGTCGGCAACCCGGCTTAAGCCTAGGGCCATCGCGGCCCCACGGCAAACGGGCCGTGTCCCTCAGCCGAGCAATCCGATTTTCGGTTGCTGGATAAGTTACCAGTCAATGGTCGCGCGACTGATCACCACTTGCCGTTCCGCTTTGCCGCGTGGGCAAGAAAAACATTCAGTAAAACGCCGATGATGGAAAGCGGTTGTTACGCCCATCGCAGACGAAAAACGCAAAATTGGCCAGCAGGCCAATCGCGCCAGAAAGTGTTGCAGTCATCGTCATGATCAGCCTATCGCGGGTTTTGATATAGACCCGCTGGGGTGCCATGACGCCGATAGTTCTTAGGGGTTTAGCGCGCGCACTAGCCCGGTTCGCTGCGCGTCGCGATGACCGTCCGGTCGCAAACGTGTTCGGCGGATCGATCCAGACGACATAGACGATCGGCCCCGGCCTGCCGGCCCTGTC
>JBCDBR010000032.1:0-39343 GCA_039183205.1 Pseudomonadota bacterium | reverse complement strand
GGCACGCGCGGGCGGTTTTACGGCATTGGCGCCACCACCGGTTTGCCCGGCTACTTCATCGCCGATCCGGTGCGCGACGAGGCGGGCGCCGTTGCCGGTGTGGTGGCCATCAAGATCAACCTCATTCCCTTCGAGGATAGCTGGCGCGGCGGTGGCGAAGAGGTCTTGCTGACCGATGCGCAGGATGTTGTCTTGCTCGCCTCCGATCCGGACTGGCGGTACCGCACGCTTGACCCGCTTGACCCAGACGAACGCGCTGTGATCGACGCGGCGCGGCAATTTCCTGGCCAAGACCTGGCGCTATTGGATTGGCAGACCGACGGCGCACGCGCCGAAATTTCAGGCGTTGAACGGCTATACGTCGCCACCGATGAATTGCCCTTTGGCTGGCAGCTTCATTTTCTGTCGACGGACGAGGCGGCGGTCACGCGGGCCTGGCTGGCGGCAGGCACGGTCCTGGTTCTGGCCGCCATCGCGTTGATTTTTGCGCAATCGCAGCGCACCCGACATTTGGGTGCCGCGCTGCGCCGGTCGGAGGCCGAGGAGGCTGATTTGCGCGAAGCCAACGAACGATTGGCTTTGGAGATCCAGGACCGGCGCAAGGCTGAAATGCGCTTGCAAGAAACGCGCGAAGAGCTGGTTCGCGCCAGCCGACTGGCTGCCTTGGGCCAGCTTTCGGCATCGGTCACGCATGAATTGGGCCAGCCCATTGCGGCCATGCGCAACCACCTGACCGCGCATGAGATCACAACCGACCGTACCGACGGCAAATTGATCGCTGTGATTTCTGGCCTTGTGGAGCGGATGGAGGCCATTACTCGGCAGCTGAAATTCTTTGCCCGATCCGACCCCGAGCCTTTTGACGCGGTCGATTTGCGCGATTGCATCGCGTCGGTGCGCGAACTTGTGGGGCCAAACATCGACGCCACCCAAACGCGCTTTGTCTACGACCGCCCGGACCAGCCAGTGGTCGTTCGCGGCGCGCGGCTTCGGCTTGAACAAGTGCTGACCAATCTGTTCCGCAACGGGCTTGACGCGATGGCCGATGCACAGACGCGCCGCCTTGTCGTGCGTCTAGGCACTGGGACCGATGGCGTCTGGATCGAGATCGAAGATAGCGGGCATGGGCTTGGCGATGCCAATGTGGCGCATCTCAGCGAGCCATTTGTCACCACGCGCGAAAGCGGCGAAGGGATGGGGCTTGGCCTGGCGATTTCCGCAGGCATTCTGGCTGATCATGGCGGCCATCTTGAGGCGCGTGCCGCCGCCATGCAGGGCAGCGTTTTCCGCGTCGTCCTGCCGCACCCGTCACGGGCCGAATTGGCGGCCGAATGAGCACTGAGCCCCCTTTCCGCGTGCTGGTTGTCGAGGACGACCGCGCGATGCGTCAATCGCTCATTGATTTGCTGGTGGCGGCAAAGTGGCAGGTCGAAGCCTTGTCGCGTGCGGAACGGGCCGAAACAACTTTGCTGAGCTTTGAGGCCGATGTGATCTTGTCCGATGTGCGTATGCCCGGGCGATCCGGGCTCGATCTCTTGCGCAGCCTCGACCCCGCCACGGCCCCCCCGGTTGTGCTGATCTCGGCCCATGGCGATATCCCCATGGCGGTGGAAGCGATGCAGGCCGGCGCCTATTCCTTCGTTGAAAAACCCTATGATCCAAGGCGCCTTTTGAACGTTCTGCGGCATGCGGCTGAACAGCGGCGCATGCGGTCCGGGAACGAGCGCCTCCGGGCGCGACTTTTATCGCTTTCGGGGCTCGACCGGGTTCTGGTTGGCCAGACCGCCGTGGTTCGGAAACTGCGAGAGGACATTCTGTCCCTGGCCGAAACCGCCGCGCCGGTCTTCTTGCAAGGGGAAACCGGCACCGGAAAGGACCTGGTGGCCCGCGCCATTCACGATCTGGGTCCGTTGGCCGATCGACCCTATGTCGCGATCAATTGCGCGCTTTTGTCGCCCGACACATTCGAAGCGGAGATGTTTGGAACGCCTGGCGGCCCGGCTGGTCATATCCTGCGCGCCGACGGTGGAACGTTGTTTCTGGATGAGATTTGCGCCTGCCCGGTTGCCGTTCAATCGCAATTCTTGCGGGTCTTAGAAGAGGGCCAGGTACCCGCGCAAGGCGCAGCCGCGCCACGCCCGCTGAAGGTCCGCGTGATCTCGGCAACGAACGAAGATGTCGGCGCGGCGGTTGCCGAGGGACGGTTCCGTGAGGATCTGCTCTATCGGCTGAATACCTTCACGCTCGATCTGCCGCCCCTGCGCGACAGGCGCGACGACTTGCGTGAATTGGCGACCCATTTCCTGACCGATCTGGCGGCGGTCTACGAAGTCGCCCGGCCGGATTTGTCGCCCGACGATTTGGCCGCGCTGATGGCCCATGACTGGCCCGGCAATGTGCGTGAATTGCGCAGCGTGGTAGAACGGTTTTTGCTGGCCTTGCGCCGTGGCGGCGCCACGATGGGTTTGGCCATCGCCCCTGGACAACCGCAAGAGGATGCCCCCGCCACGCTGCGCACGGCCATTGCGGCCCTGGAACGTGAGCTGATCGGCCACGCCATCGTCGCCCATGGCGGCCGAATGGACGCCGCCGCGGAGGCGCTTGGCATTGGACGACGCACATTGAACGAAAAAATTGTGAAATTAGGGTTGGAAAAAGAAGGGCTTGTATAGGCCTGCGGAAATCCGCAGGGCAAATTCGTGCCCGCAGGCGGATTTCTTCATGCGCATAAACCGGGCCGTTCGTGATACACAGGACCATAACTTTGATGCATGTAGCTTTGGGAGGATATCATGCGAAAGTTTCTCAGCCGCACGGCGCTGGCAACCCTGGCATTGACGATCGGCACGGAGGCGATGGCTGTCGAATGGAATGTGTCGCTCTGGGGTCAGCGTCGCGCGTTTACCGAACATGTTGAGCGTTTGGCCGAACTGGTATCCGAACGCACCGACGGTGAGTTCACACTGAACATCAGCTATGGCGGGCTCAGCTCGAACCGGGAAAACCTCGATGGTATCTCGATCGGCGCGTTTGAAATGGCGCAGTTCTGTGCCGGCTATCACGCCGACAAGAACCCCTCGATCACGGTGCTGGAATTGCCCTTCCTGGGCGTGACGTCGCTGGAACAAGAGGTCGAGCTGTCGATGGCGCTTTATCAGCATCCCGCCGCGGTGGCCGATTTAGCGCGTTGGAATGCGATGCTTTTGATGCCGTCGCCGCTGCCGCAATATAACCTTGTCGGCGTGGGCGATGCCCCCGCGACACTGGCCGATTTCGAAGGCATGGCCGTGCGCGCAACTGGCGGGATCGGGGCTGCGATGGACACAATCGGCGCCGTGCCGACCTCGATGACGGCCACCGAAGTGCGCCAAGCGATGGATTCCGGGGTCGTCACCGCTGTGAGCTTTGCACCGCACGCGCATATGTCGTTCGGGACGATTGAGAATGCGGATTGGTGGACGACCAACCTCAATCCTGGCACGGTGAACTGCCCCGTTGTCGTAAACACGGATGCGCTTGCAAGCCTGTCGGATGACCATCGCGCGGCGTTGCTGGATTCCGTGGACGAGGCGTTGGATCACTACGTGGCGAACTACAATGGCGCCACGATGGAAGCTTGGGGTCCGGCCTTGGCCGAACGCGGCATTTCCGAGGTCAGCTTTTCCGATGACGAGCTTTCCGCCTTCCGCGACGCGGCTGCTGCGCCGGCCGCCGCTGCTTGGATCGAAGAGAACACCGCGCGCGGCCTGCCGGCGCAAGAGCTCTACGATTTCGTCACCGGCATGATCGCCGAAGGCAGCTAACGGGCCGCCCGATCTGAACCGGCGTGCCGCGGATTGATCACGCGCGGCGCGCCCATTGATTTGCATTCGACCCCTCGTCCAGGAGCTGCCCGATGGCCGCTGCATCCCTTGTCTTGTCCGATGACAGTCTTGTCAGCCGTCTCGACCGCGCCCTCAACCGTATCGAATACATCACCATCGTGATTGGCGGGATCACCGTGTTTTCGCTCATGATCCTGGCCGTTGTGTCGGTCGGCGGGCGGAATTTCTTTAACGCGCCGCTTCCGGGCTATGTGGATTGGATCGAACAATTGATGCCCGTGATCGCGATCTTTGGCGTGGCCTATGTGCAGCGCGAAGGCGGTCACATCCGGATGGACTTATTGGTCGGGCGCCTGCGCGGGCGGGCCTTATGGGCGGCCGAATGGGTCACGACTTTGGCGATTTTCATTCTAGCTGCGACGCTTCTTTGGGGGTCCTGGACGCATTTCGGGCGCAGCTTTGATATCAACATGCCGATGTGGAGCCGCGACAGCTCGATCGACATCGGGTTACCGGTTTGGCCGGCAAAGCTTGTCGTGCCGGTGGCCCTGACGATCTTGAACGCGCGGCTTTTGTTGCAGCTTTGGGCCTATGCGCGCGCGTTCGGCCGCGATGAAACCCACCCCGCCGCCCTGCCCTTGATTGCCGATGTCGCCACCCAAGCCGCCATGGAAGCCGATCAGGTTTCCGGCCGTGACGACTAAGGAGCGCGGGCGATGGAACCGATTGATATTGGGCTTTGGGTCACGGGTGGTCTGCTCGCCCTGGTTATCCTGGGAATGCGTGTGGCCTTCGCGGCCGGTCTTGCGGGCCTTTTCGGTCTTTTGATCATCTTCTGGTCACGGCGCGACTTTGGCCTTGATGATTTCGGCTGGGCCTTGAGCGTATCGGTACAAACCGCCGGCCAGGTCCCGCATGCCAAGGTGGCCAGCCAAGCGCTGAGCCTGATCCCGACCTTTATCCTCATTGGCTATATGGCCTATTACGCCGGCCTGACCAAAGCGCTCTTTGAGGCGGCGAAACGATGGATCGCGTGGGTACCCGGCGGCTTGGCGGTCTCCACGGTTTTTGCCACCGCGGGCTTTGCCGCAGTCTCCGGCGCCTCGGTCGCCACATCGGCCGTCTTCGCCCGCATCGCCATCCCCGAAATGCTGCGCATTGGTTACGACAAACGGTTTGCCGCCGGTGTCGTGGCCGCGGGCGGAACGCTCGCCTCGCTCATCCCGCCCTCGGCGATCTTGGTCATCTACGCCATCATCGTCGAGCAGGATGTCGGCATGCTCCTGTTGGCGGGCTTTATCCCTGGGGCTTTTTCGGCGCTGATCTATGGATTGATCATCATCGGGCTGGCCTTGGCCATCAAGAATTTCGGGCCACCGGTCAGCGGGTTCACCTGGCGCGAGCGCTTCAGCGCGCTGCTCCCGGCGCTGCCCATCGTCGCCGTTGTCGTCATCATCCTCTTTTTCGTCTACAACCCGATCCCGCCGGAGATGACGCTTGCCGGGCGGACGATCCCGATCCCATTTGGTGGCGACAGTTGGGGCACCCCGACCGAAGGCGGCGCGATTGGGGCCTTTATCGTGTTCTTGATGGCGCTCTACCGCGGCATGCGTTGGCCCGAATTCCGCGATGCGTTGGTAGAGACCGCCAAGCTATCGGTGATGATCTTTACCATCATTTGGGGCGTTCTCATCTATGTGCGGTTCTTAGGCTTTGCCGATTTGCCGGGCGCTTTTTCCGATTGGATTACGTCGCTCACCGTCTCACCGATGTTGATCCTGGTCTGCATCCTGCTGGCCTATGCGGTACTGGGCATGTTCATGGATGCCATCGGAATGCTCTTACTGACGCTGCCGGTTGTGTACCCGGCGGTCATGGCGCTTAACGGTGGGCCGATGGTCAGCGCAGAGGACAGCACCTTTGGCATGTCCGGCCCGTTATGCGCGATTTGGTTCGGGATCTTGGTCGTCAAGATGGCGGAGTTCTGTCTGATCACCCCGCCTATTGGGCTCAACTGTTTTGTTGTAGCTGGCGTGCGCGATGACCTCAGCGTCCAGGACGTCTTTCGCGGTGTGACGCCGTTTTTCATCGCCGATGCCATCACCATCGCGCTTTTGGTGGCGTTTCCCTGGATCGTCTTGTGGCTGCCAAGCCAAGTCTAGGGCGGACACCGCTTAGACGGTATAGTTGAGCCCCAAACGTCCGCCATCGGCATAAATCGTCTCGCCGGTGATGTAGCTTGCCCGATCGGACGCCAAATAGGCGACAACGTCACCGATCTCGCGCGCGGTCCCAGGTCGGCCCAAGGGCGTGCGCGACATGGCCCGCGCAAAGGCTGCGGGATCGGCGTTCACGCCTGCCATCATTGCGGTGTCGATCGAGCCTGGCCCCACAGCATTGACGCGAATGCCATGCGGGGCGAGCGCAAGCGCGGCAGCCTTGGTCAATTGCATAAGGCCGCCTTTCGACGCGCAATAAGCCGGGATTGCAGGGATCGCGACCTGCGCATTGATCGAGGACATGTTCACGATCGCGCCCTTGATCCCCGCAGCGATCATCGCCTTTGCCGCAAGCTGGGTCGCCTGAAAAGCACCGATCAGATTGATGTCGATGACCGTCCGAAAGGTTTCGATATCGTAATCAAGAAAGTCCGCAGGTGCGGCAATACCGGCATTATTGACCAAAACGGAAATTGGCCCGATCTCTGAGGCGACGGTGTCAAAAAGCGCCTCGACTTGGGCCTGCCCGGACATATCGCACGGCAGTCCCACCGCGCCGCGACCAAGCGTCGCCGCCGCGGCCTGCACGGCCTCGGCCTCAATGTCGGCCAAAACCACGAGAAACCCATCCTCTGCGAGCGCTTCGCCGCAGCCATAGCCAATGCCCTGCGCACCGCCTGTGATCAGCGCGATTTTCTGTGCCATTCCGTCATTCCCTTGCAGAAGCCTGTCAATGCGGAGCATTCTCGGGGAAGCACCGCGGCGGCAAGGGAAATCTATATGCGCAAGCTGAAAAAAACCGCAGCCGACATGGTTGCCGCGGCGCGGGCGCGGATTGAGGAAGTTGAGACAGCAGACTTGATCGCGTCCTTGGACGATCCGGACCTGGTGATCGTTGACCTCCGGGACATTCGCGAACGCCAACGCCAGGGCTCGATCCCTGGCGCCTATCACGCGCCCCGCGGTATGGTGGAATTCTGGGTCGATCCGGAAAGTCCGTATTTCAAGGAAGTCTTTGGTCAGGACAAGCGGTTCGTCTTTCATTGTGCCAGCGGGTGGCGTTCGGCGCTGACCGTTGCAACGTTGCAGGATATGGGCTTTGCGGCGGCGCATCTTCGGGACGGATTTTCCAGTTGGGTCTCTGTAGGCGGACCGGTGGAGCGAGACGATCCCTAATGCGCATTCTGTGCGTCTGTGCGATGCGTGATGAAGGCCCGTTCCTGCTGGAATGGATTGCGCATTTGCGCGCCATTGGCGTGACCGATTTTTTGGTTTTCAGCAATGAATGCAGCGATGGTACGGATGCGCTTTTGGATGCGGTTGGCACGTTTGGGGTCGTCCATGTCCGGCAGAACGTAGCCCCGGGGAAAAGCCCGCAATGGCAGGCGCTGAACGCGGCCTGGCGTCATCCTTTGCGCAAGGCCTGCGATTGGGCACTGGTGATCGATGTTGATGAATTCCCGGTCTTGCATCGCCACGACACGTTGCCGGACCTGATCGCGGACTTGCCCGAGGATACGGACGCCATCACCCTACCTTGGCGCCTTTTTGGCGCGAATGGAAAGGCGCGTATGGGCGACGGGCTTGTGACCGAAACCTTCACTCGCGCCATGACACCAACCTGCAATTTTCCCGTCTCGGCGACGTTTTTCAAAACGCTCCTCAGACCGGACCGGTTTCAAAAGTTCGGCGTGCATAGACCGAAACACAAACCCCGTGGTGCAAGGCCTGTCTGGAGCGATGGATCGGGAAAGCGCTTGCCGCCATCTGTCGCCAACAACGACAAGCGCCTATCGCTTTACGGTCTGCCCGTCGCACGCGATCTGATCGAACTGAACCATTATTCCGTGAAATCGGCCGAGAGTTTTCTGGTGAAACGATGGCGCGGGCTACCGAATAGGTCGTCGAAACAGATCGATCTGGCCTATTGGGTTGAGCGGAATTTCAACACAGTGACAGCACCGGGCGTGACGCGCCACAACGCAACGATGCGCGCGATCCTGAAAAACATGCAAGATCTGCCCCAGATCGCTGCGCTGCACGACTCAGCACATGCTTGGCATCGCGCAAAGTTTTTGGAGCTGTTGCAGTCTGAATCCGAGCACAAGCTTTATGGTCAATTGCGCCTTGCCGCAAATAGCACAGAGGTCTCGCCCGCTGAGTCAGATCAAATGGTCAAATGGTATCAGAGTGTTATAGGGTGATCTTCACACAAGCGTATCGAGCCTTTTGACACCTGTTGCATCGAAGGACACCGCCCACCAACTGGCGCGTTGACGCCATCGGATTTCCAGCCCGATCCAATCGGGCCGAACGCCCTGATCCTGCACCAACCGCCGTTTCAACGCCGGATTGCAACCTAAACGCGATCATCAATTGACAGTCTTGGCGGCAACGTCGCTCAAACTTTACGCAGGTAAAAAATTTGACCTTGGCGATGCGGGCAACGTCTTCCAGTTCGCACAGGCACAGCGCAACGTGGCCCCAGCCGGGTCAGGTCGTTGCGTGATACTCCTCCCTTCCTTCGCACGTGATGAGCCGATCCGGCACGAGCCTTGCTGGCGGCGCGTGGCCTAGTCTCTCTCTCCTCCATTCGCGACGTGTCGCCAGCATTTTTCCCCAAAAGGGCTCTGATATTCCTCTGGAATTTAGGCATCCGACATAATGTGAACGAATTGTTACCGCCAAATGACTGGAAATTGCGCGTCACATGGCGTGAACTGAAGATGTTAACCAGTTGGAGTCGGTAAAATGTCAAAGACGCAACCCCCTGCACCCAAGAGCGCTCAGGGTCCGAAAGAGACCCCTACCCCGGTTCGCTATAGCGATTGGGCGAGCATCTGATATCACTTGGGTCTGATGGCCCAACACATCGCGCCCGACGCGCCCGTTACAACGCTGCGAAACATTGGACCGGCCTTTGCCGAAGCTTTGGCACGGGCCGGAATTCACAGCGCGCAAGACCTGCGCGCCATCGGCGCCGATGACACCTACCGCAAATTGCTTGCGACCGGTTCGCGGCCGCATTTCATCAGCTTCTACGTATTGCACATGGCGCTTCAGAACCGGCTATGGAACGATTGCAAAGGCGCCGAAAAGGCCGCCCTACGGGAGAGGTTTGACGCCATTGTGGCCGAAACAGCCGGGCGATCCGATCTTGAACGCGCGCTCGATGCAATTGGTGTGGGCCTGCGCCGGTAGCGCGAGATCGTCACTATGGCCACCTGAGACCCGGCGGCCGCATTGGTATTCTGCAAACGCGCGGTTGGGCCCGCTAGCCGACGAGTTCGAGGCCGGAGAAGAAAAACGCGATCTCTTCGGCTGCGGTTTCCGGAGCATCGGAGCCATGGACCGAGTTTTCCCCGACGCTTTCAGCAAATTCCGCCCGCACTGTACCAGGTGCGGCATCGGCGGGGTTCGTGGCCCCCATCACGTCGCGATTTTTGGCAATCGCGCCCTCACCTTCCAGGACCTGAACCACAACCGGGGCGGAGGCCATGAAGCTGCACAGCTCATCGTAGAACGGACGTTCGGCATGGACAGCATAGAACTGACCGGCCTGGGCCTTGGTCAACTGAATGCGCTTTTGCGCCACGATGCGCAGGCCCGCATCTTCGAACTTGGCATTGATCTTGCCGGTCAGATTGCGGTTGGTGGCGTCGGGTTTGATGATCGAGAGGGTGCGTTCGGTGGCCATGATGTCGCTCCGGTATTGGTAAATTGGGGCGCGGGTACCATGCGCTGCGAAAATAGGAAAGCCCCGCTATGTGGCGCGAAAAATGCACTTTGGACCGCTTGAGCACGACCCCTAGGCTCTGCTAGGCCCCGGCTATGCTGCGCATCGAAAATATTTTCTATTCCGTGGACGGCCGACCCCTCTTAGAGGCCGCCTCGGCCACCATTCCGGCCGGGCACAAAGTCGGTATCGTCGGGCGCAACGGGACCGGGAAAACCACGCTTTTCCGGCTGATCCGCGGCGAATTGGCGCTTGATGACGGCACCATCAGCCTACCTGCCCGCGCGCGCATCGGCGGGGTCAGCCAAGAGGTGCCGTCATCGGA
The DNA here is from genome assembly GCA_039183205.1 of Pseudomonadota bacterium. GTDB lineage: Bacteria > Pseudomonadota > Alphaproteobacteria > Rhodobacterales > Rhodobacteraceae > HKCCE3408. Next base: position 29,239 of record JBCDBR010000032.1, on the reverse strand, counting down.
GATGTCGCTTCTCGACACGGTGCTCGCGGCAGATCAGGAAAGGGCGGCTCTGCTGGCCGATACCAGCACCGATCCCAGCCGGATCGCGGAGGTTCAGGCGCGCCTGGCCGATATCGATGCCTGGTCGGCCGAGGCACGCGCGGCAACGATACTACGGGGCTTGGGCTTTACCCGGGCCGAACAAGCCATGCCCTGTTCGGCGTTTTCCGGCGGCTGGCGAATGCGCGTTGCGTTGGCGGGCATTCTCTTTGCTGCGCCGGACGTTTTGTTGCTGGACGAGCCGACCAATTACCTCGACCTCGAAGGCGCCTTGTGGCTGGAAGCCTACCTGGCGCGTTATCCGCACACCGTTTTGGTCATCAGCCACGACCGCGGCCTTTTGAACCGTGCGGTGGGGCATATTCTGCACCTCAATGACCGGCGCTTGACCCTATATTCCGGCGGCTATGATACTTTTGCGCGAACCCGGTCGGAACAGCGCGCGGTTCAGGCAGCGATGGCCAAGAAACAGGCCGCGCGGCGGGCGCATCTTCAAAGCTTTGTCGATCGGTTCCGTGCCAAGGCGTCAAAGGCCAAACAAGCGCAAAGCCGGATCAAGATGCTTGAAAAGATGGAGAGTATTCGCGCCCCCGAAGATGCCGCGCGGACGGTTTTTACCTTCCCCGAGCCCGAAGAATTATCGCCGCCGATCCTAACCTTGGACGGCGCCGCCGTGGGATATGGTGGCCCACCTGTGCTCAAACGCTTGAACCTGCGCATCGATCAAGATGACAGGATCGCGCTTTTGGGCCGTAACGGCGAAGGAAAATCGACTTTGTCCAAGCTTTTGGCGGACAAGCTTAAAACCAGCGATGGCCGCATCACGCGATCCGGCAAGCTGCGCATTGGCTATTTCGCGCAACACCAGGTGGACGAGCTAAATCTGGACGAAACGCCGCTTGCGCATATCCGCCGCGAACGACCAGACGAGCCGCCGGCGAAATTGCGCGCCAGGCTAGCCGGGTTCGGTTTGGGCGAAGCACAGGCGGAAACACTTGTCGCGCGCCTTTCGGGCGGGCAAAAAGCACGGCTATCGTTGCTTTTGGCGACACTTGAGGCGCCACAGCTTTTGATCCTGGATGAGCCGACCAACCATCTCGATATCGATAGCCGCGAAGCCCTGGTCGAAGCATTGACGGAATATTCGGGCGCGGTCATCCTTGTGAGCCACGATATGCACCTGCTGCGCCTGGTCGCCGACCGGCTTTGGCTTGTCAAAGACAGCCATGTCACGCCGTATGACGAAAACCTCGATACCTATCGGGCGCTGTTGATGAAGGGCGATGACCGCCCGGCTAAGGAGGATAAGAAGCCAAAGAAACAAGCCAGCCAAGCGGATATTCAGTCTTTGAAAAGCGACGTGAAGAAATGCGAAGCACGGGTCGAGAAAATCGATGAAATGCGCACGAAACTTGCCACCAAGCTTGCCGATCCCGCACTTTATGAGGACGGCAGAACGGGTGAGCTGGAAACCTGGCAAAAGAAATATGCCGAGGTAATGGAGGGTCTCGACCGGGCCGAAGCGCTTTGGCTTAAGGCGCAAGAACGGCTGGAGGCGGCTGGCGGTTGAACCATGGCCATTGCGGGGCTTGCCAGCAACCGGTCAATATGATCAGCGGCATGGGATGGACGTATCCTTGGCTCTTCCAGCTTTTGTGGCGCTGTTTGTGGTTATCGACCCGATCGGCTTGGCGCCACTCTTTGTTGCGCTGACGGCTGGATTTGACGCAGGCCAGCGCCGGGGCATTGCGGTCCGGGCGGTTGCCGTGAGCTTTTGCATTCTGACGCTTTTTGGCCTGGCCGGCGAATCCGTACTGGCCTTTTTGGGCATCTCTATGCCTGCCTTCCGCATCGCCGGCGGGATTTTACTGTTTCTGACGGCGCTCGACATGCTCTTTGAGCGGCGCACAGAACGGCGTCGGGGTCAGGCAAGCGCGCCGGCCGAGGATCCTGCGGTTTTTCCGCTGGCCATTCCATTAACCGCAGGGCCCGGCGCGATTGCCGCGATGATCCTGCTCACCGGCGCATCCACCGGCAACGCGCTCGATATTTTGCTGGTGCATCTGATCATGGCGGCCGTTTTGTTGGTGGTTTTGACCCTGTTTTTGCTGGCCGCGCCGATCGAACGCCTGCTCGGCCCAACCGGCATTATGGTCATTACCCGCCTCTTGGGCATGCTTTTGGCCGCGCTCTCTGTGCAATTTGTGATAGACGGGTTACGCGATTTGCAGGTTATGTGAACCCAAAGTGTCCTATATGGAGGCTTGGAGGACCGACGATGGACGTGCTGACAGACGGCAACCTGACGTTTTTGATTATTCTGCTTGCGGCAATCGTCGGCAGCTTCGTTCTCGCGCAGCGGACCAATGTGGCGCGCCTTTTGCGCTCTGCCGGGACGTGGGGGCTGATCTTTTTGGGCGTACTTTTGGCCGCGAGCATGTGGGACGATCTCAGCATCCGGTCGCTTGGACGCGCGACCGTGTCGCAAGACGGGGCGGAAATACGCGTGCCGCAGGGGTTTGACGGTCACTATTACCTCACGCTGGAGATCAACGGTGCGCCGGTGCGGTTCGTGGTCGATACCGGGGCCACCGATATCGTCCTGACCCAAGACGATGCGCGTAAAGCTGGCATCGATATGACCTCATTGAATTTCTTAGGCAGTGCCCGGACGGCCAACGGCGTCGTGCAAACCGCGCCCATTCGCATCGACAGCGTTGCCATCGGCCCGATCGAAGATCGTGGCGTGCGCGCGGTGGTCAATGGCGGTGAGTTGCATGAAAGCCTTTTGGGCATGGGCTATCTCAGCCGCTTTGGTACGATCATCATCGAAGGCGGCGAGATGACATTGCGGCGCTAACTGCTTTCCGCTTTCATCTGCCACTTCCCGGTTTCTTCGGACCAGTATTTTGCTGGCAATCCCGCCGCCGTCAGCACACGCCATTGCGCCCGCGCACGTTCGACATCGCCCGCTTCATGCCCGTCAAAAAGGATCATCGCTCGGGCCAGATCACGTACCTCATCGGCGATAATTTCCGCGCCTTCGATGCTGACGAGGGCCTCGAACGGGCCGACCACCTCGACCTCTTTTGTCAGCAAGATGGGCTGTTCCGCGTCATAGTCCCCGCCCGCGCGGCCATGCGGCAAAAACCCGTCCTCAGGCCGCAGCCACAGCTGTTCGTCCAGGCGGGCAAGGGTTTCCTCGGATCGTCCCCGCACGACCACGCGCCACCCCGCGGCGCGTGATTTTTCCAGCAAGACGCGCAAAGTCGCGTCGAGCGGTTGTTGCGTCAGATGGTAGAAATAAACCTCTACCATCAAGCCTCGTAGTCGTCGGCGATCAATTGGTTCAGTGCCGCAACGCCCCAGCCCGTGGCCCCCTTGGGCGCCATTGCGGTGCCGGATTTGACATGCGCCACACCCGCAATATCGAGGTGAATCCAGGGCACGTCTTCTTTGATGAACCGTTGCAGGAATTGCGCCGCCGTGATCGACCCCGCGGCACGCCCGCCCACATTCTTCATATCCGCAATGTCGGATTTAAGCTGTTTATCATAGGCCGCGCCCAAGGGCATTCGCCATGCACCTTCGCCCGCTGTTTCGGCGGCCTTCAGGAACGCCTTACAAAACGCGTCATCATTCGAAAACACACCGGCGTTTTCGTGACCCAAACCGATGATGATCGCCCCGGTAAGCGTTGCCAGATCGACCACAGCTTTGGGGTTAAACCGGTCTTGCGCATACCAAAGCACATCAGCCAGGACGAGCCGCCCTTCGGCATCGGTGTTGATCACCTCAATGGTATCGCCTTTCATCGATTTGACCACATCGCCGGGGCGCTGCGCTTTTCCATCCGGCATATTTTCTACAAGACCCACAAGGCCAATCACATTGGCCTTGGCCTTTCGCAGCGCCAATGTGCGCATGACACCGGCCACCACGCCCGCGCCGCCCATATCCATGGTCATGTCTTCCATGCCGCCGGCCGGTTTCAGGCTGATCCCGCCGGTATCGAACACCACGCCCTTACCCACCAGCGCCAATGGCGGTGCGTCCCCGCCTCCGTTGTGCTGCATCACGACAACTTTCGATGGGCTTTCGGAACCTTGGCCGACCGCCAGAAGCGTCCGCATGCCGAGCTTTTCCAGCGCATCCTCTTCCAGGATTTCCACCTCCAGGCCAAGCGTGCTCATCGCAGCTAGCCGTGCGGCGAAATCGTCGGTCGTCAGCACATTCGAGGGCTCATTGACCAAATCGCGGGTGAAAAAGACGCCCTCAGCCAGTGCCGCCATCGGGGCCGCAGCGGCCGCAACCTCTTCGGGCTTGCTGCAATGGATCACTGTACCTTTGTTTTCAACCGTATCCGCGGTCTTGTGGTCGTCAAACGCATAGGACCGCAAGGCGAGACCCAAAGTTAGATCGGCCAATCGCGCCGTCGCGCCGGCCGCCAGCAACAGCTTGGTTTTGGCCTTGAATTTGGCCAAGGATGCGCCAGCTTTGCGCGCGGTTTCAACATCGGGACGACGGTCGAGTTTCACCACATACACCGACCGGGACGCCATGCCGGTCGGAAATCCCAAGGTGAACCCATTGCCAGGTTCGACCTTTTCCCACTGATCGCTTTCCAAAAGACGCGCCACCGCGCCTTTGGTGAGCCGATTGACCCGCCGCCCTGCCGGGTCGAGCTTGCCGTCTTCGGTCACCAAAATCGCAAGTTTGCCGTCGAATTCGGCCAAAGCGTCGAGGTCAGTTTCAACGAAATCGATTTGCATGGGGGTGGTCATGGGCGTCTCCGGGGATGGGCGTTTGGAGCTGAACCTAGTGCCGGGCCGCGCAATTGGCCAGACACCCCTGTTCGCGCAAGCCATGTTCGGTTAAACCTGTCTCAACTGGGGTGAATGAGCGGATTAAGAAGGCCAGGGCTTGGGGCGCTACGACCGATATATCCTATCGCAGCTTTTGGTGCTTTTTGGCTTTTTCAGCATGGTGCTGATATCGGTTTATTGGATCAACCAAGCGGTCGATTTGTTTGATGCGGTACTGGCGGACGGCCAAAATCTCTCGGTTTTTTTGGAATTCACAGCCCTGAGCCTGCCGCAAATTATGCTTTTGGTTCTGCCTGTTAGTTCGTTTGTTGCGGTGCTTTACATCTTTAACCGGATGATCTCGGAATCAGAGCTTGTGGTTTTGCAGACCTCTGGGCTTGGGCCGTTGCGTCTGCTGCGTCCGGTGGTGATCTTTGGGCTAATCCTGGCTGGATTGATTGGCGTGTCGGCGCATATTCTGACGCCCGCCGCGCGCGGCCAGTTCAACGAACGCGCCAATCAGGTCAGTCAAGATTTGACCGGCCGGTTTCTGCGCGCGGGTGAATTCATTCATCCCACATCAGGCCTGACGGTCTTTATCAGCGAAATCACCGAAATCGGTGAATTTCGCGATGTCTTTATGCAAGATCGGTCCGAGCCTCGAGCAGAGACAACCTATACCGCGCAGCGGGCGCTTTTGGTGATGTTCGACGCCGGTCCGCGCATGGTCATGTTCGACGGCCAAGCCCAGCAGCGCGATGCCGCAACGGGGCGACTGTCTGTCGTGCAATTCGACGATTTCACCTATGATTTGGCCGGTCTGATCGAAGAACCGACAGAACGGCGCCGCGATATCCGGGAGCTAAGCACCGCGCTTTTGCTAAACGCCGATGCCGCGCAGGCCGAAGCCTTGGGCTCGGACGTGTTGTCGATGCGCTTTATCGCCCATGACCGTATCGTGAAATCGTTCTTTGCCTTCTTTATTCCGATCATTGGCGCCACCACGCTGATGCTCGGCGGGTTTTCGCGGTTTGGCGTGTGGCCGCAGATCCTGGCGGCCGTCTTGCTGATCGTTCCGCTGCAAATGAGCTGGAACTTCAGCAGCGCAATTGCACAGCGCGACATCTCGCTGCTTTGGCTGGCCTATGTCCAACCTATTGCCGCTGCCACCACGGCCGCGGTGCTTTTGGGCATCGCGATGGCGCGCAAGCGTCCGATGCGCCGAGGCGAGGCCGCGGCATGATCCTGCATTTCTATATTGCGCGGCGCTTTTTGCGGACTTTTGGGATCGTGCTCTCGGTCTTCATCGCGATCCTGTTGCCGCTTGATCTTGCCGAACAGATCCGCCGCGTGGACGCCACCGAAACGGCCTTTGCGTCGGCCTTGCAGCTCAGCCTTTTGAACCTTCCGGGTTTGCTTTACGGCATGTTGCCGCTGTTCGTCATGATCGCGACGTTATTTCTGTTCCTGGGTTTGGCCCGTACAAGCGAATTGGTGGTCGTGCGGTCATCGGGCAGATCCGCGTTTCGCCAGACGTTGTCACCGGTGATGGTGGCGGTGCTATTGGGGCTTGTCGGTATCACCGTCATCAATCCGATCGTTGCGGCGACCGAACGCCAATACGAGTTGCGGATTACAACAACGCGCACCGGTGAGGCGCGCACGCTGTCGGTATCCTCCGAAGGCCTGTGGTTGCGCCAAGGCTCCGAGCTGGGCCAAACGGTAATCCGGGCGAGCCAGGCCAATGCCAATGGCACCTTGCTCAGCGAGGCAAGCTTCTTTGTCTATGATCCAGACGGCAACGTGACCGAGCGCATTGATGCGGTTCGGGCGCGGCTGACAAACGGCGCTTGGATCTTGGAATCGGCCAAGCTCTGGCCACTTGGCCATGCCGAAAACCCTGAAGCTGCATCGGAAGTTCATGCCACTTACACGCTTGCCTCGACCCTCACAGTTGAGCAAATCCGTGACAGTTTTGCCCGACCGCAAACGGTTTCGATTTACGAATTGCCCGGCTTTATCGCGGATTTGAACCGAGCAGGCTTTGCAGCCTTGACGCATCGCGTTTGGTTTCAGATGGAGCTGAGCAACCCATTGATGCTGGCCGCAATGGTCCTGATCGGCGCCGCCTTCACAATGCGCCACACCCGGTTTGGTCGCACAGGCGTGATGGTGCTGATGGCGATCCTGTTCGGCTTTGGGGTCTATTTCATTCGCAACTTTGCGCAAGTCCTGGGCGAGACGGCACAATTGCCGATCATCCTGGTGGCTTGGGTGCCACCGGCCGCAGCGATCTTGCTGGCACTTGGGGTCATATTGCATGTGGAGGACGGGTAATGCGCGCGCTGGCATTTGCCCTGATCTTGCTGGCGCTCCCGGCCGCGGCGCAGGAAAACGGCGCGCCGGCCACGTTGATTGCCGATGCAATCCGGTTTGACGGCCCCGCCGAACGCGTCACCGCATCGGGCGCGGTGGAGGTCTTTTACGAAGGCGCAATTCTGCGCGCAGAGACCATCAGCTACGACGGCCCTTCCGATACGCTGACCGTGACCGGACCGCTGACTTTGGTCGATCAAACCGGACGCGCGGTTTTCGTCGCTGATTTCGCCGAATTAGCGGGCGATTTGCAGGACGGCGTTTTGCAATCGGCGCGTTTGGTGCTGGACCGGCAATTGCAGATCGCAGCTAGCCAAATCGACCGATCAGAGGGGCGATATACGCAAGCCTACCAGTCGGTGGCCTCAACCTGCGAGGTCTGTGACGAAAACCAAACGCCGCTCTGGGAAATCCGGGCCCAACGCATCATTCACGATGCCGAAGCGCGCACATTGTGGTTCGAAGGCGCGCAATTCCGCGTCTTGGGCGTGCCGATCGCGTATTTTCCGCGGCTGCGCCTACCCGATCCCAGCCAGACCCGGGCGGCGGGCTTTTTGGTCCCCGAAACCTTCGGCAACGACACAATCGGCACCGGTTTGGCGACGCCATTTTTTGTGCCGATCGGTCCGCATCGTGATCTCACCTTCGCGCCCTACGGAACGACCGAGCAATTTTATGGCACAGGTCTCCGATACCGCCAGGCCTTCACACGGGGCTGGATCGACGTATCGGGCCAGATCTCGTTTGATGACCTCACGGATGATGATCTGCGGGGCTATGTTTTCGGTGAGGGCTTTTTTGCTCTGCCTCAGGACTTCCGGCTCGACCTATCGCTGCAAGGTGTGACCGACCGGGGATATTTGACGACCTATGGGATCAGCGATGACGACCGGCTCGAAAGCAACATCATCGCCTCCCGCGCGCAACGCGACAGTTATATCGAGGTCGGTCTGACCGAATACAATTCGCTGCGTGACGACGAAGACAACGATATTTTACCCAACACTATCTTTGATGCGGAATGGACGCGACGGTGGGATCTTGCCGGCGGAATTGGTCGGCTGAGCTTCAGCAGCCACACGCGGCAACGCGATTCAGACACCGACGCCATCGGCCGCGATTTGGCGCGCATCGGCGCCGAAGCCGAATGGCGCCGGGATTGGATCGCGCCTGGCGGCATATTGCTTGCGGCGGAAACCGCCTTGCAGGCGGATGTCTTTGCCATCGACCAAGATGCCGCATTCGAGGACACGCAAACCCGTGTGGCCCCCTTCGCCGCAGCAGAGATCAGCTGGCCCTTTGCCCGGCTTGCACCGAACGGCGTCAGTCATTTGATTACCCCCACGCTGCAATTGGCCTGGTCAGATGCGGGGGATGCAGATGTGCCCAACGGCGACAGCACGATTGTCTCCTTCGATCAAGGCAACCTCTTTGCGCTCAACCGTTTCCCAGGCGGCGATGCCATCGAAGACGGCATGCGCATGGCGCTTGGGGTGTCCTATACCCGCACCGACCCGCTTGGCTGGTCGCTCGGGGCCACGGTCGGCCGGGTCTGGCACGAAGAGGACCTTATGCAATTCAGCGACAGCTCTGGCCTCGATGGCGAGGGGTCGGATTGGCTGATCGCGGCAAATCTTACGCTTGGCCGCGATATCGCAATTATCAACCGGACCTTGGTCGATGACGGCTTTAGCGTCACCTCCAATGAGGCTGCGATTGACTGGACCGGAGAGCGCTATGATCTCTCTAGCAGCATCACCTGGCTGGCCGCCGACCCAGCCGAAGCCCGCCCAAGCGACACAGCGGAGCTGTTCCTTTCGGGCGGATACGACTTTGGCAATGGTTGGCTCGGCGCTGCGGAATGGCGTTATGACTTTGCCGAAAACGAAAGTACGCGAGCGCAGCTTGGGCTATCTTACGCCACCGAATGCGTTGATGTGGAGTTTTCGCTCTCGCGTCGGTTTACCTCCTCAGCTACTGTGTCGACAAGTACCTCAGTTGGCTTGCGCGTTGCCTTAAACGGCTTGGGTGCGAACCGAGAAGGCCGCAGCCGCGACCGGGTATGCCGCAACTGACGGCCAAGACGAAGACACGAGATAACAGGACGATAAAGGCATGATGATCCGGTTCCCTCTGGTCGCTTTGCTTTGCCTGCTCTGCGCCACCCCCGCGCTTGCGCAAAACCCGTTCAGCGCAGCCGTGAACGTGAACAACCGCGCCGTCACCTATTGGGAGATCGAGCAACGGGTTTTATTTCTGTCGCTTCTTAACGTGGCGGGCGATCTTGAAGCGGATGCGCGCCAGGTGCTGATCGATGAGCGGCTCCAAGTTGAGGCCGCCGAACGGCTCGGCGTGACAGCGACCGACGAAGAACTGGAGGAGGGTCTGGTCGAATTCGCAGGGCGCGTGAACCTTAGCCTGGACGAATTCGTCAGCCAAATCGAAGACCGTGGCGTCGCGGCGCAGACTTTCCGAGACTTTGTCTTTGCCGGGATAACCTGGCGCAACGTGCTGCGGTCGCAATTTGGTGGGCTGGCGGAGGTCACCGAAGAAGAGGTGGACCGGGCCTTGGCGTTGGCCAATGGCGACGGCAGCGCCCAAGTCCTTTTGGCCGAAATCGTGATCCCGCTTGACGGCGAATTCGAAGCGCAAGCACGACAATTGATTGCGGAATTGGCGGACACCACAAACGGCAGTATCGAAGCATTCTCCGAGGCTGCCGAGCAATATTCGGTCGCCGGCTCGGCGCGGCAAGGCGGGTCCTTGGGATATCGTCCATTGGCCAGCCTTCCCCCGGCGTTGCAATCCGTGGTCTTACCGCTGCCGCCCGGCGGGGTCAGCGACCCCGTTCCCCTCGGTCAAGCCATCGCAATTTTTCAGCTGCGCGATTTTCGCGAAGAGGGTTTTGTAAGCGCCGAGGCAAGCGCGTTGGATTATGTCATCGTGCCGATCCCAGGCGGCCGAACCGCCCCGGCGCTTGCGGCGGCGGCAGAGTTGCGCGACGCGCTCGACACCTGCGATGACCTCTATGGCGTGCGTCCCGACGGATTTGAACGGGTGGTCTTGCCGGTCGAAGATGTCCCGTCTGAGATCGCGACGGAATTGGTGGCACTTGACGACAACGAGGCCTCGTTCGATCTGACGCTTCCCGATGGCAATTTGATGTTTTTAATGCTGTGCGGTCGCTCGACGGAATTGCCCGAAGGTGCACGCGAATCCATCCGCCGCGCGCTCTTTAATCAACGGCTCGACAGCTACGCCGATGGGTTTATGGCCGAATTGCGCGCCGATGCGCTGATCCGAGAAAGCGAATGACCCGGCCACTGCCGATCGCCGTCAGCTGCGGCGAACCTGCCGGTATTGGGCCGGAAATTGCCGCACGTGCCTCGGCCAAGCTGGGGGCACAGCTGCCGTTTTTTGTGCTGGGCAACCCCGACCATTTCGCAGGGCATGGCCGCAGGGTCGTTGAGATCGCAAGGCCGGGCGCCGCATTCGATGTGTCCGCCGATGCGCTGGCCGTCTTGCCAGTGGACATTCCCGGCCCAGCCCGACCGGGGCAGCCGGACCCGGCGCAGGCGGCGGGCATTATCGAAGCCATCGCGCACGCGGTTGCTTGCACCACGGCGGGGGAGGCCGCCGCGATCTGTACGTTACCGATCAGCAAGCGGGCGCTGAAGGACGGCGCGGGCTTTGTCCATCCTGGGCATACCGAATACCTCCAGCATCTTGCCAAGGCCCGGCATGTCGTCATGATGCTGGCCTGCGACAGCCTTCGCGTTGTGCCGGCCACAATCCACATCCCGATCTCGGAGGTCAGCCAAGCGCTGAGTGTCAATCTGCTTTCCCAAACATTCAGCATCACGGCAAAGGCGTTGGTGCAGGATTTCGGGCTACCCAAGCCAAGGATCGCGGTGGCGGGGCTGAACCCGCATGCCGGTGAGGGCGGCATGATCGGCCGCGAGGAGATCGACATCATTGCACCTGCTATCGCCCTAGCCCGGCGCAACGGCCTAGATGTCTCAGGGCCCATCTCGGCCGATACGATGTTTCATACCGCCGCGCGCGCAGGCTATGACGCGGCGATCACGATGTATCACGACCAAGCCTTGATCCCGATCAAAACTGTGGATTTCGCCGGCGGGGTCAATGTCACGCTTGGGTTGCCCTTTATCCGAACCTCGCCCGATCACGGCACGGCCATGGATATTGCTGGCACGGGCACCGCCGACCCGACGAGCTTTGTTGCAGCACTCAAGATGGCCGCGCAAATGGCCAAAACACGGACCCGTGTCGATGCCTGAGCGCCCGGCGCCTTGGGTGCAATGAGCCCTGGCATCGATCCCCTACCCCCATTGCGTGAGGTCATCGCGACCCATGGATTGTCGGCGCAGAAATCTCTGGGGCAAAACTTCATCCTCGACCTGAACCTGACGGCCAAGATTGCGCGGGCCGCGGGCAATCTGCATCACGCGGACGTGCTGGAAATTGGCCCCGGCCCTGGAGGCCTGACACGGGGTCTTTTGGCTGAAGGCGCACGCCGGGTGATCGCGATCGAGAAGGATCGCCGCTGCCTCGGCGCATTGGCCGAAATCGCGGCGGCCTTTCCTGGCCGGCTTGAGGTGATCGAAGGGGATGCTTTGGACGTTGACTGGGCCGCTCAGGTCACGCCGCCGCTGCGTATTGTCGCCAACCTGCCCTATAATGTCGGGACCGAATTGCTCGTCCGCTGGCTGACGCCGGCGCAATGGCCGCCGATGTGGTCAAGCCTGACGCTGATGTTTCAACGCGAGGTCGCCGACCGAATCGTCGCCCAGCCCGGGTCGAAAGCCTATGGCCGCCTCGCGGTGCTGGCACAATGGCGGTCCACGGCCCAGATCGCGATGACTTTGCCGCCCGACGCCTTCACGCCGCCGCCCAAAGTCCGCTCGGCCGTCGTGCATATCGAAGCGCTGCCCGCGCCGCGCTTCGAGGCCGATCCAGTGACGTTACAAAAGGTGGTCGCCGCGGCGTTCAATCAACGGCGGAAAATGCTGCGTGCGGCGCTGAAGGGCATCGCGCCAAATATAGAGGATCATCTGATCGAAGCTGGTATTCGCCCGACGCAACGGGCCGAAGAAATTGGGATCGCGGAATTCTGCGCGCTTGCGCGACATTTGTCCTAGCGACCTGGGCGTCGAGGCATGCTTGGCGACACCGCCATTTCACGCCGCGAAACCGAAGCCGTTCACGCCAAAGCCTTTGGCGTTTGGCGCTACTCCGCAGCCTCAGGCGGCGGGCTGGGTTGCGCTTCGGCGTCGGGCTGCGCATCCCCCGCGACATCGGGTTGAGCATCCGCGCCATTTGGTTTGCGCCGCCGGCGATTGCGCGGTTTCGGCGCCTCTTCCGGGGTCTCAACGATATCGGTTGATGGTGCTGCGCTGGTGTCGATCACATCGTCAAATCCACCGGCTGGCGGTTCAACGAGATCGGGCTGCGGGGCGTCAACCGGCTGTGGTTGCTCATCCCGGTCCTGTGCGCGCTGTTCGCGGCGCTGGTTCTGCTGCGCCTCATGCTGTTCGCGTCGCGCTTCCATTTCGCGCTGCGCTTCGCTGAGCAAACGGGTGTAATGCTCGGCATGCTGTTGAAAGTTCTCTGCCGCGACGCGATCGTTGCTGAGCTGCGCATCACGGGCCAGTTGATTGTACTTGTCGATAATCTGTTGCGGCGTTCCGCGCACCTTACCTTCCGGTCCCGAGCTGTCGAATACCCGATTGACGATATTGCCGACCGAGCGATTGCGATTGCCTTTGGACCGCGAGCGGTTTTTCGATGATCTCATGGTGTTTTTTTAATTCCAGTATTCGTCTGGTGGGTCTGCCCGGCCTAAACGGCGCGATATGCGCCCGGTCAGAAATGCTGCTTGACCCAAGTCTTTTGGTAAAGCCGCGCGGGTCCGGCACATGCCACCCCCGGTCTGCGTGTGCTTGAGTAACCATGCAATCCGACCGGAAACAAGGTAAAAATGTGCAAAATGCGCGCTTTTTCGCGCCGACCGGCGCGATGAGCATAGCGATTAGCCCACGAAACGCGCCGAGACGACCCGTTCCTTGCCGTTTATGTCGGGATGCACGGTCACCTCGTCAAGCCCTGCGGCGCGAAAAAGCGCTGAAACCGCGCCGCCCTGGTCAAAGCCGATTTCAACCAAAAGCCGTCCGCCGGGCGTCAGATACCCCGGTGCCTCGCGCGCGATCACACGATAGGAGTCCAGCCCGTCCCCTCCCGGCGTGAGCGCGATCTTGGGCTCGTGATGCACCTCCGGGGCAAGCGCTGCATAATCCAACTCGGACACATAGGGCGGGTTCGACACGATCAGGTCATAGCTGCCGTCGACATGGCCGAACCAATCCGATTTGACGAAGTGAACCCGATTGATGACCCCTAAGGCCGCCGCGTTCCGTTCGGCTACCGCAAGTGCTGACGCCGAGATATCCGTTCCGACCCCGGTTGCTTCGGGCCGCTCCGCTATGAGCGACAACATGATCGCACCCGAGCCCGTGCCCAGGTCCAAGACGCGCTCAAAGCTCTCGGCCAGGGCAAGCTCAACCAAGGCCTCCGTATCGGGTCGGGGGTCTAGAACGTCTGCCGTAACCTCAAAGTCGTGCCGCCAAAACGCGCGCCGCCCAAGGATGTGCGCCAAGGGAATGCGGGCCTCTCGGCGGATCAAAAGCGCATCAAACCGCGCGGCATTCTGATCATCGATCTGCGCCTCTGACGCCGCGGCGAGCTGTGCCTGCGAAAAACCGAGCAGATCGGCCAACAAAAGCTCCGCGTCCCGCCTGGGCGTCTCAACCCCGACCCGGGCCAGCCGTGCGGCCCCCGAAGACAACGCATATGCAATCGACAGGGGCCGCGTCACGCCATCTCGGCGAGCTTGGCCGCCTGATCATCGGCAATCAGCGCGTCGATGATCTCGTCCAAATCCCCCGCCATCACCTGATCGAGCTTATAAAGCGTCAGGTTTATGCGATGGTCGGTCATGCGGCCTTGGGGGAAGTTATAGGTGCGGATGCGCTCGGAGCGGTCACCGGAGCCCACTTGGCTTTTGCGATCGGCAGAGCGTTCGTCCGCGACGCGCTGACGTTCCGCATCGTACAGCCTGGCGCGCAGCACGTTCATCGCAATCTCGCGGTTGCGGTGTTGGGATTTCTCCGAAGACGTCACCACGATCCCCGTCGGCAGATGGGTGATCCGCACCGCACTATCGGTGGTGTTTACATGCTGGCCGCCTGCCCCGCTCGCGCGCATCGTATCGATGCGGATATCACCCGCGGGAATGTCGATATCGACCTCCTCGGCCTCGGGCAGCACCGCAACGGTTGCGGCAGATGTATGAATGCGGCCGCCCGATTCGGTCTCCGGCACGCGCTGCACAAGATGCACGCCGCTTTCGAATTTCAGCCGCGCAAAGACACCCTCGCCTTCGACCCGGGCGGTCAGCTCCTTCAGGCCGCCCAATTCGGTCATCTGCTCGTCGATCACCTCGACCCGCCAACCGCGCGCCTCGGCATAGCGCACATACATCCGATAAAGATCGCCAGCAAAAAGCGCGGCCTCGTCACCGCCCGTCCCGGGTCGGATTTCAATCACCGCAGGCTTCGCATCGGCTGCATCCTTGGGCAATAGCGCAATCTGCAAAGCAGCTTCGGCCTCGGGCAGAGCGGCGCGCAAAACCGGGAGTTCGGCTTCTGCCAGTTCCGCCAATTCCGGATCCGACAGCATCGTCTCGGCCTCGGCGATATCCGACAAAAGCTGGCGGTAGGCGGCAATCTGTTCGGCCACAGGTTTAATTTCGGCGTATTCGCGACTGATCTCGGCGATCTTGTCAGCGGCCGCGCCACTGCTCAACTGCGCTTCGAGAAACTCGAAACGCTCGGTGATTTGGCGCAGGCGATCTGGTGGCAACATGGGCGCGATGTGGCGCGCGCGCGCCGCGGGGTCAAGGGGTGAGGGCCGTCAACAGCCGTTCAACCCTGGCTCGGTTCACGCCCAAATCGCCATAGCCAAAAAGCGATCGGGAAAAGATCGCAATCTCTGTGGCCATGGGCGCCCCCGGATCGGCATCCGCCTGCAAAAGGCGAATCGACAGCACATCCGGAAAGCCCATGATCCGCGACCGGAACACAAAACTGGCATGTCCGTCCGACAGCGCCCCCGCCAATGGCGCGCCGCCAAGCGCGGCGATGGCCGCATCGAGCGCTTCTACACTGGCCGCCAAATCGGCAGGATGTCGCACCGCATCGGCGCCACGCATCAGCACAAAATTGGGACTGTTTGGCGGGTCTACTGTAAGCGGGTCAACGTGATGCTCCTCCGCTCGGACAGGATAAAGCCGCACCGCGATGGCCGACAGGCCGACCAGTCCGACGGCAAGCAAAAGGATCGTTGTCAGTTTCATAGCGCGCAATCTGGCGTGCAGGCCCGGACCGTCAAGCGCCTGGGCGCGCCGGGTTCCGCGGTCTCAGTGATTGTCCCGCGGCAGATTTCGCGCGATCCTCTGATAGGCCGTTGCAAGCTCCAAGCACCCGCCCTGGGCGAGTTGTCCGACATGGCGCCGGTAAAGCTCCTGCCACGGCGTTTGACTTTGGATATCGGGCGCTACCCATTCCGCTTGGCGCGCCCGCCACTCTGGCTCCGGAACCATCGCGTTCAACGTACCGGCATTAAGGTCCAGTCGAACCGGATCCCCGGTCTGCAAAAACGCGAGGCCTCCACCGACCATCGCCTCGGGCGAGGCATTCAGGATTGAGGGACTTTCGGATGTGCCCGATTGGCGACCATCGCCGACGGTCGGCAGGTGGTTTATACCCGCTTGGAGCAGCGCGTCGGGCGGCTGCATATTCACCACCTCTGCCGATCCTGGATAGCCCACGCAGCCGACACCGCGAATAAAGAGAATTGTTTTTTCGTCAATGCCTAACGAAGTGTCGTTAATGCGGTCATGATAATCCTCAGGCCCATCGAAGACGACCGCGCGGCCATCGAACACACCGCCCTTTAAATACCGGGCTCGGAAATCATCCGAGATCACGCTGGTTTTCATCAGCGCGCTGTCAAAGAGGTTGCCAGAAAGCACCGCAAACCCGGCCTTGGCGCGCATTGGGTTGCTGACGGGGCGGATGACATCGCCGTCCCGGCTTCGGCTTTCACCCACCGCCGCACCGATCGTGCCGCCTGACGCGCTGCCGGCGTCGATGTCCAAAAGACCCGCCGCGCTGAGCTCTCCCATCACCGCCGGCACGCCACCGGCCCGAAAAAAGCTCTCGCCAAGATACTCGCCCGCAGGTTGCATGTTGACAATGAGCGGCACGTCGAGCCCGTATGTCTGCCAATCGGTCACATCAAGCTCAATGCCGGCATGGCGGGCAACAGCCTGCAAATGCGGCGGTGCGTTGGTCGATCCGCCAATGGCGGAATTAACCCGGATCGCATTCAAGAACGAGGCGCGGCTCAGGATGTCCGAGGGCTTCAGATCGGCCTCTGTCATTTCCACGATGCGGCGCCCGGTCAGATAGGCCATTTCCATCCGCTCCCGGAACGGGGCGGGGATTGCCGCCGCGCCCGGCAAGGTCATGCCAAGCGCTTCGGCCATCGCGTTCATCGTGCTGGCCGTGCCCATCGTGTTGCAATGGCCAAGCGACGGCGAGGAGGCGCAGGCCAGTTCCATGAACCCCTCATAACCGATCTCGCCGCGGGCCATCATGCGCCGACCTTCCCAGATCGCCGTTCCCGACCCGGCACGCTTGCCCTTATACCAGCCGTCCAGCATGGGCCCGCCATTGAGCGCAATGGCCGGCAGATCGACGGTGACCGCGCCCATCAGCATCGCCGGCGTGGTCTTGTCGCAGCCCGTGGTCAGCACCACGCCATCGATAGGATAGCCATGAAGCACTTCAACCAGGCTGAGATATTGTAGGTTGCGATCCAGCGCAGCCGTTGGTCGTTTGCCCGTTTCCTGGATCGGATGGACCGGAAATTCCATCGGTATGCCGCCGGCATCGCGGATACCGGCCTTGATCCGATCCATCAAAAACACATGGATTTTGTTGCACGGCACCAGATCCGAACCCGTCTGCGCGATCCCGATCACAGGCTTTTCGGCCTGCAACTCACCTTGGGTGAAGGCCTGGTTCTGATAGCGCTCTAGATAAAGCGCGGTCATGCCGGGGTTGTTGGGGTTATCAAACCATTCCTGGCTGCGGTAGCGGCGGCGGGCGCGTGTGTCGGACATGGGGCTCTTGCGGTTTTGTGATAGGACAGAGCCATAGCCAAAGCCGCACGCCACGGCAATTCCGCCAGTCCGTTTCGTTGGAAACAAACCCCACGATCTGGTGAGTTGTGTTTGTGGGCCCAGGGTTGTAGCGGCTGCGGATATGACGCTGCGCTGCGCCGATATCCTCGCCCGACGGCTTTACGATGCGGGCATACGCTATGCGTTCGGGATGCCCGGCGGCGAGGTGCTGACCTTTGTTGATGCGCTTGGGGCGGCGGGCATCGAGTTTATCCTGATCCGGCATGAAAACGCTGGCGGCTTTATGGCCGAGGGCGTGCATCATGCAAGCGGCGCGCCGGCCCTTTTGGTGACGACCGTCGGCCCGGGTGCGTTAAATGCGGTCAACGTCGTGGAAAACGCGCGCCAAGATCGGGTACCGATGATCGTCGTCACGGGCGCAATCGATGCCCATGTGGGTGCGCGGTATAATCACCAATTGCTAGACCAAGTTGCGGTTTTCCGCACCGTGACCAAGGCAAGCTTCACCATGGCGGCCGAGGCCGCAGAGGCGCTTGCCGACCGCGCCGTAGCGCTGGCCACCGATCCGCGTCCTGGCCCCGTCCATATCGATCTGCCGATCGCGGTGGCCGATGCGCCGGCCCAAGCCATGGCCGGTCAACGCCGCGCCCCGGCACTTGCCGTGGCACCGCTTGGCGCTGATCTGGCGCGCGCGCGCGCAGCACTGGCCAAGGCGAAACGGCCCGTCATTATCGCCGGGGTAGATGCGGTCAATGGCAGCGCTGGTCCGGCCATCCAATCAGCGGCCGAAGCGCTCGGCGCGCCTGTCGTCACCAGTTACAAAGCCAAAGGATTGATACCGGAAACCCATGCGCTCTCGGTTGGCGGGGCGGGTCTTTCGCCAAAAGCCGACCGCATCTTGTTGCCGCTTATGGTAGAGGCCGATCTTATTCTCGGGGCCGGCTACGACCCGATCGAGATGCGGCCCGGATGGCAAGACCCCTGGGCGCCGGAAAAGATGATCGACATCACCGCCGCGCCCAATGATCATTACATGCATCAAGCCGATATGCCGATCATTGGCGATATCGCGGCCAGCCTTCACGCGATCTGCGACGGCCTATCCGGCCCGGGCTGGCCGGACAAAGCCGCCCAGACGCGCGCGGCCCTGGCCGAAGCCTTCGCGCCGGAGCCGCAATGGGGCCCGGCCCGCGTCATTGCAACCTGTCGCCGTATCCTGCCGAAAGAGACCCGCGCCAGTGTCGATAGTGGGGCACACCGCATATTGCTGTCGCAGATGTGGGATTGTGATTACCCCCGCGCGCTGATCCAGTCGACGGGTCTCTGCACGATGGGCTGCGCTGTCCCGCTGGCCATGGGCGCGTCTTTGGCTGAACCGGGTCGGCCTGCCGTCGCTTTTGCTGGGGATGGCGGGTTTTTGATGGTCGCCGGAGAGCTCGCGACCGCTGCGGATCTGGGCCTGAAGACAATCTTCGTCGTCTTCGTGGACCGATCGCTCGCGCTGATTGAGCTAAAGCAACGCCAGCGCCAGCTGAAGAATGCCGGGGTCGATTTCGGCCGTACCGATTTTGCCGCATTGGGCCGGGCAATGGGCGGCGTGGGGCATACCGTGACCGATGTCGCCGCGCTGGAGGCGGCACTGCACGCCGCGCTTGAGGCCGAGACCTTCACCGTGATTGCCGCCGAAATCGACAGGGGCGCTTATGACGGAAAACTCTGATCACCCGACCGCGCTTGACGGGCTCATCGTATTGGATCTCAGCCGCATTCTCGCCGGACCCACGGCGACGCAGATGCTGGGCGATTTGGGGGCGACGATCATCAAGATCGAAAACCCCAGATCCGGCGGAGACGATACACGCCAATGGGGCCCACCCTATGCCGAAACGCCAGACGGCGCGTCCGACCTATCGGCTTATTTCATGGCGGCCAATCGGAACAAACTGTCTGTTGCGGCCGATATCGCCACCCCAGAGGGTCAAGCCTTGGTGCGCCAGATCGCAGCCGAGGCCGATGTGGTGATTGAGAACTTTAAACCCGGCGGTTTGGCGAAATACCGGCTCGATTATGACAATCTGAGCCAGGACCGGGACGATCTTGTCTATTGTTCGATTTCGGGGTTTGGCCAGACCGGCCCGAACCGGGACTTGCCAGGCTACGACTTGATGGCGCAGGGCTATGGCGGGATCATGTCGCTGACAGGCGATCCTGAGGGTCCGCCAACCAAGGTCGGGGTTGGCATCGCCGATGTTATGTGCGGCATGTACGCGTGTATCGGCATCCTTGCAGCCCTGCGCCACCGAGATGCCACGGGCCAAGGTCAGCATATCGATCTGAGCTTGGTCGACAGTCAGATGGCTTGGCTAATCAATGAAGGCACGAATTTTCTGGCTTCGGGCCAGGCGCCTGAGCGGCGCGGCAACGCGCATCCCAATATTTGCCCCTACGATGTCTTTGCCTGTGCCGATGGGCACATCATCTTGGCTGTGGGCAATGACGGGCAGTTTCAGCGGTTCTGCGCTGCACTGGATGCGCCCGATCTCAGCCATCGACCGGACTACCGCACAAACCCGCTTAGGTTGCAGAATCGCGTGGCTCTGACCGAAGCGATTACAAAATTGCTCGAAAATCGATCTATGGGGACAGTTTTGCATCGTTTGACACAGGCAAACGTTCCCGCGGGACCGATCCACACAATCCCAGAGGCACTGGCCTCCGACCAAGCGAAATCGCGCGGGTCGGTCGTGAAGATGGACCACCCAGAAACCGCCAAGAACGCCGTGGAACTCCTTGGAAATCCTTTAAAATTTTCCCAGACACCCGTGGTTTACCGAACCCCGCCGCCGCGTATGGGTCACGATACCGAGACCATTCTATCCACCTTGCGCAACGCGATTGCGCGGCGATCCGCTCGGCAACAGACCGCACACAGACGTTCACAAATGCGTAGCGAGGGGAACACCTAAGCCAATTGTCTGCCATCTAGGGACAACAGACATCGCGCCATCCGCGCGACCCTTCAAAGAGGCTGAGGAATGAGCACAGATATTTGCCGCGCGGAAACTGGGCTTGTGACCGCTGAGGCACGGATTGCTTGGGATTGTATGGTGCGCGCGTTCCTTGCGCACAGCGCAGAGACGCCCGTGCACCTTGGCAAGGTGCTGGAGGCCGAACCGGATGCCGCGCTGCCATTGGCGGCGAAAGGCCTCTTTTGCCTGCTGCTCGGTCGGCGGGAAATGGTTGCCGCCGCGGAACAGAGCGCCCGCGATGCTCGCCAAGCGGCCCAGCAACACGGCGCGCCTCTGCGCGCCAGGGCCTGGACCGACGCGCTCTTGGCTTGGCTCAAAGGCTCTCCCGGTGGCGCGATCTTCCACCTTGAGACGCTCTTGGCGCAAAACCCTGCCGACACAATGACACTCAAACTGAGCCATGCGGTGCGCTTTGTGATTGGCGATGCGGCCGGGATGCGCCGGTCGGTCGCGCGCGCCCTGCCCGCCCATGATGCCAATCATCCGCTGACGGGTTATGCTTTGGGCTGTCACGCCTTTGCCTTGGAGGAAACCGGCGACTACGCGGCGGCGGAACGGGCGGGGCTTTTGGGGCTCGATTATGCCAGCGACGACGCTTGGGGGCTGCACGCAGTTGCGCATGTCTACGATATGACCCACCGTCCTGGCGACGGTTTATCGCTGATCGAAAATAATTTAAGCGCTTGGACACATTGCAACAATTTTCGCTTTCACGTCTGGTGGCACAAAGCGCTTTTGCACCTGGACCGCGGTGAATTGGATGCAGCTCTGGCGCTTTACGACACCAAGATCCGCGACGAAAAGACCGATGATTACCGCGACATCTCCAACGCGACGTCCTTGCTTGTTCGGTTAGAACTTGAGGGCATGGATGTCGGCGCGCGCTGGCACGAATTGGCCGATCTTTCCGAGGCGCGCACCGAGGACGGATGTCTGGTCTTTGCTGATCTCCATTATATGCTGGCGCTGACCGGCGATGCGCGGCCCGACGCAGCCCGGCGCCTTGCCGCGCGGATGGTTGCAAATGGCTCCGCCGCTACCGAGATGACCCGCATCCACGCCCATCCCGGCAAAGCTGCGGCGGAGGGGCTCGCCGATTTTGGCGAAGGACGCTACGTCGATGCGTTCGCCAAATTGCAGGCGGCACGCGCCCATATGCAGACCATCGGCGGCAGCCACGCACAGCGCGACGTCTTTGAGCGCATCACGATCGATGCGGGATTGCGCGCCGGCAGTTACGCCGCGGTCGAAAAGATCCTGGCCGAACGAACCACGTTGCGGGCGGGAACACCCGATACATTTGCCGAAAGCCGCACCGAACAAATCGAAGCGGCAAAGCGCGACTCCCTTTACGCGGCACAATAAAGCAATATCACCATATCCATGAGCATCGCCGATCCCGTCATGACGCCGCCCGCACCGCGCAGCACAGCTGCCGCGCCGACGGCCAGTGTCCGCGACCCACGGCTCGATTTCTTTCGCGGCATTGCGATGTTCATCATTTTAATCGCGCATACGCCCGGAAATTGGTTCACGCTTTGGATCCCCGCACGTTTTGGCTTTTCTGACGCGACCGAGATGTTCGTGTTCTGCTCCGGCATGGCCTCTGCCATCGCGTTTGGGAAAGTCTTTGAACAGCGTGGGGTTCTGTTGGGTACGGCGCGGGTCGGGTTTCGTGTTTGGCAGGTCTACTGGGCCCATATCGGCCTCTTTCTCGCGATCGCTGCAACCATGGCGGCGTTAAACGCCAGCGGCGCCTTTGAGCGCGACTATGTCGGCCAGTTGAACCTGTATCCGTTCTTTCGCAACACCGCCGAAAATCTACCGGCGCTTCTGACGCTGACCTATGTGCCGAATTATTTCGACATTTTACCGATGTATCTGGTCATCTTAGCGATGATGCCGCTTGTTGTGGGATTGAAGAAAATCCATCTTGGGCTCGCTGCGGCTTTTGTGCTGGTCCTGTGGTTTGTTGCCCAAGAGGGCGTGCAACAGGAATATCTGGTGCAACATGCCGGATCGCGCGCCTTTTGGCCGGTTTTGCTGGAACTGCCGGCAGAGCCTTGGTCGGAACGTGAATGGTTTTTTAACCCGTTCGGCTGGCAATTGGTCTTTTTCACCGGCTTTGCCTTTATGGCCGGCTGGTTGCCGGCGCCGCCGGTTAACCGGGTGCTCATTGCTCTGGCGCTGATCATCGTGATTGGCAACGTCGCGCTCAGCAATATTGGTATCCGAGAGCTGGGATTTGACTGGGCGCGCGATTGGCGCATCGCCAACCGGGAATGGATTACCAAAACCGATTTTGGCCTGCTGCGCTTTGTGCAGTTCCTGTCCTTAGCTTATCTGGCCTGGATCGCGGCAGGCCCCGGCGGGGCCTGGCTCATGCGTTTGACGCAACACAGTGCCACGCGCGGCCTGATGGCCTTGATCCTGAAGGTCGGCCAGCAATCGCTGCCGATCTTCATTACCTCCATGTTTCTTGCGCGCCTGATGGGGGTCGCATTTGACGTTCTGGGCCGCAGCCATGGCACAATGATTTTGGTTAACGGAACCGGTGCCCTGATATTGGTCGCGGTGGCCTATTCGGTCGGCTGGATCAAGGCGCAGCCGTGGAAGCGGCAAAGGGGGGCCGGTAATGCAGCGGCGTGAGCTTCTTTCAGCCTTTGCCGCCCTTGCCGCCAGCGGTGCAGGCGCGCAGACTGCGCTGCCGACCGCGCCGGAGCCGGGGCTGCAATTGGGCACGGCAGAGCCGTTTTCGCTGACTGATCTACGTGCGCAAGTGGCTGATATGGCGCGCCGTCCCTACCGCGCGCCCACGCAGATCCCCGAGGCCTGGACCCAGATCAGCTTTGACCAATATCGCAAGATTTGGTTCGATCACCGCAACGCGCTGTGGGAAAATGGGGCCGAGCCATTTCGGATGGATGTCTTTGCGCCGGGGCTGTATTTCCCGACGCCGATCAACATCCACGTGGTCGAAAACGGGCAGTCCCGCCCGCTGCTTTTCGACCTTGAGGTGTTCGACCGCACCGACCAGTTCCCGGACTTGCCCATCGACGACACGCTCGGCTATTCGGGCTTGCGGCTCCGGGCGGAGCTTGAAACGCCGGGTATCTTCACTGAATTCGCCGTCTTTCAGGGCGCGAGCTATTTTCGCGGCATCGGCGCGGGGCAAATCTACGGGCTTTCTGCACGCGGTCTGGCGATCGACACCGCAGAGCCTTCCGGCGAGGAGTTTCCGGAATTTCGCACCTTCTGGCTTGAACGGCCGGCTCCAGGTGCGTCGGAACTGACCGTCCATGCGCTGATGGACAGCCCGTCATGCACGGGCCTTTACCGGTTTGTGCTGCGCCCCGGTGCGGAACTGAGCATGGCCGTGGATGCCGAGATCTTTGCCCGCCGGCGCCTGCGCCATTTTGGCATCGGCGCGTTGACATCGATGTTCCAATTCGATGAGACCAACCGGCATCATTTCTCGGACTTTCGCAGCGCGGTCCATGACAGTGACGGATTGCTGATCGCAAATGGCGCGGGTGAGACTTTGTGGCGCCCGCTCGCCAATCCGCGCAATCTTCAGATTAGTGCGTTTCAGGACATGAACCCGCGCGGTTTCGGCCTGATGCAACGGGCGCAAGAATTTGAAGATTTCGCCGATCTGGAGGCGCTTTATCATCGCCGACCCTCGCTTTGGATCGCACCGCGCGGGGATTGGGGCCGGGGCGCCGTGACGCTGGTCGAGATCCCGACAGACGATGAAATTTACGACAATATCGTCGCCTATTGGCGCCCCTCTGAGGCGCTGGAGCCGGGCCAGTCGCGGCGCTTTGCCTACGATATGACCTGGACCGACCAGCACCAATTTGGCCAAGGGCTGGAGGTGTTGAACACGCGCGCCGGTCAAGCGCGGTCCACAGGTTTGGTCTTTTCCATCGATTTCGCGCCCGGCGCGGACCTGCCCGACGATCTTGATCAGGTGATGACCTTGGTGCGGACGTCGGCCGGCGAGGTCAGCCAGGGCATACTGCAACGCAATCCCACGACAGGCGGCGCGCGGTTCAATTTCACCTTCTGGCCGGGTGAGGCGCAATTGGCTGAAATGCGCGCCCAGTTGCGTGCCGCAGATGGCGCACCGCTGTCGGAGGTTTGGCTCTACCGGTGGACGGCATGACCGCGCTGATGCCGCCCGAGGCGCCGCTGCCGATGCGCGAGCAGACCTTTTCGGCCCGACCCGAACGGCGCAGCCTGCCCAAGAGGCGCCCGGTCAGTGTGTTTTTTTGGCGCCTCGGTGCCTTCGGCCCGGCCCTCCTGATCACATTTTCGCTGATCCACGGAATGCTGAACTGGTTTGGCACCGGCGGCGTCACCTGGGGCGAGGCCTTGGCCGTTTTGCTGATCGGCACGACCTTCATTTGGGTCTCCCTGACGGTCAGTGCCGTGATCATTGCGGTGATCCGGCTGGCCGTCCGCCGCCGGCCGGCGGCTCGATCACGCGGCGGCACCGGGCAAACGGTCGCGCTTTTGGTGCCGGTGCATAACGAAAGCCCCGCTGACGTCTTGGGCAACGTCGCCGCGATGCGCGCCGAATTGGCCCGAGGCCGCGGCGATGACGACTACGCGTTTTTTATCCTCTCCGACAGCACCGACGAAACCGTGGCCGCAGCAGAGGCGCGCGCCTATGCCCTCATCGCCTCCGACCCTTCGGATATCCCCGTCTATTATCGCCGCCGGCCGGCAAATATCGACCGCAAGATCGGCAATATCAACGATTGGATCAGCCGATGGGGCGCCGATTGGGAGGCCATGATCGTCCTTGACGCCGATAGTCTGATGACGGGCGCGGCGATCCGGCAGCTCTCTGGCGCCCTGGCTGGGGACCCCGATGCGGGGCTGATCCAATCCTTTCCCATCCTGATCTCGGCTGAGACGCTGTTTGGCCGGATGCAGGAATTTGCCACCTCAGTCTATGGCTGGCTGTTGGCCGAGGGGCTCGCGCTTTGGAGCCAGACAGAAGGCAATTACTGGGGACATAACGCGATCATTCGCACCAGAGCCTTTGCCGATAGTGCCCGCCTGCCCCATCTCAGTGACCGCGGTGGACGCTCGCAGCTGATCCTAAGCCATGATTTCGTCGAGGCCGGCATGCTCAGGCGCGCCGGTTGGGGGGTGCGGTTTTTGCCGCGTGCGGGCGGATCGTTCGAAGAAACACCGCCGACGCTGATTGATTATGTCCTACGCGACCGGCGTTGGTGTCGGGGCAATATGCAGCACCTGCGCCTTTTGGGTATTCGCGGGCTGCATCCCATCTCACGGTTCCACCTTTTGCAAGGTGCGGTGGCCTATCTGCTATCGCCCGCTTGGTTCGGATTGCTGGTCATCTGGTCGGCCTTTTTGCCCATGGCAAGCCCACCGGAGAGCTATTTCAGCCCGGCCAATCCGCTCTACCCGGTTTGGCCGCAGGTAAGCCAAATTGACGCCTCTTGGTTTCTGGCATTGATCTACGCAATGCTCTTGCTGCCAAAACTGGTGGCCGCATCGCTTTTGGCCCGGACACGCGGCGTGGCAAAGCTCTATGGCGGGGGCCTGCGCTTTGCCGCAACGACGCTGCTTGAGATCGTATTGGCGGTGCTCTATGCGCCGATCCTGATGGTGCAGCAAACTGGTGCTGTGTTCCGATCGGTCTTGGGACGTGGGGCCTCTTGGGCACCACAAAAAAGGTCTCAGACCGATTTTAGCTGGGCCGTTTTGATCCGGTTCCATTGGGTCGAGATCGTCATCGGGCTTGGCCTGCTGCTGGGCATGGCCTCGCAAGCCCTGTCGCTGTGGCTGGTGCCGATTGCGGTGAGCCTGCTGGGCGCCCCGGTTCTGTCCTGGCTTTCTGGCGTTAAGGTCAGCGGCGCACGGTTGATGCCGTTGCGCCTGGACAGCCCCGTCAGCCTGCGCACCCCGCGGGTCGCACAATCCGCACGGGCCGAGCGGGCCCGGCTCGCCGAATTGCTGGACGAGGCCACCACCCCGATCGCCGCCGAATAAGACCTTTCACATCCCCGCGAGGGGACGTGCCGAAGCGCGAAACGGATGCTAGACTGCTGGGCGAGATAAGGAGTTTGCGATGAATGTAATCGCCCGCCGCAGCTTGATTTTTGGCCTACCTGCGCTTGGTTTGGCCGCAGCTGGTGGCACCTATGCCTATTTTTGGAAACCGGAATTGCCGGAGGGCACGACCAATCTCAGTGTCGAGGACGCGTATGCCGCAATGCGCGCGGACCAAATTTGGCTGATCGATATCCGTCGCCCCGATGAATGGGAACGCACGGGCGTTGCCGAAGGCGCGTTGTTGATCGACATGCGGCGCGACGATTTCGTCGATGCGCTGGCCGCAGCCACCGCACCGGACCCCGACCGCCCGGTGGCCATCGTTTGCGCGCGCGGTGTCCGGTCTCGGCGATTGACGGCCGCCCTGGCAGAAGCCGGCATCACCAATCTAATCGATCTGCCCGAGGGGATGCTCGGCAGTCAGGCCGGACC
The DNA here is from genome assembly GCA_039183205.1 of Pseudomonadota bacterium. GTDB lineage: Bacteria > Pseudomonadota > Alphaproteobacteria > Rhodobacterales > Rhodobacteraceae > HKCCE3408. The sequence goes on along the minus strand of JBCDBR010000032.1, from coordinate 2,177 downwards.
GGGATGGATCGCGGCAGGCTTGCCGGTGGTCACCCCGAGTTGAGCCGTATCGCCACGCGCCTGACACGGCTATCTGCCATTTTGGGCGCGGTCTTTACGGCGGGCGCAGCGCAGGCGGTATGCGGCCCGCTGGAGGACAGGGTCTGTGAAATCGCAAGCGGGACCTACCATATCGAACTGCCCGAAAGCCCGGTCGGCGCGCCAGCGCTGATGTTTCTGCACGGCGCAGGCTCGTCGGGTCAAAGCGTGCTCGGCCTGCGTGGCATGGTCGAAACGGCGCGCGCGCGGGGATATGCGGTGCTTGCACCCGATGGTGTCACGCGCGAGGGCCGAAATGGGCGAGGGTGGAATTTTCATCCCCTGCGGCCACCCTCCCGCGATGAAATCGCCTTTTTAACCGCCGTGCGCGATGATGCGGCCGCCCGGTTTGGCATTGACGGCGACGCGGTCATTTTGGGCGGCTTTTCCATCGGCGGCTCCATGACAGCTTATGTCGCGTGTTCGGCACCGGATGCTTTTGCCGCATATGCACCGCTGGCCGGCAATGTCTGGCGTCCCCATCCCGAAAGCTGCGCCGGTCCCGTGCGGATGCTGCACGTTCACGGCTGGACCGATGGGACCGTGCCCCTCGAAGGCCGCATCCTGCGCGGTGTCGGCAGCGGGATCGATCCGAACGAGCCGGGCGTCTTCGCGCAAGGCGATGTGTTCCAAGCGCTCGAATTGTGGCGCATGACCAATGCCTGCACCCATAATGCCCGCAGCTTTCGCCGAACGGAGACGTATTGGCTGCGCAGTTGGCAAGATTGCTCACCCGGGGCGGAACTGACCTTTGCGCTTTTTGATGGCGGGCATAGCGTGCCGCGCGGCTGGGCTGATTTGGTGCTGGATTGGGCCGAAGATGGCGCGCGTTAAGCGCACCTGCGGCGCGCGTCGACTAGGACCGATTGATAAAATTGAAAATCGCTTGGACCAAGGTGAGGAGCAAAAACGCCCCAACCGCCCAAAACAGCAGATCGAACGGGGCGAAATCCGTCCCACGCAACCAACCGCGCAATAGGTTTCCGCGCGGTGGCAGCGCATCAAGGCCGAAAAGTCCCGGCCGGTCCCAGAGCTGAAACGGCCAGAACCGTGAGCTGTAGAACAGCGCCGCGCCCAGGATAATTGCGATTGCCAGCCCAAATACACGTCTCATTCGACACGCTCCAGGCTGGCCGGGTCAATCTCGATCACCAACAGCGTGCCGCGCCGGGTGACCTCTCCTTCGATGCTGACATAGGATGCGATGTGGTCATAGGCCGCATCGGGCAGTTCGGTGCCACCCGGCCCGGTGATCAACAAGAACTCTTCGCCGTCAATCGGCGCAGCAGAGATGAAAACCGGCGGAATACCCCCGACCAAACACACCTCGGCGCAGGCCCGGTGGCTCAATCCAGTGCCGGGTCGCATGGCGCCCGCGGCGCATTTGCCGTCACAGATTTCACCGGCAAGCCGCCAGCGCCCGAGGCTTTCGGTCAAGGGTGCGGGGGGCGGTACCGCTTGCGCCGGGTCCGCAGCGGCCAGGCCATTGCGCCCGCCGCGCAGTTGGATCATCTGCAAGTCGCCGCGGGTCAGCAAAACGCCCGATGCCACGACCTCTTGCCCGGCCAACGGCGCGCCGCGTTCCAGCACACCGTTTTTCCCCTGCCCCGACAACATGATTGTCGTGCCCGCCGCAATCGCGTCAGACCCTTCGGTGACGTGCAAGATCGGATAGGGCGTGACCTCAAGGATGCCGGTCACCTTTTGCCGCCCGAGATCAAAGCGGAACGCAGCATCGCCAGGATCATCCTGCGCCGAGCCCGCGACAATCGAAACGCCGGCAAACAAGCCAATGAGGGCCGCGGCCACGAACATCAAGAACATCCGAAGGCCGACGGGCACGGCAGCAAAGCCTATGAAGAACGGACGTTCAGCCATGTTGTGTCGCCTCCGGGACCGGGACGGGATCGATGGGCGTGCCCGGCGGATTGGCGGTCGGATCGACCAAGACATGCCGCCCGTCAAGTGCCACTGCGTAGGTCGGGACGCGTTCGGTGAAGGGTGCGGGGCTTTGCCCTGTGCGCACATCGTATTGGAACCCGTGCCAAGGACAGGTGACCAAGCAATCGATGATGCGCCCTTCGCCCAAGGGGCCGTTT
>JBCDBR010000031.1:0-43343 GCA_039183205.1 Pseudomonadota bacterium | reverse complement strand
CCATGCCCGACCCGGTTTCTCGATACCAGGTCCCAGAGACGGCTGCGACATCGGCAATGCCGGTCCAAAGCGCGACTTCGGCCTGATGGGTGCCGCTATCGTCTCCGCGCGAGGCAAAGCCCGCCTCAGCGCGCGCGATGGCAGTGAATGCCTCACGCACATTTGCCGCGCCGGAAACGTCGGCGGGATCGGTGGCGGGGCCGACCAAGACAAAATCATTATACATTAAATCATAGCGCGCGGTCCCGTAGCCTTGGGCCACGAAGGCATCTTCTGCGGCGCGGGCATGCACAATCGCCAGATCGCCATCGCAGCGGGCCGCGTTTTGCAACGCTTGTCCCGTGCCCACCGCGACCACGCGAATGTCCAGACCCAACTCGGCCTCCGCCAACGGCAGCATGACATCAAAAAGTCCCGCATTCTGCGTGGACGTCGTGGATTGAAGCAACACGACCGGCGCGTCGGCCTGGACCGGCGCCGCGACCAATCCAAGCGCAAAAAGCCGCGCGATCATAGCAGGATCGTACCGTCGAGATAGGCGCGCGCTTCGGGGCTGCAGGCGCTTTGGAAAAACTGCGGCATCGGCGTGACCTCAAAGCATCGGCCGCGGTGCAAAAAGGCCACCTCTTGGGCCAAGCGCGCAACTTGACCCTGATCGTGACTGACAATCACGACCTTGGTCCCCGACGCCGCAATCCGCGCCAGCAACGTCTCGACCGCATAGGTCGCATGCGGGTCGAGATGGGCGGTTGGCTCATCGGCCAGCAGAAGCGCAGGATCGGCCGCAAGCGCGCGGACGATTGCCAATCGCTGCGCCTGGCCGCCCGACAACAAGCGAGCCGGCCGGTCGGCCAGATCGGTAAGCCCGCCAAGCGCCAAAAGCTCTGTCACCCGTTCGGCCCGTTGTCGGCGCGGGTGCCGCGCCAGGCGTAGCGTGTGCCTTAGATTTCCGCGCACATTGCGGCGCAGCAGGACCGGGCGTTGGAACACCAAACCCACCCGGCCGCGCATCGGTGCCGGTAGAGCAACACGCCCGGCATCGGTGGCGATCAGCCCCGCCAGGACGCGCAACAGAACCGATTTTCCAGCTCCGTTTGGACCGATTAGCGCCGAAACGCCCGTTGGCGATAAGGTCATATCGAGCCCGTCAAGGAGCATAGCCCCGTTGCGGGCCAGAAACAGGCGCGACATCTCAAGTCCTGCGGGCCGAGTGCTGGCGGGCTGTGGAAAGGGGATGATTTGGGGCGAATGATCAGACAAGGGCAGGTCTTTCCAGTCGCGTGCGCAATCCCATCACCAGGCCGTTCAGCGCAACCGTCAGTAAAAGAAGCGCGATCCCGAGGCCAAGCGCCATCGACAGCGCGCCGCGCGACGTCTCAAGCGTGATGGCTGTTGTCATGACCCGTGTCGCGTGGTCGATATTGCCGCCCACCAGCATGACCGCACCAACCTCGGCCAAGGCGCGGCCAAGCCCGGCCAGAAGTGCTGTAACAAGCGCAAACCTCCCGTCCCAAAGCAAGGTCATGATGACGTCGACGCGGCCTGCGCCTAAGGCCCGCAACGTCTCGTCGTATTCGTCCAGCATCTCCGCCAAAGTGGCCTGGGTCAGCGCGGCAATGATCGGTGCGACCAGGATGGTCTGCGCGATGATCATGGCAGCGGGGCTGTAGAGCAATTCCAGAACGCCCAAGGGTCCAGATGCCGACAGCATCAGATAGACGAAAAGGCCGACAACGACCGGCGGAAGCCCCATCATGGCGTTGACGATGACAATGGCCGTGCCTCGACCGGGAAACCGTAGCACGGCCAATGCCGCGCCGAGGGGAATTCCGATCATCGCCGCCACTGCAACCGCCGACAAAGACACGCGCAAGCTGAGCAACACAATCTCGAAAAGATCGCGATCAAGCGAAACGATCAATCCGATGGCGGTTGTGATGGCGTCCATTATCGTGGGCATGGCAGCTCTCCCTCAGGCGGAGTGTACAGCACCGGGCCTCGGCAAAAAGCAAAAATGCGACGCGTCGATTGCCGCGTTTCGCCGATCGGTCTGCCACGCGCGTCAATGCATGGCGGGCATCGGCGATCGGGAGTGGCAAAGTGGCGATAGAATTGGACCGCCCACCGAAATCGTTGCGTCGCACCGATGTCGCGAGCGCCACCGGGCCATTTTCCGACCTCAACGACACACGAAACGCCAGATGGCCGTCGTCGAAACCTATGAGGATCTCCTCAGGCGATTCCTACGCGATGGAAGAGGGGCCGAGATTGGCTTCATCTCCCGTCGCTCCGGGCGAGAGGCCGAATGGGCGGAGCAGCAAATTGCGCAAAAACCCGGGCGCGCGCGCTTAAATCCGAACGCATGTGATGGCCTCCGCCGCGATGCGCGCTGGCAGTCTCACGCGCGCGGCATGGCCGTCGACAAAGTCACCTGGTGCAGGCTGCGGCGCGGAAAGGATGTCCGATGACACGGGATGATGCAGAACATGAGCCAAAGGACCGCGTCCTGTGTTGGAAAAAATGCGCTTTGTCTGCTCGGATTGGGAAAAATGCAGCGCTGCTTTGGAATGAAAAGCCCCGCCACGGGGCAGGGCCGGTTATCGATTGATGCCGTCGCCGACAGATTTATTTCGACTTCATTTCGACGGGCCGATCATCATGACCATCTGGCGGCCTTCCATTTTCGGCATGTTTTCGATCTTGCCGAAGCCGTCGATTTTATCGGCAACCCGTTCCAACAATTCGCGCCCGAGATTCTGGTGTGCCATTTCGCGGCCGCGAAACCGCAACGTCACCTTCACCTTGTCACCCTTTTCGAGAAACTTGATAGCGTCGTTCACCTTGCGGTCAAAATCGTGATCGTCCGTGCCGGGCCGCAGCTTGACCTCTTTGACTTCAATCGTCTTTTGCTTTTTGCGGGCTTCGCTTTCGCGTTTTTGCTGTTCGTATTTGAATTTGCCGAAATCCATGATCTTGCAGACCGGCGGCGCGGCATTGGGTGAAATTTCGACAAGGTCGAGCCCCGCATCTTCGGCCATTGTGAGCGCACGGGCCGGCGTGACGACGCCGACATTTTCGCCATCTGCACCGATGAGCCGAATTTCAGTTGCCCGGATGCGATCGTTGACGCGCGGTCCGGTTTCGCGCGTGGGCGGCGCGTTGTGGGGTCTTCTGGCTATGGGAGTGATCCTTCAGTGGCCAATTTTATGAGGCCTAAACCTAACTTTTGGCGCGGCAGCTTTCAAGACGAAAGCCACGCGAAACGGGAAGCCCGGTATTGCTTTCCCCCTGGGAGACGATTTCCACCGTCCCTACATGGACGACATCCCACCCTTGCCAACACATGGAGCGTGAAATGGGACGACTACTTGCAATCATCATTGGTCTCGGCGTTTTGGGCGCGGGGGGCTATTATGTCTGGAACCTACAGGCCGACAGCGATGCCGCGGTGGCCCCAGCCCCAGAGCCACAAGAAGAAACTTCAGAGGAGACACAATCGGACGCAGATACCGGCACCACGGATGACGCCGCGGCGTCGAGCGAGGAAGCCCCATCCGACGCCGCAGGTGACGCAAGTGACGCCGTGGATGCGGCAACCGATGCGGTCGAGGACGCGGTAGAAGCGGTCACCGATTCCGTTGGCGACGTGATCGAAGATGCCGCAGATGTGGTCGGCGATGCGGTCGAGGCGGCGACAGAAAATGCCGAGAGCCTTTCTGAAACCGTGGGCGATGCGGTCGGCGACGCGCTCGACTAGATCGACGGGGCATGCCGGATCGACCGCGGCGCATCTGGCGCGGCCTCGGGGGGCATCGAGCCCCCGCTCGGGCCGCTGGGCGCGTCGCGGCAATCGGTCGCCCGAGGGCGGCCGGCGCGCCTTGGTTCAATCCAAAAACGCCTTCTCGACGGTGAAGTGTTGGGGGTTTGAATTTGCGCCCTCGACAAGCCCGTAGCCTTCCAGCATCTCTTTGATTTCGAGGTTAAACGCCAAATTGCCGCAGACCATAGCGCGATCAGTTTCAGGGCTGAGCGGCGCCACATCAAGATCTGCAAAACACGTGCCTGCGCGCATCAAATCCGTGATGCGGCCCATTTTCGGGCTCTCTTCCCGGGTGGTCGTTGGATAATAGCGCAGCTTATCCGCAAAGCCCGGGCCGATCAGCTCGGCCAAGAGCGCGTCCTTGCGAATGCTGTCGATGAGGTTTGCGCCATACGCCAGCTCGCCGACCTCTCGGCAGGTATGGGTTATGATCACCTCGTCATAGTCGTGATAGGTCTGTGGGTCCCGCAAAAGGCTGGCAAACGGGGCAAACCCGGTGCCGGTTGCGAAAAACCACAGCCGCTTTCCCGGCATCAGCGCGTCATGCACCAACGTGCCGACAGGTTTCGGACGCAGGATAATCTCGTCGCCCGGCTGGATATGCTGCAACTTCGAGGTCAAAGGGCCATCGGGCACTTTGATCGAATAAAACTCCAATTCGTCATCCCAATTCGGCGAGGCGATCGAATAGGCGCGCAAAAGTGGTTTGACCTTGCCGGTCTTGGGGTCGGGGTCGCCCATCAGCCCGATCATCACAAATTCCCCGGAGCGGAAGCGCAAACTGGCCGGTCGCGTCACGCGGAACGAAAACAATCGATCCGTCCAATGCTTAACCGAGAGCACTTTTTGCGCATCGGGCAGGGTTACGGCGGCGGCGGCTTTTTCTGTCACGGGGCTCTGTTCGGTCATGTCGGGTTACACGGGGCGTTCAATCCCCATGCCCTTCTTAGGCGTTGATTTCGGTCAATGAAAGGCTGGCTTGGCGCGGAGCCGGGCTTGATAGTCGTGAGCCTGCCAATTGGCGCGAAACACCCATTGGTCGGCGGGTTGGCGCGCGGCCAGATCGGCGTCGATTTCAACCTCGTCAAATCCGGACCGCCGGGCCATTGTATATTGATCGGCCAGCACATGACCAGCCGCCCTGAGGCGTCCTTTATACCCCAATTGGCGCAGCCTTTGGCCAAGCGTGAAGCCGCGGCCATCGGCAAAGCTTGGAAACGCCACACGGATCAGCTGCGTATTGGCCAAATCGAGACCACCGATGTCATCCTCTGAGGTGACATCGACGGCCAAGCCGCCAGGTTCGTATCCGGCGTTCCAATCGTCAGAGTGAAACCCGTCGTCGCGTACGATCACGCTCATTATGATGCCTCCTTCAGCGGCCCGCGCACCGGTTTGCCGTCGACGAAATGGATGCCGCATTCCTCTTTGTCCGATCCGCGCCACCGCCCAGCCCGCGGATCCTCGCCCGGAGCGACCGCGCTTGTGCAAGGCGCACAGCCGATGGAGGGATAGCCGCGTGCGACCAACGGATGTCGCGGCAAGCGGTTGTTGATCATGTAATCGGCGACATCATCGGCGCGCCAATGCGTCAGAGGATTGATCTTGATGCGGGCGCGGCCCTCGGCCTCGAAAAACGCCAAACCGGCGCGCTCATTGCTTTGAAACCGCTTGCGGCCCGTGATCCAGGCATCAAACGGTGCCAAAGCGTGATGCAGGGGTTGTGTTTTGCGAAGATCGCAACAGGCATCGGGATCGGTTTTGTGCAGTACGCCGTCGGGGTCATGCGCGGCCAACGCCGTTTTCGACGCCCGAATGACACGCAGGTCAGTCAGGCCAAGCGCGGTTGAGACCTGCCGCTGATAGTCCAGCGTTTCGGCAAAGAGCATCTCTGTATCGATGAACAAGACCGGCGTCGTCGGCGCCATCACTGATATCATATGCAGCAGGACCACAGATTCCGCGCCGAAGGACGACACAAGGGCGACGCGGCCCGTCTCTGGATCACGCAAGGCATGGGCCAAAACGTCGGTCGCGCCATGATGCGCATAACGCGCATTAAGATTGGCCACACGCGTTGAGACCTGTGCAAACGCCTCATGCGGCATCGGCTTTGCCTTCGCGGTCGTAAAGGGCGTCCTTAAACGGGGCCATGCCGGTGCGGCGAAAGACCTGCAAGAAGGTCTCATCCGGGCTTTCGCGCAGATCAAGATAGGCCAAGACCAGCCGTTCGATGGCTGGAATGATCTCATCATAGGCAAAGCCCGGCCCGGTGCGTTCGCCAATAACCGCATCCTCGGTGCCATCGCCGCCAAGCGTGATCTGATAGTTTTCGACGCCGGCGCGGTCGAGCCCAAGAATGCCGATATGGCCGACATGGTGATGGCCGCAGGCATTGATGCAGCCGGATATCTTGATCTTTAGCGGGCCGATTTCGTGTTCGAGTTTGAGCTCTTCGAACCGGGTCGCAATATCTTGCGCGACCGGGATCGACCGCGCGGTCGCCAAGGCGCAATAATCCATGCCCGGGCAGGCAATAATATCTGAGATCAGCCCGATATTTGCCGTGCCCAAGCCGGCCGCGCGCAGCGCTTTGTGAATGGCCGGCAAATGCCGTTTGTGGACATGGGGCAGGATGACGTTTTGTTCATGGCTGATGCGGATTTCGTCATGGCCGTAGGTCTCGGCCAAATCTGCGATCACCGACATTTGGTCGGCCGTCGCGTCCCCTGGTGTGGCACCTTGCTTTTTCATCGACACGGTCACGATGGCATAGCCAGGCTCGCGATGCTGGCGGATATTCGTATCGACAAAGGCGCGGAAGATCGGGTCAGCCGCATAGGCTTTGTCGTAGGCGATGCTGTCACCGAACGTGAAGGTCGGCGGCGCGAATTGGGTGCGGATATCGGCCAATATGTCTTGGTCGATGCCGGCAAAGATCGCGCGCCGGCGGGCGAATTCATCCTCCACCCGGCGGGCAATGTCTTCGATCCCGTTTTCATGCACGGTGATCTTAATCCGCGCTTTGTATTTGTTGTCGCGGCGGCCGAGCAAGTTATAAACCGCGACAATGGCCTCCAAATACGGGAGTAAATCGGCCTCGGGCAGAAAGTCCTTGAGCACTTTGCCGATCATCGGCGTGCGTCCCAGCCCGCCGCCAACAAGCACTTGGTAGCCAATGTTTTCACCGCGCCTGACGATGCGCAGGCCGATATCATGCGCCGCGGTCACTGCGCGGTCATTTGGGCTGCCGGTAACGGCGATTTTGAATTTCCGGCCCAGAAATTGAAACTCGGGATGGTCGGTCGACCATTGCCGGATCAGCTCCGCCACGGGCCGTGGGTCTGCGATTTCATCGGCCGCGGCACCCGCGAAATGATCTGCCGTTACATTGCGGATGGTATTGCCCGAGGTTTGAATGGCGTGCATCCCAACCTCGCCCAACGCGTCCAGGATGTCGGGCACATCGCGGAGCTTGGGCCAATTAAACTGGATGTTCTGGCGTGTTGTGAAATGGCCGTAACCTTTGTCCCATCTATTGGCAATCATCGCCAGTTGGCGCATTTGGCGGGAATTGAGGGTGCCGTAGGGGATCGCGACGCGCAGCATATAAGCATGAAGCTGTAGGTAGAGCCCATTCATCAGCCGCAGCGGTTTGAATTCGTCTTCGGTCAGGGCACCGGAAATACGGCGTTCAACCTGGGCGCGGAATTGCGCATTACGTTCGCGCAAAAACGCGTCGTCGAACTCGGAATAGCGATACATCAGGCGCTCTCCTGTTTGCCATGGCGGTAATTCGACGGCCCCCGCGTGCGGAACGCTTCGCGAAAGTGCACCGGGACAGGGCCATCTGGGCCGGCGGTCGCATCGGCGAGATAGGCGCCAACAATCTCAGCCGCGCGGCTTTGGGCAGCCAACAAACGCAATTGCGCAATGGCCTCGTCTTCGATCAATTCCGCTTGCGCGTGATCGCGCGTCCAGCGGTCATCCTCGGTCAAATAGACGACATCGCCTTCCAAGAGCGCGTTCGCCGTGACGACTTTCGGTGTAAAGGTGCGGGGCATGTCAGCCGTGCTCCTCTTGCAGCAGGGGTAGGGTGGTTTGGGCGGCTCGTGGGGCAAGCCCGTAAAGCAGAACAGCCGGCCCGGTGAGCACGGACCGCTCGATATCGGTTGCTAGGCTTCCGAGCGTGCTGGCTAAAACGCGCTGATCCGTGCGCGAGGCGTTTTCAACGATGCTGACCGGTGTATCGGCGCCAGCCCCATGCATCAACAGGCGGCCCTGGATAAACCGGGCGCTGCGTTTTGCCATATAGATCGCCGCAACTGTGCCGGGCTGGCTAAGGCTGCGCCAATCCTGTTCGGCAAACCCGTTGATGTCATGTCCGGTAATCACCCGCAGGCTTGAATTGCGCGCCCGTTTCGTCAGGCTTTGGCCCAGGCTCGCCGCCGCGGCAGAAGCCGCTGTGATCCCCGGTACGACGGTCCAGGATATGCCAGCCGCGTCCAGCGCATCCATTTCCTCGTCGAGCCGCGCAAAGATGGACGGATCGCCCCCTTTGAGCCGCACGACGTTCGCGCCGCGGGCGGCATGCTGCACCATCAGGGCGCCGATGGCGTCTTGCGTCATGCCTGGCCCAAAGCCTTCCTTTCCAGCCTCGATCAACGTTGCTTCGCGGCGCGCAAGTTCAAGAATGTCGCGGCTAACGAGCCGGTCGTGAATGATCACGTCAGCGGCGTCGAGCGCGCGGCGCGCCTTCAGTGTCAGAAGTTCCGGATCGCCGGGCCCGGCGCCCACCAGCGCGACATGCCCGGTCTCTGGCGCAGCGGAAAGATGCGTCTGCAATAGGCTTTCAAGCGCTTCGCGTGCGCCGTCTTCACCCGCACGGTCGAAGGCAGCAGGCCCCGCGCTTTGGTAGTACGCGGCCCAAAATGCACGCCGCTTGGCCCCGAACGGCAAGGCCTCGACCGCACCGCGAAACGCTTTTCCGATCCGCGCCAAGGGGCCGAGCCGGACGGGCAGCCGTTCCTCAAGATCGCGCTTGATCATCCGGGCCAGAACCGGTGCCGCGCCTTCGGTTCCAATCGCGACCGTGACCGGATCACGATCGACAATCGCGGGCGTGATAAATTCGCTGGCCGCTAGATTATCAACCGAATTAACCAAGGCACCATCGGCACGCGCCAGGCGGGCGACCCTCGCATCTTCGGCATCATCGTCATTTGCGGCGTAGAACAGGGCCGTGCAAAGCGCATCCCCAGGCGCCAACGGCCGACGCACCAGCCGGATACGTGCCTCGCGCGCCCAATTCTCGATCTCCGGCGCGGGGTCGATTGCAAAGACCGTCACCCGCGCTTGGGTTTTCAGGATCAGCCGAAGCTTGGCCAAGGCCGCGTCACCGCCACCGGATACAACGATCCGGCGTCCGGCTGTGTCGACGAAGATCGGGAAATGTTGCATGGCGAACGTCTCTGGCTGTGTCTGCTGTAAAGATAGAACAAAATTCCGATTTATGGCAGCTAGAGCTTGCGATTAGGGACGCACGTTCCATAAAATAGATAGCTTCAGATCACCTGTCCGGCGCGAGGAGGCCGATGCGAATGTCTGTCCAAATTGATGCACTTGACCGGAAGATCCTCCGCCAGATGCAAGAGGATGCGAGCCAATCGCTCGATGACATCGCCAAAAAGGTTGGCTCGTCCAAGACCCCGGTCTGGACGCGGATCCGCAAAATGCGCGAGGCCGGGATCATCGGTCAACAAACGGTGCTGCTCGACGCCGAAGCACTGGGGCTAGAGGCCTGTTTTTTTGTGCTTATTCGCACCTCGGAACACGAAGCGGACTGGCAGCAAAAGTTCCTCGCCGCACTGCGCGCCCGACCCGAGGTTATGGAGGCCCATCGCCTGGCTGGCGAGATCGACTACATCCTGAAGGTGCGTGTGCCGAACGCGCGTGCCTATGACGCCTTTTACCAGGCGCTGATCTCAGAAGTGCGCATTTTCAACGTCACCGCACTTCTGAGCATGGAAGAGATCAAATCCACACCGCTTTTGCCTCTGGCGTCGCCGTAGCGTGCACACCGTCTGCGATCGCTCCGCGCTGCTAGGCCGGAATGGTCTCGACCTCGGGGACCAGCTCGGTCACGATCTTTGCGCTGGCCTCTAAGGTGCGATGCACCGGGCATTTATCGGCGATTTCGAGCAATCGCGCGCGTTGGGCCGTGTCCAACGGTCCCACCATGGTGATGACCCTGCGAAATTGGTCCAGCGGACGGTTTTCATAGCCCTCGGCGTCTTGGGCATGCACGCGGTTGTGGCTGACATCGACACTGATATGCGCAAGCGGCCAGCCTTTGCGCCGTGCATACATCCGGATGGTCATCGACGTGCATGCGCCCAAACCCGCGGCAAGGTATTGGTAGGGCGACATGCCCTTGTTGGTGCCGCCATAGCTCAACGGCTCATCCGCGACGGCATGATGATGCGGGCCGGCCTGCACGTCTTGCAAAAATCCCGCCGGATCGGCCTCGCTCACCCGCGTGATGCCCTCCGGCGCGCCGGGCGGCGGGGCTGGCGGGGCCAAGGCCAGATACCGGCCCGCCCAAGCGGCGATGACATCGGCTGCATATTCGGCATCTTCGGCCCGGCTCACCAGGTGATCCGCATTGTCGAGCGTGACAAAGCTCTTGGGGTGTTTTGCCGCCAGAAAAATCTGGGTCGCGTTTTCGATACCGACAATTTCGTCTCGCGGCGCGTGCAAGACCAAAAGCGCGGATTTCAAATCGCCGATCGCAGGGGCGAGGTTTTCCGCGCGCACGTCCTCGACAAAGTCGCGTCCGATCCGAATTGGACGCCCGCCCAATTTCACCTCAGCGGCCCCGTCGCGGTCGATATCGTCCAGTGCATCGGCGAAGTTATGCGTCACGTGACCGGGATCGAAGGGCGCGCCGAGCGTGGCGACGGCTTTGACCGACGGGATCGCGCCCGCCGCGCGCAAAACGGCCGCGCCGCCCAAGGAATGCCCGATCAAGAGCGATGGCGCCATTCCGCGCGCGTCCAGCGCAGCTGCGGCCGCGGTCAAATCGGACACGTTCGATGTGAAAGACGTGTTTTCAAACTCGCCTTCTGAGTGGCCAAGCCCGGTAAAGTCGAACCGCAACACGGCAATCCCCATCGCCGACAAACGCGCCGCAATACGGCGTGCCGCGGGAATGTCTTTGCCGCACGTAAAGCAATGCGCCATAAGTGCCGTCGCCAAATGGGGCCCATCGGGTAGGTCGAGCCGGGCGGCCAAGTGGTGACCGGCATGGCCAGCGAAAGTGAAAAGTTCCGTGGGCATTGCAACGCTCCTTCGTTGAAACGCCAGATTGGGCATCGCCGGCGATGGACACAACCGGATTGTCACGAAAATCACGGGCTCGTGTCGACCGGTGTGGTCGCGAAGGCCTCGGTCTCAGGTGCGCGGCGTAAGACCGCGCCGATCAGCGGCCCATAAGTGCCGCGTCGAACGGATAGCGCGAGAGGTTTTCGAACCCGTCTTCGGTCACCAAAACCTGGTCTTCAAGCTTGATCGAAAAATCGCCGCCATCCTCCCCGATAAGCGCTTCGGCGCAGAACACCATGCCAGCCTCTACCTCGTAGTCGAATGCGCCATCGACAAATTTGTCGGCATAAGCGATCAGAGGCCATTCATCGCACAAGCCCACGCCGTGGAACCGGCAGGAATACTTCCACTTGTCGTATTTTGGATCGAGCTGGTGGCCGCCGAAAGTCAATTCCCGAAAGCTGACCCCAGGTTTCAAAAGCGCCATGTTCGTCATGATGTGTTCATGCCCGTGGCGCATTGCAGCGATCATATCCGGTCGGGGTGGTCGATCACCGATCCACCAAGTGCGGCTGATGTCGATGCAAATGCCATAAGACCCAATCAGGTCGGTATCGAAGGCCAAGATCTCATTTTGCTGAATAACGCGGGGACCGCATTCCTGAAACCAAGGATTGGTGCGCGGACCGGAGGCCAATAGCCGGGTTTCGATCCATTCGCCGCCACGGCGAATGTTCTCTGCATGCAAGATCGCCCATACGTCGTCTTCGGTTGTTACGCCATCGCCGGCCATGCTGCGCGCAAAGACTTCCATTTCGGCAATCGAGGCCTCACAGGCGATACTCGCGCAGCGCATGGCCTTGATCTCATCAGGTCCCTTGATTGACCGGGCCTTTTCCATGACCTCTTCGCCCTCCATCAGCTCAAAGCCGCGGGCCTCAAGCTGTTTGGCGCCATGGAGCAGGATTTTATCCACCGCGAGGCGTTTATTCCCACCAACACGTTCGGCGATAATCTCCGCCACCTCGTGCGAAAACGTATCGGCAGCGTCCGCGCCGCGATCCCCGTTCGTAAAATAGAACATCGATGCGCCTGATCTGACCTCTTGAACCAACGGGTTGTGGTCGGCCAAAAACGGCGAATTCTTGTAATCCCAAAGCACCATATAGCCGTCTGCCGTCACCAGGCAGGCGCGGAACGGATTATGCGTGTTCCAGAGCTGCATATTGGTGCTGTCGGTGGCATAGCGAATGTTCATAGGGTCAAACACCAAGACCCCGGCAAAATCGCGTTCATGCAGCATCTTGACGATGCGGGCCAATCTGTAGGCGCGCATCGTCGGGAGATCCGGAAGCTCCAAACCCTCGGCGGCCCATTCGCCATAGGCCAGGGGGGTTGGCCCAATTTCGATGCGGTCTTGGTCGTTTAGCGTACCATCGGGCAACGCGATGCCTTTTGAGGGGTCAATCTTGCGCACCGGTCTTCGATAGGCTTCATTCATGCCGCGTCCTCTCAGGCGTTTCTGGAATGATCCTGGTCAGAGGCGCCCGAATCGCGTCAATTCGCGTCAAAATCCGGCCTGTTTTGGCCAGAACCAAGGGGTGGGGCCATGTCTCAAGTCACCGAACAATACGACGCGTTCCCATATCCCGAGCGTAATCCGGACGATGAAGCAAAGCGGATGATCACCGGATCGCCATCCCACCCGCTCGAAATTGATCATTTCTTGTTTGCCGGCCGGCGGGATTGGTCACGTCCGTTCAGGGCGTTGGTGGCCGGTGGCGGCACCGGCGACGGCCTGATCCAACTGGCACAAGTTCTAACCAGCGCCGGAAAGCCTCACCACATCACCTATCTCGATGTCTCGCCCAAAGCGCGCGAGATCGCCGAGGCGCGGGCGTCAGCGCGCGGTCTCACCAGCATAGAATTCCGCACCGGCTCATTGCTTGATGCGCCACAGATGGGGCCCTTTGATTACATCGATTGCTGCGGTGTGTTGCATCATTTGCCGGACCCGCAAGCGGGTTTTGACGCCTTGGCCGCCGCGGTCTCGGCGGAGGGTGGGATCGGCCTCATGGTCTATGCGCCCCTTGGCCGGTCGGGCGTCTATCCGCTGCAAGAGGCGTTTGCACAACTCCTCGAAGGCTCGCCACGGGAGCGGTTGAAAAAAGCAAAAGCGATCTTTTCGCGGGTGCCGGAGACGCATCCGTTCAAACGCAACACGCATCTGGGTGATCACAACGCCAGTGATGCCGGGTTTTACGACCTGCTGCTGCACAGCCAAGATCGCGCCTATACGATCCGCGAATTTTCCGTCGCGTTAGAGGCAGCGGGCCTGCACATGGTCGGCCAGCCGCAAGCCCATCTTTATGATCCCTCCACGATCGTGGGTGAAAACGCGCTGTTGCGCGACTTGGACCGCATCACCAAAATGGAAGTGGCCGAAAAGCTGAACGGTGCGATCCGAACACATGTTGCCTACGCGGCGAAAACCACAGACCGTCGCACCGCGCGAAATGAACGGGATGCGGTGCCCCATCTCAAAGGCGTCTCAGGCAAAAAGCTAAGCGAGGCGGCCGCGAAAACAGGTGTTATCCCGGTCAGCCATTCCGGCGCGGTCGCGGAAATCCCAGTATCGGCGATGGCGCTAAGGTCGCTCGCATTTGTCGATGGTCGCACGACGCTGGAGGAAATTGCGCACAAAAGTGGCCTTGACCCGGTTGCGTTTTCGTCGATTTGGCGCCCGCTATCGGAGGCCCTGACGACCTATGGGCTGATGCTCTATTCGCGGCTCATGCGCGGCTAATCTGTCCAACCGTCCGCGCCAGTCCTTCAAATGCGCCAGCAGACGCGAAACGCGTGGGATCAAATCGAAAATTTGATTTCCGATTGTTTTAATCGGGATTGCTAAGGGCGACAAAATCAGTCAACTTTAGGTGGTAAACCTGAGTCGTGTGCTAGGAGATAGCTGTGAGACGATCCGTGGTTGATCGCACGCGCGCGCCGGACCTTGCGTTTCGTGACGAGATTGTCGCAGCCGCATGCTGCGGCCTTTGCTGCACCGATTTGGGGGTCGAGCCTTTGCTTGACCTGTTCGACCCACGGTCGAACGATCTCAGACATGACCCAAATATCCAACGGGGGAACCGATGAAAAAACTGCTCATGACAAGCGCTGCGATTGGCGTGTCGATGACAGCGCAAGCAGGCGCGCAAAGTGCCGCTGACGTCGTCACGCATTACGCCAATATCGCCGAAGCCAAATACACCGATAGCCTTGTCACGGCACAGGTTTTGGACGCGGCCATTGATGCGTTCCTCGCCGCGCCGTCAGCGGAAGGGCTGCAAGCGGCCCGTGCGGCCTGGCTTGCCGCCCGTGTGCCCTACCAACAGAGCGAGGTTTTTCGGTTCGGCAACCCCATCGTCGATGATTGGGAGGGCCGCGTGAATGCTTGGCCGCTGGACGAAGGGCTGATCGATTATGTCGATGCGGGTTATGGTGGCCCCACCGATGAAAACGAACTGGCAGCGCTGAATGTGGTCGCCAATGCAAGCTTCACGCTTTCTGGCAGCACCGTCGATGCCAGCATGATCACCCCGGCCTTTTTGCAAGACACATTGCACGAAGCCGATGGGGTAGAGGCCAATGTTGCCACGGGCTATCACGCGATTGAATTCCTGCTGTGGGGTCAAGACCTCAATGGTCACGGCGCCGGCGCGGGCAATCGGCCTTGGTCTGACTATGCCTCCGGCGATGCGTGCACGGGCGGCAATTGCGACCGTCGGGGCGAATATCTCGCGGCGGCCTCGGACCTTTTGGTGTCCGACCTAGAAGAGATCACCGCGGCATGGGCCGAAGGTGGCGCTGCGCGTGAAGAGGTATTGGCCGATCCCGATGCAGGCATTGTTGCGATGCTAACCGGCATGGGCAGCTTGTCCTACGGCGAGACGGCAGGTGAGCGGATGCGCCTTGGCGTGATGCTTAACGACCCGGAGGAGGAACATTCCTGCTTTGCGGACAACACCCATAACGACCACTACTTCAACGGCGTGGGCATCCAGAACGTCTATTTGGGTGAATATGTCCGGGTCGACGGGACATTGATGGAAGGACCCTCCCTTTCGGACCTAGTCGCTGCGACCGATCCGGCATTGGATGCGGAAATGCAGCTGCGCCTTTCGGGCGCCGTGATGGCGTTGGGCCGGATCAAGTCCGCGGCCGAGGCCGGCTTTACCTACGACATGATGCTCGAACGTGGCAATGCGGCGGGTGAGGCGCTGATCATGGGCGGTGTCAATGGATTGGTCGCGCAGACGGCAACCATCGAAGAGGTTGTCGCCGCACTTGCGATCGATGCAATCGAATTCGAAGGCTCCGACAGCCTCGATAACCCCTCTGCCGTATTCGAATAAGGCGCAGATTAATGATCGTTTGCCACTGCCAATCCATCTCCGACACCGACATCCATTCGGCGATCGATTGGATGCGAGCGGCGGACGTGCAGACGGTCATTACGCCTGGCAAAATTTACCGCGCGCTGGGCAAGCGCGCGGATTGTGGTGGCTGCGTGCCGCTGTTCCTGGACACGATGCGTGCGAACACTAATCTGGAAGTTCCCACGGAATTGTGCGGCCTCCGCCGTGCATCATCGAAGGACCAACAGGAATGCAAGGCGACAGCAAGGTTATCGACTATTTAAACCAAGCCCTCCGCAGCGAACTCACCGCGATCAGCCAATATTGGTTGCACTACAAGCTTCAAGAGGATTGGGGCTTGGGCCATATGGCCAAAAAATCCCGCGAGGAAAGCATCGAAGAGATGAACCACGCGGACAAGATTATTGAACGGATTATCTTTTTGGAGGGTCATCCGAATCTACAAAAGCTTGATCCATTGCGCATCGGTCAAACGCCTTTGGAAACGCTCGAATGCGATTTGGCCGCCGAGCATGGCGCACGCGCGCTGTATAAAGAGGCGCGAGAGCATTGTGCCGCGGTCGGCGATCATGTGACCAAAGACATCTTCGATGAATTACTGACCGATGAAGAAGGGCATATCGATTTTCTCGAAACGCAAATCGACCTGCACAATCGCGTGGGCCCGGAAAACTATGCGCAGCTTAATGCCTCGAAGATGGACGAAACCGAATAGACCACGGGCTTTGATCGGTGCCGGTTTGCTGGCGGCATCGATCCCAATTGCCGCTGGCTCCAATCTGCAAGGCATGCAGCAGGGTTTGGACGACGTCCATCTTGCGGTGATCCCCCGAACCGACGACGAAATCACGCGCATTAGGGCGGTCACCGCGGCGCCTGTTGATTTTACAACCGCCTGGGCGTTCGAGGAAAATTCGGCTGGCGCCGCAACCGTTCGCCCGCGCGCGAATGCCGATGCGTTTTCCCAACCCTCCGGCAATCTCGGCTTCGACGAAGAGCTTGAATTTCGCGTTGGCAATGGGCTTTTCCGCAGGCTTTGGGTCTCAGCGCCATCCTCGACGATTGCCTCCGATGGCCTTGGACCGCTTTACAATGCGCGATCTTGCCAGCGGTGCCACATCAAGGATGGACGTGGCCATCCTCCCGAAGGCCCGGACGATCTAGCCGTTTCGATGCTGCTGCGGGTTTCGATCCCTGCCGAGCCTGACCCCGCGATGATGCGCATCGCCGGCTACCATGCGACCGCTCCAGACCCAAATTACGGACTGCAATTGCAAGACTTCAGTCTGGCGGGCGTTGCGGCGGAATATCGGCTCGGCATCACCTATGAAGAGACCGAAGTGATCTTGTCCGGCGGACAGGTCGCCCGTCTGCGGGCTCCGACCTACAGTGCCGAGGCGCTGGGTTATGGGCCGCTGCACCCAAGCGCAATGCTGAGCCCGCGGGTTGCACAGCCAATGATCGGATTGGGTTTGCTGGAGGCGGTCCCGGCTGCCGATATCTTGGCCTTAGCGGACCCGGACGATGCAGATGGCGATGGGATTTCGGGACGCCCGAATATCGTGTGGTCAGCGGAATTTGACCGGCCGATGTTGGGCCGTTTCGGCTGGAAGGCCGGCATGCCCACGGTGCGTGAACAATCCGCCAGCGCGTTTGCCGGCGATATCGGGATTTCCACACCGATCTTTCCCGCCCATTTTGGCGATTGCACGCCCGCCCAAGTCACCTGCCAGAACGCCTATGACGGCAGTAATCCAGAACAATCGGGGTTCGAGGTCGACGATGTCGCACTCGATCTGGTGACATTTTACAGTCAGAACTTGGGCGTGCCCGCGCGGCGCGATGTGGACGATCCCGACGTTTTGCTGGGTCGCGAGACGTTTTACGCCGCGGGTTGTGCGGCCTGCCATCAGCCGTCTTTCGTGACGCATCGGATCGCTGGCGATCCTGCGCAAAGCTTTCAGTTAATCTGGCCCTATACCGACATGTTGCTGCACGATATGGGCGATGGCCTGGCCGATCATCGGCCCGAGGCGGTGGCAAATGGGCGCGAATGGCGCACGCCACCACTTTGGGGCATCGGGCTGACCGAGACTGTATCTGGCCATACCTACTTCCTCCATGATGGGCGGGCCCGGAACCTGCTTGAGGCGATCCTTTGGCATGGAGGAGAAGCACAGGCCGCGCGCGATCGCGTCGTCGCCATGCCGCCAGAGGATCGCGACGCCCTGATCACCTTCCTGGAAAGTCTTTGACCCATGCGACACCTCTTGCTCTTTCTATTCGCAGCGCTGCCGGCGCCCCTGGCCGCGCAAACGATGGCCGATGCTGTTGGGTTGGTTCTCGATGAACATGTGTTGCCGGGCTATGCGGTTTTGGTCGAGCAGACCGAGACGCTTGAAGCCACGGCCGAAGCACATTGCGCGCCCGATGACGCAGCGCTCCGATCTGCCTATAACGCGGCCTTTGATGCCTGGTTGGGCGTCAGTCATTTGCGCTTTGGCCCGGCGGAGGTCGATAATCGCGGCTTTGCATTGGCCTTTTGGCCCGATAGCCGCGGCTCGACGCCATCCAGCCTTCGGGACCTGATCTTAAACGCAGATCCGGTGATCGAAACGGCCGAGGACTTCGAAACCGTGTCTGTCGCGGCCCGCGGGTTCTATGCGTTGGAGTTTTTGATCTACGATCCTGAAATTTCTGGCTTGGCGGCAAGTGATTACGGCTGTGCGTTAATCCAAAGGGTTGCCGCAGATATCCACCGGACATCCAGCGCAATCGCCGAGGATTGGCGCATGTCCGAAGCGCTCTTGTTGCGTAGCGCCGGTGGCAACGACCGCTATGCCGGACCCGAAGATGCTGCGCGCCGGCTCTACAGCGCGCTTGTCGAAGGGTTGGAATTCACCGCGAACCTAAGGCTGGGCCGCCCAATGGGTGCGATTGGCGATCCACGACCGCGCCGCGCGGAGGCATGGCGCTCGGGTCGGTCCTTGCGGAATGTCGCCCTGTCGATTGACAGCCTTGCCGAAATGGCCACCTTGTTGGCCAGCGTTGAGGGCGCCGACCGGGCAGATATCAACCGTGAATTCGCCGACGCCCAAGACCGTGCAGCGGCACTTGACGATCCGATCTTTGCCGGTGTCGAGACGCCGACGGGCCGGCTGCGGGTGGAGGCGTTGCAGCAACGCGTGATCGGCGCGTTTAACAGCGTGCAGGCCGGTTTGGCGCCCGCGCTTGGTGTGACCGTGACCTTCAACGCGCTTGACGGGGATTGATATGGCCAACAGGCGCGCCTTTCTGACGGGGCTCTTAGCATCGTCTTTGGCGCCGATGCCGAGCTGGGCTGATGCCGGTAGCCCGCATTACCTTAGCGCAGCACGGCATGTATCGGGCGAATTTCGGCTTTGTGGGCTAAGCGCCGGCGGCGAGATCCTGTTTTCGCTGCCAATGCCGGATCGGGGTCATGCGGCTGCGGCCCATCCCGTTCGCCCCGAGGCTGTCGCGTTCGCCCGCAGGCCGGGTACATTCGCGTTGGTCCTCGATTGTGCCCGCGGGCATGTGCGGGCGGAGTTGGACGCCGCGCCGGGCCGGCATTTTTACGGGCATGGCGTCTATTCGCAGGATGGCAGCCGTCTATTCACAACCGAAAACGACCTAGAAACGCTCCAAGGGCGGATCGGGATTTGGGACACGGCGCGCTACGCCCGGATCGGGGAGATCAGCTCCGCCGGCATCGGGCCGCATGATTTGCGCCGCCTTCCGGGCAGCGAGGTTCTCGTGGTCGCCAATGGCGGGATCGAGACCCATCCGGATAGTGGCCGCGCCAAGTTGAACCTGCCGACGATGCGGTCGAATTTGGCCTTTGTCGCGCCGGATGGTGCGCTTTTGGACCGATTTGACATGCCTGAAGAGATGCAGCTCAGCTCGCTGCGACATTTGGCTGTTGGTGACGATGGTTTGGTGGCCGCGGCGATGCAGTGGCAAGGCGATCCGATCGATGCCCCGCCGCTCTTGGCGCTCTATCGTCAAGATGGTAGCGCTGCATTCTTGGCCGCCGATCTCGCGACCCATCGTCGGTTCGAAGGTTATGCGGGCAGCGTGGCGCTTTCCGGAGATCAAAGCCAGGCCGCGATCACCTCTCCCCGCGGTGGGATCATGGCCGCCTTTGACGTCCAGACCGGTGAGCAGGCCGAAATCGTGCAAGCGCCGGATATCTGCGGATTGGCGCCCGGGCGGGACGGTTTCGTCTACACCAGCGGCCAGGGGCTCGTCGGGTGGACCAGTGCGTTCGAAGCCATGCGGCCCGTGCTGCACGCATCGCATAGCTTCGACAATCATCTGATTGCGCTTTAACCGCCGGCTGGGCGGGTGCGATCGCGCCTTATGCGCCTGAGCCGTGCTACAAAAGTTGCGCGCAAAGCGCCGGCAGCATAGCGGCGACGTCACGTGCGGCCATGCCCGCTTGCAAACGGCGATCATAGAGTAGCCGCAGCAAAAGCTCGTCATGCCGGGTCAAGACGCCAAATTCTTCGTCATCGTTGAAGATCGACGGCCAAGCATCGGGGCTGTCATTGGCCAATCCCATGCCTTGGGCCATCTCTTCTTCGATGCAGGACCGGCGCATCCTTGGCGGATGCTCTGCGCGCACAATCGCGACCGCTTGGAGGTAGCCTTGGGCCGGGTCCGCGCCGGGCATGGCGATGACCATGCAAAAGGTGTTCCGGCTCATCCGCCGTACGGCACCAACCGCCGCATTCGAGATACCCGGTACCAATTGCCGCAACAGCGGCGCGATGCCGGCCCGTTCTTCGTCGCTGAGAACCAGGATATGGAAATTAGCGTTGCTGCCAACGGTGGAAATCGAATGCCCGGTTGCCCGGTGCAGCCGCCCCGCGACATCCGCGACGATACCTCTATCGGAGGCCTGTTGCGGTGCCGGAACCGAAGGCCCAAACCGAACCGAGATGCGCACCGGTTGTTCCCACCGACGCAGGGGCGCGGTGCTGCCGGACCGAATCATGCCGGAACCGGACAGCCGATATTCGCTGCGCATCGCGATGGCCATGAAGGATGCCGCGAGACCATCTGCGCCGGTGGCATGGCTGGCGCGATCTTGGCGCAAGCGGCCCTCGCCGACTAAACGGGCTTCCAGGTTTTGATAATAACTACCGAGCGGTGTGCTTAACGGGTCCGCGGTCGCGATCCCTGCCGATACGCCAAAGATGCCCACCAATGCGCAGCGAAGAGCTGCGAAAACGCGTGAAACCGGCATGTATTACCCCGCTGCCTGTATCTCAACGAGTTTCACGAACGCTCACCAATCTGTCAACGGTGGTGACCGTGATCTTGGATCACATTTTTACCGCGACTAAAGAACTGGCGAAATGCCGGCGGATTGAAGACGGTTGAGACGCGCATAAGCACCATCGGCATCCATCAGCCTCTGGTGGTCGCCCATTTCGATCACGCGGCCCTTATCGAGGACAAGGATTTGATCGGCGTCTCGGATCGTCGAGAGCCGATGCGCGATCACCAATGTCGTCCGTCCCGCGCTGAGCTTCGCCAGCGCTTCCTGCACCAGCCGCTCGGCCTCAGCATCCAAGGCAGAGGTCGGTTCATCCAACAGCAAAATCGGCGCATCGCGCAGCATGGCCCGAGCAATTGAAACGCGTTGTCTTTGGCCCCCCGAAAGCGCAGAGCCGCGCGGACCGACGCGCGCGTCAAGCCCATCGGGCAACGCGTCGGTGAATTCGGTGACCAACGCAGCCTCGGCCGCCGCCTGGATATCCTCAGGCGAGGCATCCAGACGACCCATCCGGATATTTTCCGAGATCGTGTCGTCAAACAGCGCGGTTTCCTGACCGACAACCGCGATACGATCGCGCAAGCCGCCGATCTCAGCCTGCCTGATGGGTAATCCGTCAATGCGGACTTCGCCTTCATTTGGATCGATCAAGCGCGTGATCAGACCGAAAACCGTCGTCTTGCCGGCGCCTGATGGACCGACGAGCGCGGTCGTCTCGCCGGTCTTGGCGACAAAGCTCAGACCTTGCAAAACCGGTTGGGCCTCGTACGAGAACTGCACGTTGTCGAAGGTGATGTCGCCCGGCGTGAACGGCATAGGTTCCGTCGGCTCTCGGATCGCGGGCTCGGTTTCCAGCAATTCATATAATCGCTCAAGTGAGGCCGCGCCGGACTGCAATTGCGCGGTGAGGCCGAAGAACCTCCGCAACGGGTCTAGCACCAAGGCCAATGCCGTGAAGAACGACATAAATTCGCCAATCGACTTTTCACCGCTGACGATGTCTTGACCACCCACGCTGATCACCGCCAGAAAGCCGAGCGCTGAGATCAGATCGACCATGGCTGGGGTTCCGGATTTGGCGCGTTCCGATCGCATCTGACGGCGCAAGAACTCGGCCACACTGGACTTGTAGGTCGCGTTTTGCTGTCTCTCTAGGCGGTTGACTTTGATCGCCTGGATGCCGTGGAAGGCCTCGTCAAGGCGGGTGGACATCATCGCCGCACTTTCCCGGGCGCCATAGGTGAAGCGCCGCACCAGGCGTTGCACTGCAAAAAGCGGCAAGACCAGTAGCGGCACACCGACAAGTGCGAGCAGGGACCATTGCCAGTCGTTGATGAACATCACCACAAGCAAAGACAAAAGCGACACGCTATCGCGTCCGAACGCGATCAGCACATTCGATGCCAGGGATTGCAACGCCATGGTATCGCCGCGCACGCGTTCGATCAGGGCGCCGGGCGGGTGGTCTTGGAAAAAATGCAGATCCAAGGTCAGAAGGTGTTCCATCAGTCGCGTTTGCAGGGAGGCCGTGACCTTCAGCCCGACCGAGACCAGCAGCAACCGATAGGCGTATCCTGTTGCCGCACGCATCACGAAGATACCGGCAATCAGGAAAGCGATCCACATAACGCCGCCGCCTGTGCCGGTGCTCAGAACAATATCAAACAGCGGCTGGATCATATAGGCGGCCAAGCCCAATGCGCCGCCCGAGAGGGTCATCAGGAACGTCGATAGCAGCAAGGTCTTTAGGTGTCCGCGCACATGTTCGCGCCACAGGCGCAACACCAATTCCGTGACCGGCGTTTCGCGACGCGAGGGATTTTGGGATGCGGGCTGGGTCATTGTCGTCCTTCTGGGCGCAGCGGCGCCGACGCGCCGGGCTGAGTTACGCCAAGTGAGCGCCGCTCACAAGACTGCGGCGTTCGAGGGATTGACACTTTGGGACGAATGCCTGCCGATATGCGCGTGCGCCGCACCGCTGGCGACGCGCGTGAAACAGGGGGGAACTGGCATGCCCAAAGGGTACATCATTGGCCACATTACGGTGACCGACGCCGAAGGCTATCCCGAATATGTCCGACGCGACACGCCGATTTTGGAAAGCCACGGGGCGCGCTTTGTTGTGCGCGGCGGGCCATCGCAGGTGATGGAAGGGGAAACAGGCGAGCGCCATGTCGTCATCGAATTTCCCAGCTATGAGGCGGCGTTGGAAGCCTATCACGACCCAGAATATCAAGAGGTTGCGGACATTCGCCGGCGCTGCGCGGACAGCACGATCGTCGTGGTCGAGGGGGTCTAGACTGGCGCCGAATTGCCACCGTGCGCCGGCCTGGCCCGGGTCATTCAAATGCCGCAATCAAAGCGGAGCTTTAGGGCTCGTTAACCATGACTTGAGCCAATGGCGACCTATTCGATCTATGTCCTACAAGAAAGCGATGTGACGCTGTCTGGCGGCGCGATCCTGGACGGCGTGAACCAAGGCGATGGATCGCACCTTGTCGATCTGGCCAATCCGATCACCCTGACGCTGAATTCACGATCCTGGATCGAAGCGCAGATCACCGATGACGACACCGATTTCCGTGACAATGACAGCGGCCAGCAACTTGGCGCGCCGCTGACCTTGGATGGCGTCACCTTTGCCGTTGGCGCGCGGGTTGAGGCCGAATACAGCTTTACCGTCACCGATGGCACAAGCACCTGGACCGTGATCGCATTCAACGTCAACAACTCAAACCCGGCCTACGGGACGGTCGAAGGCTTAGCTTTCGTCGGGGACGAAGGTGGCTTTCCGCCCACCGGTGTGGCGCTTGAGATCACCGCAGCGTTTGAGGGTCCGAATTTCGACAGCTCGGCCTATGCCTTTCCGATTTGTTTCACGGCCGGTACACAGATCGACGTGCCCGGCGGTCTTTGCCGGGTTGAGGATCTCCGCTCCGGTGATTTGGTCGAAACTCTGGGCTATGGCGCCGAGCCGTTGGTTTGGGCTGGACGCCGCCGGGTTGCCGCGCGCGGCCGATTTGCGCCGGTTGAATTCGCCCCCGGGACGATCGGCAACACGCGCGCCCTGCGCCTGTCCCAACAGCATCGGTTGCAAGTGACAGGCGCGGCCGCGGAGCTTTATTTCGGCACCGATGCGGTCCTGGTTCCGGCCCGGGCCTATCTGGGCCGACCCGGCGTGCGCCTGGTGCAAACCGGGACGGTCGACTACGTGCACATCATGTTTGCCGCGCATCGCGTCGTTTGGGCAGAAGGTGCGGCGGCCGAGAGCTTCTTTCCCGGGCAAACGGGGCTGTCCTCGTTGGACAGCGCCGCCCGATCAGAGCTTTTGGCGTTGTTCCCGGAGCTGTCTGAAGGGAGTGCCGCTTACGGACTGGTGGCAAATCCGTGCCTTAGTCTGCGCGAAAGCGCTGCGATGCTTGCGCTTTAGGGCAAAACGGCAATCCACAACGTGGCCGTCAGGATTGCAATCATCGTGCCCATCAAAACAGCCGAGGCAGCAACCCGCCGCGCCGCACCATACATATTGGCAAACAGATACGCATTAACGCCGGGAGGCATCGCCGCTGTCAAAACCGCCGCGCGCAATTGCTCTGTCGTCAAATCCGTCGCTGTGCGCCCGATTGCAAAGACTATTGCGGGATGGACGAGCAGAGACACGCCGCAAATAAAGGCGATCGTCCACGCATCACCCTCGGGGCGATACCGGTAGAGCACACCGCCCAAGGCAAAAAGCGCCGTCGGAAGTGCGGCGCTGATCATCAACGCCAAGGCATCGTCGATCACGCCTGGTACATCGATGCCCGAAAGGTTGACCACAAAGCCAAGCGCGACGCCGATCATAAGCGCATTGCCAAAAATCGCGCGCGCGACATTGCCGCCAAGCGTCCAAAGACCGGTGCCCGTCGCCCGCGCAATTTCCATCGCGACAATCCCCACAAAATAACAAAACGCGGCATGGACTGAGACGATGGCGAAGTTGGGGGCAAGCGCATCGGCACCGTAGGCGCGTTCTGACACCTGAAGCCCCAGGAGAACCGAATTTGCGAACATGCAGGCAAACCCGATAGCGACAGCATCGGGCCAGGACCTGCCGAAAATCCAACGTGCGCCCAGGATGCCGATAACAACGACACTGGCAGAGCCGCTGTAAAAACTAATCAGCAGCGCCCAATCAAATTCCGCCCGCAGATCAAGCGTCGCAATTGCCGCAAACAGCAGGCAGGGGATCGCGAACTTTTGCGTAAACACATTCAGGCCATCGACCGCTGCATCGCTGAATAGCCCCCGCCACACCGCCACAAACCCCGCGCCGATCAGTAAAAAAACCGGCAGGATCACGGCGAGGATGTCGCTCATTCAGACCTCGTATTGCACGGTCATGCCGTCAAAAGCGGGGC
This sequence comes from Pseudomonadota bacterium, assembly GCA_039183205.1. Classification (GTDB taxonomy): domain Bacteria; phylum Pseudomonadota; class Alphaproteobacteria; order Rhodobacterales; family Rhodobacteraceae; genus HKCCE3408. Next base: position 18,062 of record JBCDBR010000031.1, on the reverse strand, counting down.
TGATATGGTGCGGCGTTTCGGCGGCGAGTGTGTCGTAGTCGAGATCGAGATGCATGTTTGTCAGGATGGCTCGCCGCGGCGTGGCGCGCGCGATCCATTCCAATGTGCGGTCCAGATGCGCATGTGTCGGATGCGGCGTACGGCGGAGCGCATCCACGATCCAGCAATCCAGGTCTTCAAGTGCGGTCCAAGCCGCGGCTGGAATTTCCGAGACATCCGGCAAATAAGCCAAGTCGCCGATGCGAAACCCGAGGGCAGAGATATTTCCGTGCTCCACCACAAAGGGCGCAAGTTCAATCGCGCCGCCCGGGCCGGAGATGGTCAGTGGGCCGTTCAGCGGGTGGAGGTCCAGGATCGGCGGGTAGGGCGAGTCTTCGGGCTGCTCGAAGACATAGCCGAACCGGCCCAAAAGATCCTTGGTTGTCGGCGCGTCCGCCCAAACCGGAAGCCGCGCCCGCATGTTAAAAACAATTTGGCGCAGATCATCGACCCCATGGACGTGATCGGCATGGGAATGGGTGTAGACGACGCCATCCAAGCGCCCGATCCCCGCATTCAGCAACTGCGTACGCAGGTCCGGCGAGGTGTCGATCAGAACGGCCGTCTCGCCAGTGTCATCCGTCCTTTGCACCAAGAGCGAACACCGCATGCGCCGGTTTTTGGGGTTTTCTGGGTCGCATGCGCCCCAGTGACCGCCGAGTCTGGGCACGCCACCTGACGATCCGCACCCCAAGATCGTGAACTTCAACGCCGCCATCCTAGCTGGCCTGCGCCAAGGGGGCCGCCTTGCTGAAAAGCCGCTCAAAATTCGCGGTCGTCGCGGCGGCGAATTCCTCCGCGCTTTTGCCCCAGAGCGCGGCGCCCGCTTGCGCCGTAAAGGTGGTAAAGGCGGGCTCATTACGTTTGCCGCGATGCGGTGGCGGCGCGAGATAAGGGCTGTCGGTTTCGACCAAGATACGATCCAAGGGCGCTGCGGCGAAAATCTCGCGCAATTCGTGGCTTTTGGGAAAGGCTGCAATACCGGACATCGACAGGTAAAAGCCAAGGTCCAATGCTGTCTTTGCAAGTGTCGCGCCAGAGGAAAAGCAATGCATCACGCAGCGAAACGGACGGGTCTGGTAAGCGCTCGACAATATCCGGGCCATGTCGTGATCGGCTGCCCGGGCATGAATGATCAGCGGCAGGCCGGTGATCCGTGCGGCTTCGATATGCACTTCTAGGCTTTCTTGCTGCAACGCGGCTGTATCGGCGGTGTAGTGATAATCGAGCCCACTTTCCCCAATGCCAACAAACTTTGGGTGCTGGGACAGTTCAACAAGCTCATCGACGCCGGCCATGGGCTCTTCGGCGGCGCTCATCGGGTGGGTGCCGGCGGCCCAATAGACCGGCTCATGGGCCTCGGCGATGGCCTGCACAATCGGCACGTTGCGTAGCTTAGTGCAGATCGTGACCATCCGCGTCACGCCGGCGGTCGCAGCCCGTTCGATAAGGTCAGGCAGCTCTCCCTCGAAATCCGGGAAATCGAGATGGCAATGGCTGTCAACGAGATGCGGCATGCGGGTCAGGGGCTCCGGGCGAGGGCCAGACACATATCAAGGATGAGAAGGGAGGGGTCAAGATTGACCGCGCGCCCGCGGCGTGCCCGCGCGGTCAAGCCCTCCGCTCGCGCAGCCCAACGCCGTCCTGCCGCAAGATCGGGCGAAAGGCGCATGAGTGTCTCAGCTTCGCCAGGGACGATCTCTGCCGGTGGCCTATTGCGCGCGCCGGTCAACGACAAGCGTGCGAGCATGCGGTCGAAAAGCGTCAGGATCAGTTCGAACCGTTCCGGGCTTGCGGCGTCTTGTGCCAGCTCCTGCGCGGCGCGACGGTCCATTTCGGGAAGCGTCGCAAGAAGACCCACCATTTGCCCGTAAAGCGCCGGACCGCCCGCATGTTCCAACGCAATCGCGTCGCCGACCGATCCTTGTGCCAGACCGTGCAAGACCTCGGGCGCGGTGCTGGTCACACCGGCCTGATCCAAAGCGGCGATCAGGTCGTCCGGGTCCAAGCCGGAAAGGCGCAACATCCGGCATCGCGACCGGATCGTTGGCAAAAGTCGCGCCGGCTGGTGCGTGACCAAAAATAGGGTCGTGTGGGCCGGCGGCTCTTCGAGGACCTTCAAAATCGCATTCGCCGCGGCCGTGTTCATTTCGTCGGCAGCATCGATGATCACCGCGCGCCGCCCGCCATCGGCCGCTGATAGCTGGAAAAATCCTTTGAGTTTGCGGGTCTCGTCGATCGTGATTTGCGAGGCTAACTTTTCCGTTTTTTCATTCCATGGCCGCCGAAGCAGAAAGAGCCGTGGCTCCGCCAGGGCGGCCATGCGCCGCGCGACCGGGTTGTCCGGCGCGATATCCAGGCTGTCCGGCGGTGGCGCGGCAAATAAACCGTCGTCATGATGTGGCGTAGCCAGAAGGAACCGGGCCAATCGCCAGGCGAGCGTCGCTTTGCCCACGCCCCTCGGTCCCGACATCATCCAAGCGTGATGCAGCCGGCCGTCATTGAACGCTGCTAAAAATTCGGCCTCCGCCGCGCCATGGCCCAAGACGCGCGGCGTCGTGCGCGGATGCGGGGCATCGCCAAGCCGGTCCGGTTCTGGGGGCGGGGCCTTTTCGTCGACGATCATGGCAGGCGCGCCAGAACATGGTCACGCAGTTCTGCGGCGATGTCGGCTTCGTCGCGCGCGGCGTCGACGATTTTGCACCGGTCCGGAAACTGCGCTGCCAGTGCCTGAAACCCCGCGCGCAATTTCCGCTGAAATGTCACGCCAAAGGCTTCGAACCGATCCTCGCCCGAGGCACGAGCTAGGCCGCGCTGCAAGGCGGTTTCAGGGTCCATGTCGAGGATCAAGGTCAGGTCCGGTTCAAGACTGATGACCCGGTCGTGGATGTCATCGACCAATTGGCGCAGGTCGCCCCGCGTTGCGCCCTGATAGACCCGGGTGCTGTCGGCAAAGCGATCGGTCAGCACCACCTTGCCAGCGTCAAGCGCCGGCTGAATGGTTCGCTCCACATGGTCGCGTCGCGCAGCGGTGAAAAGCAAAATCTCTGTCTCCGGTGACCATCGGTCGGTCGCGCCTTCGACCAAGAGCGCGCGAATGATCTCCGCGCCCGGCGCACCGCCGGGCTCTCTCGTTGAGACAACCATGTCGCCGTGTTTCGCTAACGCTGAGGAGAGGAGGCGCATTTGCGTTGATTTGCCCGAGCCATCGATGCCCTCAAGGCTGACAAACAGCCCTTTACCGGCCATCACCCTTCGCCCAGCCGGCCGCCCAGAACCTCTTGTAGAACAATTCCGGCAGCAGTCCGGATGCGGACCAAAAATCCTCCGGTCGCCACGTCCTCGGCTACGACCAGTGGCACACGGTGATCCGCCAGACCCTCGGCCCGCACGATGAGCTCGCCCACTTCGGTCCCCGCCAAGACTGGCGCCTCAAGAGGCCCCGAAAAGACCACTTCTCCGGTCACGGCATCATCTGCCAAGAGCGCCGGCAACAGCAGTGTAACACCGTCTTCGATGGTTAGGCCGACGCTCGGCCGGTCGCCAAGAAAAACGTCCGCTTCGGTCAGAATTGTGCCCGCGGCCACAACTTCGCGCTCGGCAAATTGGCGAAACCCCCAATTCACGATGCGTTCCGCTTCGTCGGCGCGGTCCTGCGGTGTCCCAAGACCTGTGATCACAAAGGTTACGCGCCGATCCCCTTGCACGGCCGAGCCCACCAGGCCGTAGCCTGCCTCCTCGGTGTGACCCGTCTTCAAACCATCGGCCCCGATATTCATCGCCAGGAGCGGGTTGCGGTTGAACCGATTGTCCGGAGCCCGGCCGTCAAAGGCAAATTCCGTCTCGGCGAAGTATGTATAGTGGAGCGGGTATTCGGTGATCAGGCGTTCCGCGAGAATACCGAGATCGCGCATGCTCATCACGTGGCCGGCCGCTGGCCAACCGCTTGCATTGCGAAAGGTCGATTGCGTCATGCCGAGTTGCGCGGCCCGTGCGGTCATCATCTGGGCAAACCCGTCCTCCGTTCCGTCGGGGCTCAGCGCCTCGCCAAGCACGCAGGAGGCATCGTTGCCGGACAGCACGACGACGCCGCGGATCAGATCTTCGACGGAGACCCTGTCGCGCGTTGTCAGAAACATCGTCGAGCCGCCGTAATCCATGCAATGTTGGCTCACCGGCAAGACGGTGCTAAGCGCCAAACGGCCATCTTCAAGTGCCTCGAACGTCATGGCAAGCGTCATCAGCTTGGACATCGACGCCGGCGGTAAGGGCAGATCGGCGTTATGTTCCAGCAGCACCTGTCCCGTATTGTGATCGATCACATAGGCAGCTTGTGCGCGGGTTTGATATCCTTGTGCCTGAACATACGCAGCCTGCATTGCCAGGCAGATCGAAATGGCGGCAAGAGCGCGGAGAGCAGCTGTCATGGCGTCTGTCAGTTGGTGACGAAATACGCGTCTTCGTAGCCCAATCCTTGCACGGTTTCCAGCAACACATCCCGTTCGGCGGCGTTTCGCGCAGGCCCAACAATGACGCGCCAGAGCGCGCGGTCTTCGTTGGATTGATCAAGGACTCTCGGGATCACACCGCTGCCCCGCAAATCATCCGCCGCAACATCGGCATTGGCCGCCGCTGAATAAATGCCCACCTGGATGTAGGGCCGTTCGAGTGTCTCGACCGGGCTTGGCGCCGGCGTTGGGTCCACTACGGCAACATCTGTATTTGCAGTCTCCGGACGCGGCGTGGGGGACGGGGCCGGCGCGGCCGCGCTCGGTGCGTCAAGCGTGGTGGTTGAAAGCGCCGCCGGAACCGCAGCGGCATCGGCCGCGATATCGGCGGCGTTCAGCGTAGCCACAGGTGCAGGCGCAGCGGTCGCCGAAACCGCGATAGCATCGGCGGCAACGGCGGCCACATCGATCTCCCGGGGCTCTTCCAGTTCGGAAATTGCCGCCTCAGCCACAGCCGTGGTCTCCACAGCCTCGGTGTCGAGCGATGTCGCGGCGATACTCTCGGGCAGGGCGGTGTCTTCTCCGCCTTGCGCGGCGACGTCTTCAACCACCGCTTCGGGCGGTGCAGCGGGGATATTTAGATCCTCGGGGATTTCTTCGCGCCGCAGCGCCACGACAACCAGTTCCGTGGGCTCACCCGCAATCACATTGAGAGATGCCGCTGCGTCCGACGATAGCATCAGGGCCGGGCCAGGTAGGTCCCGTTCGCGCCGGAACAGCGCACCGACCACGCTGTCGCCGCTCTGTGCGTTGGTCATCAAGACCCGCTCCGGATCGGTCACGTCGGGATGCGCAATCCAAACACCACCAAGCGATGGTCGCCCGTCCCAAAGCGCTGTTTCTTCAGCAAAGAAAACCTCGGGCGCCTCAACTTCGAGCCCAGTTTCCTGCGCAACAGGCGCCGGGTCCACCTCGGGCGCGGAGGCCGAAGCCGTCTGGCCAAACGGCAATTCGAACCCGTCGTCACAGGCCGCGAGGGCCAGGGCAGAGACGGTCAGAATCCCTGCTTTCGTCCACAAATGGAAGCGTGAAGTCTTTTTCATTTTGATGCCCCTGCTCCAGGGCGGACCGGATCAAAAACCGCCTGATGTCCGAACCGCTTTATCGTGCCTCATGCCTACGCATTCATTGCGCTTGTGGATAAGATACTCGGTTATTGGCCTTCTGGGAACCCCGATCATGCAAACGGGTGGCAAGTGTTGCCGGCTTTTAGAATCGGTGCGTTACGGGTATCGCACATCACAGTCGGAGGAGTGGCCGAGCGGTCGAAGGCACCGGTCTTGAAAACCGGCGTGCGTGAGAGCGTACCGTGGGTTCGAATCCCACCTCCTCCGCCACCCCATAACACATTGGTATTGAATATAAATATCTCCTTGAAAGTGGCCGCGATTTCGAAGACTTGCGCAGGTGCTCGTTCGCCAGAGACTTGATATTGAAGGGAAAATCGCTTGCAAAAGGTGCCACGTCTCTATTTGCGATTTCGGCGGAGAGAGTTATGGGGGTTCTGAAGCGGAACACTACGATATTTAAATCATTTTTCGCTGATCAGACCAAACAAAGGGGATGCCGGTTTTCAGGAGGTCGTCGGTGGTCAAGTTGAAGGGCTGATCTCTCGACGGAACAAGGTCCAGAATTCCCGGCAAGAGCATCGCCAGATTGACCAGTGAATGAACACAAGGCGCAGGGATCCGTTCTTTTGCGGCGATTTCAACTCGGACTTGGACGGCTCCGCTTATGTGGCACTTGCGGCGCAACCGACGAATTCCTCCTCGCCGCCACTGCTCAAAACCTCAGTAAACTGGCCAATATCTTTCCTGCACCGCAGCAAACCCGAAAAGCCTGATCAGAAAGGTGCTCGTGTTCCAAATGGATCGCTACTTCCTGCGCCAACAATGCATTGTTTTTCCAAACAATTATCGGGAGGCAGTTATTCGCTACGCTTGCGAGAATGCCTGGGGGCTATTCGGATATCAGCGACCGTCAGCGACCGTATACTTGGTCTGACGCGTCATCCGTCGACCCGCGGAAACGGCATTACGCCGCGAGATCCCTTCGGCGATGTTGATCGCCGAAGGGCCTCTAGCATACTGCTCTAAAGCATCCGTTTCAGGAGGCCGTCCTTCTTGAATATCTGATGGCGAAGAACCAAACCCACATGTGCAAGGATCCCGATCAACAGGACCCAGCCAGCTCCGATATGCGCCCATTTCGTAACGTCCCGCAGCGTGTCGTTGCGCGGGAGCGGGCGCGGCATTTCCCAGACACCGAACAGGTTCACGCCGTAGTTTCCCCACATGACATAAAGCCAGCCGGTGACCGGCATGACGAACATGGCAAGATAAAAGAGCTGCTCCACTCGATGGATAAACTTCTGCTCCGACGTCGTGAGCGTCGGCGCCCACGGTGGCAGTTGGCCCATTTGCCGGTTGATGATCCGAAGGATGGCCACGAACAAGGCCACAAGCCCTAGGGATTTGTGCCAGTTATAATAGGTGTTGGTGTCAATGCCCGCGAAACTGGAGTTGAAGCCGATAGCGGTCATGATATTGCCGCCGACGAATTGCAGCGCGAACAGGACCACAATCGACCAATGCAGGACTTTGGTAAGTGTCCCGTATCCTGCGCTCGAATTTACCATTGCCATTGTCAAATGTCCTGTCCTGCTGTGTGGATCGTATGAGCCATACGCTTAGCCATACCCAGAAATTCCCTCAAACGCCGCCATCACGCTTTCGTGTCCAGCGATGCATCCAGATCGGGCTTTGCGGAATGCCGTTGGCGCTCCGTAGGGCAAACCTGATCTCGCAGACCTCAGCATTGCCGGGCGTCAAAAGGAAGGTTGCCCGTGTCCCGCGACCTTCGGGAAGCTGGAAGACGCTTAGTCCTGATAAAACTTCCTGGTCGGAACCCGAGACGGACAGATCAGGGACCAGGTCCTCGGCATGTGTGTCGAAATCGACCACAAAGCGGCGAACGCCCGGGGTCAGATGTTCGCGGCCGCTGCGGGACTGAAGTATGCGCGCCGGGGCAAGCGGTGCGGGCGCGTCTAGCGTCCAGCGCAACTCGTACTCGAACTGGTATTCTGCCCCAGCCGCGAGCGGCACCTCCGGGCGCCAGAAGGCAACGATGTTGTCGAGGAACTCGGTCCCGGTTGGGATCTCGACCAGGATTACCGCGCCTGGCCCCCAAGCCCCTTTGGGCCGCACCACCGCCGAAGGCCTATCCTCATACCGCGCCTCTGTATCCTCAAAATCCTCGTATTTTCTTGCGGTTTGGTAGAGGCCGAAGCTGACCGGCGCGTTGTCCGCCAGGGCTGACGTTTCCACATGCGTGGGGTTGTCGATGGGTCGCCACAGCATCTCTCCGGCCCCGTTTTCTATGAAAAGCACATCGCTGTCGTGCACCCGTGGACGGAAATCATCGGATGCGGCGCTGTGCATTGGACCTTTCAGATACATCGATGTGAGCGGCGCGATGCCAATTGCGTCCAAGCCGACGCGAGGCAGAAGTGCTACGGAAATGTCCGTGACCGTATCGGCCCCTGGCGTCAGGGCCATGTCCATGTAACCGGCGAGGGAGGGGCTGTCGATTACCGCTTCGACGCGAATCTGGCCGGCCACCCCGTCATGCAGCCTAATCCGCGTAAACCGCGGAAATTCCTCGGGATCCGGGCCACCGGTGCCAAGGGCAACCGCCCGGGCCGATAGCCCGTAGACCATCGCCTGACCGATGGCGCGGAAATAGCTTGCGCCCTGAATCACGGCGAATTCATCCATGATATCGGGAGAATTCACTGGATGGCGCAGCCGCAAACCGGAAAATCCGGTCTCCTGCCCGGTATCTGCGACGCTATCGAAATAGCGCGGATCGAAAGAGAAGAGGTCCAATGTCAGCGGAACGGTGCGAAACGCGCCGCCCACCGACCGTTCGATCAGAAAAGGATCCGGGAAGTAGAGACCCGGCGGCAGAAGGTCTATGTGGAAATCCTCGCCTTGCGACAGCATCGCCCCGCGACCGGCAACGGGCCGGATAGCGCGATAGGAGTCGTAGGTGAGATCGTCAAATGGGGGTGGTAAGGCGCCGGATGGCGGTTGGTACGGCGCGCGGGCGAGGGTGCGCGCTTCATCCAAAAGGCTGCGCGGCTGGGTTTGGCTACCGACCGGCCGAGTGGCACAGAATAAGACAGTTGCCCCCCCGGATAACAAGGCGCGTCTACGGTTCATTCGGCTTGAAATGCTCAAAAATTGTGCCATTTGCGCGTGCAATCCGGTTCTGCCATTCTGGCGTTCTTGAATCAATTCCGGTCATTCGAAGGCAGCCTATGCCGTTCAGCTTCGCGAACACAAACCCGGACTTGCCATACGCGCCTGGTCGCTGGTTGATAGATCCGGTTCGCCCGTGGCGCCGGTTCGCCGCTCTCGGCGCGATCCTCGGCGGTTTCATTCCGGTCTTGGCTTGGGCGACCACCGGTGCGGTCTGGACGGTAGGGACCGCTGCTGCCGTGGCGGCCTATTGTGTGGCATTGATCCTGGCGGTTTGGAGTTTCAGGCGCACCTATCCGCACCCGACCCTGGGCCTGTGTAACGGGGTGACCCTGATCCGGCTTGCGTTGGTCTCGGCGTTGGTGGCGCCGCTCGTTTCGGGTACGGTGATCACACTGCCACTCCTATTGATCGCGACCTTGGCGTTCGCTTTGGACTGGGCCGACGGATGGCTTGCGCGGCGCACAAACCTCACATCAGGGTTTGGAGCACGCTTCGATGTCGAGGTGGATTCAGTCTTTGCCCTGCTGCTCGCTTGTCTTGCGATAGAGGGCGGGTTGCATCCGGTCGTGTTGCTTTTGGGCCTACCGCGTTATGCCTTTGGTTTGGCGCAGCTTTTCGACATGCGCTTCTCTCAACCGTTGCCAGAACGATTCAGCCGAAAGGTGGTTTGCGTCGTGCAGATTGCGACCTTGATCGGGTTGACTGTTCCCTGGATCGACCCCGATCTGAGGCATGGTGCCGCCGTTTTGTGCGCCGGTCTCGTGACGTGGTCTTTCGCAGTCGATATCCGGACGATCCTCTGGGCCAGCGCGTCATGAAAGCCAGCAAAGCTGCGGCCTTGTTTGGTGCGGCGCTGCTTTTGTACCTGATCCTGGTTCAGCCGAACCATCCCTTGGCGATGACTTGGGCTGCTCTCTTGCTCTTCCCACTCGAGTTACCGGCCATCTTGCTTGGTGCGATCGTAGTCGGGCAGACCCGAGCAGGCCGCGTTTTCCGCATCGTGCTGACACTCGTCCTCACTGTGCTCTTTGTGCAGAAGACGGCGGATTTCATCAGTTTTTCGGCGCTCTCCCGCGCCTTCAATCCGGTGACGGACCTGTCGTTGATCGAGGCATTCTTCCGCCTTCTGTCGGGCAGCCTCGGATGGCCTTTGACCCTGCTGGCCACGGCGGCGGCCCTGGTCGCCACACTTGCCGTCGCCTTAGGCACATGGTGGGCGCTTGGCGTCTGGATCCGGTGGCCTTTGCGCGGCGGTCTGGCGCGCGCGACAACCCCGCTGGCGCTCCTAGCAACCGCTCTCGCCGTGGCGGAGATCGGTGATGCCTTAGGTCGATGGAGCCTTCCCTACGATCCACCGGGCGCAGCATTTACCGCGCGGGTTGGAGTTGAACGTGTGCAGCTTATTCGCGACACGCGAGCCGAGTTACGCCATTTTCGCGCCCTCGCCAGCGCCGATCCGTTCGCGCAAACGCCTCCGCAATTCTCAGCCATCGACCGCGACGTGCTTGTCATCTTCGTGGAAAGCTATGGGCGCACAAGCTTCGACACGCCGCTTTACTCCGATCTTCATCTCGCGACGCTGGCGCGGTACAGCACCGAGCTTGGGCAGGCGGGGCTGTCGATGCGGTCGGGGTTTCTCACGTCTCCGACGCAGGGTGGCCAGAGCTGGCTCAGTCATTCCACCTTCGCCAATGGACTTTGGATTACGAACCAGGTCAGCTACGCTGCAGCCCTGTCGAGTGGGCGAGATACGCTTTATCACTACGCCTCTGAGGCCGGGTTTCGCACGGCAGCCGTGATGCCACAGATCACGCTCGACTGGCCAGAAGCCGAGCTGATGGGATTTGAAGACGTACTCGTGGCCGCCGACCTAGGCTATCGCGGCCTGCCGATGAATTGGGTGACAATGCCCGATCAGTTTACTTTGGCCGCGCTGGACAGGCTCATTCGGACGGGCGACGATCCGCGCCACCTTTTCGCGCAGGTTGTGCTTGTCTCCTCTCACGCGCCTTGGGTTCCGGTGCCAGAAATCCTTCCCTGGGACACGATTGGCGACGGCACCGTCTACAACGAAATTGCAACCTCCGGTGACCCGCCCGAGGTCGTTTGGCGGGACCGCACACGTGTGCGGTCGCAATACCGCCTTGCACTCGACTATTCGCTTCAAGCGGTCTTGGAATACGCGCGCCTGCATGCGGATGATCCGCCGCTTATCCTGATCGTCGGCGATCACCAGGCGGCTGAAAGCATCGCGCTCGACGCTCGCGCTGAGGTGCCTTTGCATGTCATTGGCCCGGCAGCGCTTGTGGACCGTTTGCAGTCCGTGGCGCAGACCGTTGGCCTTATTCCTGCGGTGGATACCCCGATTGCGCCGATGGAAACGATGCGCGACGTCCTACTGACTGCGTTTGAGGGCCGACCTTGATCCGGCTGGTCCGTCAGTTTGGGATCCTTCTGCTATGCGCGGTCATCCTGTGGCTTACCGTGGATTGGAGAGCGGCCGCGGGAATGCTTGCCAATGCGCAATCGGCTTGGCTGGCGGGGGCTGTGTTGCTGTTGACGCTTCAAACGGTGCTGTCGGCGATGCGGTGGCGGATTGCGGCCAACCAATTGGGAATGTCCTTAAGTCTAAGTCACGCGGTGCGGGAGTATTACCTCGCGCAAGTCGTCAACCAATCGCTGCCCGGCGGTGTCCTGGGCGACGCGAACCGGGCGCTCAGAACCAAGGGATATGCCGGGCTGCTGCCCTCTGCTCAGGCGGTGATCTTCGAGCGTCTTGCCGGGCAACTAGGACTGATCGTCCTCTTCCTGGCGGGTTTGTGCATCGGTCTGCTTGCGGGTGAACCTTTGGCCAGGCCGATTTGGATCGGTTTCGCGGGCGCCGCCTTTCTGGGTGCTGCGATACTCGGCACGATCGCCTGCTTTTTGATCCTGCGACGATTTGAACGACTGGCGATGCGGATACGGGACCAATGGGCTGCATTTGTCCGCTCCGTGTTTGCCCGGGAGGTGTGGCAACGACAAGTTGCATTGAGCCTTGCGACGGCACTTTGCAACGTCGCGGCGTTTGCATTCTGCGCTCGCGCGATTGGAACGCCTTTGAGTGCCGTCCCCTCTATCACCTTGGTCCCTCTCATCCTTTTTGCGATGGTCCTGCCGCTTTCAGTCGGCGGCTGGGGCCTGCGGGAGGGTGCAGCGGCCGCGCTTTTCCCGCTTTGGGGGGCAAGTGGAGCCGCCGGGCTTGCCGCAAGTGTCGCGTTTGGGTTGGTCATCTTGATCAGCGTGACGCCCGTTTTTCTGGTCGGCTGGGTTGTGCGCAAAGGGCCCGCCCGACGCGATGGTGATTTGCGTTAAGCGGCAATAGCGAATTAGCCTCAGATCACACATAAAATTCTCCAAAACAGGGACTTACCTATGCAAAATCTAAAATCCATGAGCCGTCGAAATCTTCTTGTAGGCGGCGCAGCTATGCTCAGCGCTGGATCGCTAGTGATGTCTGGCCGCGCGGCAATGGCAAACTCGGCAGTCGCCTTTCAGTTGTCCTGGCTGCACTCGACCCAATTCGCGGGAAGTTACATAGCTTTGCAGAATGGGTGGTGGACCGAAGCCGGGCTCGACGTGACGCTGCTGCCCGGCGGCCCGAACGCACCGGTCGAGCCACCGGTCGTCTCCGGCACCGCGCTGATGGGCATCTCCGCCGCCGACTACACCGCCGCGGCAGTCGCCGAAGGTGCGCCGTTCAAGATCATCGGCGTTGCCATGCAAAACAACCCGTTTGCCATTGCATCACTGGACGAAAATCCCGTGAACATGCCTGCCGACCTAGAAGGCAAGCGGATCGGGATGGCGCTGGCGAATACCCCGGTATTGCAGGCGCTCTGCACGCTGAACGGCGTTGATTTCGATGCAATTGAGATCGTGCCGACACAGTATTCACCACAGCCGTTGCTGACCGGAGAAGTGGATTGCCTCCTATGCTGGGCCACGGACCTCCCCGTTGCGATGACGGTGCAAGGTGTTGCGAACGCCACCATGCTGATGGCTGATCATGGCTACGCCGTTCACGCGCAGACCTATATCGTGACCGAAGACAGCCTTGCCAACCGGCGTTCGGAGATCGTGGCGCTGATGCGTGGCGAGGTGCGCGGGTGGAATGCCTATCGTGCCGACACAATTGCCGCGACCGACCTAACATTGGAGTTGTTTCAGGATGCAGGTCTTGACCGCGAAGCGCAGCTTTTGCAGGCCGACCGCCAGGTGCCGCTGATGTTCTCGGACCTCACCGACGCCAATGGGTTTGGCTGGTGGACTGATGAAACCGTTGCCGCCAATATCGAAACTCTGGCGCTTCTAGACCGCGAGGTGACACCCGACCTGTGGGATCGTTCCATCCTGGAAGAGGTCCACGGCACCTAACGTCACCTCTGATGTCCGTTCGTGTTCTTTGCGAGGGTCTGACCAAGACCTATCCCGGCGGCGTGGCTGCGCTGTCACCCTTTGGTCTGACCTTCGCGGCAGGGCAGACGACGGCGCTGGTCGGTCCGTCCGGCTGCGGCAAGTCGACGATCCTACGCCTGATCGCGGGTCTTGAGGAGCCAAGCGCGGGGCGGATCTCAATCGACAATCAATCGCCCCGCGATGTCTTGCGTGAGACGCGCCTATCGATTGCCTTCCAGGACCCGTCACTCCTGCCATGGCGTTCGGTGCGCCAGAATATTGAGTTGGCACTGAAGCTTGCCCGCAAGCCGCGCGACCGTGGGCATATCGAGGGTCTGATCAATCTTGTGGGGCTTCAAGGTTTCGGGGACACCCGCCCGGCAGCCCTTTCGGGAGGGATGCGGCAAAGGGCGGGCATTGCCCGGGCTTTGGCCACAGAGCCTGCCCTCCTTTTGCTTGATGAACCGTTCGGGGCCGTGGACGAGTTAACCCGCGCTGGCCTCGTCCGAGATCTACCGTCGACTTGGGATGCGCGGGGCACAACCACATTGCTTGTGACCCATTCTGTAAGGGAGGCCGTACAACTAAGCGACCGCGTGATCGTGCTATCACCGCGCCCGGCTCAAGTGATTGCCGATATTCCCGTTGAACTGCCCCGGCCCCGCCCTGAGGGGATAACCCGCGATACGGTTTTTGGCTCAGTCGAGGCGCAGGTTTTCAAAGCTTTGGCGCGCGGCTCCGTCGCGCCGATGCGGGGAGTTCGGGCATGACCCTGACGCGGCTATTGCAAAGTGGGGTCGGCCCGCTGCTTGTCCTGATCGCGTGGGAAATCGGTGCAACACTGCCAGGCGCCGGGTTTGTCATCGCAGCACCAAGTGCCATCCTGACCCATATCGCCTTCAACGCGGCGCTTTATATGCGCGCGCTTGGTGTGACCCTAGCAAATGCCGCGGCTGGGTTTGCGATTGGAAATCTATGCGCCTTGGCCTTGGCCGTGGTTGCAATTGCGCTGCCGCGGTCCGAGGCGTTGGTGCGCGGACTTGCGCTTCTGATCTTCTGCTTGCCACTGGTGGCAACCGGGCCGATCTTGCGCGTGATTTTCGGGCCAGGCCCTTGGCCACAGATCGTGTTGGCCGCACTGGCCGTCTACTACACGACCCTTATCCCGCTTTTGGTGGGGCTGCGCGCGGTGCCGCAGGCGTGGCTCGACATGGTGCGGAGTTATGGGCGCGGGCGCGTCGCAGCTTTGCGCCATGTCCGCGCACAAGCCTCCCTGCCTTATCTCGTCGCCGGTCTTCAGATCGCCGCCCCGGCGGCTTTTCTGGGGGCTATGGTCGGTGAGTTTACCGGCGCAGAGCGCGGCATGGGTGTTTTGACGATCCGTGCTATGCGGGCAATGGATGTCGAGATGACCTGGGCGTTAGCGGTCATCGCGACCACAATTTCGATCCTTGGTTTCCTCGTCATTGGCTGGGGGGCACGCCGCTGGATGACCGAAGCACCACCAGTGCTTTTGGCCGCACCCTTGGCCGAGCACCGCCGAGCAGGCTATTGGATCACCGAGCCCCTGATGGTGGGTGCCGTGTCGCTGTCTATCTGGTGGGGTGCGCTTCATCTTTCCGGGTTGAACAGCTTCTTTGCAAAAGGCCCGCAGCATGTATTTGACGCGCTGGTGCTGGCGGCGGATGCTGGTCAGACGCGGGCCAGTCTCGTGCGCGCTCTAGGCGAGACCTCCGTGTTCTTGCTGCCCGGCTATCTTGCAGGCCTCGCTGCCGGTGCGCTTCTGGCTGTTCTGGTCGTTCAGGTTCCCTCTGCCGCAGGAACCGCCAATGCGCTGGCAATAGCCCTCCGCTCAGTCCCGATCATTACCACGGCGCCTCTGGTGATCCTTGTGCTTGGGCGGGGGGCAGCCGGCACCATTTTCCTGGTCGCAATCATGGTCTTCTTTCCAACGTTCCTGGCCTGCCTCCACGGGCTCGCACGCGTGCCGGGGCAGGTTATCGATGTGATGCGGAGCTATGCCGCAAGCCGGTGGCACGTGCTTCTCCATGCCCGTCTACCCGCGATGCTGCCCGCCTTTTTCGCGGCTGCTCGTATGGGCGTTCCAGCCTCTGTTCTGGCGGTGACGGTTGTGGAATGGCTTGCCACCGGACACGGCATCGGCAGCCTAATGGCGCTCTCGGCATCGCTTTCGGACTACGACATGTTGTGGAGCGCGGTCGTGCTCGTCGCGGTTCTGTCATTGATTGGCTACAGTCTCGTGGCGCTGTGCGAACGCCGCATCCTCGCAACCTATGCACCGGAACAGCTCACATGATCCGCCGAGCCGCCGCCTTCGCTATACCGGGCGACATCACCACGCTAACAGGCGGGTATATCTATGAACGCCGCCTGCTTCTGGGCCTGCGCGCACGCGGCCACGACACCGAACACATTGAACTTGCCGACAGCTTTCCCGACCCGAGCCCTTCGGACATGACGGCCTCGGTCCAGCGTCTGGCTGCGGTGGAGCCAATCCGGATCCTGATCCTCGACGGGCTGGTGTTCGGCGCGATCGAAGGGCTTGAGGCGGTGATTGCACCGATTGTCGCCATGGTTCATCATCCGCTGGCGCTTGAAACCGGGCTCAGCGAAGAGCGCCGCTTGCATCTTTTTGAGACCGAGCGGCGAAATCTTGCGCTCGCGCGGCACGTTCTCGTCCCAAGCCGCCACACCGCCGGGATACTCAGTGACCAATACGACGTCGCGCCTGAGAAAATAACGATCGCGCCCCCTGGCACCGACCGCCCAACCCTGGCGCGCCAATCGACCGAACCGCCACTGATCTTGACGGTGGGCTTGCTACACCCACGTAAGGGACATGATGTGCTTCTCCGCGCGCTGTCGCAGATTACGCATTTGCCTTGGCGATCTGTGATTGTCGGGCGCGCGCATGATCCGAAACACGCGCTGATGCTTCAGCGCCTCACCGCAGAGCTTGGGCTTGGCGACCGAGTGACCTTTGCAGGGACCGTTCCGCGCAACAAGCTCAACCATCTCTATAGCGAAGCGACGGTTTTCGCGCTCGCCACCCGGTACGAAGGTCATGGAATGGTCTTCGACGAAGCGCTGAGTTGGGGATTACCGATCGTGTCGTGCAACGGCGGCGCCGTACTTGACACGGTGCCGGAGGGTTGCGGCGTCCTGACAAATTCAGATGATACAGCTGCCTTTGCCGCGGCCTTGAGCGACGTTCTGAGCCGATCAGATTTCCGGGCCAAACTGTCCGAGGCCGCAACCCAGGCCGGTGCCGCACGCCACAGTTGGAACGAGACAGCACGCATCGCCTCGGACGCTTTGGAGCAGGTGAAATGACCTGGCCCGCGGGCACGGCCAAAGCGGTCGCACGATCCCTTGATACCTATTTTCGCGATGTCGCAAGAACGGAGCGGATGGACCGGCTTAATGCAGAGTTCATCCGGTCGGGCGATCTGGCCTTCGACATCGGGGCTCATCTCGGAGACCGCACCGCAAGCTACCGCCGCCTTGGCGCCCGCGTGGTCTCGGTTGAGCCCCAGCCTGCCATGTTCCGCGCTCTCCGACTGCTTCACGGCCGCGATCCCGATGTTGAACTTCGGTGCATGGCTTTGGGCGCTGCGGCAGCGCGCGTGCCGTTCTATGTCAACGGCGACAATCCGACGACCTCAACCGCGTCACGTTCCCTAATCGAAGCTGCGCCCGGAAACGTCGCTTGGCGGGATCAGGTGTGGGATCAAAAGATCTATGTCGCCGTCACGACCTTAGATAGCCTCATCGACGAGCACGGGGTTCCAGATTTCGTGAAGATTGATGTCGAAGGGTATGAGGCCGAGCTCCTGCGGGGCCTGAGCCGACCTGTTCGAAACCTATCGTTTGAGTTCACGACGTTGCAAAACAACGTTGCGGTTGAGGCCTTGAATGTCCTCGAGGGTTTGGGCCGCTTTCGCTACAACTACAGCATCGGAGAAAACCACGCCCTGGTGCTGAATGACTGGGTATCTTTTGATGCGATGGCCGACCTTATGGCTACTATTCCAGCCTATCTGAATTCTGGCGATATCTATGCGCGACACATTTAGAAGTCGGGTGGAGTCCCTTCGTGACCGTTTGCACGTTTGCAATTTGAGGGCTCTCATCTTTCCGCCGCCAATCGCAGGTTTTAACCGGAACTGCATTCTATTCACCCTGACCCCGGTTGTTCTCGGCGGTGTCCAGAGACCATGAGAAGCGTGGACACGGCCAATCTCATCGTGGACCTTTTCGGTGATCTAATTTTGCTTTGGAGGCTGCGCAAAATGAACTGTTGAGGATCGGGCGGCCAGCACCTGCTCCTGCCAATTGGAGAAAGGACGCAAGCTTTTGGCTACTGCAATCCACGCTGGCTCGGGAACGACCGCTCCCGTCTGCGCCAATCCCGCCGGTCATCTCCCTTATTGCGAGACCGGCAATCATCAAAATTTCACCAAACCGCGGACGGCGTAAATTACCAGAGCCCTTGGCCTCTCCTTCCGCCGAAGGGCCAAGCTTGCGACCTGTATGGGCGCTCTAGGTCAACGTCCGCTTTGGTGAAACTGCGCTGCGGGACCTCAGACCCGACTCTCCTCCAGCTCTTGGGAGAATCCGTGGGTTGGTTTCGGGCCTCATGCGGCCTTGGTTTGAGGTGCCCCTAGTTTCCTAGACACCTGCCTGTTTCAGTTTGAGCTGTCTGGTTTCGAAGTCAACGGGCGACAGCATGCCGTTGTTCGTGTGCTTGCGCTTCGGGTTGTAGAATAGCTCGATGTATTCGAACACGTCT
>JBCDBR010000030.1:0-44232 GCA_039183205.1 Pseudomonadota bacterium | reverse complement strand
GTTTCAACTTCAGCCGAAGGCCACGCCGAAGCGACGCCGATCTTCACGGGTTTGGGGAAGGTGCCACGCTTAATATCGCGGTAGATCGTGGGGCGGGCTAGGCCGCCGCGCCCCCGATCGTGGGCAATCCTTTGCTGCCAAGCAGTTTCCGCGCATCCATCGGCTCAAACGAAAGCTGTTGGTGATCGACGGCCAAAGCCGCGTCAATTTCCTCAATCGGCGTGCCGGCGGCCGCAACAAGCGTCAGGGCACCGGGCTCATAGGTTGAAATACCACTCATCGCCTTAACCGAGAGCAATTCTCCAACGGCGGGGCCGATCTGGCGCGTGCCGCCACCCCGCACGGCGAGCGGCGTTTTGGTCTCACGGATCGCTTCGGCCAGCGCGGTTTCCGTTTCAGGGATCAGCGTCATGGCACGGTTTGTCCTGCCGCCTGGGTCCAAGCCAAATCCATATCAAACCGCACCGGCCCGACGTGGTGCACTTGCATCAAGCGGAAACACCTTGGCCGGGTTGAGCAGCCATTGCGGATCGAAAACATCCTTGATCCGCATCTGCGCTTCGAGATCAACGGGCGTGTATTGAAAGCCCATGAGGTCCCGCTTTTCGACCCCGACGCCATGTTCGCCGGTCAAACAGCCGCCCACTTCCACACAGAGTTTGAGGATTTCAGCGCCAAGCTCTTCGCAGGTTTCCAGTTGGCCCGGCGTATTGGCGTCAAACAAGATCAACGGATGCATATTCCCGTCGCCTGCATGAAAAACATTCGCGACCTCAAGGCCGTACTGAGCGCTCAGCTCTTCTATGCGGCGCAAAACAAGCGGCAATTCGGACACCGGTATGGTGCCGTCCAGGCACATATAATCGTTGATTTGCCCCATAGCGCCGAATGCGGATTTGCGGCCGAGCCAAATGCGCTTTGCCTCGTCCTCAGACGTCGCCTCTCGCAATTCCAACGGGTTATGGGCGCGCGCGATCTGCAAGATCAGACCCAGCTGTTCTTCGATTTCCGCCTCGGAGCCTTCGACCTCCACGATCAAAAGCGCCTCACAATCTGGATAGCCTGCCTGGGCAAATGCTTCGCAGGCCCGAATGCAGGGGCGGTCCATGAACTCAATCGCCACCGGCAAAACGCCAGCCTTAATGATGTCGGACACGCAAGCACCGGCAACTTCGTTCGAGGAATAGGCGATCAGCACGGGGCGCGCGCCTTCTGGTTTGCGCAGGATCCGCAACGTTGCCTCGGTTACGACGCCAAGCTGCCCTTCAGACCCGCAAATCACGCCTAAAAGATCAAGGCCGGATGCATCCAGATGGGCACCACCGATCTCCACGATTTCACCTGCCATGGTGACCATTTTCACCCCCAGAAGGTTGTTTGTGGTCACGCCATATTTCAGGCAATGCGCGCCGCCGGAATTCATCGCGATATTGCCCCCGATGGCACAGGCGAGCTGACTTGACGGGTCTGGGGCGTAGAAAAAATCGTCGCCCTCAACGGCACCGGAAACACTGAGATTGGTGCGGCCAGCCTCGACGCGCACGATGCGGTCGTCCAGATCGATTTCCAGAACATCGTTCATGCGCATAAGCCCGAGGATGACGCAATCCTCCGTCGGCAGCGCGCCGCCCGCAAGCGACGTGCCCGCGCCACGCGGCACAACCGGCACGCCCTCTTCATGACAAATTCGAAGAACGGCCGCCACTTCTTCGGTTGAGCTTGGCAAAACCGCGGCAAGCGGCGGACAGCGATACGCGGTCAGCGCGTCGCATTCATAGGCTCGGGTTTCGGCAGTGTCATCAATGACCGCATCCGGCGGCAGGACTGCGCGCAAACGGCGGACAATCTCCGCTTTGCGCGTCAGAACGCCCGATCTTGGCTCTGGCATCTGCACTTCAAATCCTCCCTTTGGTAAAAAAATATAACCAATTTCGCACATCACGCAAGCGTTCCTTGCGCTTTGGGTCCGCACGACGTCCCCTAGGTCTACTATGACGCGTATCCTCTGTGCTTTGATCCTGATCATACTGCCGCTGCGGGTTTTATCCGATGTGCCCCAAGTCGTCGGCGCGAGCTACGTCTCCGGGCGCCTTTCCGTGACGATATCCCACCCTGATACGGGTTGGGATCATTACGCCGATGCGTGGGAGGTATTGGACACCAACGGCAATAGCTTAGGCATCCGGGAACTGGCGCATCCGCATGTCGATGAACAGCCCTTTACCCGGTCGCTATCAGTGACCCTACCGGGCGACGGCCCATGGGATGTTCTGATACGCGCCCGGGACTCGGTCCATGGCTGGTCCGAGCCGATCCCCATGACATTGCCCTAGCCTTTATCCATGTTAGCCTCCACCGAGATGGCAAGGAGCGGGCATGGACAACTATCCCTATAATCTTGGCCCCCACACCTACCCGATCACGGCCAATCGTTCGGCGCAGATTTGGTTCGACCGTGGGCTTCAGTGGACGTTTGGGTTTAACCACGACGAAGCGGTCCGATGCTTCAAACGCGCCGCCGAGGCCGACCCAGACGCGGCCATGGCGCATTGGGGTGTGGCCTATGCAACGGGGCCGAATTACAACTTGCCTTGGGACTTATGGGACGATGCCGGCCGCGCCAAGGCGTTGTTGCGTGCCCGCGAGGCGACCGAGGCGGCGCTTGAGCGTGCCGATGGTGTCAGCGAAGCCGAAGCTGCCCTGATCCACGCTTTGCCTGCCCGCTTTCCGCAGGCAAACTGCGCGTCGCTAGAGGACATGGCGCGGTGGGACGACGCATTTGCAACCGTGATGCGCGATGTCCAGCGACAGTATCCCGGAAACCGCGAAATTCGCGCCGTTGCGGTCGAGGCCATGATGCAAAGGACGCCGTGGGCCATGTGGGACCTTGCATCTGGTAAACCGGCCACCGGGGCTGATACGGAAATCTGCCGTGCGCTGCTTGAAGCCGCATTTACCGAGGACCCTGAGGCGATGACGCATCCGGGTCTTTTGCACCTTTATGTGCATCTTATGGAAATGTCTCCGACGCCGGAGGTTGCCTTGCCGCATGCCGATAGGTTGCGCGATCTGGTGCCAGATGCAGGCCATCTTGTGCACATGCCGACCCATATCGACGTTCAATGCGGCGCCTATCATGACGTTGTGTATTGGAACACGCGCGCAGTCGAGGCCGACATGCTTTATTTTGAGCGTGAGGGCGCCTTCAACGTCTATACCGGCTATCGGCAGCACAATTTACATTTCATCGCTTACGGTGCGATGTTCTTGGGTCAATTCGAGCCCGCGCTTGCGGCATTGCGCAGCATCGAGGACACGACGCCCGAGGACATGCTGAGGATCGAAAGCCCGCCGATGGCCGACTTTTTTGAAAGCTATCTCAGTTTCGAGCCGCATCTCCTGGTGCGCTTTGGCATGTGGGAGGCATGTTTGAAGCTCGAAACGCCGGATGATCCGGTGCTTTACGCGACGGTCAATGCCAATACGCTCTATGCAAAGGGCGTCGCGCTCGCGGCACTTGGCCGAGCGAAAGAGGCGCGCGCGATGCAGTCTAATTTTTTGGCTGCCGCAGCGGCTGTGCCCCCAACACGATGGCTGCACACAAATCTCGTTGTGGACATTCTCGAAATTGCCAAGGCGATGCTCGAGGGCGAGATCCTCTACCGCGAGGGTGAATTCGACGCCGCGTTCGACATGTTGCGCCATGCCGTGGCGCTGGAAGACGGGTTAAACTACGACGAGCCCTGGGGATGGATGCAGCCGGTGCGCCATGCCCTAGGCGCGCTGTTGCTGGAACAGGGTCACGTCGAAGAGGCCGAGGCGTGTTTTCGCGCCGATTTGGGGTTGAGCAGGCAATTGCCGCGCGCAACGATGCATCCTGACAATATTTGGGCGCTGCGCGGGCTCTGTGATTGTCTCCTTGCCCGCAGGGCAACCGAAGAACTCGCGCTTTTCCAACAAAGGCTGTCGATCGCAGAGGCACGTGCGGATCGGCCGGTTAAGGCTGCTTGCGGCTGCGCGGCCGCGGCCATGGAGGCCTAGCTGCGCTGCCCCTCGCGCAGCCACGCCGCGATCATCAGCCCCGCCGCCAGCAAAAGCCAAAGCCACGGCCGCAAGAGCGGGCTGACGGTGACGTCGGTGGTCAGATACGCATCGCGAGGCGTTAGACCGATCCATCCGTTGCCGGACGCGTTGCGGCCTTCGGCGACACGCCGCAGATCGGGAAGACCGTCTTCGATACGCAGCACGCCACCCCGGCGGATATCGGCGAGCGGCGCCACGCGATCGCCTGCGGCGATTGTCTCTTCAAACTCGCGGGGCGCAGCTGGGCCCAATGCGATGACCGTTTCACGCGTCCCATCTCGCAATCGATAAAGACCTTGTTCAGGCGCATCGTAATCGGCCGTGAACTGACCCGGCGCCGTTTCGGTCAAGGACAGGGCCGCAACCGAGCCATCGGGCGATGTGATTTCGACCTCGCCGACATCTGGCGCAAGCGTTTGGCGTGTAACCGTGATGGTCTCGCCATCGGTTTCGGCACGCAGCGCCTCTTCTTCGAGGTCCGGCTCGCCCATCATCCAATGGGCAAGCCGCCGCAACATCTCGAGCTGCGGGCCGCCGCCCTCGAAACCGCGATCCCAAAGCCAGGCATGATCCGAGGCCAAGAGCGCAACACGCCCCTCCCCCACGCGGTCAAGCATCAAGAGCGGCGCGCCTTCAGCGCCCGTCATCACTGTCTGTCCTCCCTGGTCAATCAGTTCAATCTGTCGGAACCAACGTCCCCAAGGCTGATCACTCCCGTCAAGCGGCGCATGCGCGGCCTCTAAACCCGTCGTGACCGGGTGGCGGGCGCCAAGATCGGAAATCATCGGCAAAAACGGCGCTTCGACGACCCGCGCGGTCGGCTCCCCGGGCAGGATCTCACTAAGCGGCGTGCGGTAAAGGCTATCAGCACTGGCAAAATCTGGACCGGCCGCAACCAATAACGCCCCGCCCTCGTCGACATAGCGGCGCACATTGTCGAGATAAACCATCGGCAAGATGCCGCGGCGCTGATACCGGTCGAAGATAATCAGGTCAAAATCCTCGATCGCCTCCATGAAAAGCTCTCGCGTGGGAAAGGCGATCAAGCTGAGCTCCGTCACGGGAACGCCATCTTGTTTGTCTGGCGGACGCAGAATTGTGAAATGGACCAGATCGACCGCCGGGTCGGATTTAAGCAAATTGCGCCATGTGCGCTGGCCGGAATGCGGCTCCCCTGAGACAAGCAAAACCGACAATCGGTCGCGCACGCCGTTGATCGTAACCACGGCTGCGTTGTTCCGGTCGGTCAACTCACCATCGGCCTCGGGCACGATAAACTGGACCACGTTTCGACCGGCATGCGGCAAGGTTAGCGGGACGGTAATATCTTCTCCAACAGGTACCGAAAACCGAAACGGTGCGCCGCCGTCGATTGCAATCAGCAATTCCGAGACCCCGCCAACCGCGGTCGGGACAGCGCCCTGATCCTCAATGCGCAGCGTGAGCTCAAACTCTTCGTCGATGATCGCGAAGGCCGGTGCGTTTTGCACCTCAAGACGACGATCCCAATCCTCGGCGCGGCCTGTCAGAAGCGCATGCAAGGGGGCGGGCAAGTCCGGTGCCAGACCGGCATCATGGAGCTGGCCGTCGGTGATGAGGATCGCACCGGCAATGCGCGCGCGCGGTGCCTCGGCCAACATCTCGTTCATGGCGGTCATCAGCAATGTGCCGGCATTTTCCTGCCCGTCACCCACCCGCGCTGTCCGAAGCTCCATCCCCAAATCGGCGACTTCTTGTTCGATTGCCGCTAGTGCGGCCTGGCTTTGCTCCGAGCGATCGGCGATCTGTTGGCTGGCGCTTTCATCGACCACCAACAGGACAATATCGGAAAGCGGCTCCCGGTCTTCGTCCTGGAAAACCGGATTGGCAAGCGCAGTCAGGAGCGCGGCAAAGCCTGCCGCGCGAAATGCCCATCCACGCAATCGCCACCATATCGCAAGTGCCAGGAAAACGGCCGCCGCACCAACCAAACCCCAGATCAAGGGCCATGGCAGCAATGGGTCAAAGAGAATGGCTTGCACGACTTGCATCTATTGACCCAATCGTTCCAGAAGCGCCGGCACATGCACTTGATCGGATTTGTAGTTGCCGGACAGAACATGCATGACCAGGTTAACACCAAACCGCAGGGCTATTTCGCGTTGGCGGTCCCCGGTGAAGCCGGTACCAACCGGGAGCAGCGGGCGCCCAGACGCATCGACGGCCCAAGCCGCTGCCCAGTCGTTGCCGCCAATAACCACGGGGGTCACGCCGTCATTGAGGTTTCGAAACGGCATGCCCTCTACGGCCTCGGCATCGGCGGGCGCAGCCTCGACCCAGACGTCCGCCCCAGCATGACGGCCAGGAAAATCCTGCAAGAGGTAAAAGGTGCGGGTCAGAACATGGTCCGACGGGACCGGCTCCAGCGGTGGGATATCGAGCGGGCGCGCAATTTCTTGCAGCCGCCGTCCGGCCGGGGTCGTTGCACCGAATGTTCCTAGATCCGCGTCGCGTGTGTCGAAAACGATCATACCGCCGGACCGGAGATACGCATTCAGCCGCGAATAGGCCGCATCGGACGGGATCGGAACGTTTGGGGTGATCGGCCAATAAAGTAGCGGGAAAAACGCAAGTTCGTCGGTTTCGAGATCAATCCCGATGGGGCTTGCCGGCTCCACCGATGTGCGTTGCCACAACGTGTTGGTCAGCCCCGTCAGACCCGCGCGGCTAATGTCGTCAATGCGCGGATCTCCGGTGATCACGTACGCCAAGGTCACTTCGGACGTCGCCAGCAGTGCCGCTAAGTCCGCGTCACTTTGCGCGCTGGATTGCGCCTCAGCATGGGGTGCGATGGCGATGATCGCGACCATGACCGAGGCCGCGCGCGCCAGCCCGGACAACCGACCCGAAAGCCAAAGGGCCGCTAGGATATCGGCCATAAGCAGCGCGAGCGCCGCGGTCAACAAACTGGCCATCAGCTCTGTCGGGGCGCGGACTTGCAGACCCTCAACGGGTATATCTGCTGGCCACCGTGCCGGTGCGATCAGCGTGTCCACATCGATGACATTGCGCGCAAGGCGTCGGTCTGCGCCGGCATAAAGCCCAGGCGGTAGCGATGCTGACAAAGCAGCCTCTGCCATATCTTCGCCCGAGACGCCCGGCATGTTGACTGCGTCTCGAAGCGTGCCGTAGCCATCCAGCACCGTCTCGGGCACCCAAGTCGTTCCCGCCAAATCGGCGGCATCGGGTTGCACGGGCCGTGAGGAAACAGCAAGCCGCTCGAGCATTTGGACAAAAAGCCCGGAAAGCGGCAAGCTCGACCATTCCGCATTGGCGGTGACATGGAAGAGAACGACCGCACCTTGGCCAAGATTGGCCCGTGTCACCAGCGGCGTTCCGTCGGCAAGGCTCGCAATCGTGCGTTCCGCC
This sequence comes from Pseudomonadota bacterium, assembly GCA_039183205.1. Classification (GTDB taxonomy): domain Bacteria; phylum Pseudomonadota; class Alphaproteobacteria; order Rhodobacterales; family Rhodobacteraceae; genus HKCCE3408. Next base: position 36,741 of record JBCDBR010000030.1, on the reverse strand, counting down.
AATGTCGGATCGGGCTGCGCCAAAACTTGGCTTTCGACAACGACATCTGCGGGGATGTCCAAACCAAAAAACGGAGAGGTATCGTCAAAGGCCAGCAGCGCTTTCGGATCGCCCCAAGACATCGCACCGCCAACGGTTCGGCCACCTTCGCGCAGACGCACGGGCATCAGGGGTTCGGGCTCTGCGCGGGCCACATCCGAGGCCGCCAAACGCGGTCCGGCAAAGCGGACAAGCAGACCACCGGCCTCAACCCACGCGATCATCTCGGCTTCTTCCTCCGGAGCCAATTGGGCAACATCAGCCAAGACAATCGCGTCTGGCGAGGCCAAAAGGATATCGCCGAGCGCCCCTTCAATCAGATCCGCAGTTGGGGCGAGGGCTTGGCGAAGGTAGTGCAACGGCGACAAAAGCTGTTGGCCTTCCCGTTCGGACCGACCCGCAATCAGCGCCACCTCTCGGCGCTGCAGCGTGTCGTCACTCAGAGAGACCGCCCCCGCACTTCGCTCACCCGCGATTTCAAACCGGGTGATGCGATTGCGCAGTTCAGGCAGCAGGTCGAATTCAACGGCCGCACGGCTGTCGCCAGCGGCGAATTCAAAGTCTGCTCGGGCCAATTCTCTTGGTGTGCCAGATGGGTCCAAGCCATGCGCGATAATCACGCCGGACTGCGCCGCATCGCCATGCAAGCGGTCCACATTCATATTGATCAAGCCGTCTTCGAATCTTGCCGGCCCCAAAGCGACCAGATCCCGCGCGCCAGCAAACACCGAAACCGGTCCGAGGTCCTCAAAGGCCCCAATCAGTGTTGATTGACCGTCTCGTTCAAGACCATCGGAAAACCAAATCGTTTCCACAGGTCCTTCGATCTCGGCGGCCCAAGCCGCGACCGCGTCGAGATCAGGTGCATATGGACGCGGTGCCAGGTTCGGCAGACGCTGAACATGGGTGTCGGCAGTTTGAAACGACAGCGCGCCGGCTGGCAAATCCGTCAGGAGAACCATCGCCGTGGGGCGACCGTCGCGACCGGCCTCATCGAGCAAAAGCTCCAATCGCTCCATCCGGAGCGCCCAATCGCGAGCAGAGGCCCAGGATGCATCAAGGGCCACCAGCAAACGGCCCTGTCCCTCGCGCCGTTCTTCGGGGTTTAGGACAGGCCCGGCGAACCCCACGATTGCAGCGGCAACAGCCAGCATCCGCAAAAGCAAAAGCCACCAAGGCGTTTTGTCGCTTTCACTGTCATCATCCTGCAACCCCAAAAGCAGCGCGATACCCGGAAAGCGCCGACGGATCGGCGCCGGCGGCACGGCCCGCAAGAGCCACCAAAGGATTGGCAACGCAACCAACGCAAAAAGCAGCATCGGGGTCGCAAAGGCCAAACCGCCAATCATCCGCGCCGCCTTTCAAGCGTTTGGTAAAGCCACAACAAAACCGGCTCCGCCGGTTGGTCTGTGTGGTGTACAATGTGGCGCCATCCTGTGCGCTTCGCAATCGTAGCCAATCGATCTTTGCGTTCAGCCAAACGGGACAGGTAAGCCTCTTTCAAACTGAGCGCCTTCAAGGTCTCGAACCTAAGCGCGCCTGACATGCTTTCAAAGACGGTGCGTCCATTGAACGGGAACACCTCTTCGTCTGGATCTAAAACCTGTAAGAGTGCACCCTTGACCCCGCGATCCGCCGCTTGCGTCATCACAGATTCGATCGGCGTTGGATCGCCCAGAAAATCGGAGAAAAACACAGCTTGGCACCCTGCAGGCATGGCTTTGGGCTTTGGCGCACCATATTCTGGCCGGTCATCGTGATCCATCAACGCCGCGGCCAAGCTTAGAAGCTGCGCCTTGCCAGCTCTCGGAGGCTCTGACAGATGCGTCAGCCCAACCCGTTCGCCGCCGCGAATTGCGAGGACCGCTGTGGCCAACGCCAACGTTTGCGCCCGGCGCAACTTTGAAGGTCGCGACCGCCGACCTGCGGGTTGACCCGAATAGGTCATCGACGCGGCATCGTCGACACCGAGCATGATCGCTTGTGCCGCTTGCCACTCCGTCTGGCGTACGAAATGTCCGTCCGCCCGCGCGGACCGGCGCCAGTCAATCGCGCGATAGCTGTCTCCCGTTTCGGCGGGGCGGTACTGCCAAAACTCGTCGCCCGTGCCATAACGCTTGCGCCCGTGCTCCCCCAGCAGGACGACATTCGCCAGATGTTCAGCATCGGCGAGCAAAGCCGGCAGGGACGCGGCCACAGTTTCAGACCGCGACCTCAGCGTGTCCGGCGTATGGAGTGTTCCGTCGCTCAAGCTGCGGCCTCAATTTGCGTGGTCCGCGCGGTGACCTCTGCGATCACATCCTCTAGCACTGTGCCTTCTGCGCGCGCGGCAAATGACAGCGCCATACGGTGGCTGAGAACCGGTCTGGCCATTATCGCGACATCCTCAGGTGATGGCGCCAAGCGACCATCCAGCAGAGCTTTTGCGCGCACCGTTAACATCAGCGCTTGCGCCGCGCGTGGGCCGGGCCCCCAGGCCACCGTCTTACGGACGGTATCGCTCGCTTCCGCTTCGGTCGGGCGGCAGGCACGAACCAGATCGAGGATCAGTTCGACGACCTGTTCCCCCACAGGCATTTGCCGCACGATCCTCTGGGCCTCGATCAACCGTTCAGCACTGAAAACTGAATGGGCCCTAGCTTCATCGGTTCCCGTCGTCGCGATCAAAATGCCCTTCTCGGTGTCACGGTCGGGATATTCGACGTCGATCTTTACCAAAAAGCGGTCGAGCTGCGCTTCGGGCAGAGGGTACGTCCCTTCTTGTTCGATGGGGTTTTGCGTGGCCAGAACATGAAATGGCCGGGGCAGACGTTTGTGATCGCCGGCCACGGTCACCTCTTGTTCCTGCATTGCCTGGAGCAGAGCCGATTGCGTTCGCGGACTGGCGCGGTTGATTTCGTCGGCCATTAGCAACTGGCAGAAAATTGGGCCCTCGATAAACCGAAAAGACCGCGTGCCGTTCTGATCGGTTTCCAGAACTTCCGAGCCCAGGATGTCCGCTGGCATCAGGTCCGGCGTAAATTGTATGCGGTTGGTCGAGAGCCCCATCACCGTCGACAGCGTGTCCACAAGCAGCGTCTTGCCCAATCCAGGCAATCCCATCAGCAGCGCATGTCCGCCCGACAGCATCGCCGCCAATGAAAGGTTCACGACCGTGTCTTGACCGATAATGCGCGTCGCAATCGCACGCTTGGCTTCGGCAAGGTCAGCACCAAGCGCTTCGATGTCTGCGACAAGCTTTTCGGGATCAGACATGGCAATACTCCGTGACGAGGATATGTTGTGCAGAAGTAAACCGGACAATCGCAGCGACCACAAATCCCAAAATCCGAAGGGACACATGATCGTGACACCAAGCCCAGAAAGCCTGATGCAAGCGGCGCAGTCTGCCAAAAAAGAGGGCAGACTTCCGCCAGTCCATTTGTGGGACCCACCTTTCTGCGGCGACCTGGATATGGAGATCCGGCGCGACGGGACTTGGTTTTACAACGGAACCCCCATTGGACGGGCGCCGCTGGTTCAGCTTTTTTCGAGCATATTGAAGCGCGAAGATGGTAAATATTTCCTTGTGACGCCGGTGGAAAAAGTAGGGATCCGCGTCGAAGACGCGCCATTTGTTGCGCAGGATTTCAATGTTCGCAACAGCGGCAGGGACCAAATTGTGGTCTTTGCAACGCATGTCGGGGACAGCGTCACCGCCGGGCCAGACCATCCGATTCGAGTGGTCCGCAGTCGCAGCGGCGAACCCTCGCCCTACGTCATGGTCCGCGGCGGCATGGAGGCACTGATCGATCGAAAGAGCTTCTACCGACTGGTTGACCTCGGCGAAGCGCACATGGTCGATGACGTCGATTGGTTCGGCGTGTGGTCCGGCGGTGCTTTTTTCCCCATCATACCCGTGGCGGAACTGACGGAGGAACAGAAATGAGCCCAGGTGCGATCATTGTCGGCGCGGGAAGCGGGCTGTCAGCGGCGGTCGCGCGGGTCCTAACTGCGCGCGGGTATCGCGTGACCTTAGCGGCGCGAGACGTCGATAAACTCTCCAATTTAGCGGCAGAGACCGGGGCGCGGTGCGTTGCGATGGATGGCGCCGATCCGGCGGCCATGGCAGAATTATTCGCATCGGAACCGGCGCCACCTCGTGTTGCGATTTACAACCCATCAGCGCGGGTTCGCGGTCCTGTGACCGAGCTTGATCCCAAAGACGTCTCCCGCGCGCTCGACGTAACGGCTTTCGGTGCGTTCTTGATGGGTCGCGAGGCGGCGGCCGCGATGCTCGGAGCCGCGGAAACGGATGGTCGGCGCGGCACAATCCTGTTTACCGGCGCCTCGGCGGGGGTCAAAGGATTTGCCCAATCGGCACCGTTTGCAATGGGAAAATTCGCGCAGCGCGGGCTTGCGCAATCCATGGCGCGCGAATTGCACCCCAAAGGCATTCATGTCGTTTGGGTGAACATCGATGGTGGCATTTCAAACCCGGCGCGCACCGACCGAGCCGATGGCGGCGGCGATAAGATGCTAGACCCGGCCGCGATTGCCAACGAATACCTCCACCTCATCGATCAGCACCGCAGCGCGTGGTCCTCGGAGCTTACGCTCCGGCCCTGGGTTGAATCCTTCTGACACCTCCTGACACTACGGTGTCAGCAAAGTCGATCTCTCCTGACAGGCGGGTGTCAGGAGCCGTGTGCCAGGATTGGCCAATCATTGGTCAAATTACGGAGCGCGCCTATGCCAACCCATCCCCAACACGTCGCTGTTTGGTTCGAAATCCCGGTTAGCGACCTCGCTAAAGCCATGGCGTTCTATAACGCTGTATTGGATCAAGACATGCGCATTGATGACAGCGGGCCAAATCCGGTCGCCATGTTTAACGCCGAGAGCTTTGAGCATGGTGTGGCCGGCCACTTGTACCCTGGAGAGCCGTCAGATAGCGGGATCACGATCCACCTTGCTGCGCCAGACAGCCTTAGCCAGACGCGAGCCCGCATCGCCGATGCCGGCGGAAAGATCGAAAGCGATGACATCCCCCTGCCCTTTGGATCGTTTTTCTATGCACGCGATCTTGACGGCAATTCGATCGGCATCTTTGAGGCGAAATCCTAATCGGCCCGCCGGTCAGCGGCCTTGCCGTTGGTGCGACCTCTTCCATAAGCTCCTGACATGCGACGCGCGGATCGACTGTTTCGGATTGTTCAAAAGCTCCGGTCAGGGAAACTGATGCGAGGGCGCGATCTCGCCGGCTTGCTGGAAGTGTCAGAACGCACGATCTATCGCGATATCGCCGATCTTGTCGGCTCGGGCGTTCCGATCCATGGCGAGGCTGGCGTCGGCTATATGATGCGCGAAGGCTTTGACCTGCCGCCGCTGATGTTCACCACAGAAGAGATCATCGCCTTGACCTCGGGCGCCCGAATGATCGGCGCCTGGGGCGGGACGGACATGGCGCGCGGCGCCGAAAGCGCGCTTGAGAAAATCACATCGGCGCTCCCCGAAGCCTTGCGCGCGCGCGCCGAGGCTGTGGCGGTGCACGCAATACCACGACCTTCCCTGACCCATGCAATGCGAGAAACGATCGACACGCTGGAACGGGCCGTCACGCAGCGGACGCGGATCGGGATATCTTACGCCGATGAGGCTGGGAATGCGACCGTGCGCACGGTCCGCCCGATCGGTCTTTGGTATTGGGGTCCGGTCTGGACGCTTGTAGCTTGGTGCGAATTGCGCGAAGCATTCCGCATGTTCCGTATTGACCGCATCACCGAGCCCGAAGAAATCGGACCGTTCGACCCAAGTCCGGGCCAGACAATTCAGGATTTCTATCGTTCAGAACTCAGCCGACATCCTGAGATCACGACACCGGGAGAGGGCAACACCGCATGATCCCTGCGCGCTATTTCCGCTACGTTTTTGCGCTGCTGCTTTCTGGAATGATGTCCTTTCTTGTCAGCGGCCTCGCGACCTATCGGGCCCTAGGTGCGGTTGACGGCTTCGTGGCAATCTGGCTTTCGTCATGGCTTTTCGCTTGGGCTGTCGCATTCCCCACAGCTGTTGTTGCAGCGCCTATTGCGCGGCGCGCGGCCATGCGGATGTGCGGCGTAGACGAATAACCCAAAAAGATTGAACCCTTCAATGACACTGCGCGACCCATAGACGGTACGAAGGGCTGGGGCCTTCGTGCCGGGTATGGACAGCCAATCGGCAGGCCAAAAGCGCGATCATCCCCCGATCACGCGTGCGGCCTGTCAAGACGGCCAAACGTACCCCGCCCGGCGTCGCTTTTGCACGTCCAGCGACGTCGGTGCGACGATGGGAGCCTGTGCAGTAGCAAGTGAATGCGTGCCTTTCGATCACTTACCGCCCCGCCTGGCCTATGGCCGGGTGGGGCAATTTCAATCCACTTGCTCAATCACAGGATAAGCCGGAAATGGGTCTGATCTTCGGGGCGCGCACGTACCGTAATCCCCGCCTGATCGAGTGCCTCGATCTGGTGATCCCAGTCAGGCTGTTTGTCATCGTGCTGCATCTCTACCGGCCCAGAAAGAATGACCTGATACGACGCGCCGGCACGTGCTGTGCGCATCATCTCAATTGTCGCGGGCTCTGGATTGTCGTGATGCCCGTTGCCGCAATAGATGTAGGTATCTGCGGTCACCGCAGAGAAAAACGCAGCATCGACGTTGTTGTCAGAACCGTGGTGCGGCATCTTCAAGACGTCGACATGATACGGCTGACCGGGCTGTTTCAGACCGGACGCCTCAAGCCATTGCAGAATATCGTCCCCGCGCGCATCGCCGGTCAGCAAAATTGTGTGGCCATCATGCTCAAGCAAGCACACCAGCGAGGATAAATTGGTCACGCTTCGATCGGTCATTGCCGCGATCTCGGCAGGGTCAAGCGTATCGTTCCAATCCTGCTGTAAATCTTCAAGTCTGCCGTGGTCCGGTCCGATCACAGTTATCTTCATGCCATCTGGCAAATCTGCGGATTTACCGGCCATCACCATTGCGCCATCGAAGGGGCGGTTTCCATCCAAGCCAAGCTGCACCAGATTGTCGCGCAGCACGCGGCCTTGATTCAGGCTTGCCAGGATCAGCTGTGTCCTATGATCTCGACCGGGCAACGGCGGAAAACCAACCCCACTTGACGCTGCCGTGGCGGCTCTTGCCAAAGAGGATGTGTCGCCACCGCCAGTGAGATCGGAAAAGCTATTGTGCCAAAACCGGAGAATTACGGCGGGATCATCTGCATCACCAGACGATGCAATCATCCGTTTGGTAAGGTCGATCAAACCGGCGATATGATCGTTGTCGATATGGCTGACCATGGCCAGTTCGAATTTGGGGGGCTGGTCGCCATCACGTTGGGCTGCCAAATAAGGTCCGATAGTCTCATTATACACACCGGGTGGCCCGCCATCGATAAGGATGCGCCGCAGCGCTGTTTCCTCGCCGTAATTCACCACCAAACAATCGCCATGCCGCGCGCCCAATACATCGATTTGCAGCATGATGTGTCCTTAGATGCTCTCGAGCGCGCGCAACACGTCCAGGAGCCCTGCGCCCTGAAATTCTGGGCGCCGGTTGAGATCGGTTGCGCTGTCCATCAAGACCTTTTTGACCGCCAGCGGACGCCCGATGAATTCTTCGTGTCTGGCTAAAATCTGCGCCGCAGCGCCCGAGACATGCGGGCATGCCATTGAGGTGCCGGAATCCTCGCGCATCTCTTTTTCGGGCGACGGAGCGAGGATCTTTTCGCCAGGCGCAAGAATGTCCGGCTTTTCGCGGCCATCGGCGGTCGGGCCGCGACTGGAAAAATACGACACGCCGTTGAGATGCGGGCTGGAGCGATGGGTTGACCCAACGGTGATGACCTTGTCGGCATTTCCCGGATCCATGATCGACGAGGCCGCATAACTGGGCACAAACCCGATGTCGGATTGCACGGTTCTAAACCCTTGGTTGCCCGCCGCGACGACCACGCAAACACCTGCATCAACAAGCCTGTTGGCCTCTTTGCAAATCGGGGTCTGGCCGCAGCCGTAATTGCGCACCTCATGGGCAATCTGCAACGACAGATTGGCGCCTTGGATCACCGGTACGTCGCGGGTTCGATTGAGATAGGCAATGAATTGCATTGCCGCCATGACGATGTATTCGTTGCTTTGCCCGAACCGGTCGCAAACGCGCATATCAACAAGCTTGATGTCCGGGCACATGCCTTTCGCAGGCTGTTCAAGATGCATGGCTGCCAGGTCTTCTGGGTCCGACACATCACCGGCAAGGATGCCAGCAACATGCGTGCCGTGCCCATTGGTCGGCACCACGTAGAATTCCGGGACGTGACCCACATGCAGGATCGGCTCAAGCAATGGCCAGTCCAGTTGCCGGCCTTCGATCATATTCCGTTTGATTTGCCCAAACTGTTCTTTGACACGTTCAAAGAATTTCTCGGATTTGATTTTTTTTTCGAGGTTTGCCCCAGAGACACGTGCCCGCGCACCGCGCGACATTGTATTTTTGCTCAGTTCGAACGTCGCATACAAATAACTGATGACACCGCGCGGTGTCGGATTGCCCAGCTTGTCGGTCTTGCCGTCATCAAAGGCAATTGCGGCGGACTTTTCGTCCGTAGTCTCCAGCATATCGGCGTAGTTTTCCGACACGAGCTTTGTCAGTCGGGTAAAATCGTAGGTCCCACGGATCCGGGTCCGGTAAAACGCCTGCCTATCCTCGCTGAGGTTTTTTGGCAGGTCCTGGTCTCGATCCATGAAGGCGGGATGTGTGGCGTCGATGCCGGAATCCAGGATCGCCCACGTTATTCCCTTGGTCGAGATATGGAACACGTTCTCAGCGGCATCCACCTTTACCGTTTTGCGCGAGTGATGCGTGGCAAGCGTGGCGACGCGGTTGAGATCGACCGACCAAACCGGTGCGCGTTTGGCATCCTCGCGGGTGGTTTTTTTTGCCTCGTTAGCCAACCAATGCAGCGCCGTTCCGTAAGTCTCCATGAGCGTCAGAAAAAAGGCGCGCACATGCGCGTTCACCTGTTTGGCGTTCTCAGTTCCGGTATCCCACTGGAATTCCGGCGAAGATACACGAAGCAGAAGCTGACTCTTTTCCGCAATGTGGCGCCAGCGAGCCTCTTCAGCGGCACGGCGCAACGCATCGTCGCGCAACGCGTCGGCAATGCCGTCTTCGGACGTGTCCGCATCCACACCATCGCGTTCATCGACCAAGGCTCTAGCTCGATCGAGATAGGCAACGTGTCCGTCTCGGATCATCACCCACGTCACCAAAAAACGCCACAGAGCGGGTCGTTTCGATTTTGCGATGGTTTTTTGCAAATCGCGCAAGTCGCCTTCGCCTGCGGCCTCCTGAACAAACTGCAAGAAGGCGTTTACCTCGGGCGTTTCGAGTTGCTGAAACCAAACTGTTTTGGGCAATACGAGTTGGACCATCGCGTCCATATCGAGGCGCGCAACAATCGTATTGCCGATCGAGGCGAAGACGTGACTTGTCACTGTCGGTTGAAACGGGTCGTTGTCCGGGAGTTCGCTTGGACTGTGGCGCAATTGGTCCATGTACTTTGAATCAGCCGTCCCGATTTCTGAGACACCGCTTGTCTCACGTCGGACCGCACTTAATCCGTCGGACAATTCTTTCAGCGCGTCCGCGCCACGAATGTACTGATTGGTTTCGATCAGTAGATTTACGGCTTTCTCAGGTGCCGCCGCGAATACGCGCCAAACGGTCGGGCGGATCGGCGTATCGGTCAAATAAGACATGCTGTCGGTTGCTGCGAAATTGATCAGCAACTCTTCCAGTAACCGCAATGCCCGGGCTTGAAGGAGCGCCAGGGGATCGTCTTCCATTATGTCGTCCAAAAGGCAATTGAGCAGAATTCTGCGGAAAATCAAAGCCGCAGCCAAAGCTTAGAGCAGCCGGCCGCCTACGTCCATAATTGCATTTTAGGCCAACATGCGGCGTGATGCCGTGCCAATCACCTCATCGAGATTTACGTCGATTTCCATTTGGGACGTTTTTTCGTCAATCAGCAGAAACGAAAGCCCGTGTACAAAAGTCCAAAGCGAAAAAGCGCGGGCTTGGACGTCTTGATTGATGTCATCGTAGCCGTAATGGCCCGCGACTTGGTCGAGTAAAACGCCGTAGACGCGCATGCCTCTTTCGCGGACGTCGTCCGATTTGCCTTGGCGCTGCGCCAAACCAAAGATCAACCGAAAAACACCCGGCTCCGCTGCGGCAAAATCAACATAGGCGCGGCCAAGAGCAAAAATTGCCTCGGCAGAACCCCTTGGCAGGCCCTCGACGGCATCGCGCATGACCTCATAAAAACGGTCCATGCCGTCCATCGTCACGGCAAACAGCATCTCTTCGCGATCACTGAAATGACGGTAGGGCGCGGCAGTGGATACGCCGGCCAACCTGCACGCATCCGATACGGAAAACCGGTCAGGTCCCTTTTCTTCCACCAGCTGCCGCGTTGCCTCAACCAGACTCGCTCTGAGATCACCATGATGGTACGCGCCACGCCTTGCGCTAACTTTTTTTTGTTTTCTATCAGCTTGTTGCATCTAATACGCTACATTTTCACTTGCCATTGTTAGAAGTTCTAACATATGTGAGAACATCTAACATGCAAGCGAGATACCATGTCCGATCCTAACTCTGCAAGCCGTATGCGCCGCGCCATGGGCCTTTTTGGCCGGATCACAACCACCGCGATGACCGCGGCATTGGCGGCTGGTTTGGTCGCCCTTGGCGCTGGTGGAATCGCAACACGCGCCTCTGAGACTCCACCGCCAGATGCGGCCCCATTGCCGGTTGTTGCCGCAGCACCACTTGTCCTGGCGGAAGGCTACGCGGTTGAGCGGAGTTTTATCGGGCAGATCGAACCCGGAAGACGCTTGGAGGTCGCGTTTGAAACCGGCGGAACACTGGAAGAGATCTTTCCGGATGAAGGGCAGCACGTTGAGCAAGGCTCAGTACTTGCACGTCTCGATACGCGCGCGCTTGATGCGGAACGCCGGGCAAATCTGGCCGCGCGCGACGCTTTGGCGGCACAATTGGACCTCGCGATGCGAACGGCAGAGCGTATCGAAGGCCTTGGCGCAAGTGGGTTCGCCTCAGATCAGAGGCTCGATGAAGTCCAACTCTTTGTTACGGAGTTGCAGGCCAGAATGATCGAAATCGAGGCGGTCATCGACGCCATCGATATCAATCTCGATAAAGCCGTGCTACGTGCCCCGTTTTCCGGCGAAATCAGCGCCCGCCGCGCTGATCCGGGCCAAACGGTTGCTGCCGGTTCCGGCATCATGACTTTGCTGGAGGATGGCACACCGGAGCTGCATGTCGGACTGCCCGCGACGCTTGCAGCAACCATCGACCTCGAAACAACGTTTACTGCCGAGGTCCTGGGGCAACACTTGGCGGCCACCTTGGAACAGGTCCGGCCAGATCTAGACCCGGTGACACGCACGCAAACATTGATTTTCCAACTGCATGGAGCGCCGGAGCTGCCCGTCGGCCAGACGGGTCGCATTGCCCTGCGCCAATCTGTGCCTGACCCTGGCAGCTGGGTTCCGTTGACGGCCCTACGTGCCGGCCCGAACGATACCTGGACCATTCTCACCGTAGAAAATGGAACCGTCGCCTCCACCGGCGTCGAAGTGCTGCACGCAAGCGACGCAGACGCCTTTGTTCGTGGCGCTTTCTCGGCAGACACATTCTTGGTTGCCGAGGGTGGCCACAGGCTGGTTCCCGGCGAAATTGTTACTTTGGCGGAGTAAACCAAGATGGAGACGCTCAGCTTTCGGTCACCGCGACTTGTCGCCGTCGTCTTGTTGGTCCTCATCGCGGGCGGGCTGTCATCGTTGCTGGCAATCGGCAGGCAAGAAGACCCGACAATTACGAACCTCTTTGCGACCGTCACGACGGTGTATCCGGGCGCCGATCCTGCCCGCGTCGAAGCGCTTGTATCTTCAGTTATCGAGGACGAATTGTCTGAGCTGCCAGAGGTTGATGTCATCGAATCCACCTCGGCGACTGGGATTTCCATCGTGTCCATCGATTTGATCGAAACCTTACCCGACGACCGGATCGAGCAGGTGTGGTCAGAAATTCGAGACACGCTCGACGATGCGTCACGGCAATTCCCGCAAGGCGTCCAAGAACCAGAATTCTCGTCCGACGGTGCGGGCGCTTATGCGGCAATTGTAGCATTGCAGCTCACGGAGAATGGGGTGCCAATAACGTTGTCCGCCCGATACGCCGATGCGTTGGCCGATCGGCTGCGCGCCGTGCCGGGCACTAAGCTCGTCGACATATTCGGGGCACCGGAAGAAGAAGTTCTTGTCGAAGTGAACCCAGCATCCGCCGCTGCGTTGGGCCTAACTGCGGATGCAATCGCCGCCGCAATTGAGGCCGCGGACAGCAAGGTGCAAGCCGGCCAATTGCGCGGCGCTGGGAACGATCTTGTGATGTCGGTCGAGGGAGAGATTACGTCGTTGGATAGGCTCCGCGATGTCATTCTGCGTCAGGATTCAGCCGGTCGCATAACCCAGCTTGGCGACATCGCTACGGTGACGCGAGGGCCAGAAAGCCCCGCGACCGAGACGGCAGTTTCCGATGGCTTGCCTGCCATCTTGGTTGCCGCACGCATTGATGAGGGGCTCCAGGTCGATGCGTGGATGGCGGATGTCCAAACCCGTCTCGACGCATTTCAAGCAACGCTCCCAAGCGGTATGGAAGCCGTGCTGGTCTTTGACCAATCGAGCTATACTGCCGACCGCTTGGCACAGGTGGCAACCAATATGGCGATCGGCATATCGCTGGTGGTTGCTGTGCTGTTGATCACCCTTGGGCTGCGCTCGGCATTGATCGTCGCGCTGGTCCTTCCAGTCGTTTCTCTGGCTACGCTGATGACGATGAATGCCATGGGCCTCGCCATCCACCAGATGTCAGTGACGGGGATCATCGTGGCGCTTGGCCTCGTGGTCGACGCGGCAATTGTGATGACCGACGAGGTTGGAAAACGGTTGGCGATGGGTCAAGCCCGTGTGCACGCCGTTGGCGGTGCTGTCCGCCGCCTGATGACCCCACTTTTGGCATCGACACTCACAACAGCATTATCTTTCACTCCGATGATCCTGTTGCCAGGGCCGGCTGGAGATTTTGTCGGATCGATCGCATTGGCGGTTGTGATAATGCTGCTGTGGTCTTTCTTGGTCGCGGTCGTAATCACGCCCGCGCTTGCCGGTTGGACCTTGCGCGGGACCGGTGGTGGAATTGGCGGTGGCCTTCTGGCGATTGCATTTGGTCACTCGATCCGCTGGTCGGTGGCCAATCCGATCAAATCCATTTCGCTTGCCTTGGTTCTACCGGTTATGGGGTTTCTGTCACTTCCAACATTGACCGCACAGTTCTTTCCTGGCGTTGATCGCGACCAATTCCATATCGAGGTTGAATTGCCGCCAGGAACCGCAATCTCGGCAACTCAATCGCTTGTTCGGGACATTGACGCCGAACTTCGGGCCGAAACAGGCATAACGCAGGTCAATTGGGTGATCGGCGGCTCCGCCCCTGCCTTCTACTACAACATCGTATCGGATCGGGATCGCGCGCCGGAATTTGCCCATGCACTGGTCACCAGCGCCTCGCCTTCCGAAACGGAGCGTTTAGTGCCTGCGCTTCAAGCCAGCCTTTCGGAGGCTTATCCTGAGGCGAGGTTGCTTGTGCGGGGCTTAGTGCAGGGCCCACCCGTCAATGCGCCGGTCGAATTGCGCATTGTCGGTCCAGAGCTGGAAAACCTGCGTGAGCTTGGCGACGACGCCCGCCGGATACTGGCTGCACAGGATGCGGTTGTGGTTGTCCGCAGCTCGCTCACCCCCGGCGCGCCGGAAATTCAATTGACTGTGGATGAGGCACAGGCGCGGCTCCTCGGCCTCGATCTAGGGCAGATCGCGCGGCAATTGCAGGCCGCAACCGAAGGAGTAACGGGCGGATCGCTTTTGGACGGGACGGAACAATTGCCTGTTCGCGTCCGGTTCGGTGACGGCACCAGAAGTGATATGGGGCGGCTGGCTGACATTCCGATTATGACGCCCTCGGCGGCGCAGATCTCCGCTCAAGGCGATTTTCCCGGCGTCCCATTATCTGCGCTCGGAACGGTCGCAGTGACCCCTGCGGAAGGTGCGATTACGCGCCGAAACGGCGAGCGCGTCAACTTGGTGCAAGCCTATCTCATTCACGGGATTTTGCCCGAAGAAGCGTTGGCCGCGACCCGAATTGCGCTCGAAGAGCAGGGCTTTTCCTTACCTGCTGGATACCGTCTTGAATTTGGTGGCGATTCGGATGCGCGTGCGTCGACATTGAATAACCTGCTCGCGTCGCTTGGCTTGATTGTCACGCTTTCCGTCGCAGCGGTCGTCCTGACGCTCGGGTCTTTCCGGATGGCCGCTGTCACGTTTGTCGTCGCGGGGCTGTCCGCGGGGCTTTCAATCTTAGCTCTTGCCACGTTCCAATACCCCTTTGGCATCAATGCGGTGATCGGGGTGATCGGATCGATTGGCGTATCGATCAATGCAGCGATCATCATTCTTTCAGGCATGACGCAAAACCGCGACGCCGCTTCCGGCGACAAGGAAGCCATGGCCGATGTTGTGGTTGGATCGGCGCGCCACATCGTTTCCACGACAATCACGACATTTGGGGGCTTTTTGCCGCTAATCTTAGCGGGTGGAGGTTTTTGGCCACCATTTGCCATGTCGATCGCCGGCGGCGTTTTGCTGTCCTCGGTGGTGTCGTTCTATTTTACGCCGGCTGCATTTGCGCTTATCAGGCGGCGCGGATCAAAAGCGGCGGAGCCCACGACAGCACCCATTGCGCTCGCCGCAGAATAGGGATCAACCGGGCCTACCGAGAATGGACCGCATGACTTCGATGCTAGGCGCGATCGCTGCCTCCGGCAATAACGCTGCTGGAAGATCGAAGGATGGCGGCACCACGTCACGCAACGCAACATCGAACGGCAGCGCTCTCGCCAAAGCGGCTTTGACGAGTTCTTGCGCCTTTTCACGCCCGATATCTTGGGCCAAAGCCATGGTAACTTGTTCGGCCATCACGCTCGGTTGCGCTGATATCGTCGCGCGCATCTTTTCGGTGTTTACGGTCAATCCGTGTAAGAGCGACGCGGCATGGCGCAATGCGGCACCTGTCGAGATCACCATTTGTGGGATAAGTGCCCATTCGGCAGCCCATGCCGCCCCATCCCGGTCTTCGGTATGCGGTTGCGCCAAGCCCGCGCAGGCGATCTGAACCAAGCGGTTGAGCGTCAAAATAGCTTCGGCCGCTACTGGATTGGATTTGTGGGGCATGGTTGAGGATCCCCCTCCGGACCCAATGCTCAATTCGGCAATCTCAGATCGGCTGAGCAGAATGATATCCGACGCCATTTTTGTCAGGCCATTGGACAAGCGACTGATCCAATGCGCAATTTCATAGAGTTTCGACCGGTCGGTATGCCATGGGCTTGCATCAACCATGCCCATTTCGGTTGCCAGAAGCTTGCTGATTTCGAAGCCATGCGGGGCGACGACAGCACGCGACCCCACCGCGCCGCCAAATTGCACTCCGAGGTTGTCCGGCGGGTTCTTTTCGGCGGCAAGCAAAGGCTTTGCCCAGGTGGCAACGCGCAGGCCAAATGTCGTCGGTGTGGCCAACTGCGCCCGCGTTCGCCCCGCCATCAACGTCGCTTCATGCGCAATGGCGGTGTCTCTAAGCGTCGCGCAAAGCGCCGTCGTGCGTCCTTTGATGACTTCTGTTGCACGCGAAAGGCCCAGTGCATTTGCGGTATCGACGATATCCTGACTTGTGGCGCCCCAATGCAGCCAATCCCGCGCGTCAGGCGGCAAGTGACTGCGCAACACAGCGAGAAGACCGGGCACAGGCACGCCCGACGATGCCGTTGCCTGCGCCAACCGGGCGGGATCTACGTTTAAGGATTGAAGCCCCTGGTCGATTGCCGCCGCCGCATCCTCCGGTATAACACTCAGCTTTCCCTGAACGCGCGCCAGGGCGCGTTCGACCGCGACCATATGGGAGACGAACGCATCGTCAGACAGCAGGGCTTGCAATTCCTGATCGCCAAATAGGCTGCTGTAGATCGGTCCAGGCCAGACCATCACGCCGCCATATTCGGAAGGCCCAAAAGATCGCGGGCGTTCTGCCAGGTCGCTACCGGCCTCTCATACCGTTCGCACAGCTCCAAAGTCCGAGAGACGAGCGCTGCGTTCGAGGGCGCCAGGGTATTTCGGTCGATCCGAAGATTGTCCTCAAGGCCCGTGCGGGCATGCCCTCCAGCCATGATGGACCACTCATTGACCTTAAGCTGATGTCGACCGATAGCTGCGGCGCACCATTGCGAATTAGGAGCAAGGCGCTCAACTGTTTTTATATAATAATCAAACACGTCTCGATCGACTGGCATTGCGTTTTTTACACCCATAACGAATTGAATGTAGAGGTTTTTTGGCAAGCGCCCGTCCTTGTGCATCGCCACTGCGTGATGGATATGGCTCAGATCGAAGGCTTCGATTTCCGGCAGGACATCATGCGCAACCATCTCGGCTGCAAGCCAATCGACTAAATCGGGCGGGTTTTCATACACGCGCGTTGGAAAATTGTTCGACCCAACCGTTAAAGACGCCATATCCGGGCGCAGTGCCAGCATGCCGCCGCGTTCACGTCCGGCGCCTGAGCGTCCTCCGGTTGAGAATTGAATGATCATGCCCGGGCAGTACTTTTTCAACCCTTCCTGCAAACGGGCGAACTTTTCAGGATCGGACGTCGGGCTTTCATCTTCGTTGCGCACATGGGCATGGCAAATTGAAGCGCCTGCCTCGAATGCGGCGTGAGTGCTTTCGATCTGTTCAGAGATCGTCGTTGGCACCGCAGGGTTGTGCGCTTTGCGCGCAACCGATCCGGTAATCGCAACGCAGATTATGCAGGGTTTGACCATCTTACCCACTCAACACCAACGGTTGGGCCATGACCTTGCGACTGGTCCACCGGCTCGTCTTCAACACCGGCCGGGCTCAACGACTTGGATGGATTGTCGACATACATCACCCCATGAAGCCCGATCTTGAAGCGAGGTGCAACATGCCAACGACCAAACGCGCTACCGAATATCTGTCGCGCTTAACTTGTCCCTCAAAGCGTTGTCTATTGAATGCGGATGTCGCGTGGGCTGTCATTTATCCCGTTTGTTTCATGTCCGCGTATGTGGACTTTGCCACCTTCAGCGCGCGGTTTGCACGAGGCACTCCGGCATAAATGGCCACATGCTGAAAGGCCTCAAGAACGTCGCGCTGGCTTGCTCCCGTCCGTTCGGTCGCGCGAATATGCATCGGGATCTCTTCGAAATTCCCGGTCGCCGCAAGCAGAGCAAGTGTCAGCATCGATCTTTCGCGCGGGGTTATTCCATCCGAGGCCCAAACCGTGCCCCATGCACCCTCGGTAATTAGCGTCTGGAATGCTTCGTCGAAATCCGTTTTGGCGGCCTCGGCGCCATCCACATGGGCATCGCCCAAAACGGCTCTGCGAACCTCCATCCCTCGGCGATAGCTTTCTGACATTTGTGATCTCCCGCAAGAGTTTGGTTGTGGATGGCTCGAACCTGCCGCCGTCGCTGGAGCACTGTATCAAAAACGACCCCCGGTTCGCACCGCAGTATGGCGCCTCAGGCTACGATGTAAAATGTATTTGTTTGCAAGAACATGGCAGGGATCGCAGCCAATAGTCAGCCACTTCATGGATTGCTTGAGCGACGTGGGGCCTTGCCATCGGCCGCTGAGCGCTTGAGCTTGAACTGATACGTACATAGCATCCAGCAGCCCGCCCTACTAAGAAAGCGCTATGTTCCTGTCCCCATACCAGTTTGGACGAAACGGATGACCACAGCAGCTTTGATCGTCGCTGCGGGCCGCGGCCAACGGATGGGCAAAGACCAGCCAAAGCAGTACCTTCCCTTAGGCAACCTTACAGTCCTGGCGCACACGATCTGCGCCATCTTGACCTGCGATCAAGTTCATACCGTCCATGTGGTTATCCATCAATCGGATCAAAAGCTTTATGAGGCGGCGACCCGACCGCTCGCCGATGCGCGCTTGAACCCGCCCATCCTTGGCGGCGCGTCGCGAATGGAATCGGTGCGCAGAGGCTTAGAGGCGCTGAGTGTCGCGCCGCCTGAGCGGGTTTTGATCCATGACGCTGCCCGTCCATTTGTCGACACCGGTACGATAACTCGCGTCCTTACAGCCTTGAAGGAAAGCGACGGCGCGTTCCCCGCCCTTCCTGTGGTGGACGCCATTTGGCGCGTAGAGCACGGCGCAGCCGCTCAGCCTATTTCGCGCAAAGATCTGTGGCGCGCGCAGACACCGCAGGGCTTTCGGTTTTCGGCAATTTTGAAGGCGCATCTTGCGTCTAGAGGTGTAAATGCTGCCGACGATGTGGCCGTAGCAAAGGCGGCAGGCCTGCAAGTGAGTGTCGTTACAGGATCAGAAGCCAATTTTAAGATCACGACGCCCGAAGATCTTCGCAGGGCGTCAGAGCAATTGGCAAGTACTCGCTGATCGCGCGAACCCGCTGCCTCATTTTGGCCCAGTTTTTGACGGACCCATGAAAAAGGGGGCGCGGACAGGGCCGCGGTCATGAAAAAACAGCATGTAAAACTGGCAAAATGGGGTTCAGCGGGCGCTTTTTTCGCAGCAGCCGACGCCGCACTCGGTGTTGGGGCTGTGTCTGCGTTGGCCGCACTGTGCCTCACCGATCCAACAGATTACGTCGAATTACCCACCATGCCCATGGAACACTCGCGTCACGCGATACCCTGGGTAATCGGCGGTCTGGCGCTAGCCTCGACAGCATTCGTCGGCAATTGGAGAATTGCCCAGGTGGCCTCAAAATCGCCTTGGGCCCCGTCGCGCCGCCCTATCCTGGCCGCACTCGTGCTGATCGCACGGGATGCCCAAACGCTTGAAGCAGAAGACATCTGCGCGGCATGGAACGCAACGATGACACCCGAAATCGATATCGACGACGCGCGCATAGCGTTGTCTCGGTTTTCAGACTTGCCCGACGCAGAACGACTGCGGCTGCTGTGTAGTCTTACAGACGCATCCCGGCGCGGCCTCTTCATCTGCGCCGCGCTGCGATTGGTCCGCGCCGGACGCGGCGCAGGCCTTCCCATGCTTGAGAGAATTGCGGCCGAAATGCGCCTCGCAGGACCGGAAATCGCGGCTCATTGGGACACGGCACATGCGCCGCAATTTGCCGAAAGCTTCGAGAAAAAACGCGCGGCTATTTTGCGAACCTGCGCCGAAAAAGGCCGCGAATTGCGGCTGTCAATGCCTGCGGCCGCAACGCGCTGGTATCCTCGCATTGGCGCTTCCATTCTACGGAGGGCCTTTTTGCCAATGCGCAACGGTGCCCGTGCCTTGACAGACCCCGATGGAGCGTTGGCTGACCGAATACTCTATGCGCTCGAGACAGGTTACCGGCGGCTCTCGCATCTGGTCCTGTCACGCATTCGGAGCGCCCCACTCCCCTTCAATCGACAGGATATCGCATGAAACAGCTTGCACTCGCCGGCGGAATTTTATGTGGCGCAGCCTCAATAGCCTTGGCGGTAGTCTATTCCAGCGGTGAGACCGATCCGTTTGTATCCTGCCGCGCTGATCACGGGATTGATGTGGCCCAAATCGGCGGCGCGTTTGAGTTGTTAGACGAAACCGGGCAACTGGTCCGCGATACCGATCTCGTGTCTGAGCCCACATTGCTTTATTTCGGCTATACGTTCTGCCCTGATGTTTGCCCGATGGACAACATGAGAAACGCCGAAGCTGCGTATATTCTAGAAGACCGTGGTCAGAGCCTACAAACCGTTTTTGTCTCAGTTGACCCGGCCCGAGACACCCCGGATGTTTTAGCGTATTTCACAGACAATTTTCATCCAAATATGATGGGTTTGACCGGCACGCCGGAAACGATCGCGGAGGTCACCGAGGATTATCACGCCTTCTACCAAATCCAAGATCCGGAGGAAGATGGCTATTACCTGATCGATCATTCGACCTACAGCTATCTGATGATGCCAGGCCACGGGGTCGTCGATATCGTTCAGCGAACAGACCCAGCCTTTGAGGTAGCGGAACGGGCGTCTTGCATGATGCAGGCCGTCTAAATTCACTGCCCGCGAACCACCGACGCGCGATGTCTATGTCCGCGCGGCTTCAAATGCGGCCCATGCCGCTTCGAACCGTTCGAAATCAAAACCCTCTTCGCGTGCAGGCTCCAGGATTAGTGCCTCTGTCGCGCGAAGTTTGACGACGGCACGTGTCAATTCAGGGATCGCGCCGGGCGGGATCACCAGCGCGCCGTGTTGATCGGCGTGAACAAGATCACCATCGTGAACAGTCATACCAAAAATCTCAACTGGCCCACCAATCTCTGTGACATGTACAAAGGCATGACTTGGGCCAATGCGGCCGGCAAGGACCGGAAAGCCCTCTGGCAGATCACCGAGATCCCGCATGACCCCGTTCGTCACGGCACCCGCGAGGCCAAAACCCTTGTGCACTGTTGTGTTTATTTCACCCCAATACGCCCCAACTGCGTTTGCGCCGTCTTCGTCCTCAATGACCGCAAGCGCCGGACGTGGACCCTGAGACATATGTTCATAATACGCCATGCGGCGTGCCCGTACAATTTCGGCGGCGTCGGTTGATGCCTCGCGGGCCTTGATCTTTGCTGTGCGTGCATAGCCCAGAAATGGTGTTCGATCCCCGTCTGATCGCAGCATCGTGCGTTTCGTAAAATTTGAAAAACCGCGCTTGCCCTCGACCACCTCGATCGCATTGCAGATCGTGGGAGTGTCAGCGCCGCGAAGCGTATCAAACAGTTCTGCGTTCATCGTTCCCCCAACCAATCGTCCAGTATGTCGTTTACAGCATCGGGTTGCTCGAGCGTCGGCAAGTGTCCCGCGTTTTCAATGATATCCAGACGTGCGCCTGGTATCGCCGTGGCCAGCGCTTGATGGCGGTCGAGTGGAATGACGCGATCCTGTTGACCGCACATCACTAAGGTCGGGATCGAAATCGACGCCAGCATCGATTCAAGGCTTGCCCTGTCTCTTAAAGCGACGGCTTGCGCGGCGAATGCGCTTGGTCCCAACCGTCGCGCCATATCCATACAAAGTGCCAAGATCGCCGCCTTGTTCGGCCCATCGCAAAGATATGCTGGCTTCAACTCCTCGCGCATAACCTTGTCTAGATGACCTGAATGCACGGCGTTGATCTGCCGTGTTCGGACATCATAGTTCTCATCCGCATCCGCCCGCGCCGTCGCATCCATCAAGATCAAGTTCGTTACGCGTTCACCGGCCTGCCGCAGCATTTCCAGCGCAACGATGCCGCCCATCGAGAGCCCGACAAGCGCAAACCGATCTGGCGCCGCCGATAAGGCCATGGCGGCCATGTCAGAAATACTTGCATGCACTGGCGTCACTGGCACGATGTTGAACCTATGGCGCAATCGGTCAATTTGCGGCGCAAAAAGACGTGCATCGCACATGAATCCCGGCAGGAACACGATGGATGTCATTGGCGCGCATTTACCAAGGCCGTGCCGTCCGCCAACGCACCCAGTTTTGCGTAAGCTATTTCTGGATCGACGGCGCCAAATCCTGCAAACGTGCCGAACCCACAATCCGATCCCGCAACGACGCGATCTGCCCCAACGATGTCGATAAACCGGTCCAACCGCTGTGCGATAACCTCTGGGTGTTCAACGAAATTCGTTGTTGAGTCGATCACGCCAGGGACGAGGATTTTATCATCCGGTATCTCAGATTTTCGGTCGCGGAACACCGTCCATTCATGCGCGTGGCGCGGGTTCGACGTTTCAAAAAGCAGGTAGCGCGCGCGGCTCGCCATCAGCGTCGAAAAGACTTTGTCCATCGCAATATCGCATGTATGCGGCCCTTCGTAATTGCCCCAGCAAATATGCACGCGCACGCGTTCAGGCGGAATGCCAGACAGCGCGTGATTTAGCGCCTCCACATGCGCGCCTGCGATTTTAACAAACTCATCGTCAGAGAGGTCGGCAAAAAGCATATGTCGAGACAACGCCAAATCTGGACAATCAAGTTGCAGATCCAGCCCAGACGCAATGATCCTCTTGTATTCGTCGGCCATGGCATCTGCCAGCGCTGCAAGATACGCGTCGCGGGTTGGATAGAAGTTGTTCTGTAAGAACAGCGAGATCACACCCGGCGAAGCAGCATTCATAAAACCTTGCTCGACCCCATGCTTCGCCATAGCAGCTTTGAGGTTGGAAATATCGGCCTCAAGCTCCCCTTGACCTTTTGATCGTATTTCGCCCACGCACATTGGACGCGCATATTGCGGCGTCCCGCCGGCTTTCGCGAGACGATCCAGAAAGCTTGGAAATTGTTTCAGATCGGCGGGCGCATTGCGCGGGCTGTCACCGTCAAAGCCCGTATATCGGTCTTTCACATAGGTGGCGTAGGAGATTTTCGATGTCTCACCGTCTGACACCCAGTCGATCCCGACAGCAGCTTGCCGACCGACCGTTTTGGCTGTCGCATCGGTCATTGTTGCCCGGTATACATCCGGATCATAAGCCTCACGGCGTTCCTTGGCAAAGATGAGGTCAACAACCTCTTGGCTACGCGGCAGGCTTCCGACATGTGTCGTGCGAATTGTCATTGGACCACCTCTCGCCATCGTTCCTTATTTGCGTGCCATAGCCGCGGCGCAATCCAACTTAGCCGCGCCAAGTTTCGCCCGCCGGATCGCCTGTGCCCACCACATGGTAGAGCGCGGCATCCCCAGACATCGACGGCGCGATCTCGTGGTGCAGTGTTTCAGGCACACTCAAGGTATCGCCGGGCGCCAGCGTTGTCTCTCCGTCATGCCATGTCACACGCCAATGTCCTTTAACTGGCATCAGAACAGAGGGTTGCGGTTGTTTTGGAGCCATGGTGCTCGCGCTGGTGCGCGTAACAAACTTCACCTCAAAACCAGGGCGGTCACGCAACACGCCAGTCTCTCCGATAACTGTGACAGGTGCTTTATCAGAAAGCGCCACCAGGTCCCAATATCGAGCGATAAAGCGGGGAATGACCTCACCGCTGGTCGGTTCAGGAAAATCCGCAAGTTCCGCATCGCTGAGAACGGGCATTGGTTTGGCGTCAGCCGGAAGTTGTTGTCCCTGCTTCGTGTCGTAGAGCTTGCCCGCATTCGACAAGACCAGCCCATGATCAGCGGCATCTTGGATCACCTGCGGCGCCCAAATCACACCGCCACCGGCGTCATCGCCGCCGAGTATGGCCATGATCATGCCGTAGTCGTTTCCGATGTTCTCAAAACCGCGAAAGATACCGGTTGGGATGTTAAAGATATCACCTTCTTCTAAAATAACTTCGCCAGCATCCCCCCAGCGGCCCCAGAAAAACCTCCATCGGCCTTTCAACACAAAAAAGACCTCTGCCGTACGGTGCGAATGGAGAGAGTTTCGGCACTTTGGTGGCTGACCCGCCGCACCGATGTTAAACCCGTGTGGGATGGAGATGTGGACGTATTGGTCCGCACTTTCGCTCACGCCGCCACCGATGATCGTAAAATTCTCCTTTTGGTCGCTGCCCGGGGTATGCGCATCTATGAATGCGGTACGACACGGCACAAGATCGCCATAGCGGACGGTGCGCGCTTCCATTTCGGCAGGTGTCATTTGCCCTCTCTCCAACTCGGCTCTGCCCGATCCAAGCGGGCCTCGAGCATCTTGATTTTCTCGGCCATCTGAAGAATTCGCGGGCCGATTGACGTTTCAATTTCCGCTTCTGTCAGTCGCGGCGTTATGTACTTTGGGCAGTTCCAGTCAATTGCCGAGACCGCAATCGTCACGAGCCGCTGCGGCGCCGAGGCACCGTCGGTTGCCAGACGCTTAGCGAGCACTTCGTCGGCTCCCGCGTCGATCATTTTTGCATGTCCGATTACCTTTAGCCGCGCGCGACGGGGGTAATCCATAAGAATGATTGACACTCGGTTTGAACCGTTCAAGTTGCCCTTTGTTATAAATTGACGATTTCCAGCGTAGTCTGAAAAACCGATCTCTTCGGGTCCAAGAACTTTGAGGAAGCCAGGCGGCCCACCACGGTGCTGGACATAGGGCCAACCCGTTTCAGTGATCGTCGCCATATAAAAAGTGTCGCGGCTTTCGATGAACGCCCGTGCATCCGCATCCAACGGTCCTTTGAGCCGGCTTCGGTACATCCGCTCGTACTTTTCACGGCTACCATCGCGCTCCTGTTCCGCCTGAACGGCTGGCGTGAACATAATGTCTCCAAAGCTGTCCATTAGCCCGCTTCCAAGAGTATCTGCTTCCAGATTGCCGTTTCATCGAAGAGCGTGAACTCGCGTCGCAAGCGCGGCTCTGCGGCACCGAAACTGCCAAACTCGGCATGGGTGATGCCGAGAACATAGACCATCGCACCGGTTGGCGCGCCGAACGCGCCCCAGCCCGAATGCTTGCCCCAAAGGCTCCAACGCACAGCGGCGCGGGGTGGCATTAACGGGTCTTCTCTTCCGATCACATGATGCAGCGTGAATTCGGCATCCGGAAATGCCGCACGCAGTCCCATCCAAAACTGGTCGGCCCCATCATGGCCTTGCGTATCAACGCCGCCGGGATAATGAAGGCTTGCTGCGCGGTCGTAGACTTCCGGAATTGCGCGCATGTCAGCGGACATAATACGCGTCAACGTCTCCGCGAGCTGGTCACCCCATGGGCTAGTGTTGCCCTTGCCTGAATACGGGCCAACTTGGTCGGTCTCCGGAGTAAGCGGCCGAGCAGCGTTTTCCGAAACACCTCTTTCTTCTATAATTTTCGACGCATACGCTTGCGGTGTCCAGCCGAGTTGCCGGACGATGGCGCCTTGATCCCGGATAAGCCATTCGTCGTCAATTTGGTTTTCCTTGGCATGGCAATCGGCGAGGATCCGATAGCGAAGCGCCGCACCGCTGGCCGGACCGTAGACGCCGTCTCCGGCATGTGTCGCCGTCGATAAGATGCGATGAGAACTCAACATCCCCTGATCAGGGTCCCCCGACCAGATAACATCTTCGCCCAGAAGACGTCTGTCCGGGAATTCGGCTAACGTGGCCATTGTTGCCGCGATCACCCCTTCATTGCCAACGACAACAGAGGCCGGTGACCGAACCACGATGTCCTTGGCATAGTAATCGTGTAACGTGGCGATGCCGCGGTCCTCCCAGATCTCTTTTGTTATTCCGATGATGTAATCGGGAAAGTCTACAAATTTGGGATCAAAGCCCTTCATGGGACCATCCTTCGGGCACGCGCGCGGAACGGCGGATGATAAGAGGTGCGTCAATCGCCAAACGGCGCGCAGGTGCGTTAGGTTCCTTGATGCGCGACAGCATCATTTCAACCGTTTGATCGACCATCACCTGCGCTGATTGACGGATTGTAGTCAGGTCATAGCTCGGCCAGGCCGAGATCGTCACGTCGTCATAGCCGACAACGGACACATCGCCTGGCACGGATAGGCCGAATTCGTGGCGCAGCACATCCATTACGGCAAACGCCATGTGGTCATTTGCAGCAAAAACGGCATCCGGCGCCTCGGCAACGCAAAACATCCTTCGCGCGGCGTTGCGTGCGTCCTCAAGTCGGAAATTCCCGACCTCACGGGCATAGACACGCCTGCCCGCAGCCGCCAGCCCCGCCGTAAATCCCAATTCGCGGTCGCGCGTGGTCGATGCACCTTCCCATCCGGCGATATGCGCAATTCGATCATGCCCGCCAGCGACCAAAAACTGCGCCAAGAGCCGTCCACCCGCCTGATTGTCCGACGCGACCCCAGACAGTCGCGTATCATCCTGTAGCCGGTTGAAAAGGACCACGGGCACACCCGCAGCCTCACATCTGGCGGTGAGGCTCGACGACATTTCGACGGACGCCATCACAATCCCCTCAACCTGGTAGTCCAGGATTTCCTCCAAAACGGCATCGATGTTCTCAACCGTTTGGGAGGCCATAAACATCAAAACGTGATAGCCTTTCATCTGGAAGGCGTTCGACAAAGCTTCGACCGCTTCGGGATAAAAGTGGTTATCCAGATACGCAACGACGAGCCCGATCATCCGGGATCGCCCCGTGATCATGGCCCGGGCCAGTACGTTAGGGCGATACCCCAATTCGTCGGCCGCGCGCCGCACTTTTTCTTCCATCGTTTTCGACACACTGGCACCGGGCGTGAACACGCGGCTGACCGCCGACTGACTGACGCCCGCCCGTTCGGCCACTTGGAATGATGTTACGCGCTCCGCCATCAATCCGCCGTCCAGCCGCCATCTATCAAGATTGACGCGCCTGTGATCATCGCCGATGCGTCCGAGGCCAGAAACACGGCAGCACCCATCACATCCTCAACTTCACCGATGCGTGGCAACTTGATCTTCTCCAATACCCATGCACGGCGTTCCGGTTTTTCGAAAGTCTGTTTGGTCAAGGCCGTGCGAATAAAGGTCGGGCAGATCGTGTTTACGCGAATGCCTTTCTTGCCCCATTCGATGGCCATCGACTTGGTAAAGCCTTGTACGGCGTGTTTCGTTGCGGCGTAAACGCCACGATCCACACCGCCTACATGGGCCATTTGGCTGGAGATGTTCATCAGGCTGCCGGGCTTGCCTGCTTCGATCAGGCCTTTGGCCACGGCACGGGTCAGGAAATAGGCGCCCTTGATATTGATCTCAGCGACGGCGTCGTAATCGGCCACCTGGGTGTCGACGGCTTGGCTATGGCGCGCTAAACCAGCAGAGTTCACCAATATATCAAACGGACCATGCTCGGCCACATTGGCCTCTGTCGCGGCTACGTCCACGACGTCCATTGGCAATGCGACAGCCTTATGACCTTTCGCTGATATTTCTTTTACAAGATTATTCAGTTTTTCGACCGATCTCGCCGCCAGTGTGACGTCCGCACCCGCTTCGGCAAGGGCCACTGCACAGGCAAGACCGATACCTGATGACGCACCGGCAACCAAAGCGCGCCGATTTTCGAGGCGGAAGGAGGGTGTTTTCGGTAGGATCATACGGCCTCCGGGTATCTGATGCCACGAAAGGTAGGGAAGTCGGCATAGCGACCTGCGCGCATCGCCTCCGGTTCTGCGGGCACGTCTCCGGCGCGCAAAAGCTGAATGCGGCGTGGCATGTATCCGTCGATTGATCGGGCCGGCTGTTCTCGCCAGGTCAAATTGAAGGCCGCGAGCCGTGGAAAAAACCACAGCGCCGAATAGGGCAGGTGGTCATGCACCCACCAGGCCAAATCACGCCAATCCCGACCGTGATCTTCATATTGATCGGCAAACCAAGGCACAACGATACAGGCGCAGGCGCCCATTCGACCTCTTTCGTCGCGACGATCCCAAATATGCCCAGCATGATTGGCCGGGTTTTGCGCACAGCGTTGCGGCTTGGCGACCGTCGCACCGTAATGATTGAGCGACGGAGACCGGTAGGAAGAGCGAATGTGGATCGGTCCAAAGGTCTCGACAATCGGCTCGAGCAAGTCCTCACACAGTCGTCGTCCGGCGGAGATTGCAAGATCGGGATCTTGCGGAATATTGGGGATCGCGTGGAAATTACCGATCTCTGAATAAAGGAAATCACGCATATAGAAATGCCGTGAGAGCCGGACGCGACCAAGGGCTTCGAGCCCCGGATATGAACGTGGTCGCTTCATTTAAGTGCCGTACCGGTAGCTGGGTCAAAACCCAAACGTGCTTTGTTGAATTCGCGCATCCGTGCAAAGGGATCGACGCCAATTTGGGCATACATATCGATCAAATCCACAAGAACCCAGTTCTCGCGGATACGTCCGTCCGGGCCTAGCCGCCAAAAGTCGAGCGATCGCATCGTGATCCGCTTGCCTGCCGGCGCGATTCCCATCCAGCCTGGATGGCTTAATGTTTGGATCATGTTCGGCCAACCGGTCACGGCCGCGTAATTCCCGTCCCCAAAGAAATGATATAAGATCTTTTCACGTTCCAGCCCACGATCGGGCATCGCAGCCAAAAACGGGATCTGATGCCAGTTACGGAAGCCTGCGATACCGCGACCGGTGCCGATGCCCGCCGGCCCGTACCAAGCCATCCGTTCATGCCAAAAACGCGGCATCTCCATCACGTCTGGCCCGCCTTCGCTTGGATGTCGCTTCAGATGTTCAAGCATATCGACAATTACGTCGCGTGTGCGCCTGGCCAATGCCTCGTCGTGAGGACCCTCCACGATACCATCATTGGTCGCTGGTCCCGGCACGACGTATTCACGGCCCAGGGACGGCGCCAGGGGCCAAGCAGCGGATTGCATCATCACCTCAGGGATATCCCAGAGGATTTGGGCCTCGGCCAGCATACCCGCTTCAAATCGATAGAACTCGTGAAACCGCATCGTTCCGACATGCCCACTCGGTGGGATGTCTAGCCACGGCGCCAAAAACGTCCCGGTATAATGCCCGCCGCACCCCACCCAGTTGTGTCCATGCGTATCTTGGCCTGCCATCACAATCCAATCGCGACGCTCGAGATCTGGCCAAGCTTGCAACAGCGGTGCGTAGACAGCCTCGTAGAACGCATCAGGCCCGTCCAAATCTCCAAACGGTGCACACATCCGAAACCTGGCCGATGGCCCGATGCCGACCAGCGCCTTGCGCACCTGTTGCGGATCAAAATCGTATTGCGCCGAGCGTAGCTCAGCGACCGCGGCTTTATTGGACGCGTGCGGGTCGATCACTCCGCCGCCTCATGATAGGGTGCCGCCGTGCCGTAGGGTACGTTCAAACCTCCATAACGCCGTACGCGAACGTTGCATTGCTCGGCATGGCCGACAAAGCCCTCAAGCATGCATAAACGCGATCCATATTCGCCGATCAAGGTCGCGGCCTCATCAGTCATAACCTTCTGATAAGAGTGAGTTTTCAGGAATTTCCCCACCCAAAGGCCGCCTGTATACCGCCCGGCCTTCTTCGTTGGCAGCGTGTGGTTTGTTCCAATGACTTTGTCACCGTTTGAAACATTCGTGCGCGGGCCCAAGAACAGCGCCCCGTAGGAATGCATGTTCTGCAAAAACCAATCGTCACGATCCGTCATCACCTGAACATGTTCTGACGCGATATCGTTTGCGACGTCCAACATTTCATCATAGCTGTCGCAGACAATAACTTCGCCATAGTCGCGCCAACTGACCCCGGCAGTGTCCGCTGTCGGCAATATCGTCAAAATCCTCTCAATCTCGAACATGGTTGCTTGGGCCAGCTTGCGCGAATTTGTGACCAAGACGGCCGGGGAATTGTAGCCATGCTCCGCCTGGCCCAAGAGGTCGGTCGCGCATAGCTCCGCGTCGACCGTATCATCTGCGATGACCATGGTTTCTGTTGGCCCGGCAAAAAGGTCAATGCCAACGCGGCCGTAAAGCTGCCGTTTGGCTTCTGCCACAAACGCGTTACCGGGACCGACCAGCATGTCGACAGGTGCAATTGTCTCGGTGCCTAGCGCCATCGCGCCAACCGCTTGGATGCCACCCAGGACGTAGATCTCATGCGCGCCGCCGAGGTGCATCGCAGCAACTACCGCAGGGTTGGGCCGCCCCTGCCACGGAGGAGTTGCCGCGATGATACGCGGAACCCCTGCCACGGATGCGGTCAAGACGGACATGTGCGCCGAGGCAACCATTGGAAACTTGCCACCCGGCACGTAGCAGCCGACAGACTGCACGGGAATGTTCTTGTGCCCCAAAATCACACCCGGCAAGGTTTCAACTTCGATGTCCAACATTGAGGCGCGCTGCGCTTCGGCAAAACCGCGCACCTGATCTTGGGCGAATTTGATGTCGGCAAGCTCTCGCGGCGTCAGCTCACCGATCAACGCGTCGATCTCAGCATCGCTCAGCCGAAAGCTCTCTGGCGCGTAATCATCGAATTTTTCAGACAATTCGCGCACAGCCGCATCGCCGCGTGCTTCGATCTCGGCCAGGGTCTTTTCAACAATTGCCCGGGTCTTTGCGTCGTCCTCGGCCCGTTCGCCTTGCGATCTCCCGCGTTTGAGGTAGGTAATTGCCATGTCTCTCCCTCATGACGTTGCTGACCGCGGCGCACTCCTTTCGCCGCGGTCGAATGTTTCCCATCCTTCGCCGGCAAAAACGTCTTTGCCAAGTTGCGCCAGGACATGCGGGAAATCGACCATCACCCAATTGTCGGTGATTTTGCCGTTTTGCACCTTCCAGAAATCCATGTAGCGGATCACAACCCGCTTTCCGGTCGGCGCAATGCCCATGAAGACCCCCGAATGCGTCGCCTCTTGCCGGCCAAAGGCCGCAGCCCATTCGCCCATATAAAGCCGCGCCTCATCGACACAGACCTTGTCGGAAAACGCCGCCTGAAAAGGCCGCTGCCAATTGTCTTGAAATTCCTTCAAACCGTATTTCGTGCCACAGCCTTGATTTCCCATCCACCGAAACCCCTCGGCGAAGAACTGTCCGATATCGTCGATCCTGTGATCGTTGAGCCCATCGACCATATCTTCGATCACCGCGCGGGTGGCGTTGATTTGGCTCAGGTCTGTGTCACGGGTCAAAACCGCCTGCTCTGGGCGTGATCCCTTCATTTCCTATCCTTTCAGAATGCATCCTTGGAAGTCGGCCAAACCGCCCCCCACATTCAGAAAGTCGCGTGGCATGCGGTTCAGCGCCGGGTGACGCCCCAACGCGGTATGCCTGGCTACCGAGCTCATCCTTTGACTGCGCCGGCGGTCAACCCACTGACGATCTGACGTTGAAAGATCATGACCAACAAAAAGAGCGGCGCCGTGATTGAGACCGCCGCGGCAACGGCTTCGACCTGATCGGTCGTTGTCGTTTCGCGGTTAAAGTAGGCGGCAATTGCCGGAACCATCGTCTGGTTGGATTGATCCAGCAACAGCGAGGTCACCAAGAAGTCGTTATATGCTAGCAAAAAGCTGAACAGACCGGTGGTAATCACGCCGGGCCACATTACAGGCATGATGACCCATCGAAAGGCCTGGAAATGCGTGCAGCCATCGACACGTGCGGCTTCGTCTAACTCGTTCGGGATATTTTGGAAAAAGCTTCGTAGCATCCAAATTGTGAAGGGCTGATTGATCGACACAAGGACCGCGATGACCGCGAGAGGCTGGCCATAAAGTGTGGGCGCGGCATCCCCTAGGATTGGCCGCAGGATCTCTGCGGAATTGATGAATACCGGCAGATAACCTGCAACCAAAACCGAATGAGGCAATGCCCGAAAAACCAGCGCGATGATCAAAATCCAAAACGCGATATTGGCGCCCGAGCGTGCAAGCCCATACCCTGCCAGCGTGCCGACGGTCAGGGAGACCAAGACGACGCCGCCGGTGACGACCATAGAATTCACGAAGTTCTGCCAAAACGCGTTCTCCACCCAAACTGCCTGGTAGTGCTGGAGCGTCAGGCCAATAACGGGTCGCCCAAGCGGACCGGCGACACTGTTGACCACACCCATGACGGCCGGCAGGATCACCACGGCCAAGATGAGGGCCGCAAGCACATAGGCCAGCACGCCAATGACCCAGCCCACCGCCGACTGTCCATGCGCATATGTCGCAACCGCCCTGGGCAACCAGCGGATCGCCGCTCGGGCGGCAAAAAACACAAAAGCAATTATCATTAGGATGTCGAGTATCGACAGCCCGCGCCCAGCAGCCCGTGTTTCCGGGCCAAAGATCACTTCAATTGGGTTGGAGGCGAAGGCATCAACCGGCACTTTGAAGCTCATCACCGCGATCCAGAAGATCGGGAATGCGGCAATCAGGCACCAAAACGCGAGAAAGCTGGCAGATGTCAGCTTCAGGGACAGTGGTTGGCGCAAAGCTCTTGGCGTGGACATCAGTGCGCGCCTCCCTTGTGGTCACGCCATGTACGGCGCAGGAGCGGGACAAGCAGGATGACAATGCCAACCATGGTCAGCATGGCGCTGGCCGAAGCACGACCAAAGGCTCGGTTACCGGCATCGTCCGGTACCAGAAAGTCATAAGTCAGCCACTGTAGCGAGATGACATGCGCCTGCGCCGTAAAGCCGACGATCGCCTCAAACTCTCGGTATGTGTCCATCAGGTGAATGATCGAAATAAAGATGATCAAAGGCATAAGGTGCGGCACGATAACGTAGCGCAAGCGATCCCACCGGCTGGCCCCGTCAATGATCGCCGATTCGAGCGTGTCCTGGTTTACCGTCTGAAGGCCGGCGTAAAAGATCACAAACGCGAACGGCGCAACGTGCCAAACCCGATAGAAAAGCATCATCAACTCGATCGTCCAGGCTTGCGCAAAAAGCGCCAGATCAGCGTCGAGCCAAGCTTCGAGCGCGGCGGTGAGAATCCCGTCGCCGATAAAAAGCCAGCGGATCGACAAAGCGCCGATCACCGGCGTTACAATGAACGGCAAAAGAGATACAAAGATAATTTGGCCGCGTATCGCGCGCGCGGCATTGTTCACGACCAGAGCCAAGGCTAAGCCTGTCCCGATAACCAGCGGCAACGTGACAAGTGTGAACATCAAGGTAAATCGTAGCGCCGACCAGAAATCGATCCGCATCAAAGCCTGCCAGGAGCGTTGCGAAATCGCCTCCCAAGCGGCTTCGGGCTGTAAGACGCGCGTGTAGTTCAGCGTGCCGACCCATTCCGTGGTGGTCACGATTTCCCCGAATTCGTCCAGCAAAGGCCTCGTAACGGTCGAGGTGGTGCACGTTTGAGTCAGAAATCCTGGCGTGCAGGTTTCTTCTTCGACTTGTTCCAAAATCGGTTGTGTCAATTGGAAAGAGCCGATGAACACAGTGGTCAACGGGAAGGCAATGAACAAGACCATCAGAACAACCGATGGGGCGACGAAGCCTAGAAAGGTCCGGAATTTCATTGCGTTGCCTCCGACAGAACAGGTGGGGCGGAGATGACCCGCCCCATCAAGTATTCCTACTCCAAGATGCCCGCTTCTTGTGCGGAGGTGGTGTAGGCCGCCTCAATCGCCTGAAGCGTCTCTGCGGCAGTTGCATCACCCGTAAAGAAGGCAGGCAACTCGTTTCCGAGGGCGGTGTGCATAAGCCCCATCTGAGACGTCGACGGATAGGCCGCCGGCGCCGGCGATGCGGTCGCGGTGGCTATAGCGCCCCCAGCCAAACGGGACGGCTGGTACCCTTCGACAAGCCAAATTGCGGCATCATTGTTCGCTGTCACCATGTCGCTGTCGAAACCTTCCATTGCGACACGGAATGCCGCTTCGGCCTCTTCGTCGGAAATGTTGGCCGCGATTACGATGCCGTCCCACCACAAGGTGGTCGCCGGTGCGCCGCCTTCGACCGCTAACGGTGCCGACGCGCCTTCGACCAGCCCAACAACTTGACTTTCCGCTTCGTCGTCCATGGCCGCCGCACGGCTGGCCCACAGGTTCGCCATGGCGATTTGGCCTTGCTGAAATTGCTGCTGGACGTAAGTCGAGTCGGATACGAGGTATTCCGGGTCCATGTATTCGGTCAGCGCCATCATCATCTCAAGCGCGGCTACACCGGCCTCCGTATTGAGGCTTGGCGTACCATCATCGTTGAGAAACTCACCTCCATAGCCTAGGAACATGTTGTTGAAATCCTGTGCCAAATTCCAACCCGACGCCATCGTCGCACCAAGCGGATAGTCGACCACGCCGGCCGCTTGTATGGCCGCAGCCGCGTCAAGCACGTCGTCCCAAGTTGTTGGCACGTCAAGACCCAAATCTTCGAGAATGTCGGCGCGGAACATCAAGTGCTGGGTGTTCACCATCATCGCAACCGCCATGATCTCTCCATTGATGCGGATCAGCTGCTGCGGCGATAGATTTCCGCCATATTGAGCGACCAGATCATCCAACGGGCGGATCGTCCCTTGGTTTAATAGCGGAGTAATTGTCCCGTTTGACACGCCTCCGATCTGATAGAGCGACGGGTTCGCCGCGAAAGCTTGCGGCTGGACTTCACGAAATTCCTGGTTCAATTCGGCTTCGACATTGCCGCATTCGGCCCAGGCTTCCGTCACCGCGTTCCATGCCTCAAAACCAGCCGACAACGAACGTATCGGGGTCTCGTTCTCGAACGAGCAATCCGCAAACGCGGCCGAGCCGATGGCGGCGAAAGCGCCCGCCAGAAGGATTGTCTTCAGTTTCATGCGCGTTCTCCCTGTTGAGCGCAGGCCCAGGATGCAGCTTCGAAGCTCTGCACCCATGGGCGGTTGTGGGCAGCTAGCCCGCCAGTCGTTCCCCTGTTTCATGATGGAACAGGTGGCAGATCTCTGACGGCACACTGAAGGCAGCCGTCTCGTCAATTTCAATGCGGAAATCCTTGCTCGCTTTGACCGAAACCAAAGCACCGCCGGCGCGAACCGTCAGCATGGTGGCATCGCCCAAAAGCTCCATAGTGTATACGGGCGCCGAGATCTCACCGGCGCCGCTTGCAATGGTCGCGTCTTCAGCGCGAAAGCCCAGAGTGACCGGCCCGTCCGGTCCTGCCAAACCGGTGACACGCACATTCTCGCCTTCGAAAATTCCGCCGCTGAGCGTGCCTTCCATCAAATTCATTGCCGGACTTCCAATGAATCCCGCGACAAACGTATTGGCCGGATTGTCGTAGATCTCGGTTGGTGTGCCAACCTGCTGCACGATCCCTTGCTTCATCACGACGACGCGGTCTGCAAGGGTCATCGCTTCGATCTGATCATGAGTGACATAGACCGTAGTCACCTTCAGCTCATGGCTGAGATTTTTGATTTGGGCACGCGTTGAGACGCGCAATTTTGCGTCAAGGTTTGACAGCGGCTCGTCCATCAAAAACACCTGTGGTTGACGTACGATGGCCCGCGCTAAGGCAACGCGCTGCCGTTGGCCGCCCGAAAGTTCGGCCGGCTTTCGGTGCAAA
This sequence comes from Pseudomonadota bacterium, assembly GCA_039183205.1. GTDB lineage: Bacteria > Pseudomonadota > Alphaproteobacteria > Rhodobacterales > Rhodobacteraceae > HKCCE3408. The sequence goes on along the minus strand of JBCDBR010000030.1, from coordinate 1,591 downwards.
AACGGCTCAAGCTCGACCATTTTCGCCGCACGCATAACTCGATCGTCGTGCTCTTCATCCGGAACCTTACGAACCTTCAGGGGAAACCGGATGTTGTCGTAGACATTCATGTTTGGGTAGAGCCCGTAGCTCTGGAACACCATAGCGACGTCGCGGTCTTTCGGCTCAAGGTTATTGACCACGCGCTCCCCGATGACGATATCGCCGTCGGTTGGGTCTTCGAGTCCCGCAATCATCCGCATTGTCGTCGTTTTGCCGCAGCCAGATGGACCAAGAAGCACCAAAAACTCTTCGTCCGCGATCGTCAGGTCGAAATTGTCGACCCCGACGAAAGAGCCCCATCGCTTGGAAATGTTTCGGAGTTGAATCTCGGCCATGGTACCCCCGCGCACGCGCTTTGCATACGAATGCATTGACGATAGACACCAGCATCACAATCCGGCAAGACTAAATTATAGCCAATCCATAAACACGCGGAAGATCCGAGTTAACTTAATGAAAAAAAGGTTTAATTCAGCGGAGATCCAGGATGCCAAGTCACGCGTAACGGCGTTGTTTCAAGATCTGGACGCTGCAAAACCCGGCGAATCCGCAGGCGCCCTCGGTCCACATGTGACGGGCGATTTTTCATGGTACGGCATGCATCCGTTTCATGAACAAGCCGGTCCAGACGCAGTCGCGCAGCGTTTTTGGGACCCACTCAAGTCCTCGTTCACAGCGCTTCAGCGGCGTCTGGACGTCTTTTTCGCCGGCCACAACGAAATCGACGAATGGGCCAGCACATGGGTCGTTTCCATGGGCCACTTATTGGGTTTATTCGATCTCCCTTGGCTCGGCATCGCCCCAACGCGCAAGATTGGCATGCTTCGATTTGCGGAGTTTCATCGCGTCGCCAAAGGAAAAATCGTCGAGGCCGCAACGTTCGTCGATATCCCACATCTGATGATCCAAGCCGGTTGCAACCCTTGGCCGCAGGCCACTGCGCAGCATTTGGTTCAGCCCGGGCCGCAAACTCATGACGGTGTGATGCTACAAGCCCAAGACATGGATGAGGGGGACAACACTCTCTCAGCCATCAACGCGATGATTAAGGATTTGGGCACTTGGCAATTGGGAATACCGGTCGAAGAAGAACTGCGTCGAACCTGGCATGAAGACATGATTTGGTGGGGCCCGGCCGGGATTGGGGCGAGCTACACGATCAACCGCTATGCCGAACAGCACGCAAAACCATTCCGCGCAGGGTTTTCAGATAGGACCCGCACAAATCACCGCGCGCGATTGGCCGAAGGACATTTTGGCGGCTTCTTTGGCTGGCCAAATTTTACGGCGCGGCCGACCGGCGGGTTCATGGGCATGCCCGCCAGTGACGCACCCGGTCCGTTTCGAGTTGTCGATATTTATCGGCGCTCAGGTGACAAACTTGCGGAAAATTGGATCTTCATTGATCTGCTGCATTACTTTGCGTGCCAAGGCGTGGACGTTCTGTCTGAGGCAACCGCCGCGACCCCTTAGAATTCGAGCGCGCGGGCAATATCATTCGTACTATAAGTCTTTGACAAAAATCCGAAAATTTCCGGGTGCGCATCCG